>NZ_JACVBI010000011.1:0-280224 GCF_014852305.1 Pseudomonas sp. PDM09 | reverse complement strand
CCGGTCGCGAACAAAACCGCCAACAAGGCCTGCTGCTCAGCGAATATGCCTACGACGACCAGGGCCGACTGAAGGCCCACGCCGTCAGCCAACAGCAAAAAAACCTGTACCGCCGCGACTATGCCTACAGCCTCAACGGCAATCTCGACCACATCGCCGACACTCGCCACGGCCAACGCAATTACCAGTACGACCCGCTCAACCGCCTGACCCGCGTCCGCCACTCCCGCGACGATCCGCCGGAAAGCTTCGCCCACGATCCGGCGGGCAACCTGCTGATGCAGGACCGTTCCGGCGCCGCGACCGTCAAAGGTAATCGCCTGCTGATGCAAGGCGACCGGCATTACGACTACAACGCCTTCGGCAATCTGATCCGCGAACGTCGCGGCACCGGGCAGAAACTCGTCACCGAGTATCGCTACGACTGTCAGCATCGCTTGGTCGGCGTCACCGCGCCGGACGGTCGTTTTTCAAGTTACCGTTACGACGCCTTCGGCCGCCGCATCAAGAAAACCGTTGATGGTAAAACCACCGAGTTCTTTTGGCAGGGCGATCAGGTCGTCGCCGAAAGCAGCCGCGAGCATTACCGCAGCTATGTCTACGAACCCGGCAGCTTCCGCCCGCTGGCGATGCTCGACGGCAAAGGCCCGCGCAAGGCTTGCCCGTTCTACTACCAGCTCGATCACCTTGGGACGCCTCAGGAACTGACGGACTTTGGTGGCGAGATTGTCTGGTCGGCGAAGTACAACGCCTACGGCAAAGTAACGCGTCTTGCGTTCGGCGGGGGCGAGCAGCTCGACCAACCGCTGCGCTTTCAGGGGCAGTACTTCGACGCCGAGAGCGGTCTGCACTACAACCGGCATCGGTACTATGATCCGGAGGTTGGACGGTACCTGACGCCTGATCCGATCAAGTTGGCGGGCGGGCTGAACCAGTATCAGTACACGCCGAATCCGACGGGGTGGGTTGATCCGTTGGGGTTGAGCGGGAATTGCCCGCCGCCGAATAAGCTTGCGTGTGGGGCGCCGGATGATACGACTGGCGCTAAGGTTGATGAGGGTGAGCCGGCGCTGCCGAAGCTGACAGGTGATCAGCGGAGGACGCGGATTGATGAGCTGGCTGAGGCGAATGCGAAGCAGAGGGTCGAGAAACTGGAGAGGCAACACAACATGCACACTGTTGAAAAGCACAGTTCAGAAATATCTGATACGGCGCTTAAGCAGCGGGCTATTGATGGTTCAAACCCTCATACGGGTGAGCTTCCCCCGAAGGGACCGAAAGGAAGTTTAAGCTCTCAGTTCAGTAACTGGCGGGTTCATTTCAATGCTTTAAATAAGGCTATGACAAGGGTGGAGTTAGGTTTGAGTCCGCACACCGGATTTGATCATAATAAAACACCGATAGTAAGGATGGAGCTGCCTGGGGCAGGTCGTGGGTATAGGCCGAATAAGAAAGATAATAACAGTCCGATTTTGAATGAGAATTTGAATTGGTTTGAGGTGAAATTTGATAAGCAAGACCAAACACGGCCATTTACAGGTTTTCCAACGGAGAGAAAATGATGTTGCGTGATCCATTTTTAGGTGAAAAATTTGAACCGGATTTGATGTGGTTCATTGGTGTTTTGGATGTCTATGATCGGGAAGAAACTTATGGCGCAGAGCTTGTTGTTTACGATCCTAATGATCGCGATGATAGAGTGGAACTGATTAAAAAATACTGTTTGAATTTGGATTACTTGTCTTATAGGCATAGGTTTTTATTGGTAGAGAATCTGGCTGCAAAATTGAATGATCAAAATTACGATTTTCAGCACTTGTTTGAGATTGATGAAAATGAAGCGTCAAGTTGGCCTCGTAGTGAATGGTACGAGCTAGAGAGTCCTCGGGGTTTTCTTCAGGACGTGTACACATTGGCTACAGAGATTTGGAAGGAGGACCTTCTCAAAGCTAGTCTTGAAGATCATAAAACGTGGTGATACAGCGTGCCGAAAGCACCTCAATCCAGCAGAGTGGATGATGCAGATGTCTGGACAGAAACTGACGCGTGAGTTAATTACAGAGTGGTCCTATGGACGGGCGACTATTGAGTTATCTGAAAGTGACTGCGACGGAGATGCTGCGAGCTTTGATAACGCTGTTGTAAATATTTTCGGAGCTAAAGGGTTATTAGAGTTCGCTGCTGATCCAGATTGTTCGTGTCGGGAGTATTTTGTAGAAAAGCTTGTGACACTGTTCTTATGGCTTTTTCGATCGAGTGGTGAGCTTCCATTTCATTTTTCACGCTTTCGAGGAATCAAGTCTAGAGAAAATTATATGCGTGAAGTGGAAAGCCAAGCGAAAGAGGTCTATGAAGTGTGTTTGGTTTTAGATGGTATGAGATTTATTAAGGAGTCGGCAATACAGTCTCTTTATAAGCAGCTTCTGGATTTTAGATATGATCATACAGAGAGTAATCGTGACTTTTATTGCAGGTGTTGGGCGGCGTTAAATCTTGAGTTGTTCAGTGTGAAAATAGCTGGCTAAAGACTTTGGTGTCGCCGATATCGAAATAAATTAATCTGTCATTTTTCAATTAGGTAGGAAAATGCTTATTGATCCTGGAGCTGGGCAATCGTATACACCCTCTTATTTTTTGGGGTGTTTTGATATTTATGATCGTGAAGAGACTCTGGGTGAGGAACTGGAGGGGTTCGATCCTAATGATCCGACGGACAGGGAGGAGCTAATTCTCAAATATTGCCTACCCAGAAAGCGATCATATCGGCAGAGATTTTTACTTTACAAATGTCTGGAGGAAGCTCTTCAGGACAAAAATTATGATTTCCAATCACTGCTGAAGTATGACCCTGAGGCGTATTCATCATTTCCTGATGGATGGGATGAGATGAAAAATACCAGGGCATTTTTTGACGACATTTTTCGCTTGGCAACTGTTGAGTGGAAAGACGACCTTCAAAAAGCCAGCCTTGAAGATCAACCCACTTGGACGACTGTCGGTTAGTTACGATGACGGTCGTACGTGCTGCGAAATTTCTGGACAAGGTCGTCGGAAGTTTCCTTCAAGTTGTAGCGGCTTTCATGAACTGGTGCGGAGTGAGTTCCATGGATAGTCTTTGGCTGTCACCGCGAAAGTGGTGGCAGGGTGTAGGAGCCCTCTCTCATGGTGCAACAGCTTTGTCGTTTGATTGCGGCGCTTAATTCGTGTCCGTAAGATCGTTCGCGGCGGCTGTGCGCAGGACACGCTTCGGCGTGGCCGAGGTTCATGAGTGCTCGGTACTCCTACTCCTGCGCATGGCTGCCACCCAAACCTGTAGGAGGGTGCGTTGGCAGCTCATATTCATACTCATGGAAATTACAAATGACGACGCTAACGCCAGATCCACCCTACGAAAATCCAATTCCCCACCCCGACAATCGCTTCATGGCACTCACCGGCAACTGCAACGACATGCCCACGCTGTTCGTCGATACCCACGCGCCGCTCGATGTTTTATACGACGCTGCCAACTATCGAATTCGCGCCGTCACGCAGGTGCTGGAGAACATGTCGATGCGCGGTTCAGTCGAGTGCGAATCCTTCATTCTTAGTGACTTTGCCTTGCTCTGCGCCATTCCGTTGCGCGATGGCTGTGATGTGCTGGATGTGATTGGGCGGCGGTTGCGGGCGATGTCTTCGCAATAGCGACTGGCTGCTTTTGTGGCGAGGGGGCTTGCCCCCGTTGGGCTGCGCAGCAGCCCCAAAATCTGCAACCCGGTTTTGTCAGTTGCTCCGAGGGGCTTGGTTTGGCGACTGCTTCGCAGTCGAGCGGGAGCAAGCTCCCTCGCCACAGGTTTTTGTGGGTGCTGGGATGTTTTGGGGTTGCCGCGCAGCCCAACGGGGGCAAGCCCCCTCGCCACAGGGTTTGTGGGGCTGCAAGTGCCCGCTCAGCCGTGAGGTCCTGACGTTCGGCCCCGTACAAGGTAAACTTCCCGGCCTTCGCAGGAGCAATCATGAATTATCGTCACGCCTTCCATGCCGGCAATCACGCCGATGTGTTCAAACACCTGACTTTGACCCGCCTCATCGCCCTGATGTCGCGCAAGGAGCAGCCGTTTGCCTATCTCGACACTCACGCCGGTATTGGTCTGTATGACCTGCAGGGCGATCAGGCGAGCCGTACCGGTGAGTACCTGGAAGGCATCGCGCGGTTGTGGGATCAGCCGGATTTGCCGGCGCTGACTGCCGATTACATGAAGGTGCTGCATGACATGAACCCGGATGGCCAGTTGCGCTATTACCCGGGGTCGCCGGAGTTGGCGCGGCGTCTGACGCGGCCGCAGGATCGGGTGATGCTCAACGAGAAGCACCCTGAAGACGGCTTGCTGCTCAAGGACAACATGGCCGGTGATCGTCGGGTGAAGGTGCACTTGGGTGAAGGCTGGCATGTGCCGCGGGCGATGTTGCCGGTGCAGGAGAAGCGGGCGGTGATGTTGATTGATCCGCCGTTCGAGCAGCTCGATGAGATGCAGCGTTGTGCGGCGTCGTTGAAAGAGGCGATTGGCCGGATGCGCCAGACGGTGGCGGCGATTTGGTACCCGGTGAAGGATCAGCGCATGTTGCGGCGGTTCTATCAGGATTTGGCGGGTACGGGCGCGCCGAAGTTGTTGCGGGTTGAGTTGTTGGTGCATCCGCTGGATACGCCCAATAGCCTGAATGGTTCGGGGTTGGCGATTGCCAATCCGCCGTGGGGGCTGGAAGAGGAATTGCGTGAGTTGCTGCCGTGGTTGTCCAAGAAGCTTGGGCAGACCCAGGGTGGGTGGCAGATGGATTGGTTGATTGCTGAGAGTTGATTGCTGATCAGATGGATTGATGGCGTCTGAAAGGACGCCTTCGCGAGCAAGCCCGCTCCCACAGGGGGGCTATGTCGATCACAAGAGTGTGGTCAGGCACAGATCCAGTGTGGGAGCGGGCTTGCTCGCGAAGCTTTTCAGGGCCCGAAAATCAGATCGGGCAGGTCACGCCTGTACCGCCAATCCCGCAATACCCTTCAGGGTTTTTCGCCAGGTACTGCTGGTGATACGCCTCGGCGAAGTAGAACGTCGGCGCTTCTTCGATTTCGGTGGTGATGGTGCCTTTGCCAGCCTTGGTCAACTCGGCCTGGAACACTTGCTCGCTGTGCTTGGCGGCGGCCAATTGTGCCGGGTTGGTGGCATAGATCACCGAGCGGTACTGGGTGCCGATGTCATTGCCCTGGCGCATGCCCTGGGTCGGGTTGTGCAGTTCCCAGAACATCTTCAGCAACGCTTCGTAGCTGACTTTTGCCGGCTCGTAGACCACCAGTACCACTTCGCTGTGGCCGGTCAGGCCCGAGCAGACTTCTTCATACGTCGGGTTCGGGGTAAAGCCGCCGGCGTAACCCACCGCTGTACTGACCACGCCTTCGCGCTGCCAGAACTTGCGCTCCGCGCCCCAGAAGCAGCCCAGGCCGAAGATTGCGAAATCCACGTCCATCGCGAACGGGCCCAGCAGCGGGGCGTCGTGGACGAAGTGTTTTTCCGGCACGGTCATTGGGGTTTCGCGGCCAGGCAGAGCTTGTTCTTTAGTTGGGAGCACGTTTTTGTTCACCAGGATTTCCGAGCGCAAGACCATGATCAGTCCTCTCAGTCAGGTTTGAATGTAAATACACAGACCACCAGTGTGCCCAATGATGCCAAGTTAATCACTACCCCTGTGGGGGCGGGCTTGCTCGCGAAGGCGGTATGTCAGGCAACAATGATGTCGACTGTCACACCGCTTTCGCGAGCAAGCCCGCTCCCACAGGGTTTTGTGTCCAGGCAGAAAGAGCATTCAGCCTTATTCAGGCGATCGGGCCGCGCGGATAGCGCTTGAGCTTTTCGATCAGCTCGGAACCGGGGATCGGTCGGTCGAACAGGTAGCCCTGGCCGACGTCGCAGCGGTGGCGGCGCAGGAAGGCCAACTGCTCGGCCGTCTCGATGCCTTCAGCCACGACCTTGAGTTTCAGGTTGTGGGCCATGGCGATCACCGCGGAGGTGATTTCCATGTCGTCCTGGTTGTCCGGGATTTCGTGGATGAAGCTTCGATCGATCTTGATGATGTCGATCGGGAATTTTTTCAAGTAACTGAGCGACGAGTAACCGGTGCCGAAGTCATCCATGGCCAGGGTCAGGCCCAGGCGCTTGAGCTGGTCGAGCTGCAAGTGGGTGTCTTCGGTGGCTTCCAGCAGCAGGCCTTCGGTCAGCTCCAGTTCCAGCAAATTCGCCGACAGTTCTTCTTCCTTGAGGATGTTGGCGATGGACGCCACCAGATCCGGGTCGGAGAACTGTTTGGGTGACAGGTTGATCGCCACTTGCAGGTTGCCGAGGCCGGCGGCGGTCAGGTCTTTGCTCATGCGGCAGGCCTGGCGGGCGATCCATTTGCCGATCGGGATGATCAGCCCGGTTTCTTCGGCAACGCTGATGAACTGGTCCGGGCGGATCATGCCTTTTTCCGGATGGTTCCAGCGCAGCAGCGCTTCCATGCCCAGCAAGCGACCGCTGCGCAGGCACAGTTTGGGCTGGTAGAACACGTCCAGCTCGTTCTGGGTCAGGGCGCGGCGCAGGTTGTTTTCGACGAACAGCTTGTAGCTGGCCTCGGCATTCAGCGCTTCGGTGAACACTTGCACCTGATGTTTGCCGTTGGCCTTGGCCTTGTGCAGCGCCAGGCCGGCGTTGCGCATTAGCGTCTGGGGATCACGGCCGTGCAGCGGCGCGCAGGCCAGGCCCACGGAGCCGGTGACGCTGATCAGCTGGTTATCGACGAACATCGGTTTGTCGAGGGTCGCCAGCAATTGGTTGGCGACCTGTTGGCCAGCCAAGAGGTCAGTGTCGTCCAGCAGCACTGCGAATTCGTTGCTGGCGAAACGCGCCAGACTGCCGCTCGGGCTCAGGCTGTTGCGTAGGCGCCGGGCCAGGCTGATCAGCAGTTTGTCGCCGGTCTGGTGGCCGAGGCTGTCGTTGATGCGTTTGAAGTTGTCGATGTCCACCAGCAGCAGGCTGATCGGCGTGTCGCTGTCTCGGGCGAAGCGTTCATCAAGGTTGCGGATGAACGCCGGGCGGTTGCCGAGGTTGGTCAGATTGTCGGTGTAAGCCAGGCGCTCGATGCGCTGCTGGGCGAGCTTGGTCTGGGTGATGTCTTCGTAGATGCCGATGTAGTGCGTCAGCTCACGATTGTCGCCGTAGACCTTGGAAATCGACAACTGGCCCCAGTAGGGTTCGAGGTTTTTGCGCCGGCTCTTGAACTCGCCCTGCCAGCTGTTGCTCTTGGCCAGTGCCGACGGCGCGTCGAACAACAGTTCGCTGAGGTTTTCCAGCGCCGGCAGTTCCGACAGCCGCTGGCCGTGGACTTCCTCGGTGGTGTACTGGGTGATCGCCGTGAAACTTGGATTGACGTACTCCACCACGCCGTCGCAATTGACCAGCAGAAAGGCGTTGGCGCTTTGCTCTACCGCACGTTGGAACAGGTGCAGAGCGCTGGTGGCGGTGCGGCGGTTGTGGTTGTTGATGACCTGGGCGAACTGATCTGCCAGCTCACCGGCAAAGGCGATTTCGTCCGATTGCCAGGCGCGCGTCGCACCGATCTGCTCCAGGCAGAGCACGCCGACCACTTGGCCATCGACGCGGATGCTGGCGTCGAGCATGGCGTTGACATCGCGCGGACGCAGGCTCTCGGCTATTTCCCGGGTGCGCGGGTCGCGCATGGCGTTGTGGGCATCAATGGCGCGACCGGTATGCAAGGCGTCGAGGTAATCGGGAAAACCGCTGACGTCGATCGGCTCGGGCAATTGGTGATTTCGGCTCGCGCGGTGATAGGCCGAGATCGGCGTCAGTAGCGAGCCATCGAGGTTCCACAGGCTGGCGCAGTCGATCTCATAGATGTCGCAGGCGCTGCGGGTGATCAGCTCGGCGGCTTCTTGCAGGGAATTGTTGGTGCTGTAGCGCTGGCGGGTCAGCAGCAGAATCAGATCTTGCTGGGCACGCACCCGGTCCAGGTGCTGCAGTTGTTCCTGCTGGGCGCGCTGATTGAGTTCCAGGGCGATTTGCAGGCGTGAATTCTGGGTTTCCAGATCCAGTACCGGCAGCAACGGCTCATCGATGAACAGGCCGTCCACTACCATCAGATAGCCGCGCAGCAGGTGTCGATTGTGTTGTTTGTAAGCTTCACCCAGTTCCAGCAGGCTCAGTACGCCTGCGGCGGTGTGCAAAGTGTAGCGGATCAGGTAATGCGGGCTTTCGGTGAGTTGCTGCTGGATCGTGTCATGCAGTTGATAGCGCGCTTCGGGCTCCATCAGGCTGGCGTAAGGCGAGCCGACCAGGGCGCAGAGCTCCACTGCCGGCAAGCCGAACTGTCGTTCGCAATTGGGGTCGAGAAACAGCAGCGCCCAGCTCGGTTCATTCAGCCGTTCGAAACGCAGCATGCCGAGCCGCGAGGGCACTGGCAACTGCGTCACTACCTCGGCCACCATACGGCTGGCGGCATCGGGTTGGCTCTTCATATGGAGGGAAACTCGCTTCGAATAGGCTGATCGCGCCGGGCTCTCGCCCTCTTTACTGTTGTCTACGGCAAGGTTGCATCATTGCGACACCGACTGACAAGAGACATGAAGGCCAAGTGCTATAAGAATATGTCGGCAGGCGCGAAGATTTCTCCAGCGAGGCGTCGAAAAGTAATGTTGTGAGTCAAAAGATCGCAGCCTTCGGCAGCTCAACAAGGCTGCGATCTTTTCCGTTAGTCAACGCAACTTGATGCTTATCGACTGCAGTTGCTTGCCATCCCGATCGTGATAATTGACGCAGACCTGTTCAGCATCGACGACCAGATGCGCGAAGTTATCCTGGCTGATCACTTCACTGGTCAGCTCATGCCGATAATCTCCCGCGGCCGTTCGGGCCAACGCCTGGTCGAGGATGAAGGTCGATGCCTTGGCATACGGCAGCAGTTTGCTGTTGCACAGCGGTGAAGACACGATGGTGTGAACTTCAAAATCCGGGTCGGCGCTGTGAGTCAGGCGACTGGTCAGTGAGCCGTGGACATCGCCGGAAATGAACAAGACGTTTTTGATGCCGCGTGTACGAATCGTCTCCAGCAGCCGTAGTCGTTGTTCCGGGAAGGCTTTCCAGGCGTCATCGCCGTTAAGTTTGCGGTCGGGGTAGAACATGACGCTGGTGACCACGAATTTGACCCTGGCCGTGCTGTTGATCAACCATTTGAGCAGCGCCTGTTCCTGTTCTTCATCAAGGATGCGCCGGTCGCTGGCCGACAGATTGCGTCGGGTTCGGCTGTCGGTGATAAACCATTCGATATCGCCATCGGAGAATTGATACCAATACCGTTGCAGTTTCTTGCTTACTTGCCCGTTGGCAAGCAACTCATAAGCAGGGCTGTGGCTGGCTTGATATAACTCATACGCCGCCATGGCGTTTTCGTATAAGTAAGCATCGGCCTTGCTTTCATTGGCGGGCCAGTTGTCTTCAATTTCATGGTCATCGAGGATCATGTAAGTTGGCACGCCGGACATTAACCTGGAGATATGCGGCTGAGAAAAAGCCGTGCGGTATTTGCTGAGGATGTCTTTGTATTCCCGGTCGGGGGCCACGAGGTTCAGGTCATCGACGTAGATTTGGTCGCCAGTCATCAGCATGGCGCTGATCGGCGGCTCGGCGCGTTCCGCCAGGCTTGTGATCGAGGCAAAGATCCGATCGCCCAAATGTGGAGCGAACGCAATGCCGGCGGTCATTCGCAGGTAACGACATGAGCCTGCGATATAGGCCCGTGGCGTGGTGGTTTTGCTGGATTGCGTGCGAAAGCGGTAGATCTCTCGCGGCCATTGCAGTGGCAGTTCCTGGATCGTCTCCACGGTATGCACCGGGCTCATGGGGCTGAACCAGCCCGCCTGGTATTCATAGGCGGTATCAGTGATGAGATCGTTGAGGGCAATTACATCGGACATGTCGCGCAAGATGGTCAGTTTTGCAAATACGCCCTTGGACCACTGTTCCTCACCGGCGCGTCGATAACGAATACCTGCAAATACCAAGGCGTCATTCTGCAATTCGCCGCGCAAGAAAATACGGGTGTGATTAGTTGTAGTGTGGCCAACAATAGGGCCAACAGTCGGTTTGAACATGTTCGAGTCCATTCGAAGTAATGCTAACTAAGCGGAATAAGTTATCGAAGTTTCTATTAGAAACTCTCCTAACTAAGACTAGTTATTGGTTCGCAAAAAATATCGGGCGGAAGTGGACTCGAGTTGTAGGCGGTGTAAGCCCTGAGTGTAGGAATAAAACTCGGAAGAGGGCCCAATGCCAGTCAGTTCAGCCCTAATGCGATCTGTAGCAGCTGTCGAGCCTGCGAGGCTGCGTTCGGCGGCGTAGCCGTCGTGAAACCGGCTAGCGCGGTCTAACCTGATGCACCGCAAGTTCTGATCTGACGACTGCTTCGCAGCCGAACGCAGCCTCGCAAGCTCGACAGCTGCTACCTGGAATGCTGAATCGGGCATGGCTTTCTTCAGGGCAAAAAAAGCCCCGCCAAATTGGCGGGGTTGAGGTACGAGCGTGGCGCTCGGAAAACATGGAACGCGACTGGCCCTCCGATGAGGGAGGGCCGGCCGGTGTTACAGCAGGATGGTGCGGATGTCCGCCAGCAGGTCGCTCAGACGCTTGGTGAAGCGTGCAGCAGCGGCGCCGTTGATCACACGGTGATCGTAGGACAGCGACAGCGGCAGCATCAGTTTTGGCTGGAAGGCTTTGCCGTCCCAGACTGGCTGGATGGTTGCCTTGGAAACACCGAGGATCGCCACTTCCGGCGCGTTGACGATCGGCGTGAAGCCGGTGCCGCCAATGTGGCCGAGGCTGGAAATGGTGAAGCAGGCGCCTTGCATGTCGTCAGCGGTGAGCTTTTTGTCGCGGGCTTTGGCGGCCAGCGCAGCGGCTTCGGCTGCCAGTTGCAACAGGCTCTTCTGGTCGACGTTCTTGATGACCGGTACCAGCAGGCCTTCAGGGGTGTCGACCGCGAAGCCGATGTTCACGTACTTCTTGCGGATAATCGCCTTGCCGCTTGGCGCCAGCGAACTGTTGAAGTCCGGCAGTTCCTTGAGCAGGTGCGCGCAGGATTTGAGCAGCAGCGGCAGGATGGTCAGCTTGACGCCAGCCTTCTCTGCAACGGCTTTCTGAGCGATACGGAACGCTTCCAGCTCGGTGATATCAGCCGAATCGAACTGAGTCACGTGCGGAATGTTCAGCCAGCTGCGATGCAGGCTCGACGCGCCGATTTGCATCAGGCGAGTCATCGGCACTTCTTCGATTTCGCCGAAACGGCTGAAGTCCACAACCGGAATCGGCGGGATGCCCGCGCCGCCGGTTGCGCCAGCAGCAGCGGCCGGTGCTTCCTTGGCCTTCTGCATCATGGCCTTGACGTAAACCTGCACGTCTTCTTTCAGGATGCGACCGTGCGGACCACTGGCGCCAACGGCGCTCAGCTCGACGCCGAATTCGCGGGCCAGTTGACGCACGGCAGGGCCGGCGTGAACTTTTGCACCAGGCTTGGCTGGAGCAGCGGCAGGCGCAGCAGCAGGTGCGACCGAGGCCTGAGCAGCAGGTGCAGCGGCAGGAGCGCTCGGGGCAGCAGCGGCTGGAGCCGGAGCCGCAGCAGGTGCCGCGCCTTTGACTTTCAGCTTCAGGATCAGGTCGCCGGTACCGACTTCGTCATCCAGCTTGATGGCAACGCTTTCCACCACGCCAGCGGCTGGCGATGGAATTTCCATGCTTGCCTTGTCGGATTCCAGGGTGATCAGCGACTGGTCGGCAACGACGGTGTCGCCAGCCTTGACCAGCACTTCGATGATCTTGGCCTTGCCCGACGAGCCGATGTCCGGGACGTGAATGTCCTGAACGGTGTCGGCAACCGGAGCCGCCGGAGCCGCAGCGGCTGGCGCTGGAGCAGCGGCAGCAGGCGCAGCAGCCTGGGCTGGCGCGGCCGGTGCAGCAGCACCCGCCACTTCCAGGTCCAGAATCAGGTCGCCGGTGCCGACTTCGTCGTTGAGCTTGACGCTGATGGCTTTGACTACGCCAGCGGCAGGCGATGGAATTTCCATGCTGGCCTTGTCGGATTCCAGGGTGATCAGAGACTGATCAGCCGCGACGGTGTCGCCGACCTTGACCTGGATCTCGATGATCTGGGCCTTGCCCGACGAACCGATGTCCGGCACGTGCACTTGCTGAATGCTGGCAGCAGCAGCAGGCGCTGCGGCTGGAGCGGCCGGCGCTTTGGCGGCAGCAGGCGCAGCTTCAGCCTTGGCAGCTGGCGCAGCGGCAGCCGCAGGAGCCGGCGCGGCGGCACCTTCGACTTCCAGTTCCAGCAGTTCGTCGCCTTCTTTCAGGCGATCGCCCAGCTTCACTTTCAGGCTCTTGATGATACCGGCCTTCGGCGCAGGCACTTCCATGCTCGCCTTGTCCGACTCAAGTGTCAGGATGCTCTGGTCGGCTTCGATACGGTCGCCGACCTTCACAAACAGTTCAATTACTTCACCTTCACCGCTGCCGATGTCAGGTACGCGAATGAGTTCGCTCACAGAGTGTCTCCTCAGCAGTCCAGTGGGTTGCGTTTTTCCGGGTTGATACCGAACTTGGCGATGGCTTCAGCCACCACTTTAGGTTCGATATCACCACGGTCAGCCAAGGCTTCCAGGGCTGCCAACACCACGAAATGACGGTCGACTTCGAAGAAGTGACGCAGCTTCTTGCGGCTGTCACTGCGGCCGAAACCATCGGTGCCCAGGACTTTGAATTCCTTGGACGGGACCCACTGACGAATTTGCTCAGCGAACAGCTTCATGTAGTCGGTAGAGGCGATGACCGGACCTTTACGGCCGTTCAGGCACTCTTCCACATAGCTCAGCTTAGGCTTCTGGCCCGGGTGCAGACGGTTGGTGCGCTCAACGGCCAGGCCATCGCGACGCAGTTCGTTGAAGCTGGTAACGCTCCACACGTCAGCGCCGACGTTGAACTGTTCACGCAGGATCTTCGCCGCTTCACGGACTTCACGCAGGATGGTGCCGGAGCCCATCAGCTGAACGTGGTGCGCCGCTTCGCGGGTGTCTTCCTCAAGCAGGTACATGCCTTTCTTGATGCCTTCTTCGGCACCGGCCGGCATGGCGGGCTGCTGGTAGGATTCGTTCATTACGGTGATGTAGTAGAAGACGTCCTGTTGCTCTTCGGTCATCTTCTTCATGCCGTCCTGAATGATCACCGCCAGCTCGTAGCCGTAGGTTGGATCGTAGGTGCGGCAGTTCGGGATGGTGGCAGCCAGGATGTGGCTGTGACCGTCTTCGTGTTGCAGGCCTTCGCCGTTCAGCGTGGTCCGGCCGGCGGTGCCGCCGATCAGGAAGCCACGGGTGCGGCTGTCGCCAGCGGCCCAGGCCAGGTCACCGATACGCTGGAAGCCGAACATCGAGTAGAAGATGTAGAACGGCAGCATTGGCTGGTTGTGGCTGGAGTACGAAGTACCGGCAGCGATGAAGGAGCTCATGGCGCCCGCTTCGTTGATGCCTTCTTCGAGGATCTGACCTTTCTGGTCTTCCTTGTAGAACATCACCTGGTCTTTATCGACTGGCTCGTAGAGCTGGCCGACGGACGAGTAGATGCCCAACTGACGGAACATGCCTTCCATACCGAAGGTACGGGCTTCGTCCGGGATGATCGGTACGATGCGCGGACCGATTTCCTTGTCCTTGACCAGTTGCGCGAGGATCCGCACGAAGGCCATGGTGGTGGAAATTTCACGGTCGCCCGAGCCGTCCAGGATCGCCTTGAGGGTGTCCAGTGGCGGGGTCGGGATGTTGAAGCTCTTGGCGCGACGCTGAGGCACGAAACCGCCCAGTGCGGTACGGCGCTCGCTCAGGTAACGGGCTTCGGCGCTGCCTTCTTCCGGTTTGAAGAACGGCAGGTTTTCGAGTTCGTCGTCTTTGACCGGGATATCGAAACGATCACGGAACAACTTCAGGCTGTCGACATCGACTTTCTTGGTGTTGTGCGCGGTGTTTTTCGCTTCGCCGGCACCGGTGCCATAACCCTTGATGGTCTTGGCCAGGATGACGGTCGGTTGTTCTTTGTGGTTGACCGCTTCGTGGTACGCCGCGTAGACCTTGTACGGGTCGTGGCCGCCACGGTTGAGCTTCCAGATCTCGTCGTCGGACAAGTCTGCAACCATCGCCTTGAGTTCTGGCGTGTTGAAGAAGTGTTCACGCACGAACGCGCCGTCTTTGGCTTTGTAGTTCTGGTACTCGCCGTCGATGACTTCGTCCATGCGGCGTTGCAGGATACCGTCGACGTCTTTGGCCAGCAGTGGGTCCCAGAAACGGCCCCAGATGACTTTGGTCACGTTCCACTGAGCACCGCGGAACACGCCTTCGAGTTCCTGGATGATCTTGCCGTTGCCGCGAACCGGGCCGTCGAGGCGCTGCAGGTTGCAGTTGATGACGAAGATCAGGTTGTCCAGCTTCTCGCGGCCGGCCAGGGAGATCGCGCCCAGGGATTCCGGCTCGTCGCACTCGCCGTCGCCCAGGAAGCACCAGACTTTCTGTTTGCCCGGCTGGATGAAGCCACGGTGTTCCAGGTACTTCATGAAGCGAGCCTGGTAGATCGCCTGGATCGGACCCAGACCCATGGATACGGTCGGGAACTGCCAGAAGTCAGGCATCAGCCAAGGGTGCGGGTAGGACGACAGGCCCTGACCGTCGACTTCCTGGCGGAAGTTGTTCATCTGGTCTTCGGTGATGCGGCCTTCCATGAATGCGCGGGCGTAGACGCCTGGCGAGGTGTGGCCCTGGAAGTAGATCAGGTCGCCGCCGTGTTCGTCGCTCGGAGCCTGGAAGAAGTAGTTGAAGCCGATGTCATACAGGGTCGCACTGGAGGCGAAGCTGGAGATGTGACCACCCAGGTCAGAATCTTTCAGGTTCGTACGCATTACCATGGCCATCGCGTTCCAGCGTACCAACGAGCGAATGCGGCGTTCCATGAACAGGTCGCCAGGCATGCGTGCTTCGTGGGTAACGGGGATCGTGTTGCGGTAAGGCGTGGTGATGGCGTAAGGGAGCTGCGAGCCGCTACGGGTCGCGAGTTCGCCCATACGGGTCATCAGATAGTGAGCACGGTCTTCGCCTTCTTTGTCGAGAACCGATTCCAGGGCGTCCAGCCATTCCTGGGTTTCGACGGGATCGAGGTCTTGCATGGCTTGCTCCAGGGCGGAAAGGCTTCCAGAATCGGTTGCCTGAGTTTGCGACTGGCCTTGTGGGCAGACGATATAAATTCTTGGATTGCCGAGAGGTATGTTCCGGCGGCGTGTAGTTTTACTACAAATCATCGGGCATTTCAGCCTTTCGAATGTATAGACGAGTAGTAAAACTACAGAAGATCGGCTTGTGGCCTCCGGCTGCGTTGTGAGAATAATCGTTAAGGTTGGTCTTTTGCCAACCAAAAAAGGTGAAGGCTTGATGATCGCTGCCAAAAATAAACAAATTTCAGCTATTTCTAACCTTTGTTCGACAGTCGGTCGGGTAGCGCATTTTCACAAATCACTACATGCAGCCCTTCACACGCCGATCAAGGATAGACCATGAGCCTCCCTTCGCTTGCCGAACTGCCCGGCGTACTCCTGCCCTTTGTCATCCGTGCCGAGCAGTCGTTCCGTACGGCCGTCGCGCTTCTTCCCGACGATCATGGCCTGTCTGCCTGGACGCCTGAGCGTTGGGCGCAATTTGCCCGCGTCACCGCGGCCAGCGACTTTGTCATCGAACAGAGTGTGCGTGACCCTTTGATGTTGCTGGAACTGGTGCAGTCCGGCGAGCTGGACCGTGGCTTTGCGTCGGGCGAATTGTGCGCACAGATTGCGACGGCAGTGAGCGCTGCCGAAACCGACGACCAGCTCGGCCGCGCCTTGCGTCGTCAGCGCGCACGCCACCAAGTGCGGATCATCTGGCGCGACCTGACCCGCCAGGCTGATCTGATCCAGACCTGCCGCGACCTCTCGGACATGGCCGATGCCAGCATCGATCAGGCCTACCAGTGGTTGTATCAGCGCCATTGCCAGCAATTCGGCACGCCTACCGGGCGGCGCAGCGGCGAGCCGCAACAGATGGTCATCCTCGGTATGGGCAAGCTCGGTGCCGTGGAGCTGAATCTGTCGTCGGACATCGACCTGATCTTCGCCTACCCCGAGGGCGGCGAAACCGTGGGTATGAAGCGGTCGCTGGATAACCAGGAATTTTTCATTCGTCTCGGCCAGCGTCTGATCAAGGCCCTGGACCCGATGACCGTCGACGGTTTCGTGTTCCGCGTCGACATGCGCTTGCGGCCTTACGGTTCGTCCGGCGCGCTGGTGCTGAGCTTCAACGCGCTGGAGCAGTATTACCAGGATCAGGGTCGCGACTGGGAACGCTACGCGATGATCAAGTCGCGCGTGGTGGCCGGCGATCAAGTGGCGGGGGCGCAACTGCAAGAGATGCTGCGCCCGTTCGTTTACCGGCGTTACCTGGACTTCTCGGCGATCGAAGCGCTGCGCACCATGAAGCAGCTGATCCAGCAGGAAGTCCGGCGCAAGGGCATGGCCGACAACATCAAACTCGGTTCCGGCGGCATTCGTGAAGTCGAATTTATCGCCCAGGCCTTCCAGCTGATTCACGGTGGCCGCGACCTGAGCCTGCAGCAGCGTCCTCTATTAAAAGTACTGAGCACCCTCGAAGGTCAGGGTTACCTGCCGCCAGCGGTGGTTAGCGAGTTACGCGAAGCCTACGAATTTCTGCGTTACACCGAACACGCGATCCAGGCCATTGCCGACCGCCAGACCCAGATGCTGCCGGAGGGCGAACAGGATCAGGCGCGCATTGCCTTTATGCTCGGGTTTGCCAACTGGACGGCGTTCCATGAACAGCTGATGTACTGGCGTGGCCGGGTGGCCTGGCACTTTGCTCAGGTGATCGCCGATCCTGATGAAGAGGACGGCGCCGAGAGCGAAGTGGTGGTCGGCGGGGAATGGCTGCCGCTGTGGGAGGAGGCGCAGGATGAGGAGGCCGCGTGCCGTCAGTTAGAAGAGGGTGGTTTCGCCGACGCCTCCAAGGCGCTGAAAGCCTTGGCCAGTCTGCGCGGCAGCCCTCAATTGCGCGCCATGCAGCGCCTGGGGCGGGAACGCCTCGATGCTTTTATTCCGCGCTTGCTGGCTCAGGCTGTGGAACATGCCAATCCCGATCTGGTGCTGGAGCGGGTGCTGCCGCTGGTGGAAGCTGTCGCGCGTCGTTCCGCCTATCTGGTGTTGTTGACCGAGAACCCCGGGGCCCTGCGCCGCCTGCTGACGCTGTGTGCCGCGAGCCCATGGATTGCCGAGCAGATCACGCGCTTTCCGCTGCTGCTCGACGAATTGCTCAACGAAGGCCGGTTGTTCAAGCCGCCGCTGGCGCCGGAATTGGCCGCTGAATTGCGCGAGCGTCTGACGCGGATTCCCGAAGATGACCTCGAGCAACAAATGGAAGCCCTGCGGCATTTCAAACTGGCGCACCGCTTGCGCGTCGCCGCCTCGGAAATCGCCGGCAGCCTGCCCTTGATGAAGGTCAGTGATTACCTGACCTGGCTCGCCGAAGCGATCCTCGAACAAGTGCTGGCCCTGGCCTGGCGCCAGACCGTGGCCAAGTACGGCACGCCGCTGCGCACCGACGGCAGCTTGTGCGACCCTGGTTTCATCATTGTCGGTTATGGGAAAGTCGGCGGCCTGGAGCTGGGGCATAGTTCGGACCTGGATCTGGTGTTCATCCACGACGGCGATCCGCAGGCGGAAACCGACGGGCCGAAGCCTATCGACGGCGCACAGTTTTTTACCCGGCTCGGGCAGCGCATCATTCATTTGCTGACGGCGCAGACCAACTCCGGTCAGCTGTATGAAGTGGACATGCGCCTGCGGCCGTCCGGTGCGTCTGGTTTGCTGGTGAGTTCCCTGGGGGCGTTTGCCCGGTATCAGGAAAACGAAGCCTGGACCTGGGAACACCAGGCGCTGGTGCGGGCACGGGTGCTGGTGGGCAGTCAGGATGTCGGCCAGGCCTTCGAGAAGGTTCGCGCTGCAGTATTGGCCAAGCCGCGGGACCTGCCGACCTTGCGCCAGGAGGTCAGCGAAATGCGCGCCAAAATGCGCGATAATCTGGGCAGCAAGAGCACGGCGGCGGGCACCGCGGCAAATGCCTTCGACGCCACGGCGCCGTTCGATCTCAAGCAGGATGCCGGAGGTATCGTCGATATTGAATTTATGGTGCAATACGCGGCTCTGGCATGGTCTGAAGCGCATCCGTCATTGCTGCGCTATACCGACAATATCCGCATTCTGGAAGGGTTGGAGGAGGTCGGGCTGATGCCCGCCGAAGACGCCAGCCTGTTGCGTGAAGCCTATAAGGCCTTCCGCTCCGCCGCTCACCGGGAGGCCTTGCAGAAGGACGCCGGTGTAATACCGGGCGACCAGTTCGTGGATGAACGACGACAGGTCATGCGGATCTGGCGCGAGCTGGGGTTAAGCTGAGCAGGCAACGAGATTCAAATGTGGGAGCGGGCTTGCTCGCGAAAGCGGAGTGTCAGTCACCATTTATGCTGGATGTGACGGCCTCTTCGCGAGCAAGCCCGCTCCCACAGTAGATCTGCAGTGGCTGGTAGATTGGGACAGCTAAGCTGTATCGCATGGATGTGCACAAAAATTGATCCGACGAGCCCCAATCGGCTCGTCCAAATGACCTGACGGTTCACCCCGAAGGTGCTGGATTCTCGAGGCGGGGAGGCGTATGCCTCCCCGGCTCGTTTTTGGAAACCACATGAAAATTCTGATCGTTGGGCCCAGTTGGGTCGGTGACATGGTGATGGCGCAGACACTTTTTCAGTGTCTCAAGCAGCGCCACCCGCAGTGCGAAATCGACGTGCTGGCCCCCGAGTGGAGCCGGCCGATTCTCGAGCGCATGCCCGAAGTACGTCAGGCCTTGAGCTTCCCGCTCGGCCACGGCGTGCTGGAGCTGGCGACGCGTCGGCGCATCGGTAAATCCCTGGCCGGTCAGTACGACCAGGCCATCCTGCTGCCCAACTCCCTGAAGTCGGCACTGGTACCGTTTTTTGCCGGTATCCCGAAACGCACCGGCTGGCGTGGCGAATTCCGCTACGGCCTGCTCAATGACGTGCGCACGCTCGACAAAGAACGTTACCCGCTGATGATCGAACGCTTCATGGCCCTGGCCATTGAGCCCGGCGTCGAGTTGCCGAAGCCGTATCCACGGCCGAGCCTGCAGATCGACCCGGTGACCCGCGACGGCGCGCTGGCCAAGTTCGGTCTGGCCCTCGACCGTCCGGTGTTGGCGCTATGCCCTGGCGCCGAGTTCGGCGAGTCCAAGCGCTGGCCGTCCGAGCACTACGCCAAGGTCGCCGAAGCGAAGATCCGTGAAGGCTGGCAGGTCTGGCTGTTCGGCTCGAAAAACGATCATGCGGTGGGCGAAGACATTCGTGCGCGGCTGATTCCGGGTTTGCGTGAAGAGTCGGTGAACCTCAGTGGCGACACGTCCCTGGCCGAGGCCATCGATCTGCTGTCCTGCGCCGATGCGGTGGTCTCCAACGACTCCGGCCTGATGCACGTGGCTGCCGCGCTGAACCGCCCGTTGGTGGCGGTGTACGGCTCGACGTCGCCGGGTTTCACACCACCGTTGGCCGAGCACGTCGAGATCGTGCGCCTGGGCATCGAATGCAGTCCGTGCTTCGATCGCACCTGCCGTTTCGGTCATTACAATTGCTTGCGCCAACTCATGCCCAAAGCGGTGAACGAAGCCTTGCAGCGGTTGCTGGGCACTGTGGTCGAGGTCAAATAGTTTGCGGGTACTGTTGATCAAGACTTCTTCGCTGGGCGATGTGATTCACGCGTTGCCAGCGTTGACCGACGCGGCGCGGGCGATCCCCGGCATCACGTTCGACTGGGTGGTGGAAGAAGGCTTCGCCGAGATTCCGACCTGGCACCCGGCCGTGGGCAAGGTGATTCCGGTGGCGATCCGTCGCTGGCGCAAGAACATCTGGCAGACCATCAAGAGTGGCGAGTGGAAGCGCTTCAAGCAAAGCATTCGCGCGACCAAATATGACTTGGTGATCGATGCCCAGGGCTTGCTGAAAAGCGCGTTGCTGACTCGCTACGCCAAAGCACCAGTGGCCGGGCTGGACAAAAACTCGGCCCGCGAACCCATCGCTGCGCGCTTCTATTCCCGACGTCTGGCC
Organism: Pseudomonas sp. PDM09; assembly: GCF_014852305.1. Classification (NCBI taxonomy): domain Bacteria; kingdom Pseudomonadati; phylum Pseudomonadota; class Gammaproteobacteria; order Pseudomonadales; family Pseudomonadaceae; genus Pseudomonas; species Pseudomonas sp. PDM09. The sequence continues at coordinate 259,918 of NZ_JACVBI010000011.1, read as the reverse complement.
GTGGCCCGTGGGCAGCACGCGGTAGAGCGAGTGCGCCAGCTGTTCGCAGTGGCACTGGGTTACGACCTGCCTAAAGGCCTGGGCGACTATGGCCTGAACGTCGAACGACTGGTGGAATTGCCGCGCAAGAATCCGTACGTGGTGTTTCTCCATGGCACCACTTGGGACACCAAGCACTGGCCCGAAGCCTATTGGCGCGAGTTGGCCGAGCGTGTGGGTTACCTTGGTGTAGCGGTCAAGCTGCCGTGGGGTAATCCGGTCGAAAAGGCCCGCGCCGAGCGCATTGCCAAAGATATGAGACATGTCGAGGTGCTGCCCAAACTGAACCTGGCGGGTGTCGGCAAAGTCCTGGCCGGAGCGCAAGCCTGCGTAGCGGTGGACACCGGTCTCGGTCACCTCGCTGCGGCGCTGGACGTGCCGACCCTGTCGCTGTTCGGCCCGACCAACCCGGGCCTGACCGGCGCGTACGGCAAGTCGCAGATTCACATGGCCAGCGACTTCCCCTGCGCACCGTGCCTGCAAAAGAAATGCACCTATCAACCGACGGCCGACGATGCCCGTCGGTTCGACCTGAAACGCGAGTGGCCCCTGTGCTTCACGCGTCTGAATCCCGAGCGTGTCGCGAGCCGACTGAGCACGTTGTTACTGGCTGAGGAGCTGCGCTGATGCAATTGGCATTTGTCCTGTACAAGTACTTTCCCTTTGGCGGTTTGCAGCGCGACTTCATGCGCATCGCTCTGGAGTGTCAGCAGCGCGGTCATCAGATTCGTGTCTATACGCTGATCTGGGAAGGCGACATTCCACCAGGTTTCGAAGTACTGGTGGCACCGGTCAAGGCGTTCTTCAATCATCGACGCAATGAGAAGCTCACTGAGTGGATGGAGGCCGATCTGGTCAAACGTCCGGTGGACCGCCTGATCGGTTTCAACAAGATGCCCGGCCTGGACGTTTACTACGCTGCCGACGGCTGCTTCGAAGACAAGGCGCAAAACCTGCGCAACTCGCTGTACCGTCGTTGGGGCCGCTACCGGCACTTCGCCGAGTACGAGCGCGCGGTGTTCGCCAAGGACGCCAAAACCGAAGTGCTGATGATTTCCGAAGTCCAGCAGCCGCTGTTCATCAAGCATTACGAGACGCCGCTTGCGCGCTTCCATTTGCTGCCACCGGGTATCTCTCTGGACCGTCGCGCGCCGGCCAATGCTGCCGAGATCCGTGCCGGGTTTCGTCGCGAATTCAACCTGAAAGATGATGAACTGTTGCTGGTGCAAATCGGCTCCGGGTTCAAGACCAAAGGCGTGGACCGCAGCCTCAAGGCGCTGGCCGCCTTGCCCGCCGAACTGAGAAAGCGCACCCGGCTGTTTGTAATTGGCCAGGACGACCCCAAAGTATTCCAGTTGCAGAGCGCCACATTGGGGCTCGGCGACAACGTGCAGTTCCTCAAGGGGCGCAGCGATATCCCGCGTTTCCTGCTCGGTGCCGATCTGTTGATCCACCCGGCGTACAACGAAAACACCGGGACGGTGCTGCTTGAAGCGGTAGTGGCCGGCTTGCCGGTGCTGGTGAGCGCGGTGTGCGGCTATGCCCATTACATCGCCGAGGCCGACGCAGGTCTGGTGTTGGACGAACCCTTCGATCAGGCGCAACTGACGCAATACCTGACCGGCATGTTGAATGACGCAAATGCACGGGCGGCCTGGAGCCGCAACGGTCTGGCTTTCGCCGAGACGGCCGACCTCTACAGCATGCCGCAGCACGCGGCCGATGTGATTCTGGCGGAGCACGCTTAATGAAGTTGATGCTGGCTGAACCGTTCAAGAGCCTCTGGGCCGGGCGCGATCCGTTCGCCGAAGTCGAGGCCCTCAAGGGCGAGGTGTACCGCGAGCTTGAAGCGCGCCGGACACTGCGTACTGAAGTAGACGGTCACGGGTTCTTCGTGAAAATCCACCGTGGCATCGGATGGGGCGAGATTTTCAAAAACCTGCTGACCGCCAAGCTGCCAGTGCTTGGCGCGGGCCAGGAGTGGAAGGCCATTCAGCGCCTGCAAGAAGTCGGCGTGCCGACCATGACCGCTGTCGCTTACGGCGAAAAGGGCAGCAATCCGGCGGACCAGCATTCGTTCATCGTCACGCAAGAGCTGGCGCCCACCGTCAGCCTCGAAGATTTCAGCATCGACTGGGTCAAGCAACCGCCCGAGCCAAAACTCAAGCGCGCCTTGATCGCCGAGGTCGCGCGCATGACCGGCATGATGCACCGAGCCGGGGTTAACCACCGCGACTGCTACATCTGTCACTTCCTGCTGCACACCGATAAACCAGTGACAGCCGACGACTTCAAGCTGTCGGTGATCGATCTGCACCGTGCCCAGACCCGTCCGACGATTACCCAACGCTGGCGTAACAAGGATCTGGCGGCGCTGTATTTTTCGGCGCTCGATATTGGCCTGACCCGTCGCGACAAGCTGCGTTTCCTCAAGGGTTACTTCCAGCAGCCATTGCGCCAGATACTGGCTGAAGAAGCAGGATTGCTGGCATGGCTCGAAGGCAAGGCCAACAAGCTCTACGAGCGTAAACAGCGATATGGGGATGCGCTCTGATGTCGGGTTGGACACTGGAACCTGCTTACAGCGATCTGGCAGAAGACTTCGGCAGTCTTGACGCGGTATTCGCACTCGAAGGCGAGCGACTGACCCGTGATCCACTGTCCGAGGTCATTCGCGTCCAGCGCAATGGCGTCAATTATTACGTCAAGCGCTACACAGGCGCAGGTAAAGGCCTGCGCCGTTACCTGGGCAAGCCGCGGGTGAAAGCCGAATGGCAGAACCTCAAGCGTTTCGCCAAATGGGGCATTCCCACCGCCGAAGTAGTGGCCTGGGGGCTGGAACGGCGCGGCGCGGCATACGACCGTGGGGCGATGATCACGCGCGAGCTGCCCAATACCGAAGACTTGTCGGCCCTGGCAGGTCGGCATGATCCGAAACTGGCGGACCGCGCCTGGGTCGACAACATCAGTCGGCAGCTGGCGGGCTATACCCGGACCATGCACCATCATCGTTTTACCCACAATGATTTGAAATGGCGCAACCTGCTGATCGACGATGAGGCGCGGCTGTTTCTGATCGACTGCCCCAACGGTGATTTCTGGCGCGGCTTCTGGCTCAAGTACCGGATCACCAAGGACCTGGCGTGTCTGGACAAAGTGGCCAAGTATCATCTGTCGGCCACCCAGCGCCTGCGCTTCTATCTGCAATACCGCCAAAGCACCCGGCTCGATGCCGCCGACAAGAAACGGATTCGGCACGTAGTGAGATTTTTCGAGGGACGCGAATGACTGATTTTCTGGCTGCTGAAGACCGTGCGCTGCTTGAGCGTCATGGCCTCGGCACCTTCGACGCACTCTGGGCCAAACAGCTTGAGGCGGTGGATGAACCCAATACCGTCGGTGGTGGCTGGAGCAGTGTATTTCGGCTAGAGCTGGAAGGTCATGGTTACTACCTCAAGCGCCAGTGCAACTACCTGACGCGTACATTACATTCTCCCTTTGGTGAGCCGAGTTTTGCCCGTGAGTTTCGCACCATCAGGCGTTATCAGAAACTGGGCATTCCGGCGTTGCAGGCGGCGTTCTTCGGTGAGCGCAAAGTCGGCGGCGAAGTCCGGGCGATTCTGCTGACCCGTGCGCTGGACGGTTGGGATGATCTGGATTCACTGTTGCAGCGCTGGTCCGACCTGAGCTCGGTGCAGCACACGGCAATTCTGAAAGCCTGTGGGCAACTGGCGCGACGCCTGCATGAGGTGCGTCAACTGCACGGGTGCTTCTATCCCAAGCATATTTTTCTCCAGGCCACCGGTGACGGTTACCAGGCTCAGTTGATCGACCTGGAAAAAACCCGGCCATTGCTGTTTGGCCAACGTGATCGAGTCAAGGACCTGGAGCCGTTGCTGCGTCGGGCGTCGGAATGGAGCGAAAGTCAGCTGCGCGAGTTGTTGGCGGCTTATCTGGATCAACCCTTGAACAGTTCGCTGGTGGACAGTTGGGTATCGCGCCTGAGTGCGCGGCGCAGTCACAAGGAGACGCGTTGATGCGTTTGTCCGAACTGAAAAACGCCGGCCGCAGCCCGAGCCTGCCGCTGAACATTCCACTGGCCGATGCCGCGGGGCCTGCAGAGTTGCAATTGCTGAGCCTGCTGCGGGTGTTGCCGGGGCAGCGTTATGTGGGCGCCGGCGTCTGGCGCGGCCGGCCGGTGCTGGCCAAATTGCTGGTCGGCGGTAAAGCGGCGCGGCATTTTCAGCGTGAACTGGACGGCGTGCGTTTGCTCGCCGCTCAGGGGCTGACCACGCCGTTGTTATTGGCGGATGGCCTGAAGGACGGCGAGGGCGGCTGGCTGTTGTTCGATTTCCTTGAGGGCGCCGAGAGCCTGGGGGACGCCTGGAAACAGGTCGAACACTTGCCAGTGCTGGCGGATGAACAATCAGCCGTGCTGGCCGAGGCGTTGGGTGCGATCGCTCATCTGCACAGCAAAGGCCTGTGGCAGGAAGACCTGCATCTGGACAACCTGCTGCGTCATGGCGGTCAGTTGTATTTGATCGATGGCGCCGGCATCTGTGCCGAGACGGCTGGCAAGCCACTGTCGCAGCACAAAGTCCTGGAAAACCTCGGGGTGTTTTTCGCCCAGTTGCCCAAATCGCTGGAACCTTTCACCGAAGAATTGCTGGTGTATTACTTGTTGGGAAACGGCGAGCATGCCTTGCCCATGGAAGCGTTGCAGAAGCAGATCGACAAGGTCCGTCGCTGGCGTTTGAAGGATTTCCTGATCAAGGTTGGCCGCGAATGCACGTTGTTCTGCGTCCAGCGCGGGGCGTTCGGCTTGCGGGCGATTCGCCGTGAAGAAGAGGCGGCGATGTTGCCGGTGCTGGAGCAGGCCGATGCCTTGCTCGATCACGGCCATCTGTACAAGACCGGCGGCGCCGCGAGCGTCGGCAAGGTCGAAGTGGCGGGTCGCACATTGCTGGTCAAACGCTACAACATCAAGGGCTTTGCCCATTGGCTCAAACGTTTCTGGCGCCCGAGCCGCGCCTGGCACTCATGGCGTGAAGGCAATCGCCTGGTCTTCCTGGGCATCGCCACGCCCAAGCCGCTGGCATTGTTGGAGAAGCGTTTTCTCTGGCTGCGCAGCCGGGCGTACCTGGTGACCGAATATTTGCCGGGGCCGGACATCATCGAGCGCTTCGCACCCTACGTGGAAAGCGGCGAAGCGCCGCAAGCTGAGCTGCAGGCCCTGGATCACCTGTTCGCCGAGCTGATTCGCGAGCGCATCAGCCATGGCGATTTCAAGGGCCATAACCTGTTCTGGCAGCAGGATCGCTGGGCGCTGATCGACCTGGATTCGATGTGCCAGCACGGCTCGCTCACCAGTTATGCGCCGGCATATGCGCGGGATCGGGCGCGGTTCATGCGCAATTGGCCTGAAGGCAGTGCCCTTTACCAGGTCATCGATCAGCGTCTGCCCAAAGACATCTCCAGCGCGGCCTGAATTGGACCTTCGGTCCTTTCGCGGGCAAGCCCGCTCCCACAGGGATTTCTGAACGACCGGAACTACTGTGGGAGCGGGCTTACTCGCGAAGAGGCCCGAACAGCCAACCGAGAAAGCAGACAAGTTCTTGTGAACCGTCCTACGCGATCTTGGGAAGCCATGAGCTGTGACCGAAATCGCCCCGATGCTAGTTTGCCTGACGTTCTCGGAGGGAAGGCTGTGACGATCAAAATGGCAGTTTCATTGGGCGTTTTATCCCCGAGTCTAAAGCGGCCTCGCTTATGACTTCTGCGTATTGAACGCACCGTCCGATCCCACGGGTGTCCTTGTACCCCTGATTCTGCTCGATTCGAGTGTGTCGGGCATCCTGGATACGGTGTCCTTGCCGCACACATCAGCGTTGGCAACCTCCAGGTTTACTGGCGCCTCCCTCGCGGCTCTTCAATGCGAAGAGCCAGCGCAGGGCCTGTTGAGTGTGTGGGTGCGAGCTTGCTCGCGATGGCGGCGATGCGGCTTGCGCCTCTCTTAAAAGGCGATGCCCGTTCTGTTTTTTACGTGTTCAGATAGCGCACCATTCCCAGGTGGCTTCCGTTTGGGTGTCCAATCACATCCCCTGTTACTAGAAGCTTTCCGTCGTTTTGTATTTGGATGCGATGGGCCATATCAGTCCCCCCAAGGTTCGTCATGATCCTCCCGTCGGTGCCAAAAGTGGAGTCTACTTTTCCATTTTCGAGATAGCGCATCAGCGTAAAGTTGGCATCGCCGAGCGACGCTCCAGCAGCTACAGCTTTGTTGTCGGACTGTATGCTTATTGTAAAGTGTACGGCGTCGCGGTCATACCCTTCCATGTTAGGTGTCCCCCCGTAAAATGAATCGTCCAACTTTCCATCTGGATGGATGCGAGTTACCAGAGGCCGACTCTTGTCCTCAAAGCGGGCGTGACCCGAGGCGACAAATTTTCCATCCGATTGTTGTGCAATTCCTGAGATTTCCGCTCCAGAACTGCTCTCTACAGGAATGATGGCAACTCCAGCGTTGCCAAAGTAGGTATCAAGCTCGCCATTTTCCAAGTAGCGGGTAAACATCAGCTCGCTATTTTTTGAACCTGCAAACAGCAATCGACCAGACGCCAATGTGAGTATTGACGAGATGTAAATCTTGCCGGCTTTCACGACTCCATTCGAGCCAAACCTGATATCAGGATCACCGTTATCGCGAAGACGTCGGATAAATACTTCATAGTTATCAAAGCCGTAAACAATTGTGCTCACGAACACAATTTTCCTGTCGGCCTGTATTGCAACACAATTAGAGTTTTCCCTTCCAGACGATTGCTCAAAGATGAGTCGACCATCCTTGCCAAATGTGGGGTCAAGATCACCATCAGGCCGAACCCTGATCAGATACACCTTATGCACGAGCTCATCTATATTGCCGAAAGAGCCAAATATAACGGCTTTGCCATCGGGCTGCAGGGTAATCCCTGCTTGTTTGATGTACTTTCCAGGGACAAGGTCGATGTACTTTATTCCCCGATCGCCAAAAAGACCGTCTACAGCGCCGGTATCCAGATGTCGCACGAGCACCAGGCGGTCTTCCGCTCGAGTGACGCTGAGGATTTTTCCATCGGTCTGTAATATGGAAGAGCCAAAAGTTGTTATGCCTGGAATATTGAACAGTACCTTACCTTCATTACCAAAAGTCGGGTCAGGGGCGTTGTTGTTTTTATGGCTGGTGAGTGTGTTCATTGTCGGCTTTCCTGTACCGAATTAATAACAATTGCGCGAGTGGCAATATCTCCCCTCTAGTTATAAGCGTAATGTTTTGTAGTGGGCTACTGTCAGAAATGACAGTGGCGACCAGCGGTAGTAAGGCAGTATTTGTTATCGCTACCGTGCCAGAGAAGCTCTTCAGGAAGTGCGTGAAGGGACGGCGCCGTGGGTGGACATGCCTGCTTGTCGCTCAGGCAAGGCGAAAGCGTTCTCCCCGCGTCAATCAACCTCTGGGTCATTCCCGTCATCTTTACGCTATAATCCCGCCCTTTAGCTGTCTCTCGCCCCTTGCGAGGGCACATTAATTTTTGAGGCGCGTTGCGCCTGCATGCAGACTAAAGAGGCTAGACCCCTGTGGCATTGACGATTCTTGGCCTGTCCGGCGCCCTTAGCCATGATCCTTCCGCAGCCCTGTATATCGACGGCAAGCTGGTCGCTGCGGCTGAAGAAGAGCGCTTCGTGCGCGATAAACATGCAAAGAACCGCATGCCTTACGAATCGGCGAAGTTCTGCCTCGAGCAGGCTGGCATCAAGCCGTCCGACGTTGATGTGGTAGCGATTCCATTCGCGCCGATCAGCTTGTTCGGCAAGGCTCGCTGGCACTACGCCAAGCGTTACTGGTACGCCCCGGACCGCGCCCTCGACGCGATCCTGATGGGCAACCGTCGCTACAAGCGCTATCGCAACAAGATTGTCTGGTGCCTCGAGCAACTGGGCTTCGATCCGAAGAAAATCAAGATCGAGCCGGTCGAGCACCACCTTGCCCACGCCTCCAGTGCCTATCACTGCTCCGGTTTCAAAGAGAAAACCGCGATCCTCGGGATTGATGGCAAGGGTGAGTACGCCACGACTTTCTTCGGTTACGGCGAAAACGGCAAGATCCACAAGATCAAGGAATTCTTCGATCCGGACTCCCTCGGCGGCCTGTATGGCGCGATCACCGAGTTCCTCGGTTTCGAGATGCTCGACGGTGAGTTCAAGGTCATGGGCATGGCGCCGTACGGCGACGCCAGCAAATACGATTTCTCGCGTCTGGCCTCGTTCGAAAACGGCGAGTTGGTGATCAACACCGACTACGCCAACGTCATCGGCCTGCGCCGTTATAAAGAGAAGGGCAAAGGTTTCTACTTCTCGCCGAAGCTGATCGAGTGGCTGGGGCCCAAGCGCGAAGGCGACATCGCCGACGAGCCGTACATCCACTACGCCGCGAGCATGCAGGCGCTGTTCGAGAAACTGGCGTTGCAGATGATCGACCACTACCTGGGCGATGTGCTCAAGGAAACCGGCAAGCTGGCCTTCGCCGGTGGCTGTGCGTTGAACGTCAAGTTGAACCAGAAAATCATTGCCCGCGACGACATCAAAGAGTTGTTCGTTCAGCCTGCGTCCGGCGATGCCGGTACCGCGGTTGGCGCGGCGGCTTACGTGTCCCACGCCCGTGGTGTGCCGGTCGAGAAGATGGAACACGTCTACCTCGGCCCGTCCTACAGCAACGAAGACGTACTCGCCGCCTGTGCCCGTCACCCGAGCAAGCCTGCGTGGCGCAAGCTTGAGAACATGCCGGAGCAGATCGCCAAAATCATGGTCGACGGCAACCCGGTGGCCTGGTTCCAGGGCCGCATGGAGTTCGGTCCGCGTGCCTTGGGCGGTCGTTCGATCATCGGTTGCCCGAGCGCGACCGGCGTGGCTGACCGCATCAACCACCAGATCAAGTTCCGCGAGCGCTGGAGGCCTTTCTGCCCGTCGATGCTCGACACTGTTGCGCCGCAAATGATCAAGATCGATCACCCGGCGCCGTTCATGACCTTCACCTTCGAAGTGGCTGAAGAGTGGAAGACCCGCGTGCCGGAAGTCGTCCACGAAGACGGCACCTCCCGGGCCCAGGTGTTGAAGCGCGAATACAACCCGCGCTACTACGACATGATGAAGGCGCTGGAAGTGCTGACCGGTAACGGCGTGTCGCTGAACACCTCGCTCAACCGTCGTGGCGAGCCGATGATCTGCTCGCCGACCGACGCCTTGAACATGTTCTTCGGTTCTGACCTGCAGTACCTGATCATGGAAGACATTCTGGTGGTCAAAGAAGGTGCGGACGAGTATGCGGTTGACTGACGTGCTGATCAGTGTCGTTATTCCCGCTTATAACTACGCCAAAACCCTGCCGCGTGCGGTGAATTCGGTGTTGGCGCAGTTGGGTGATGCCCAGGCCGAGTTGCTGGTGATCGATGACGGGTCCACTGACGCGACGCCGCAAGTTCTGGAGCAGCTCCTGACTGAACATGCGGGACGCTTTAGAGCTCTGCGCAAACCCAATGGCGGTTTGTCTTCGGTGCGTAATCGCGGGATCGAGGAGGCTCGGGGACAATACCTGATCTTCCTTGATGCCGATGATGAGATGGCGCCTGGTGCGCTGGCTGCGTTGACCCGGCATATCTCCAGCAACCCTGACAGCCGTTTGATTATTGGCGGTCACTGGTCGGTGTTCGACGACGGTCGTCGTGTCCAGCACGCAGTCAAACCCTTGCCAGCCACCCCGCGCCAGCGTGTGCGTGGCTACTTGCTGGACAAGACGGTATCGCTTTCCAACGGCGCCTGCGCGATGCATCGCGAAGTGTTTGCGCCGGGCAACTATCCTGAGCACTTGCGCAACGTTGAAGATATTCCTGTGTTTGCTCAGGTGCTGGCGCGTTTCCCGTGCAGTGTGCTCGATCAGCCGCTGGCGCTGATCTACAAGCATGACGACAGCATGCGCCATGACCTCAAGCAAAGCCTGGCGGCGGGCGTGGGGATGGTTGACGAGGTATTTTCCTCGGCCCGAATGCCTCAAGAACTGCAGGACCTGCGCCAGGCTTTCCTGGCTCAGCGCTGCCTGTCGTTGTTCCGCGATTGCTACAGTGCCGGCGATTATGTCAACGCCAAGGCTTTTTACGCCCGCGCTGTGCGCGCCGATCTGCGCTCGCTCACACGCTGGTCCTACACCCGCAAGGCCATCCGGTTGTTGTTCAAGTGAGTGCGCCGCCATCTGACGCAATTGTGTTCCAGGCTGAGGGATGCTGGGCACAAAAAGCGCGTGAGCTGGATCGTTATCGCTGGAAGCTGCTGCGCGAGCGTCATGGTCGCTGTGGCAGCTTGTTGCGTCTGGTTCGTGATGTGCTGGTGGATGTGGCGGTCGGGATACGCGCCAAGGCGTGCTTGAGTGCTTCGGTGGTTGCTGCACCCTGTGAGGTGCTGTTGCTGCATTCGGCGCCAAAGTCCATGGCGTTGCAACGCAAGAATATTCTGATCGAGGGCCTGCGCAAGCGCGGGCACCACCTGACAGAGGCCGCGTTGCGTTCTCCATCGGACGCCTGCGCCCAGCGCATGCTCCTGGCGCCGCCGCAGCCTGTGCCGCTGCGTTATCTAGTGTACGCCGCCCATGCCCAGTGGCTGGTGACGACGTATTCGCCCAAGGTGCTGATCAATGAACGCAACGGCAGTCTTCATGCGCCGTTCCTGCGCTTGGCATTGGCTGCGCGTGGTGCCCGATTGCTGCAACTGGCCCATGCCACGACGCTGGAATCTTCACGGCGATTAGGGATGAACGATTACGACTATTACGGCGTCTTTGGCCATAGTTCGCTGGTTGCCTTGCAAGAAAGAGCATTGCGGTTCGGTGAGTCGACGGTGGTGTTGATCGGTTCTTACCTCGCCGATGAAACCTATGATCTGCCAGTTGCCGATCCTGCTCTCCATACGTTGTTGATTCTGGGGGTTGGCCCTGATCGGGAAAAAGAGTCGGGCTACCAGCGCACCTATCAGTTACTGCGCGACTGGGCCGAGCAGCATCCGCATTATCGCGTGCTGTTCAAGCGTCATCCGCGCAGCAAGGCGCAATTCTGGAACGATGCCGCTGCGCAGTTAGCCAACATCGACTTGCTGGACAGCAAGTGTTCACTGGCGGACGCTCTGGCGAAGGCCAGCGTTGTCGTCAATATCATGTCCAATGCTGGTATCGAGGCAGGGCTGGCGGGCCGGCCGGTCATCCACGTGAATGCGGGCGGCGATGTGGATATTTTCTCTCACTCGCTGTTTTTTGGGCCTCAAGTGCGCGATGAGCATGAGTTTTCCCGCCAGCTACAAGCGCTTGAGCAGGATTATCCGGGGCATGTGGCCCAAGCCCGACGATTTGCCGATTACCACCTGGTATACGGTTCTCAGGGTTTGGCAAAGACCATTCAACTGGTTGATAACTTGTTGCGAGGCGCAGACCCTGCGCGTGACTTCGAGACCTTCAGGCTGTCTGCCGCCGGCTGACACTGATGGCTTGAAGGGCTTAAGGGGTGAGCGCCAGGCTCAGTTCCCGTCCATTGCACACACGTTGGTGGTTCAGGTAATGCTCAAGGAACTGGTTGTCCTTGAGTAGCCACTCGCGATCCTGGCGATAGCGCAACATATGCTTGAAATTGCGCAGGCGCAGGCCTTTGCGCAGCGGCTTGCGATAGGCGCGCAGGTCAGCGATGTCAATCAGCCCCAGCGTGTTTTCAGGCGTCAATACCACATTGCCCAAGTGCGCGGAGCGAAAGTAAATGCCGTCCTCATGCAGGCGTGCAATGAACTCACCCAGTTGTGCCCGAAGAAATTCGTTGTTATCGGTGCCTAGCAACTGACGCAGCGTGCGACCTGGCAGAGGATCGTAATGCACGGCATCGCGCTCGATGCTGGGGATGCGATAAACCTGGCGTACCGTTGGGCATTCGATATTGCGTTCGCGCAGTGCTCGGCAGTTGTCGGCGAAGCGCCGGGCGTAAGGCGCCCAAAGCGCAGAAGTCAGCAGGCGTTTACGGCGAAACAGCTTGAGCATCGAGCCATCGGCCAGGCACAAGACTTTATCCCCTTTACCATCGGCCTCGAGAACGTCGGCGCCCTCGCGCATGTTGAGATAAGCGGTATGGTCGAGCGTTTGCATCAAGGCTCCAAGGTTTGGCCTGATGGGATGGTCAGCCGGCTATGTTACCGCAGTGCGCATGCTGCAAAAAACCGCTGTGCTACAATCGCCGCACTTTTTAAGAGACAGTTGCCCGTTCACGGGGTTGCCTGGCGCAATACCACAGAGTGCTTGCTTCTGATTCTTGGTTTTATACTTCCATACGCGGACGAGCGAATAACAGGGTGTTGATGTCTGCGGACTTGTCGCACGTGGTTATGTTGCGCTTTGGCGCGTGGATGCGGCCTATTTTCTGGACACCCTATGACGACAATGCTGTTCATTTCCTTGGCCAAGCATCAAGGCCTCTATTTCAATCGGTTACTCAACGAGACCGAGCTACAAGGTAAAGTCGTTACCCCACCACAGATGCCTTGGCCAAGGTTGTCGCAGACATCCAGAGTGCTTTCGCGAATCGACTGGCTGAGCCTGATCGAAGAAAAATGCGAGGAGCGACGCGTCAAGAACAAAAACGATGGTCGCTTGTATCGTCTGTTGTTACGTCTTGAGCTGATTTGGATGGCGCTGCGTGCCCAGGCTTTGCTTGATCGTGAGCGCCCCGACGCGCTGGTGTTCTGGAATGGTTCCCATCGTTACTGCCGATTGCTGACGGCCTTGGCGCCGGCGGGTTGCAAGACGTTCTTTTTCGAGAACGGCTTGTTGCCCGATACCACCACCGTTGATCCGCGGGGCGTGAACTACCTGAATGCCGTTCCGCGCGAAGCCGGTTTTTATCTCAACTATCCTTATCCGGTTCCTGAAAATCAGGCAGCGCCCGTGCTGATTCCACGCCAGCCTCGTACCAGTGGCCCGGCACCGATTGTGCTGCCGGAGCAGTTCGTCTTTATTCCGTTCCAGGACGACCGCGATAGTCAGGTTCGGCTGTTTTCTCCCTGGATCAAGAACATGCGCGAGATGTTCGCCTTGGGCGAGCGCTTGGCCAAAGAGACTGGATTGACAGTGGTGTTCAAGGAGCATCCATCCAGTCGCGAAACGTATCCTGAGTTGCATGAGCGTACTCACGGGCGTCTGTTGTTCGCCAACGGCAACGCCACTCAGCAGTTGATCGAGTCCAGTCAGTTTGTGATCACGCTGAACTCGACGGTTGGCCTGGAAAGCCTCCTCTTGGGTAAGCCCGTGCTGACCCTGGGGCAGGCGTTTTTCAATATCGAGGGGCTGGTAATGCATGCCGATAACGCCGAGCAAGTGATGGAACTGGCACGCACTTTCCCGCAATGGCCGCTCGATGATCGGTTGCGGCGTAATTTTCTCCATTACCTCTCTGAACACTACTGTATCAAGGGTGGCTGGAAGAACGCCGACAAGGCCCAGTTGCAGCGGGTCGCCAATCGAATGCTGGGTAAAGCCGAGTGCTGACAGGAATGAAAAAACTGATCGATAGGAATGCCCTGGCGGCGTGGGCGTCTATCGGTCTTCTCGTGCTGCTGTGCGGGGCATGGGTACTGCCGGACAATAAGCTTTATCACCAAATGATAATTTTCCTGCTCTGGTTACCCGCCATGTTGGCGCTGTTCCATCGGGATTTTCGGCTGATGCTCAAGCAACCGGAGTGCATCCTCTTCGCCATTTTCGTGGCTTGGACATTATTGGTGCTGATGGTTGAGGGGGGCGCTAACGTCGTCGGCAAAAGCAAGGTGACGCTCTACGTGTCCCTTGCCCTCTTAGGCGTGCTACTGGCTGCCCAGAACCGCAAGTGGCGGTTGGAATCCATGTTGTTGTACGCATCGATTATCGGCGGTTTTTTTGCTGCGGCTTCCTGGGTCTACTTTTATGAAACGTCCGCTCGGCCGTTTAGCGGCAGGCTGATTGCCATTGGCTTGTGGGACACTGCGATCATGGCCGCGCACGGGGTGGGGGCTCTGGCGATTCTTGGCGTTTTCACGCTGCAGACCAAGCGCTTCAATCCCTGGGTGATGGTGTTGCTGCTGATTCCGGCGCTGGGGTATGCGTTATTCCTGGGCTTTAGCCAAACCCGTGGTGTATGGATCGGCTTGCTGGCCTGCCTGTTCGTGATGGGCGTGGCGCGACCGACGCGCCTGGGTAGCGGACTGATGATTTTGACGGTTTTGGGGTTGGCGTCCATCGCTGTATTCAAGCCGGAAATCCTCATGCAGCGTGGCGTTTCTTTTCGTCCCGAGCTGTGGTGCGGTGGCGTTCAATTGATGCTGGACCACTGGGTGATGGGGTTGGGATTTCATGAGTACCTGATTCCTGTCCCTGAAATCGGACAGGCATTCAAACATCCCCACAATCTTTTTCTGGATATCGGTGTGCGGCTCGGTGTGCCTGGCCTACTGCTGTTCGGCTGGCTGTGGCTGGTGGTTGGCTGGCGTGGCTGGGTTTCGCGCGCGCAGCCACTGGGGCAGGTGTTGCTGGCGCTCTGGGTGTTTTCCGGGACGTCGTTGATGACCGATGGCATCGGCCTCTGGCTCAAGCCCAACGCGGACTGGTTGATCACCTGGTTACCGATTGCCTTGAGTATCGTATTGGCCACTCGTGGTAGCAATCAAACCAAAACTTCCCTCTGGAGTGTTTCAGCTACTGATACTCCTGGCCCGGTAGCGAAGTGCTGAAGCGTTTTCGGCACCGCGTCCGGGCTGAGCCTATGTTGTAATTCGTTCGCTGTTACAATCCACAGGTTGTCTGTCTTTTTCAAACGTACGAGGCGTGCCGAATGGCCAATTCCGACCAGCAATCAAGCATGAAGATTTACCTGCGGTTGCTGAAATACGTGCTCCCGTACTGGGGCGCTTTCGCCCTCAGTATTGTCGGCTTCGTGCTATTCGCATCCAGCCAGCCGATGCTGGCGGACATGCTCAAGCATTTTCTCGACGCCTTGCAAAAACCCAATGACACCAAGTTTCTGGGTGTCTCGCTGGTACTCGGCGTACCGTTATTGATTGTGCTGATTGCCGTCTACCAGGGTATCGGCTCATTTCTGGGTAACTATTACCTGGCCAAGGTTGCCCGTGGCGTGGTCCACGACCTGCGTTGCGCCTTGTTCGACAACCTGTTGACCCTGCCTAACCGCTACTTCGACAACAACAACTCCGGTCACCTGATTTCCCGTATTACCTATAACGTGACCATGGTTACCGGTGCCGCCACCGATGCGATCAAAGTGGTGATCCGTGAAGGCCTGACGGTGGTGTTCCTGTTCGGTTACCTGCTGTACAGCAACTGGAAAATGACCCTGGTATTGCTGGCAATCCTGCCGGTCATCGCGATTCTGGTAAGTAGCGCCAGCAAAAAATTTCGCAAGCAAAGCAAGAAAATCCAGGTGGCGATGGGCGATGTGACCCATGTGGCTTCGGAGACGATCCAGGGCTATCGCGTGGTTCGCAGCTTTGGCGGTGAGACTTACGAAATCGAGCGGTTCCACAAGGCCAGCGCCGACAACATGAACCGCAGCCTGGGCATGACCCGCACCCAATCGATCTACACCCCAATGCTGCAACTGGTGATTTACATCGGCATGGCCGTGTTGATGTATCTGGTGCTTTACCTTCGCGGGGATGCCTCTGCTGGTGAACTGGTTGCTTACATCACCGCTGCCGGTTTGTTGCCCAAGCCGATTCGTCAGTTGTCGGAAGTCAGCGCCACGATCCAGAAAGGACTGGCCGGTGCGGAGAGCATCTTCGAGCAGCTCGACGAAGAACCGGAAGTCGATACGGGCACCAAGGAAATGGTGCGCGTCAGCGGTCGCCTGGAAGTGCGTAACCTGAGCTTCCAGTACCCTGGCACCGAGAAACTCGTGCTCAACGATATTTCCTTTACCGCCGAAGAGGGCCAGATGGTTGCTTTGGTGGGGCGTTCAGGCAGCGGCAAATCCACCTTGGCCAACCTGATTCCGCGTTTCTATCACCACGACAAGGGCCAGATCCTGCTCGACGGTATGGATGTCGAGGAATACAAGCTGACCAACCTGCGTCGTCACATTGCCCTGGTGACCCAGCAGGTCACCCTGTTCAACGATAGCGTCACCAACAACATTGCCTACGGCGACCTCGCCGGCGCACCGTTCGAAGATGTGCGCAAGGCAGCCGAAGACGCCTACGCCGCCGAGTTCATCGAGCAAATGCCTCAAGGCTACGACACCCTTGTGGGCGAAAACGGTGTGCTGCTTTCCGGCGGTCAGCGCCAGCGTCTGGCGATTGCCCGGGCACTGCTCAAGAATGCGCCATTGCTGATACTCGATGAAGCCACCTCGGCCCTCGATACCGAATCCGAGCGCCACATTCAGGCGGCTCTGGAACAAGTAATGAAGGGCCGTACCACGCTGGTGATCGCTCACCGCTTGTCGACCATCGAGAAGGCTGACCTGATCCTGTTGATGGACCAGGGCCGCATCGTCGAACGCGGCACCCACGCCGAGTTGTTGGCGTTGAACGGTCACTACGCACGCCTGCACGAGAAGGACTTCGTCGAAAGCACCGACGAGGCGATGACGGAGTCCCACGTTTGATTTTGAGTTACTGGCGAGCCTGGAGAGAAAGCGGCTGGGCGCCCATCGATGCAACGGCTTATAGCCAGGCCTGGCAACAGTTCGGCGGCAGCGTGGCGACTCATCCCGAAGTGGTTGAGCGTCTGGCAGGGCTGGTAGGCATCCCGGTGCGTTATCTGGGCTGGTTCGTCGACGGTGAGTTGTGCGCCGCGATGCCGACCTGGGGCCGTCATGTGGCCTTGTCCAAGGAAGTACTCAAGCGTGAAGGCAAACGTGGCCTGCTCGATCTTGGCAATGCCGAGATCATCCTGCCGGTTGCCGAAGACGTCCAGGTTCGTGTGCGGCATCGCGCGCGTTATGTGTCCGAACTCAATGCCCCAAACATCACCGGTCTCGCTGAGCAACCTGAAGGCCTGGCGCTGGCTCGTGAGCCCGAGGACTACAGTAAGAAATTTCGCTACAACCAGCGTCGTGACCAGCGTTTGCTTGAAGAGGCGGGTGGCATCATCCGACCGATGCTGGAGCTGAGCGCCAGCGAACAGGCCACCATCTATGCTGACCTGTTCCAGCGCCGCTGGAACTTTGAAGCACCGGGCAAGGCGCGTCTTTCTGAAGTGTTCAGCCTGTTGCGTGAGTTTATGACCGGGTCCTTGATCTACCTGAACGACGAACCGGTGGCGATCCAGATTCTGTACCGGGTCGAGGCGCCCAAGTGGGTCAGCCTGGAATACATTAACGGCGGTGTCGACCCGCAAAACCGCGAGTTCAGCCCTGGCAGTGTACTCAGTTTCGTCAACACCCAAGCCGCATGGGAGCAGGCCCGCGCCGTGGGCAAGCCGCTGCGTTACTCGTTCGGCCGCGCCGATCGCGAATACAAGGATCGCTGGTGTCACCGGGTTCCGGTCTATCAGGTTTGAGCGAGGACAGGCAGTCATGAGCGCACGCAAGCAACAATTGCTTAAACGCCATCGCCAACGCAAACGTGTGGTGCTGATCGGTGCGTTGTTGGCTGCATTATTATTTGGCATTTTTGTCGCCTGGTGGCCGTTGCCGCTGTTCCTGCTGTTGGGCTGGATCGCCCATGAAGCCTGGTTCGCCGACCATCTGTTCTATGCCCCAGGCGACGATTATCGCTATGACTTCCCGGCGGATACGCCGCAGTTCCCCACCACCCTGGTCAATGGTGCCTTGCAGGTGACGGGGGACTTTGGCGTGGCGCAAACCCTGGTTTTGCAGGTGCGGGTCAAGAGCCATTGGCTGGGTCGCTTTCTTGACCCCCAGGTATGGATCGGTGACGACCGTCAGGATCTGGAGCGCGGTGTCGCGGGAGAGCGTTTTCTCAATCTGTCCGGGCAAGGTTCGGCGCTGGCTGCCGGGACCCTGACCTTACGTGGACGCTTTTGCAGTCTGGCGCCACAGGCAACTTTGCACGCCCTGAATAATCCGGATTTTGCTCAGCAGCGTCTGCTAATCATCGCCCCCCATGCCGATGATGCTGAACTGGCTGCTTTTGGTCTTTATAGCCGGGCGTCCGAGGTGGCTATCGTCACACTGACCCAAGGCGAGATTGAGGCCGAAAACTATCGCGATATGGGCCTCGACACCGCTCAGGCCGCCCGTCTGAAGGGGCGCCTGCGCAGTTGGGATAGCCTGGCGGTGCCGCTGTGGGGTGGGGTGGCGCAACAACAGTGTGTGCAATTGGGCTATTACTGCTTACAACTGAATGCGATGGCGCAGCAGCCGGAGCAAAACTTCGGTTCCCGGGAGTCGGGGGAGAGCGATATACGTGACGTGCGTCGGCACAATGCCCTGCGCCTGCCGGGTGACGTCGATGGTCAGCCCCATTGGCGCAACCTGGTAGCTGATCTGGCGCATCTGCTTGAGCATCACCGTCCCGACGCGGTGCTGACGCCCCATCCCGAACTGGATCCCCACTGCGATCATGTCGCCAGCACGCGCGCCTTGATGGACGCGATTGAACTCAGTACCTGGCGCCCGCGCACCCTGCTGCTCTATGCCAATCACCTGCACGACAACGACCGCTGGCCGATGGGCCCGGCGGGTTATGGCATTGCCCTGCCGCCGACCATCGAGCCGTTGCCGGCTGATGGGCTATGGAGTCCGTTGCTGGACGCGCCAACCCGCATGGACAAAGCCATGGCCTTAGGCATGCAGCACGACTTGCAGGGCCGTCCACCGCTCAAAAGACGTCTGCGCCGGGTGATTCAGCGGTTGTTGGCCGGGCGTCGCTGGCCCCGCACAGGTGAAGACGAGTTCTTCCGCAAAGCAGTGCGCCGACATGAACTTTTCTGGGTGCGTCCGCTGGATGCCCCTCCACAGAATGACCGCCACTGAGCCTGTGTGCTCGGGTGCGGCCGCATTCTTTCGCTATGTTATTATCCGCGACGCTTTTATTGCCCCTGGAGTTTCCATGAAGTTATCCATGCCACGATTCGATCAGGCCCCTGTCCTGGTGGTCGGCGATGTCATGCTCGACCGTTACTGGCATGGTGGTACCTCACGGATTTCCCCTGAGGCGCCGGTACCGGTAGTCAAGGTCGAGCAAATCGAGGACCGCCCGGGCGGTGCCGCCAACGTTGCCCTGAACATTGCCGCGCTCGGTGCGCCGGCCTCGCTGGTCGGCGTGACCGGCGACGACGAGGCTGCCGACAGCCTGGTCAACAGCCTCAAAGGCGCCGGCGTGCGGGCGTTGTTCCAGCGCATCGCGCACCAGCCGACCATCGTCAAGCTGCGGGTGATGAGCCGCCACCAGCAATTGCTGCGTATCGACTTCGAAGAACCTTTCGCAACCGACGCCCTGGCGCTGGGCGAGCAAGTCGACGGATTGCTCGAAGGCATCAAGGTGCTGGTGCTGTCCGACTACGGCAAAGGCGCGCTGAAAAACCATCAGGTGCTGATCCAGGCTGCCCGTGCTCGTGGGATTCCGGTGCTGGCCGACCCCAAGGGCAAGGATTTCTCGATCTATCGCGGCGCGAGCCTGATCACCCCGAACCTCAGCGAATTCGAAACCATTGTCGGTGGTTGCGCCGATGAGCACGAGCTGGTGAGCAAGGGCGCGCAGCTGATGCACGACCTCGACCTCGGCGCCTTGCTGGTGACCCGTGGCGAGCACGGCATGACCTTGCTGCGCCCGGATCATCCGGCACTGCACCTGCCGGCCCGTGCCCGTGAAGTGTTCGACGTGACCGGTGCCGGTGACACGGTGATTTCTACCCTGGCGGCAGCGATCGCCGCTGGCGAAGAACTGCCCCACGCGGTGGCCTTGGCCAACCTGGCGGCAGGCATCGTGGTCGGCAAGCTCGGTACCGCGGCCATCAGTGCCCCGGAATTGCGTCGTGCGATCCAGCGTGAAGAAGGTTCCGAGCGTGGTGTGTTGGGGCTGGAGCAGCTGTTGCTGGCAGTCGACGATGCACGTGCACACAACGAGAAGATTGTGTTCACCAATGGCTGCTTCGACATCCTGCATGCCGGCCACGTGACCTACCTCGAACAGGCGCGTGCCCAAGGCGATCGTCTGATCGTGGCGGTCAACGACGATGCGTCGGTGAGCCGCTTGAAAGGGCCGGGTCGGCCGATCAACAGTGTCGACCGTCGTATGGCCGTACTGGCCGGTCTGGGCGCCGTGGACTGGGTCATCAGCTTCCCTGAGGGCACGCCAGAAAACCTGTTGCGCGAGGTCAAGCCGGATGTGTTGGTCAAGGGCGGCGATTACGGGATCGAGCAAGTGGTTGGCGCAGACATCGTCACTGCTTACGGCGGGACTGTGAAAGTGCTGGGGCTGGTGGAAAACAGCTCGACCACGGCGATTGTCGAGAAGATCCGCAATCACTGATAGCAGTGAGAGTGCTTGATCGTTCCCACGCTCTGCGTGGGAATGCCTCTATCGACGCTCTGCGTCCACTTTGAGACGCGGAGCGTCTCGGGCTGCATTCCCACGCAGAGCGTGGGAATGATCAGGGGCGTGCTGCCTTGCGCGGCACGATTCTTTTCAGCAGTTGCTTTGCTTTTCCGTGCAGGCGGGCTAAACCCGAATCCTTCCCCGGCGGGGTCAAACCCTGTTGCCGCACCCAGTCTTTCCAGCGAATCCGCTCATCCTTCACCAGCCATCCTTCCTGTCGGGCAAAACTCTCCGCCAGATATAGCCCGCGGGTACTCGCCGGGTACAACTGATCTTTTTTCAGGGTATACAGCTCGGCCATCGGCTGGCCGTCCTGCAGTGGCATCAGATACAAATCGGGACGTTTGCGATCGAGCCGGGCCACCAGTTGATCGCCTTCCAGTCGTTCGTCGACATGAAACAGGCTTAGGGATTTGGCTTCCTTGGGCACATCCAGGCGCAAGTCGTAGATCAATTGCAGCGACGCGGTCGGCAAATGCACGTAGGCCCGAGGACGCTCGATCAGCGGCATGTTGGCGCAGCGCACCGGCCGTGCCGAGCCGGACAGCGGTGTCAGGCGAAACGGCAGGGCTTCGCGGTAATGCAGGGCGGATGAGTAGGGTGCGGGCAGCCAGGTGTCGTTGAAACGCCCGCTGAGCCAGCCTTCCGGGGTTTCCAGAAGGCACTCTTCGGCGATTTCCTGGGTCGCCGTGTGCAGCGGCAGGGTCAGTTCATGGGCCGGCACGTAACCCGAGATCAGTTTGAGCACCACATCGCCGCGGTCCTGCCGACGCTGACGCACCAACACCCAGTAATCGCGATTCTGCCAATGCAGGGTCAGGCGCACAGAAACCCCAAGATTCGCCAGTTCCAGGGCAAACCGCTCGCTGTCGGGCACCGTCACCGGGCGGCGACGTTGCAGGGTCTGGGAGAAATTCAGCGGCATCCCGACGCTCTGGTAACTCAGGCCTTCGGGTGTCGCTTCGACGAATAACGGCAGGGTCTTGAAGTTGCTCGGGTTCTTTCTTATCAGCGTACGCGGCATGTCGGCTCCTGCTTAAGGCCGCGTGGGCGGCATCAATGGCTAGGGTCTGTTGACGTTTGGCGTCGCGGTCGTCACCAAACGTCAACAGACCCTACGAAGGACCTGGGCAACGGTCGCGACGTTGTGGGCGAGGTGCAGCGGATTGATGGTCCCGACAATAGCACTGGCCACACCCGGGTGTTCAAACAACAACTCGAAGCTGGCGCGCACCGGGTCCACACCCGGACTCAAGCAGACGTGGCCACTGGCCAGGGCTTTTTTGACCAGGATCGCTTTGCCGTGAGCAGCAGCATAGTCAATGACCGGCTTCTCGTTCTGCTCGTTCAGATTGTAGGTGACCATCGCGCAATCACCTTGTTCCAGAGCCTTCAAGCCGCCTTCGACGGTTTTACCGGAAAAACCGAAACCGCGAATCTTGCCTTCGCGCTTGAGCTCGGCGAGGGTCGCATAGACCTCGCTGCCATTGAGGATCGCCAGGTCGTTGCCGTCGGAATGCACCAACACCAGATCGATAACATCCGTTTCCAGGCGTTGCAGGCTGCGTTCCACCGAGAGGCGCGTATGGGCGGCGCTGAAGTCGTGGTGCGACTGGCCGTCGGCAAATTCTTCGCCAACCTTGCTGACGATCACCCAGTCCTGACGTTGACCCCGCAGCAACGGGCCAAGACGCTCTTCGCTGCGGCCATAGGCCGGCGCGGTGTCGATCAGGTTGATGCCCAGGTCGCGCGCGAGTTTGAGCAGCATGCGCGCTTCGTCATCGCCGGGGATCTGGAAGCCATTGGGGTATTTCACCCCTTGATCGCGGCCAAGTTTCACCGTGCCCAGGCCCAGGGGCGAAACCAGCAGGCCGGTGCTGCCCAAAGGGCGATGCAGATCGTGCAGGGTGGGTTGGCTCATGGCAGCAGTTGCTCCCAGGCAGGGACGCCCATCGGCGGTTTTGGCAGTTCCGGCAGCGGCGCCGGATGGCTCGGCTGGATGCCGTCGCGTTGCAGTGCGGCGAGGACGCGGTCAGCGAAGTCCGGAGCCAGGGCCAGTTTGGTCGGCCAACCCACCAGCAGGCGATCTTGCTCGGCGAGGAAGGCATTGTCCGGGCGGGTCAGGCCTGATTGCAGCGGCTCGGCGCGCTCCACTCGCAAGGTCGCCCACTGCGCGGTGCTCAAGTCGATCCACGGTAGCAGGTTGCCGAGTTCTTTTTTCGCCGTGGCGATTTGCGCCGCAGGATCGCGGGCCACACCTTCGGCTTCGGCGATATCGCCTCCCAGGTACCAGACCCATTGGCCATCGGCGGCCGGGTGGGTGGTCACGGTGATGCGCGGCTTCGGCCCGCCGCCCAGGCAATGGGCGTACAGCGGTTTGAGGCCCGGGCCTTTGACGATGATCATGTGCAGGGGGCGGCGCTGCATGGCCGGCTGACTCAGGCCCAGCGCCGTGAGCAGATCGGCGGTGCCGGCACCGGCGCTGAGGACGATGCGCTGGGCGCGAATCTCGCGCTCGTCGACTTTCAAGCCGACCAGTTCGCCGTTTTCCAACAACGGTTCGATGTGCTGACCCGCCAGCAAGCCGTCGCCAGCCAGATCGGCCAGGCGCTGGATCAGGCTTGGCACATCGACCACCAATTCCGCCAGGCGATAGACCTTGCCCTTGAAACGCTTGTCTTGCAGGGCTGGCGGCAATTGTTCGCCCTTGACCTGATCGACCCGACCGCGCACGGCTTTGCTGGCAAAGAAACTGGTGAGGTTGCCGGCGAGGGTGCCGGGGGACCAGAGGTAATGGGCGTCGGACAGCAGACGCACGCCAGACAGGTCCAGCTCACCGTCGCCGGCCAGCGCTTCACGCCAGCGACGCGGCATGTCGGCAATGGCTTCCGAGGCGCCGGTCAGGGCGCCGTGCAACGCGTACTTGGCGCCGCCGTGGATGATGCCCTGGGACTTCACGCTCTGCCCGCCACCGAGGCTGGCGCTTTCCACCAGCACGGTCGAAAAACCCTGGCGGCGCAGGCGCGCATTCAGCCAGAGGCCGGCGACACCAGCGCCGACAATCAGAACGTCGGTGGAAATAACGGATGGCATGCAGCGACCTCAGTGTTCAAGACGAGGGCGCAGTATACAGACTCGAAGAAAAGGGGATTGTTGGTGATCAATCGGATGGATGCAAAACCTGTGGGAGCGGGCTTGCTCGCGAAAGCGGTGTGTCAGGCAACATAGATGTCGACTGACAACCCCTCTTCGCGAGCAAGCCCGCTCCCACAATGGATCGCACTTCGGGTTTTAATGCCCGGCGGTTTTGGAGAAAAGCTGGATGACTACGACACCCAATACGATGAGCGCCATCCCCAGCATCGCCGGCACATCCAGCTTCTGCCCGTAGATAAACAGCGCCGCAACGCTGACCATCACGATGCCCATGCCGGCCCACACCGCGTAGGCCACGCCCACCGGAACGCTGCGCACCACCAGGGTCAGCATCCAGAAAGCAATGCCGTAACCGACGATGACCAACAGCAACGGCAATGGCGTGCTGAAACCTTTGACCGCTTTCATCGAAACAGTAGCGATCACTTCGGCGCAGATGGCGATGGCCAGGTAGTAGTAAGCGGTCATGGGTCAATCCTCGTGTGAAGCGTTGCTTTCTGAGGTCGGCATTCTAGAGATTCGCCAGATGCGGTAAAGTCATTACCTATCTGTTATGAAGATGGGTTGAGCCATGAACATGCAATGGAATCTGGAACAACTGCGCTTGTTTGTCAGCGTCGCGGAACAACGTTCGTTTTCCGCGGTGGCGCGGGATCAGCGCAAGGCACAGTCGGCGGTCAGCAGTTCGATTGCGCTGCTGGAAGAGGACCTGGGCGTCAGCCTGTTCGATCGCAGCAGTGGTCGTCAGCCGAAACTCACCGAAGCCGGCACCGCCCTGCTTGAGGAGGCGCGGGAAGTGCTGCGTCAATGCGAGCGCCTCAATGGCCGGGCGCTGGCGATGATGCGCGGCCAGGAAGCGAGTCTGCGTGTGGCTCAGGACGAGGCGATGCCCTATCAAGCAGTGGTTGAAAGCTTCGAGGCCCTGGCAGAAAAATTTCCCAGCCTCGAAGTGCAGCTGACCAGCGCCGCCCAAGGTGATGTCGCGCGCAAATTGGTGGAGCGCCGGGCTGATCTGGGCTTGCTGTTTTATCATGAGCAAATTCCCGAAGCCCTCGAGCGGCGAGTGCTGGGTAGCGTCGAAATGGTGACGGTGTGCGGCGTGGGGCATCCCATGGCGAAGCAGGCGCAGGTCGATTGCCAGCAAATGGCGCAGCATCGACAGTTGCTGATGTCCACGCAATCCAGCGTCTATCCCGGCAGTGAGCCGGCCAGCCCGCAGGTCTGGCGCGCCGACAGTTTCTATGTAATGGCTGAATGGGTCATGCGCGGTCTTGGTTGGGCCTGGTTGCCGCGACATGTGGTGCAGTACCCGGCGTATCAGAATCAGATGGTCGAACTGGCCAGCGAATGGACGCCGCCAGCGTTGATTGTCGAACTGGTCTGGCGCCGCGACGAACCCCTCGGCCCGGCGGCCCGTTGGCTGGCTGAACGTTTTGCCGTGCACTTGCAGGCGATCGGCTAAAAAACCGATAAACTCCGCCGCCATGAATAGAACTCTCTACACCGCGCTGTTTTACCTGGGGCTGCCATTGGTAGCGATTCGGCTTTGGCTACGGGCGCGCAAAGCACCGGCATACGCCAAACGCATTGGCGAACGGTTCTCCCTCGCGCTACCGGCAATGAAGCCGGGCGGTATCTGGGTACACGCGGTGTCGGTGGGCGAAAGCATCGCCGCCGCGCCGATGATCCGCGCCTTGCTGCAGCGTTATCCTTCGCTGCCGATCACCGTCACCTGCATGACCCCGACCGGGTCCGAACGGATCCAGGCACTGTTCGCCAACGAGCCGCGCATTCAGCACTGCTATCTGCCTTACGACTTGCCCTGCGCCGCGGCGCGATTCCTTGATCGGGCCCGACCGAAACTGGCGGTGATCATGGAAACCGAGCTCTGGCCCAACCATATCCACCAATGCGCCAAACGCGGGATTCCCGTGGCGCTGGCCAATGCACGACTGTCCGAGCGTTCGGCCAAAGGCTATGGCCGCTTCCATAAACTGACCGGGCCGATGCTCGCCGAGATGAGTCTGTTCGCGGTACAGACCGAAGCCGAGGCACAGCGCTTCCGCGATTTGGGCGCGCGCCCGGAAACCGTCGAAGTGACCGGTTCGATCAAGTTCGACCTGACCATCGACCCGCAACTGCTGCAACGTGCCGCCGAGTTGCGTGGGCAGTGGCAGGCGCAGGATCGCCCGGTATGGATCGCCGCGAGTACCCATGAAGGCGAAGACGACGTGGTGCTGGCTGCCCATCGTCGGCTGCTGGCCAATCATCCCGATGCCTTGCTGATTCTGGTGCCGCGTCATCCGGAGCGCTTCAATCCGGTGTTCGAGTTGTGCCGGCAGCAGGGTTTTGCCACGGTACGGCGTTCGACGGGCGAGCCGGTTACCGCAGACACTTCGGTGCTGTTGGGCGACACCATGGGCGAGTTGCTGTTTCTCTATGCCTTGGCCGATAGCGCTTTCGTCGGCGGCAGCCTGGTGCCCAACGGCGGCCATAACCTGCTGGAACCGGCGGCCCTGGCCAAACCGGTGCTCAGCGGGCCACACCTGTTCAACTTCCTCGAGATCGCCGCGCAGTTGCGTAGCGCCGGGGCATTGGCCGAGGTCGATGATGCCGAAGGTCTGGCGCTGGCGGTGCAGCGGCTGTTCGAATTGCCGAGCGATGCGCAGCGGATGGCAGAGGCGGGGCTGAAAGTGATGCGCACCAATCAGGGCGCGTTGCAGCGGTTGCTGGATGGGTTGGGGCGGTTGATCGAGCGTTAGACAGAGTCGCGCGAATAAAAAAGATCGCAGCCTTCGGCAGCGCCCAACGGGCGCGTAGGAGCTGCCGAAGGCTGCGATCTTTTGATCTTTTGATCTTTTGCTTTTATTGAGCCGGATTAGCCCTCAGCTGCTCCGCCGCAGCCTTGGCCAGATCCGGTGGCAGGAAGTCCTTGTCCGGGTTGTAGTCGGGTTTGAGGTAACGCGTCAGGTCCTGCAAATCCCCCGGGTTCAAGGTGCCGGCGGCCTGCTTCAAGCGCAGGTTGTCGAGGATGTAGTCGTAGCGGGTGTTGTTGTAATTACGCACCGAGGTGTACAGCTGACGCTGGGCATCGAGCACGTCAACGATGTTGCGCGTTCCCACCTGATAACCGATTTCGGTCGCTTCCACCGCGCTCTGGTTGGAGATGATCGACTGTCGGCGGGCCTGTACCTGCTCGACGTCGGTGTTGACGGCGCGATGCAGGTTGCGGGTGTTTTCCACGACCTGACGACGCAGCGCTTCGCGTTGCTGCTCGGACTGAGTCAGCCGCGAGTAGGACTCACGCACCTGCGAACTGGTCAGCCCGCCGCTGTAGAGCGGGATGCTCAGTTGCAGGCCAACCGTGCGCTGCTCGACATCGCCGCCGTAACGCACACCGTTCGGGTTCGGGTTGGTAAAGCCGAGGGCGTCGTTGTCACCTTTCTGGTATTGCGCGACCGCATCCAGGGTGGGCGCGTGTCCGGCCTTGCGCTGCTTGAGGGTTTCCTCGGCGGCGCTCACCGCGTAGTTGCTGGCCAGCAAATTCAGGTTCTGCTTGGCGGCGGTGTCGACCCAGGCTTTTGCATCGTTCGGTGCCGGCGGCAGGATCGGCAAGGTATGGACGATGCCCTGAATCGAGTTGTACTGGCGGTTGGTCAGGGTGATCAGAGCTTCGAACGCGTCATCCACCTGACGCTGAGCAAGAATCCGGTTGGCCCGCGCCGTGTCGTAACTGGCTTGGGACTGCAGCACGTCGGTCTTGTCCGACAGACCGACGTCGAAGCGTTCGTTGGACTGGTCGAGCTGACGTTTGAACGCCGCTTCTTCAGCCTTGGTCGAGGCCAAAGTGTCCTGGCTGCGCAGCACGTTGAAGTAGCTTTCGGCACTTTGCAGAATCAGGTTCTGTTCGGTGGCCGAGAGTTGCAAGGCTGCCTGTTCGTTAACGTCCTTGGCGGCCTGTAACTGGAACCAGCGATCGGCGCGGAAAATCGGTTGCGCGAGAGTCGCCTGATACACCGTGCCACTGCGGGTCGAGGTCAGCGATGGCTGGTCGAGCGAGGTGCGGGTGTTGTTCAGGTCGGCACCGGCGGACAGGTTGGGCAACAGCCCGGCGCGGGCCTGGGGTACGACTTCCTTCTGAGCACCGTATTGGGCGCGGGCAGCGGCGATATCGGCGTTGTTGTTCACCGCTTCCTGATAGACGCTGACCAGGTCAGTCTTGGTCGATAAAGGCGCTTCAGCTGCCCAGGCCATTCCATTGGACGCACAAGACACGGCAAGGGCCAGTGAGAGTTTGCGCAGCATGAGGCCATCCCTAAAAAAATTACGCTGATAATTTGAGCGCCAAGGCTACGGCGCGGCGCCCTGCAGCGTCAAGGCGCAGCACGGCGTAGCGAGTGTAGTTGCACGCAGGCACGGCAACAATCCGGTAATTGCGCCATTCATCATGGTGTTTGCTGCGGAGTTGGCGTTCTTTGCCGGTTGTGTCTAGACTGGCCGGGTTCTTGTCGGGGTGCCTTGCTATGAGGCTGAGATCGAATAATTTCGGATCCCGTTGAACCTGATCAGGTTAGCGCCTGCGTAGGGAACAAGATTTCTCGTCACCCGGCGAGTCCTCTTGTGCTTCGTCCGGGATGTTGTTCGACAATCGAACACCCCTCGAGCACCGAGCACAGCACCAGCTGGTTTTCCCAGCGCCCGTGCGTCCATTCGTTTACAGGTTCGCTCCGACAAAAATCCACTGCCTGGATGTGTGTCTGGAGAGCCCGTGATGACTACAAAATCAAAAATCGAAACCAATCTGAGTGACTCGGCCAAGGTCGATCAGCAATCGGTTCAGCCGTTTACCCGCTCGCAAAAAATCTATGTCCAGGGCTCTCGCCCCGACATCCTTGTGCCGATGCGCGAAATCAGTCTGGACGTGACCCCGACCGATTTCGGCGGCGAAATCAACGCGCCGGTGGTGGTGTATGACACCTCGGGCCCCTATACCGATCCCAACGTCATCATTGATGTGCGCAAAGGCCTCGCTGACGTGCGTTCGCCGTGGATCGAAGCCCGTGGCGACACCGAGCGTCTGCCAGGTTTGAGCTCGAACTTCGGCAAGGAACGCCTCGCAGATCCGGAGCTGACCAAGCTGCGCTTCGCTCACGTGAACAACCCGCGTCGCGCCAAGGCCGGTGGCAACGTCACCCAGATGCACTACGCCCGCAAAGGTATCATCACGCCCGAGATGGAATACGTTGCCATCCGCGAAAACATGAAGCTGGAAGTGGCCCGCGCCGCTGGCTTGCTGGACCAGCAACACGCCGGTCACAGCTTCGGCGCCAGCGTGCCGAAAATCATCACGCCCGAATTTGTCCGTGAAGAGATCGCCCGCGGTCGCGCGATCATTCCCGCCAACATCAACCACACCGAACTGGAACCGATGATCATCGGCCGTAACTTCCTGGTGAAGATCAACGGCAACATCGGCAACAGCGCACTGGGTTCGTCCATCGAAGAAGAAGTGGCGAAACTGACCTGGGGCATTCGCTGGGGCGCGGACAACATCATGGACTTGTCCACCGGTAAGCACATTCACGAAACCCGCGAGTGGATCATCCGTAACTCGCCGGTACCGATCGGTACCGTGCCGATCTACCAGGCCCTGGAAAAAGTCGGCGGCGCCGCTGAAGACCTGACCTGGGAACTGTTCCGCGACACGCTGATCGAACAGGCCGAGCAAGGCGTCGACTACTTCACCATCCACGCCGGCGTATTGCTGCGCTACGTGCCGCTGACCGCCAAACGCGTGACCGGTATTGTTTCCCGTGGCGGTTCGATCATGGCCAAGTGGTGCCTGGCGCACCATAAAGAGAACTTCGCTTACACGCATTTCGAAGAGATTTGCGAAATCATGAAGGCCTACGACGTCAGCTTCTCCCTGGGCGATGGCCTGCGTCCGGGCTCGATTGCCGACGCCAACGACGCGGCACAATTCGGTGAGCTGGAAACCCTCGGCGAGCTGACCAAAATCGCCTGGAAGCATGACGTACAAACCATGATCGAAGGCCCGGGCCACGTGCCGATGCAGTTGATCAAAGAGAACATGGATAAGCAGCTCGAGTGCTGCGACGAGGCGCCGTTCTACACCCTCGGCCCGCTGACCACCGACATCGCGCCGGGCTACGACCACATCACTTCGGGTATCGGTGCGGCGATGATCGGCTGGTTCGGTTGCGCAATGCTTTGCTACGTGACCCCGAAGGAACACTTGGGCCTGCCGAACAAGGATGACGTGAAGACCGGGATCATTACCTACAAGATCGCGGCCCATGCTGCCGACTTGGCGAAGGGGCATCCGGGCGCGCAGATTCGCGACAATGCCTTGAGCAAGGCGCGTTTCGAATTCCGTTGGGAAGACCAGTTCAACCTGGGCCTGGACCCGGACACTGCGCGCTCGTACCACGACGAAACGCTGCCGAAGGATTCGGCCAAGGTCGCGCACTTCTGCTCCATGTGCGGGCCGAAATTCTGTTCGATGAAGATCACCCAGGAAGTCCGTGAATACGCGGCCAACCAGCGGATCGAAACCGTCGATGCGGAAATCGCCCAGGGCTTGGCGGAACAGGCCGAGCGGTTCAAGCAGGAAGGTAGTCAGTTGTACAAGAAGGTTTGATTTGACCTGTGATTGACGGTGCCTGTGCTGCCGTCTTCGCGAGCAAGCCCGCTCCCACATTGGATCTCCTGTAAACACAAATTTTGTGTACGACCGGGATCAAATGTGGGAGCGGGCTTGCTCGCGAAAGCGCCGGTTCATGCACCAAAAATCCCACTGACACACTTATCCCTCTGAGATAACACCCTTGAGCATTCAACCCAGCACTTACTCCCCGGATACCGCGGTGCCGACCGACAAACGTGTCTTCGGCGGTCGTGATCTGTGTTCCCTGTGGTTCTCCCTTGGCATCGGCCTGATGGTGTTGCAGACCGGCGCGCTGCTCGCTCCAGGTCTGGGCCTGTCTGGCTCGATGCTGGCAATTTTTCTCGGCACGCTGGTCGGCGTTCTGTTGCTGGCCGCCGTCGGTGTGATCGGCAGCGACACCGGCCTGTCGTCGATGGCGGCACTCAAACTCAGCTTGGGCCGTCATGGCGCGAGTCTTCCGGCGGTGTTGAACCTGCTGCAACTGATCGGTTGGGGTTCGTTCGAAATCATCGTGATGCGCGACGCTGCCAGCCTGCTCGGCGCCCGCGCATTCAGCGAAGGCAGCCTGCTGTCGAGTCCGCTGCTTTGGACAGTTTTCTTCGGTGGTTTGGCGACTTTGCTGGCGGTCAGCGGCCCGTTGACCTTCGTGCGCAAGATCCTGCGCAAGTGGGGCATCTGGCTGCTGCTGGCCGCGTGTATCTGGCTGACCTGGAACCTGTTCGCCAAAGCCGACCTTGCGGCGTTGTGGGTGCAAGCCGGTGATGGTTCGATGCCGTTCGCCGTGGGCTTTGACATTGCGATCGCCATGCCGCTGTCCTGGCTGCCGCTGATTGCCGATTATTCGCGGTTCGGCAAGCGTGCGAAAAACGTCTTCGGCGGTACGGCGCTGGGCTTCTTTATCGGTAACTTCTGGCTGATGAGCCTGGGCGTGGCCTACACCCTGGCGTTCGCGCCGAGCGGTGAAGTGAATGCATTGCTGCTGGCATTGGCCGGTGCAGGCCTGGGGATTCCATTGCTGCTGATTTTGCTGGATGAGTCGGAAAATGCCTTTGCCGATATTCACTCGGCGGCGGTATCCAGCGGGATTCTGTTGCGCTTGAAAGTCGAGCATCTGGCCTTGGCCATCGGCGTCATCTGCACGCTGATCGCCTGCCTGGCGCCATTGGCCCAGTACCAGAACTTTCTGCTGTTGATCGGCTCGGTGTTTGCGCCGCTGTTCGGCGTGGTGCTGGTGGATCACTTCATCCTGCGCAGGCGCAGCGCTCACGTAGCGTCAGCCGCATTGCGCTGGCCGGCATTGCTCGCCTGGTTGGGCGGGGTGAGCACCTATCATTTGCTGGCCAATCTCTATCCGGACATCGGCGCAACCCTGCCGTCGCTGGTACTGGCAGGGTTGCTGCAACTGCTGCTCGGTCGGGCCTTCAGCTACGGCCGGGAAACAGTTCAGGCTTGAGAATACCGTTCAGGCGCGGGTAGGGGATCTTCAGTTCGACGTGGCCCAATGCGTAAGGCGCAAGGGTACTCACTTCGTACTTGAGGATCACCCCGCCGTAGGTCAGCGCTACGTTCTGGGTTTTCACGAAGGGCCAGCTCTTCACGAACTCCGGTTCCTGATCGAGCTTGGTGCTGATCAGCCAGCTGTTGTGCGCCACTTGGGCGGCTTTCCAGAACGCCTCTTCCTGTCCCGGGATCAACATGTCCGAGAGGGTCAGCACTTTATGCTGTTGACGTGAATAGTTGATAAAACCGCGGCCCGGCGTGCCATGGGCTCCGCCGGTGTCCAGGTAGCTGGATAATTCAACGATCACCAAGCCGTCATGCTGCTCACGTACCTTGGCTTGCAGGTAACTGCTGTAGCGCGGCCCGGCACTGCTCAAGAACTGCTCGCGATACGCCGCCAGCGTTGGCGCTACGGGGGCTTCGGGTGAGGTGCGGGTCATTTGCAACAGGCGTTTTTCGATGATGCCGTCAAGTGCAGGCTCATCGGGGAAACGCAGCGTATCGATATTCACCAACGGGCATTCAGGGTTGGCACAGCCTGGTTTCAACTGTTCCGATGCGTCGCGGGTAGTTTCCAGCGGCGCCCGATAGTTGGGCTGGAACAAACTCTGGCAGGCGCCCAGGGTTAGGGCGATGGCGGCCACGGAGGCGATTTTAAAAAGCGACATGGGCGTCCTTCATAAAACAGGGAAAGGCGAAAAGTTACCCGCTTCGACTCTCAACGAAGCAGTCAGTTCGCCACTAAGCTAATTAGAGTTGGTTTCGCCCTCACCGTCTATCCCGCTGACTGGAAAGGGGCTGCATCAAACATCGCGGGCGCGTTAGGATGGCGCGAAGTCGAGGTTGCAAGTAACAAAAAGGAGCCTCGTAACGGATTTGTAGTAAACGAGGATTGTCATGACTGATTTTGCCAACGCCATTCCGACCGCCGTTGATATCGTTCGGCGCGAAAAGTGCTACGAGGGTTTCTACAAGCTCGACCGCGTGCACTTGCGTCACGAATTGTTCGCCGGTGGCATGAGTCGCGAGATCAATCGTGAACTGTTTGTTCGCCATGATGCGGTGTGCGTGCTGCCTTACGATCCGCAGCGCGATGAAGTGGTGTTGATCGAGCAGTTTCGCGTCGGCGCCATGGGCAAGATCGATAACCCGTGGCTGATCGAACTGGTCGCCGGTCTGATCGACAAGGATGAAGTACCGGAAGAAGTTGCTCACCGCGAAGCGCAGGAGGAAGCTGGGCTTGTATTCGGGGCGCTCTGGCCGATGACCAAATATTTTCCATCGCCGGGCGGCAGTAACGAATTTGTGCATTTGTACCTGGGGCGTTGCGAGACAACCGGGGTTGGCGGCCTGCATGGGCTGGAGGAAGAGGCAGAAGATATTCGCGTCACGGTCTGGGCGTTCGAAGATGCCCTGCAAGCCGTACGCGACGGACGTATTGCCAACGCGCCAAGCATCATTGCCTTGCAATGGCTGGCTTTGAACCGCGTTGAAGTGAGGGGGTTATGGTCGTAAACAAGCTGCGCGATCGCTACCGGATCGACCTCGTGGGGCTGCAAGCCTCCTGCGAGGCCAACTACGCGCGCCTGATGCGACTGCTACCGGATATGCGTAGCGAACCGGAGGCGCGGCGCATCGCCGTCACCCACGGCGACCAGATGCTGGGCGTGCTGGCCCTCGAAGTGCTGCAGGTCTG
Organism: Pseudomonas sp. PDM09; assembly: GCF_014852305.1. NCBI lineage: Bacteria > Pseudomonadati > Pseudomonadota > Gammaproteobacteria > Pseudomonadales > Pseudomonadaceae > Pseudomonas > Pseudomonas sp. PDM09. The sequence continues at coordinate 226,235 of NZ_JACVBI010000011.1, read as the reverse complement.
TCCGTACACCACGACCCTGCAAATACGCCAGGAACACAGCCTGCCGTGGCTGCCGGTGCCTCAACTGGAAGTTCAGGTGTATCACGACGCGTGCATGGCCGAAGTGGTCAGCGCCGAACATGCACGACGCTTCCGGGGCATCTATCCTTACCCGAACGCCGCAATGCATCAGCCGGATGAAAAGGCTCAGCTCAATCTGTTCCTGGGGGAATGGCTGAGCCATTGCCTGGCTTGCGGTCACGAGTACGCTGTTGTGCGCTAAGAGCCCTGTGTAGTTGTGAACTGCGTCCGGTTCACAGATTTCCTCTTTTGATCGCCCCCCAGCATAATTGCGGCACTTACCCATCCCGTGATAACGCCCTGGGAGAACGCCTTGCCGAGCGTATCCACATTGACCACCGCCGATCCGGCGTTGCTGGTGCAACTCTCCGACAGCCATCTGTTTGCCGAGGCGAACGGGACATTGCTGGGCATGAATACCCGCGACAGCCTGCAACAGGTCATTGAGCTGGTATTGAAGCAGCAGCCGCAGATTGATCTGATGATTGCCAGCGGCGATCTTTCCCAGGACGGGACGCTGGAGTCGTATCAACTGTTTCGTGACCTGACCCGGCAGATTGATGCGCCGGCACGCTGGATTCCCGGTAATCATGACGAGCCGCAGGTCATGGCTGTGGCGGCGGTGCAGAGTGCGCTACTGGAGCCGGTGGTGGATATCGGCAACTGGCGGGTCACGTTGCTCGATTCGGCGGTGCCGGGGTCGGTGCCGGGGTATTTGCAGGATGAGCAATTGCAGTTACTCGCTCGCTCGTTGAGTGAGGCACCGGAGCGGCATCATCTGGTGTGTTTCCATCATCATCCGGTATCGATCGGGTGTGCCTGGATGGAGCCCATTGGCTTGCGCAATCCAGAAGCGTTGTTTGCGGTGCTGGATCGCTTTCCACAGGTGCGAGCGGTGTTGTGGGGGCATGTGCATCAGGAAATTGACCAGGTGCGCAACGGTGTGCGCCTGATCGCATCACCCTCGACCTGCATTCAGTTCGAGCCGGGCAGTGATGATTTCAAGGTGAGCGAGCAGGCGCCGGGGTATCGGTGGTTGCGGTTGTTGCCGGATGGCCAGCTCGAAACAGGCGTTGAGCGTGTCACCGGTTTCGATTTTCAGGTTGATTACGGCTCCAACGGCTACTGACAAAGCCCCTGTAGGAGCTGTCGAGTGCAACGAGGCTGCGATCTTTTGACTTTGTTTTTAAAAGCAAGATCAAAAAATCGCAGCCTCGTTGCACTCGACAGCTCCTACAGTAAACTGCGCCTCTTTACCCGACGCACAGGGCGCTCAAATGTCTGGTTCGATCCTTTATATCCACGGTTTCAACAGCGCGCCGGCGTCGAAAAAGGCCTGTCAGTTGATTAATGTGATGGAACGGCTGGGCTTGAGCGATCAGTTGCGTGTGCCGGCCTTGCATCATCATCCCCGCGAGGCCATCGGTCAGTTGGAGCAGGCGATTGCCGAGCTGGGGCGGCCGCTGCTGGTCGGCAGCTCACTCGGCGGCTACTATGCGACTCACTTGGCCGAGCGCCATTGCTTGAAAGCCCTGTTGATCAACCCTGCCGTCAGCCCGCACCGGATGTTCGACGGGTTCCTGGGGACGCAGAAAAATCTGTATACCGATGAGACTTGGGAATTGACCCACGACCACATAACGGCCCTGGCCGAGCTGGAAGTGCCGGCGCCCAAGGATCCGCAGCGGTTTCAAGTATGGTTGCAGACCGGCGACGAAACGCTGGATTATCGCCTCGCCCAGCAGTATTACCGGGCCTGTGCCTTGCGCATCCAGGCGGGCGGCGACCATAGTTTCCAGGGTTTTGCCGAGCAATTGCCGGCAATGCTGAGTTTCGCCGGCATCGGCGCAGATTTGTATCAGGCGATTGATTTCACTGCACTGTGATTTGTCGCCTCTTTTTCACCGAACACTCTTTTTACAGGCGGACGACGAGACCCCATGGCCACTCCCAGCGCTAGCTCTTATAACGCAGACGCCATCGAAGTCCTCTCGGGCCTCGACCCGGTGCGCAAACGCCCCGGCATGTACACCGACACCAGTCGGCCGAACCACCTCGCCCAGGAAGTCATCGACAACAGCGTCGACGAAGCCTTGGCCGGGCATGCGACATCGGTACAGGTCATCCTGCATGCCGATCACTCTCTGGAAGTCAGCGATGACGGCCGTGGCATGCCGGTGGACATTCACCCTGAAGAGGGTGTGTCGGGTGTCGAGCTGATCCTCACCAAGCTTCATGCGGGCGGCAAGTTTTCCAACAAGAACTACCAGTTCTCCGGCGGTCTGCACGGGGTGGGTATTTCTGTGGTCAACGCCTTGTCGACCGAAGTCCGGGTGCGTGTAAAACGCGACGGCAACGAATACCAGATGACTTTCGCCGACGGTTACAAAAAGACCGAGCTGGAAGTGGTCGGCACCGTCGGCAAGCGCAATACCGGCACCAGCGTGTTCTTTGCGCCGGACCCGAAGTATTTCGATTCACCGAAATTCTCCATCAGCCGCCTCAAGCACGTGCTCAAGGCCAAAGCCGTTCTGTGCCCGGGGCTGCTGGTCAGTTTTGAAGACAAGGCCACCGGCGAGAAAGTCGAATGGCATTACGAAGACGGCCTGCGCTCCTACCTGGTGGACGCGGTCAGCGAATTCGAACGCCTGCCGGACGAGCCGTTCTGCGGTAGCCTGGCCGGTAACAAAGAAGCGGTCGATTGGGCGTTGCTGTGGTTGCCCGAGGGCGGCGACAGCGTTCAGGAAAGCTACGTCAACCTGATCCCGACAGCCCAGGGCGGTACGCACGTCAACGGTCTGCGTCAGGGCTTGCTCGATGCGATGCGCGAGTTCTGCGAGTTCCGCAGTCTGTTGCCGCGTGGCGTGAAGCTGGCGCCGGAAGACGTCTGGGAGCGCATCGCGTTCGTCTTGTCGATGAAGATGCAGGAACCGCAATTCTCCGGTCAGACCAAGGAGCGCCTGTCATCCCGTGAAGCGGCGGCCTTTGTTTCCGGTGTGGTCAAGGATGCCTTCAGCCTGTGGCTCAACGCCAACCCGGAAACCGGCATGCTGCTGGCGGAACTGGCGATCAACAACGCCGGCCGTCGTCTGAAGGCCAGCAAGAAGGTCGAGCGTAAACGCATTACCCAAGGGCCGGCACTGCCGGGCAAACTCGCTGACTGCGCCGGGCAGGACCCGATGCGCTCCGAGCTGTTCCTGGTGGAAGGTGATTCCGCCGGCGGTTCGGCCAAGCAGGCGCGGGACAAAGAATTTCAGGCGATCCTGCCATTGCGCGGCAAGATTCTGAACACCTGGGAAGTCGACGGCAGCGAAGTGCTGGCCAGCCAGGAAGTGCATAACATCGCCGTGGCCATCGGTGTCGATCCGGGCTCGGCGGACATCGCCCAGCTGCGTTACGGCAAGATCTGCATCCTCGCCGACGCGGACTCCGACGGTCTGCACATCGCCACGTTGCTGTGCGCCTTGTTCGTCCAGCATTTCCGCCCGCTGGTGGATGCCGGTCACGTCTACGTCGCCATGCCGCCGCTGTACCGTATCGACCTGGGCAAAGAAATTTACTATGCCCTGGACGAAGCCGAGCGCGATGGCATCCTCGATCGCCTGGTAGCCGAGAAGAAACGCGGCAAACCACAGGTCACCCGATTCAAAGGTCTGGGTGAAATGAACCCGCCGCAGTTGCGCGAAACCACCATGGACCCGAACACGCGGCGTCTGGTGCAGTTGACGCTGGAAGATTTCGACGCGACCTCGGAAATGATGGACATGCTGCTGGCGAAAAAACGCGCTGGTGATCGCAAGTCCTGGCTGGAGTCCAAGGGCAACCTGGCCGAGGTTCTGGGCTGATGCGATTTGGCTGGGCCCTGGCGTGTGCGTTGCTGCTGACCTCGGTAACGGTTTCGGCAGAGCCTGCGCCCGAGCTGCGCCTGTTATCCGAGCATGCCGTCGACGGCATGCGCGGCGGCAATCTGTCGGGGCTGGCCCAGTGCGGCAAGGACCTGTGGACTGTTTCGGATCGGGACGATGATCGAATCTATCGCCTCGACACCCGCAACAACACCTGGCAAGCCGAAACCGTGCGCATCGACGTACCCGTGGCGCCCGATAGCGGTTTGCCTTGGGGCTTGCGTTCACGGACTTGGGTGGCATCGTTCGTGCGGGGCGGGAACCTGGATTTCGAAGGTATCACCTGCGACAGCGCCGGCAATCGTTACATCGTCAGCGAAGCGCACGCCGCGGTGTTGCAAGTGCCGCCAATCGGGCCTGCGTCCTGGCTGAAAATCTCGCCGATGCTGGTACGCGAAGCACGGGCCAGCGGTATGTTGCTGCACTTCAATGCATTGTTTGAAGGGCTGGCGATCAATCCGGCCGGTGACACGCTGTGGCTGGCTGCCGAACGCGAGCGCCGCGGTTTGCTGCTGATCAAGCGCCAGCAAACGGTCTGGGACTGCAAGGGTGGTTGTGTGCTGCTGAGTGAGGCAGGGGTGGAGATGCAGCCAGCGCAATTTCCCAAGGCCAGAGCGCGCTCCCGGGATTTTGCCGATCTGTCATTGTTCGACGGCAAATTGTTTACCCTTGAGCGCAATGCCTTTCAGGTTTGCCGTCGCGATGCGGTGACGGCCAAGGTCGAGCGCTGCTGGTCGTTTGCCGCCGAGGCCTTGCAGGAAAACCGTCGTTATTCACAGGCCTATGGGCTGGCGGAGGCGTTGATCGTGGACGCCGACGGCGCCTGGGTCGGTATCGACAACAATAATGGTGCGCGCGTCGACGGCGAGAAACGCCCGATTGTCTGGCGCTTTGCCGCGCCTGAAGGTGGCTGGAGTGCCAAGTCATGAGTCAACAACCGCCAGGCAAACGCGCCGGTCGAGTATTGATGGTACTGGCCTGGTGCGCGGCGTTGTTTCTGGCAACACGGTTTTTCGGTCAATGGGAAGAGCGCCAGCAAAACCCGAATGGGGTGGTCAGCTCCGAACAGGGCGAAGGTTTTATCGAAGTGAAGCTGATCAGTAACAGTCAGGGGCATTTTGTCGCCACTGGCCAGATCAATGGCCAGCCGGTGGATTTCATGCTCGACACCGGCGCGACCGATGTGGCGATCCCGGCTGAAATGGCCGAGCGACTGAAGCTGGAAAAAGGCTTTGGGGTGACCCTGAGCACGGCCAATGGCTTGAGCGAGGGTTATCGAACCCGGCTCGAGCGCCTGCAATTGGGCGACATCGTGCTGCGTGACGTTCGCGCGCTGGTGGCGCCCGGTTTGCACGGCAATCAGGTGCTGCTCGGTATGAGCGCACTGAACAAACTTGAATTTACCCAGCGCGGTGGCACCATGCTGCTGCGCCAGACAACGAACTGATGAGGCCCGCATGAGCGACTCCCTTGATCTCAGCCTGGACGGTGTAGAACGCCGGTCACTGGCTGACTTCACCGAAAATGCCTACCTCAACTACTCCATGTACGTGATCATGGACCGTGCCTTGCCGCATATCGGCGACGGCCTGAAACCGGTACAGCGGCGCATCATCTATGCGATGAGCGAGTTGGGGCTGGACGCCGATTCCAAACACAAGAAGTCGGCGCGTACCGTCGGTGACGTGCTCGGTAAGTTCCACCCGCACGGCGACTCGGCGTGCTACGAAGCCATGGTCCTGATGGCCCAGCCGTTCAGCTACCGCTACACGCTGGTCGACGGCCAGGGTAACTGGGGTGCGCCGGACGATCCGAAGTCCTTCGCCGCCATGCGGTACACCGAAGCGCGGCTGTCGCGTTATTCCGAAGTGCTGCTCAGCGAGTTGGGCCAGGGCACCGCGAACTGGGGCCCGAACTTCGACGGCACGCTGGAAGAGCCTTTGGTGTTGCCGGCGCGTTTGCCGAACATCCTGCTCAACGGCACCACCGGTATCGCCGTGGGCATGGCCACCGACGTACCGCCGCATAACCTGCGCGAAGTCGCGACCGCTTGCGTGCGCTTGCTGGACGAGCCGAAAGCCACGGTCGAGCAGCTCTGCGAACACATCCAGGGCCCGGATTACCCGACCGAAGCGGAAATCATCACGCCGCGCGCCGACCTGCTGAAAATCTACGAAACCGGCAAGGGCTCGGTGCGCATGCGCGCCGTGTACCACATTGAAGATGGCGACATCATCGTCACCGCGCTGCCGCACCAGGTGTCCGGTGCCAAGGTGCTGGAACAGATTGCGGGCATGATGCAGGCCAAGCCCTCCAAGGCTCCGCAGATCGCTGACCTGCGCGACGAGTCCGACCACGAAAACCCATGCCGCATCGTGATCATTCCCGGTGCCCGCAAAAACTTCGATCACGACGCGCTGATGCAGCACCTGTTCGCCAGCACCGAGCTGGAGTCGAGCTACCGGGTCAACATCAACATCATCGGTCTGGACGGCAAGCCGCAGTTGAAAAACCTGCGGGCCTTGCTGGTCGAGTGGCTGGAGTTCCGGGTGCAGACCGTGCGTCGTCGTCTGCAATTTCGCCTGGACAAGGTTGAGCGTCGCCTGCACCTGTTGGACGGTTTGTTGATCGCTTACCTCAATCTGGATGAAGTGATTCACATCATCCGCACCGAGGAACACCCGAAAGCCGCACTGATCGAGCGTTTCGCCCTGAGCGAAATCCAGGCCGATTACATCCTCGACACCCGTTTGCGTCAGTTGGCGCGACTGGAAGAAATGAAGCTGCGTGCCGAGCAGGATGAACTGCTCAAGGAACAAGCCAAGCTGCAAGCCCTGCTGGGCAGCGAAGCCAAGCTGAAAAAGCTGGTACGCACTGAACTGATCAAGGACGCCGAAACTTACGGCGACGACCGTCGCTCGCCAATCGTCGAGCGTGCAGAAGCCAAGGCCTTGACCGAGCACGATCTGCTGCCGAACGAGAAAGTGACTGTAGTTCTGTCGGAAAAAGGCTGGGTTCGCTCTGCCAAGGGGCACGAAATCGACGCCACTGGGCTTTCCTACAAGGCCGGAGATGGTTTCAAGGCCTTGGCGCCCGGTCGCTCCAACCAGTTTGCGGTGTTTATCGACTCCACCGGTCGCAGTTATTCGGTCGCGGCCCACACCTTGCCCTCGGCCCGAGGCCAGGGCGAACCGCTGACCGGCCGCCTGACGCCGCCGCCAGGGGCGAGTTTCGAATGTGTGCTGATGCCTGAAGACGATTCGCTGTACGTGATCGCCTCCGACGCCGGTTACGGATTCGTGGTCAAGGGTGAAGACCTGCAAGCCAAGAACAAGGCGGGCAAGGCCCTGCTGAGTTTGCCGAACAACGCCAAAGTGATTCTGCCGCGCCCGGTAGCCGATCGCGAGCACAACTGGCTGGCCTCGGTGACCACCGAAGGTCGGCTGCTGATTTTCAAAATCAGCGATTTGCCACAATTAGGTAAAGGAAAAGGGAATAAGATCATCGGGATTTCCGGTGAACGTGTTGCCAGTCGCGAAGAATATGTCACGGACATTGCCGTTTTGCCGGAGGGTGCCACTTTGGTGCTGCAGGCCGGAAAACGTACCTTGTCACTGAAGGCGGACGACCTCGAACACTACAAAGGTGAGCGTGGGCGTCGCGGTAACAAACTGCCACGTGGCTTTCAGAGGGTTGATGCGCTGTTCGTCGAAAACCTCAATTAAGCGTCCTAGAGCGCTCGATCTACGATTTAACGCGTAGATCGACGCTTTGCCGCTGGAGTCGGAACGCATATTCACGGATGATATGGCCTTTCAAGCGCCGGCGTAGCCGAGCGTTCTTCATATTTTTTGAGTATTTTCACTGTGGTTAGCCTTGTGGCAGCCACCTGGATGGGACGATGACTGCTCTGCGCCTTCCTTTTATTTTGATGCTCGCCGGCGTACTTGGCCTGGCGGGTTGCAGCGTTCACCAACCGGTGTCGCTGTATCAGCTGGACAGCGGAAGTCCGGCTCAGCCTGCGCAAAGCGCGGGCATGGCGGTATTGCTGGGCCCGGTAACGGTTGCCGACTACCTGCAACGCGAAACCTTGTTGCAGCGTCAGCCCGATGGCAGCCTGCAAGCTTCGGCTGATGGTCGTTGGGCGGGTAGCCTGTCTTCCGACATCGATCAGCTGTTGCTGCGTCAGGTCGCCGGCCATCTGGACAGCCAGCGCGTTGTCCTGGCACCGGCGACATTAGGCTTCACGCCGGATGTTCAGGTGCTGCTGACGATCACGCGTCTGGACTCGGGTGCATCGCAACCGGCGATCCTTGATGCCCAATGGCGGCTGATTGACCGTCGTGGTCAGGTGCGCGATAACCGCATCATTCATCTGCAGGAACAGCACACTGGCGGGACTGCGGCTCAGGTTCAGGCTCAGGGTGTGTTGCTGCAGCGTCTGGCCGAGCAGCTGTCGACGGCGCTCAAGCCACTGGCGAATCAGCCGCCGATCGCCGAAGCACCTCGCAAGCCAGCTGCCAAACCAGTGACACCGGCAGCAGAACCGGAGAAGCAGCCGAAAATCCCGATGGCTTCGCCGATTCGCACGGATATGGAAGTGTTCAGGTTCTAAGCCTGGATTGAGTCCAGAACAAAGCCCGCCTTGTGCGGGCTTTGTTGTTTGTGGCGCGTACTGATCATTCCCACGCTCTGCGTGGGAATGCAGCCGTGACGCTCTGCGTCACATCGGTGCCAGGTTCTGGGTATGAGGTGGGGCTGGAACGCGGAGCGTCCCTGGAGGCATTCCCACGCAGAGCATGGGAACGATCAGCCCGCAGACAATCACTCATCTGCGGGCTTCTTTATAGCGGGGGCTAGCGTTTACGCCCGGCGTTCGTGCATCCGTGCCAGTTGCCGTTCCAGCATCGACGGATAAGGCTCCATCAGGCGCTCTACGCAACATGCACCTTCAGGGCTTGCGATCGGGCGAATCCGCGCACGCTGGCGAATCAGCGCGTCGTCACTGATCTTGCGCTCAACCAGCAGCAGGTTGCGGCTGTGTTGCGACAGGGCCAGTGCATCCTGAGCGGTTTCAGTCAGCAGCAAATCGATCTGGCTCAAGCCGAACAACTCGTCACCCAGCGTCAGACCCAGCTGCAATTGCAGGGTGATGCCGCTGTCGGCGACTTCGATCTGCAACTGATGACCCAAGGCACGCAGCAACTCGCCGCAGCAGATGGCATTGGTCAGGTAATCGTCGCCGCTGTCTTCGGTGTGGAACAGCATCAGCGTGCTGCCATCGTTCAGGGTGTGCAGTTCGCTCTGGTAGAGCGACGCGGCCTGATCGAGGCAATCGCGGTAGCGTTTCAGCAGCTCTTCCAGACGTGCGCGGGGCAGGCGGCGCAATTGATCTTGCGCACCCAGCTGCACGGCCAGTACCGCGCTGTGCTGCGGCAGGTTCGATACCTTCGGTTTTACGACTGGTTTCGGTGTGCTGTCTGTCGCGTCGTCACGCAGATCGGCAAACGGATCTTCGTCGTCCTCATCGTCCTCGACGGTGCTGACTATGCGTCGTGGCGCAGGCTTGAGACCTGCCACCGGTCGGGTTTCATCGAAGCTCGGATCACGCAGGTTGCGCACTTCGAAGGCTGGATCGGTCTCTTCGTCGTCATCGCTGTCGTCGAACTCGGGCTCCGGAACAGGCTCCGGTTCGGCCGGCTCTGGTGCGAAATTGGCGTGTAGCTGACGAGCGAGATCGCCAACTTCATCCTGACGCTCGGTGGCCGGGGTGTATTCGTCGATATTGCGCAGCCACACCCGCAATTGCAGCAGTGGTGTGGAGATATTGCGCCCCAGGCGCAGGCTCAAGGCCAGGGACAGCGCCAACAGAATCGCACTCAGAATGCCCATGCTTTGCAGGCTGATGGTCATCGGCTGCTGGAACTGGTCCATGTCCAGGCTGATGCGCAGTTGCCCGGCGGTCACGTCCTGGAAAGTGATCTTGCTCTGGTACATGCCCTCGGCTTCGCCCAAGAGGCTATGCTTGGGGCGCTGACCGGCTTCGGCGAGGATGCGGTTATCCACGCTGTAGATGGCGGCGTGGGCCACCAGTTTGTTCTTGGTCAGGTTGTTGAGCAGCACGTTCAGGCTGAGGATGTCATTGGACACCAACAGTTCCGTGGCCGAGGTCGCGGTCTGGGTGGTCAGGCTTTCGCCCAGGGCATCCGCCTGCTCGTGCATGGCCTGCTTGAACTGCAAACCCATCACACAGGCATAGATCACCAGGGCCAGAGCGACCAGGATCACGTTATGGCTGGCAATGCGCAATGCAATCGGTACACGGCGATGACGCAGTGCCCGGAAGATCAGCAGAAAGAAGTTATCGGTTTTTACTGGCGTGGGCCGGTTCACTTGAGCTCGGCTCTTTGTCCGTGAAGTTGACGCGCAGTATAGCGACAGGCCCTAGGCCGTCAAAGCGCTCGCGGTGCCCGATGGTCACTGAAAATGGGTAGAATGCGGTTTTTTTCCACCTGCGGGGGTGCGCCTTGCGCGAAATCGTCCTGATAAACATCACGGGAGTCGACCGTCCGGGTCTGACTGCGGCCATTACCGGCGTTCTGGCCCAGGGTGGTGTGAACATTCTCGACATTGGTCAGGCGGTGATCCACGACACCCTGTCGTTTGGCATCCTGGTTGAAATTCCCGATACCGAACAAGGTAACTCGGTGCTCAAGGACATCCTGTTCAAAGGCTATGAGCTTGAGCAACAAGTGCGTTTCACGCCGGTGTCCGAAGAGGATTACCAGCAGTGGGTCGGCAATCAGGGCAAGAAACGCCACATTGTCACCCTGCTCACCCGCAAAGTGACCGCCGAGCAATTGCAGCGCGTGAGCTCGATCACCGCCAAATATGGGCTGAACATCGATCATATCGATCGCCTGTCCGGGCGCATGCCGCTGGACACTCCGGCCGACAAAGGCAAAGGCTGCATCGAGTTTTCCGTGCGCGGCGAGGCGGCGGACCCGCAAGCGCTGCGGGCCGAATTCCTCAGCGTTGCTCAAGAATTGAACGTCGATATCGCCTTCCAGGAAGATTCACTGTTCCGCCGTAACCGCCGCCTGGCGGTGTTCGACATGGACTCGACGCTGATCGAAGCCGAAGTCATCGACGAACTGGCCAAGGCCGCCGGTGTGGGCGACCAGGTGTCTGCGATTACCGAACGGGCGATGGCCGGCGAGCTGGACTTCCGCGCCAGCTTCAAAGAGCGCCTGGCCTTGCTGCAAGGTCTGGACGTCAGCGTGCTGGATTCCATCGGCGCCTCGCTGCGCCTGACCGAAGGCGCCGAAACCCTGTTCGCCGAACTCAAGCGTCTGGGCTACAAGACGGCGATTCTGTCGGGCGGCTTCACCTACTTCGCCAAGCAACTGCAGGCCAAGCTGGGCATCGACTATGTATTTGCCAACGAACTGGAAGTGGTCGACGGCAAGGTGACTGGCGTGGCGGTCGAGCCGATTGTCGATGCGCAACGCAAGGCGGATCTGCTGCGTGAGCTGGCGCATAAGGAAGGTTTGCGTCTGGAGCAGACGATTGCCGTCGGTGACGGTGCCAACGACCTGCCGATGCTGGCGATTGCCGGGCTGGGTGTAGCGTTCCGTGCCAAGCCGCTGGTCAAGCAATCGGCGAAACAGGCGATTTCCACCCTTGGGCTGGATGGTGTGCTGTATCTGCTGGGCTTCCGGGATCGCGACGGGCAGCTCTGAGTTTCAGGTTGTCTGGGCGGGCCTCTTCGCGAGCAAGCCCGCTCCCACATTGATCGTGTGATCGACATAGATCCAATGTGGGAGCGGGCTTGCTCGCGAAGGGCGCGCCGCGGTTTTACAGACGTACGCTCAAAGCGACTTCCACAACGAATCAAATTCTTCCGTTACCCCGACCACGCCGTTCCCCGCGTCGTTTTCGTTTCTGGCGGTCTCAAGCGAACGGTAGGCAAACTGATTGAAGCTGTTGGTGCTCGCCACCCGACGCTCCAGCCCGGCCCGGCGTTCCTCGCCGTTGGTATTGATCAACACCTTATTGCCTTCCTGGAACGGCAGGCGCGGCGTGAGCAGGGTGGCCGGCAGGTCGATGGCACTGATGGCGGGCAGTAACAGCCCGCGCAAGTACTGGCTGTGCTCGTCGTGGGAGCGTATCAGCTGCAGGCCGCAGGGTTCGGCGCAAGGCGCGACTTGCTCGATACCCATCTGCGTGCCGCCGCCCCGCACCTGGCGGATCCAGCGCACCACTGCAATGCTCCAGCCTTGACCGGCGACATCCTCGATACCGACCATTTCGCCAGCCTGTAGCTCGGCGGGCACCGCGCCGGGCCAGGCCAGGCAATAGCCGCCAGGACTGTGATTGATCACCGGCAGCGCATAGGTCGGGAAATGCTGCTGGCGGTCGGATGCCTCGTGGCTGTCATCGTTTTGAAGGTGCGGGTATTCGATCTCTTCGTAGGGCAGCAGCGTGTCTGCCGTGCCATGAGGGGCGGCGTCGAAGGCGTGGCGCCATTGGTCTTTGGCGCGAGCTGTCGGGTCGGTCGCCGAGAACTGCGCGGGGCGGGCGCCGGGTTTTTTCAGGATGTCGTTGAACGAGCGTTGCCCGCCCAGATAAAAGTGCAAAGCGCTCATACCCACGCACAGGGTCAACGTGCCGTGGCCGACAGTGCGCTGGAAACTGCGCTCGGCGGCCTGGCCCCAGGCGGCATGCAGGTGTTGCAGCGTATCCAGATTCAGCCCCACCGGAATGGGCAACGGCGAGACCTTGTCGGCCGACTGCTGCAGATGGTTTTCGATGGCCATGACCAAGGGGTGCGGGTCGATTCCCAGCAAACGCTCCTGTTGTTCGGCGAGGAATTTGGAGCGGTAGCGCGGCCCGGTGTCGAGATCCGGGGCGATGGCAAACAGCCCGTCGTCCGGTTTGGCCGGTTGCAGCTTGATCCACTGGCTCCAGGGCTCGAGCACCTCGGCGAGCCGGGCGATCTGGTTCTGGCGCAGCTGATTGCAACGTGAAGCGCCTAGCAGAAGGGCGACGATGTAGGTTTGCTCGATGCTCAGCTTTTGCGTCTGGCTGGCCAGTTCATCGCGCACACTCAGATTTTGCAGTTGGAACTGACAGCCAATCCGATACAGCTGATGCAGTTCCAGCCACAGGTTTTCGGGCACCGGGCAATAGAGTTCAGTGGCGCGGATCAATGCGCCGTCCAGGCAATGGATTGCCCGCTGCAAAGCCTGGGTCAGCAGCGGCGCGCGATCCTTACTGAAGCGCGGCGTGACGCGAATGACGATTTGCTTGTAGCCGATCGCCAAGTGGCTCTGCAACGCCTGGCAAAGGTTGGCGATCTTGCGCGAGCGCTCGTCGAGCACAATGGTCTGATGCAGGAAATGCCGCTCCAGGTGCTTGCAGACGTAATACACCTCGGGCCGCAGCAGTTCGAGCAATTGCAGGCGATTGTCGCTGGGGGTGAGCAGTTGATTAAGTTCGCTCAAGCCTTGATACAACTGGCGAGCGGTTTCGCCGATGTTGGCTTTGGGCAGGTTGGCGATCCAGCGCTTGAGGTCGCGAGGCGTGGCTTCGCAGAAAGACAGACGCGACTGCGTCGGGATCGGTGCGCGTAGCAGCAAGACAGGATTGGTCTCATTCATGCCGTAGACAAACTCCGACCGGGAAATGGGCAGTGAATGACTTGACTGTAGCAGCTATGAACGTTGGAGGGAGTATCGCGATATTTGCGTCACGCTTGCCCTCGCAGGAGCTGCCGAAGGCTGCGATCTTTTTTCAGAGCGCGCCGTAGATCAAGATCAAAAGATCGCAGCCTTCGGCAGCTCCTACAGGGGGATGTGCCGCCCGGAAGAATTCGGGGCGGCGGGCCCGGGATCAGGCGCTTGGCAAGCCGATGCTCTGACCCATCTGCACTGGCGAAAGAGCGCCCAGTCCTTCAGCCCATTTCACTTGATCCGGCCCGAACAGCACGACAGCCGTAGAGCCGAGTTTGAAGCGACCCAGCTCCGCGCCTTTTTCCAGATGGATCGGCGCACGGGCGGCTTCATCGTAACGGAAGGTTTTCAGCTCGCGTTTTGGCGGCGTGATCAGCCCGGCCCAGACAGTTTCGATCGACGCCACAATCATCGCACCCACCAGCACTACGGCCATCGGGCCGCGTTCGGTGTCGAAAATGCACGCCACACGCTCGTTGCGCGCGAACAGCTCCGGTACGTTTTCAGCGGTGGTCTGGTTGACCGAGAAGATGCGGCCGGGGATGTAGACCATCTCGCGCAGAGTGCCGGCCAGCGGCATGTGCACGCGGTGGTAATCCTTGGGCGACAGGTAAATGGTGGCGAAATCACCGCCCATGAATGGCGCTGCGTTGGCCGCGTCACCCCCCAGCAGTTCCAGCACGCTGAAGCTATGACCCTTGGCCTGGAAAACGCGACCGTGTTCGATCGGGCCAAGCTGGCTGACGGCGCCATCGGCCGGGCTGAGGATCGCGCCTGGGGTTGGGTCCAGCGGGCGCGCGCCGTCTTTCAAGGCGCGGGTGAAGAACGCATTGAAGTGCTCGTAAGCCGTCAGGTCTTCGACCAGCGCCTGGGACATGTCCACTTGGTAACGCTTGGCGAACCAGGCGGTAAGGGCGTTCTTGAACCAGCGCACGCGGCATTCGGCAATGCAGCCGGCCAGTCGCGAAAGCAAGTGATGGGGCAGCAGATACTGGCTGAGGATAAACAAACGCTTATTCATTAACTGTCCTTAAAAACCTTAAATCTCTACGGGCGTGTCGGGATGGTTGCCCCATTCGCCCCAGGAGCCGGCGTAGCCTTTGACCCGCGGATAACCGAGCGACTTGGCTACTAGATACGTGAAGCCAGAACGATGATGAGTCTGGCAGTGGGTAATGACTTCTTTGTCTTTGGTGATACCGAGTTGTTCCAGGATTTTTGGCATGTCGGTGCGGATGCGCAGGTTGCGCGCCTGATCCATGCCCGCTGTCCACTCGAAATTGACCGCACCGGGAATATGCCCGCCCTTGGCCGCCAGCACTTTCTCGCCGGAGTATTCCAGCGGCCCGCGTGCGTCCCAGATCGCCAGGTCGGCGGCACCGAGACGGCTTTGCAGGTATTCGCGGGTGGCGGTGGGTTCGTCGTGCAGCGTCAGGGCGACCGGTCCACCGACCGCTGGCGGGATCTGGATCGACATGGGCATGCCTTCTGCGAGCCAGGCCGTCAGGCCACCGTTGAGATAGTGGTAATGGTTGTGGCCGATGACATCCAGCAGCCAGATAAAGCGCCCGGCCCAACCGCCGCCTTCGTCGTCATAGACGACATAGACTGCATCGGGGTTGTGTCCCAGTTCGCCGAACAATGCTTCAAGAGCGGCTTGGGTCGGCAGCAGGCCTGGCGCAGGCGCCTGACCCAGTTGGGTGCGTTTTGGATCGACAAAGCGTGCCCCGGGGATATGCCCTGCGGCATAGCGGGCGCTACTGGTCAGGTCCACCAGAATCAGTTCGCGGGAGTCGAGACGCGGGAGCAGGTCGCTCGGCTCGATCACCAGCGCCAAGCCAGAGAAGTCAGACATGTGAGGTCTCCAGAGCACAAAGGGGAGGATTGTAGCGCAGCGTCATGAGGGCCTGTTATCAGTTATTTCGGCGCAGGAAACAACGTGGCTTGTAGCAGCTGTCGAGCCCCAGCGAGGCCGCGTTCGGCTGCGTAGCAGTCGTAAAATCAGAGATTGCGGTATATCAGGCAGACCGAATTCGCCAGGTTCACGACTGCTTCGCAGCCGAACGCGGCCTCGCTGGAGCTCGACAGCTGCTACAAAGAGTGCGTCGCGGCTTAACTGGCTAGCGGTGGCTAAAGCTGTGCAGGGCCTTTTCGATGCACTGCGCGGTTTTGCCGAATGCTTGCACGGTAATTTCCGAGAACGGCCCGCCGCCCTGATCCGCCACCACGATCATGATCACCCGACCATTGTTGACCAGAGAACGCAGCAGCAGGTGTTCACCGCTGAACAGCGAACGCAGGCTGGCCGGCAACAGGGCCGAGAATTGGGCGTTGTTGGCCGGCGTCAGGCGCACCTGAGCCTGTTGTGCGAGCAGACGCTGCAGCACCGCACTCTGGCTGACCACCAGGTTCAGGCCGGCCACTTCTTTGGGCAGCCCGGCAATCTGGTGCACGCGCAGACTGGCGTGTGTGCGATCGGCCATCAGGATCATCACTCGCCGCATGCCACACGCCACCAAGGCATCTCGGGCCGACGTGGTCAAGTGCATGGCATTGGTAAACCGGCTCGGCTCCACCAGCAATTCGGCGCATTGTTTACGCCACTTCGCCAGGTCTTCGGCGGTGGGCGCCGGGGCCGGCAGCAAACCGGCGTGAACGCGGTTCATGCCCTGCGGCCAGATCAGCGCTTCGGCCGGGTGCCAGAGGTCCGGCATGGCATGTTGCCGGGCGCTGTTGGCGGCCTGTTGGTGCAACTGTTGCTGCACTTCATCCATCGGCATTTGCAGATAAAGGCTGGTCAGGTACTGCCAGCGTTCACAGTGAGGACTGTCCCAGGCCTGTTGTGCCGACAACGCCAGACCATTGGCCAGCAGCACGGTGTTGGCGGGCTGATTAAGCCAGCGCCGCAACGTCGGGTCATCATCGAGACGATTCTGTTGGCGCAGCGGGTGATCATTGTCCCGTGCGATGCGCAGGACTTTCACCAGTTCGCGTTGTTCATTGAGCAGCAGCCGATAACCCTGCTGGACCCAGATCGGCAAACGCCAGACATCCACCAGCGCCATACAGATTTCCAGCAGACGCACGCCGAACAATTGCTTTTCGACTTTGCGCGCCGACTCGCCTTTATGGATGACCCGCAGTTCCCACTCTTCAAGCAACTGCGGATGGGTCAACGCCATGGGCCACAGTGGCGAAAGAAACAACAGGCTGCCCCAGTGAATGTCCTGCCACAACCGCGCCAGGCGACTGGCAAAAAAACCATTGGCCTGTTGAGTGGCGTGCTGACTGATCAACTGAAGCTGGCGCAGGGCAACAGGAATCTGCGATTGGGGTTCGGCGGGCAGGCGCTCGAGCAATTCTTCGGTGCGTTTCAAACCGAGCCGATTGATCGCCACTTCAAGATTTTCAGCGGGCTCGGTCATGCTGCCATGGGTATGGCGGTTAGCTTCGCGAATCACGCACAAGGCCAGGGCCGGGCTGTCCTGCATCAGTTCGGCGATGTCTCGCAGCGAGCTGCGGTTGTCGCGGATGGCTTTGCAGACTTGGTCGTGACTGGCTTGCGGAACCGGCAGGCGTACGCCATCGAGAAGCTTGACCCAGCCTTCGAGCGTGGTTGGTTTTGGCGTTGGGACGTTCGTTTCGTTAGCCATGGTTGCACGCGATCATTGTCTGCATTACCTGTCCCTGCGCGGGCTAATTTAGCTTTTCGATTGAACTGGCTATAGTCTGGCGCAGTTTTGCCGATAAGGAGAAGAAGAGATTTTTTAACTTCCGAATATGACCTTGAACCCGACTCAGTAAGTGCTCTCCTACCTATGGCTAAAATTATCGGCATCATCGTCGTATTCGCGAGCGTGCTCGGCGGATACGTGCTTTCCCACGGCAAGATTGCCGCCCTCATTCAGCCTTTCGAGGTGATGATTATCGGTGGCGCGGCCCTGGGTGCATTCCTGCAGGCCAACCCCGGTCATATGACGATGCACGTGCTCAAGAAGTCTTTGGGCATGTTCAGTTCGCGTTTCAACCACACCTTCTACCTTGAAGTGTTGGGGCTGATTTACGAGATCCTCAACAAGAGCCGTCGCGAAGGCATGATGGCAATCGAAGGCGACATCGAAGATGCCGCCGCGAGCCCGATCTTCGCCAAGTACCCGGCAGTTCTGAAAGATGACCGCATGACGGCGTACATCTGCGATTACCTGCGCATCATGTCCTCCGGCAACATGGCTCCCCATGAGCTTGAAGGCTTGTTCGACATGGAACTGACCAGCCTCAAGGAAGACCTGGATCACCCCTCCCACGCAGTCAACGGTATCGCCGATGCCATGCCGGGTTTCGGTATCGTTGCGGCGGTATTGGGTATCGTAGTGACGATGGCTTCGCTGGGTGAAAGCGACCAGAAAATGATTGGCTTGCACGTAGGTGCGGCTCTGGTAGGTACCTTCTTCGGTATTCTCGCGGCCTATGGTTTCTTTGGCCCGCTGGCCCACGCTCTGGGCCACGATGCCAAGGAAGAACTGAACGTCTACGAAGCCATCAAGGCCTCGCTGGTGGCTTCGGCTTCCGGCATGCCGCCATCGCTGGCAGTGGAATTCGGTCGCAAGGTTCTGTACCCGGCGCACCGTCCTAGCTTCGCTGAGCTGGAACAAGCGGTTCGCGGTCGCTAAGTCATGGAAAATAACCAGCCGATAATCATCAAGCGCGTCAAAAAGTACGCGGGCGGGCATCACGGGGGCTCCTGGAAAATCGCCTTCGCGGACTTCGCGACGGCGATGATGGCGTTCTTCCTGGTGTTGTGGCTGTTGTCCACGGCAACGCCGGAACAGAAGATCGCCATTGCCGGTTACTTCAAGGACCCGGTCGGTTTCAGCGAAAGCGGCACGCCATACATCATCGATCTGGGCGGCTCGCCGACCCTGGCACCGGAGAACACCCTCAACCCCGAGGTGAAATCCCAGCCTCAGCCGGACAAGGTGACTATCGATTCCGAACAGGTCGAAGGTATGGCCGAGCAGGTTGAGAAAGAGCGCCTGGAATTGCTGCTGCAAGAGTTGCAGAACAAGGTCGAAGAAAACCCGCAGTTGCAGAAGTTCAAGGATCAGATTCTCTTCGAGATTACCCAGGACGGTTTGCGCATCCAGATCGTGGACGCCGAAAACCGCCCGATGTTCGACTCCGGCAGTGCGCGTCTGAAGCCGTATTTCGAAGACATCCTGCTGGCCATGGCCGACACCATCAAAGCGGTGCCGAACAAGATCAGCATCAGCGGCCACACCGATGCCAAGCCGTACTCGGGCACCGGCGACTTCGGCAACTGGGAACTCTCGGCCAACCGTGCGAACGCGGCTCGCCGTGCATTGATCGCCGGCAGCTATCCGGACGCTCAAGTAGCGCGAGTCGTGGGTTATGCCTCGTCGGCGCTGTTCGACCGGGAAAACCCGTTCAACCCGGTCAACCGCCGCATCGACATCGTCGTGCTGACCAAGAAAGCCCAGCGTGCCATCGAAGGTTCGCAAGGTGCAGAACCTGCGCCAGTGCCGACGCAAGGGCAGGGCGGCCCGGGCGAAGTGCCCACGCCGCCAGCCGATCCGAATGCCTTGCCGGCGGATAAGGAGCCGCTGCCGGCACATGAGCTTCGTGAGCGGTTGAATCTGTTTGATGATCCGGTGCCGAAACCAGCCCCCAAGCAGTGACCTACAAAAAAGCCGACAGCGATGTCGGCTTTTTTGTGCCTGCACGCTGCTCCACATCAGTATTCGCTGCCCCTTCGGTCGCAGACGTAACTTTCTGAAACGCCGGAAGGTTCGGATGGGATATCAAGATGCATCCTACATAAATCCCTTTTTCCCCTTGCTAACGTACTCGGCAGTTTGCGTTTGCTCACGCCGGGGATGGCGTGGGCATCGCGATTTGTATCTTCATTCGGCTTAAGGACGAGCCACGGAAAAGCAAAAGGATAAGCGCATGTTCGCCCCCGCCAATGCTGCTCACTTCACGTTACTGATCCCGATTGTTCCTAACGATTTCAAAGTCCTCACATTTGAAGGTACTGAAGCCATCAGTGCCTTGTATGCGATCCAGATTGAACTGGTCAGTGAACACCCTGCTTTCGATCTGGAGAGCCTGCTCAGTCAGCCCGCTTTTCTCCAGTTTGGCCTTAACGGGGAAGGTCTTCACGGTCGTATCGAAGATGTGTTCAGGGGGGAAACCGGCAAACGCCTGACCCGTTATCACCTGACCCTCGTACCGACGCTGCACTACCTGCAGTTCAGCCACAATCAGCGGATTTTCCAGAAGCTGACGGTGCCGCAAATCATCGCTCAGGTACTCAAAGGCCACGGCATTCAGGCCGATGCGTTTACCTTCCATGTCAGTACCAGCCCCGAGCGCGAGTACTGCACGCAGTATGGGGAAAGTGATTACGAGTTCGTCCAGCGCCTGTGCGCCGAAGACGGCATCGCGTGGCATCACCAGCATTCACCGCAAGGCCATGTGCTGGTGTTCACCGATGACCAGACCTGGTTCCCCAAACTGGGTGCAACCCCCTATCTGCAAGACTCCGGCATGGTGGCGGAGCACCCGGTCGTCAGCCAGTTCTCCATGCGTTTCAGCACCCGCCCCAGCACCACCACGCATCGGTACTACGACTTCCAACGCCCGAGTCTATTGCTGGAAAGCCGCTTCACCGCTGAGTTTCACCCTGAGCTTGAAGACTATCGCTATCCGGTCTCTATCGAAAACGAAAAGCGCGGCAAACAGCTGGCCCGGCAGGCGCTGGAACGGCACCGTACCGATTACCAGTTGGTCGAAGGTAAAAGCGATCAGCCAAGCCTGCGCAGCGGTCACTTCTTCGACCTGACGGAACACCCGGATAAAACTTGCAACGATTTGTGGCTGCTGCTCAGTGTGTCGCACGCCGGAAAGCAACCCCAGTCACTGGAAGAGGCGATCACCAGCGACACCAAACCCGAGGACGGCTTCACCCAAGGCTACCGCAACCGCTTCAGCGTCATTCCATGGGATGTGTTTTACCGGCCACCGCTACCTGCACCAAGACCGACGCTGGTCAGCCAGACCGCCCGCGTCACCGGCCCCGCCGGCGAGGAGATCTATTGCGATGAGTATGGTCGCGTCAAAGTCGAGTTCCCTTGGGACCGGGCCGAACTCAACAGCGAAAAAAGCAGTTGCTGGCTGCGGGTATCTACCCACTGGGCAGGTAAAAATTTTGGAGTGGTGATCATTCCGCGTATCGGCATGGAAGTCATGGTCACCTTTCTGGACGGCAATCCCGATAACCCGCTCATTACCGGGTGCGTGCCGAACAAGGTCAATGCGGTGCCCTATCCCTTGCCCGAAAACAAGACCAAAACCGTATTGCGCAGCCACAGCTCCCCCAGCACGGGGGGTTACAACGAACTGTCGATTGAAGATCGCGCCGGGCAGGAACAAATCTACCTGCGCGCCGAACGCGACCTGGAACAGCTGATCCTCAACGACAGCGATACCAAAATTGGCAACGACCGCCGCGAACAGATTATCCGTGATAGCCACAGCCTGATCGGTAACGACCGCTTTGAACAGGTGGACAACAACAGCGCTAGCCTGATCAAGGGCGACGAATTGCACACCACCGAAGGTGCGCGCAACACGCTGATCGGCGGCAACGAGGTGATCTCCATCACCGGCAACAGCAGCACGACGGCAGAGGGCACGTTGGTGATTCAGGCCGGGCCTCACGCCCATGTCACTGCGGCCAATGTGGTTATCAAGGCTGACCAGAGCCTGACGTGGGAATGTGACGGTCATTTCATCGTCATTAACTCCAGCGGGATATTCAGCAGTGTGGACATTGTCGTGGGTGGTTCGCCGCTAACTGGCCTACCCGGGCAGGCGGCACTGTCAGCAGCTCCCCAAGTCGCCGAAGCTGTGGTTATCGACACCCTTCCCATGGAAGCCCTGCTCAAACAGAACATCGTCTTTCGCGAGGCCGATTCCGGTGTTTGCCCGGTATGCAACGTTGCCCAGGAATCCCAGGAAGCAGAGAGGGGTGAAGCATGACACCAGTCATCCCGAACAAAGGACTGCTCCTGCTTGATGGCGCCCAGTACGAAGGCGCTATCGATTGGCTTAACGAGCACTACGGCGCAGATTCTCCGCAGCCGCTATTCAAGGGGACCGCTTATGAGCCGATCAGCGCCGCAGGGCCTTTTCTGCTGAATGCCTCGATTGGCAGCGCAGCCTATGCCGCGTGGTGGGGCGGCACCGACTTGCAACACAGTGTTTGGCTGGCTTCTCCACGGAGCGCCCAACAATGGCTACCGATCCTGCAACGTCGGTTGCGCATTTTTGATGAGCAGCAGCGAGAGCTGTGGTTGCGTCTGGCGGATGGCTCGGTTCTGCGACGCGCCTGGTTGGCCGGCGTGCAATGGCCAGCAGGCTTTTGGTTTGGTGTGGAAAGCGTCTGGCTACGCCATGGCAACGCGCCAGTGTGCGCTTGGGAAAACGAAGCGCCTGAATATGACTCAGCACCGGCCAATAAAGGTCTGGCCGCGCAAATCACCCTGCCTGAGCCGGTTCTGGAGGCACTGAGCCTTCCAGCCAACCCGGAGAAGAACGCATGAGTACCCAGAGTAAAATCCGCGTTGGAACCTGCCCGCTGTTCGCTGCCGTTTTGCCTCTGCGATACGCCCTTGGCCCAACCGTCGCTGTCGATTCCGAAGCCTACGACTTGCCGGCATTGAGCGGCTCGTTTCCCGAATTGGGGCCTCGTCATCCTGACTTGACCGGGCATGCGCTCAATTACACTTCGCGTTTGTTGCGCGACGGTTGGCTCTACGTCTGGGAGAGCAGCCCACCCAAGTTGGTGGAGTATCAGGTCGAGAAAGCTCAGCTCACCCAGACCCCGCGCGCGGGCAGGGTGATCGACACCCGGGTCAAACCCCATCTGGTGTTAAGAGCTGGCGACCCTGCCGGATTGGTCTGGTCGCCCGTTCGCTGGAGTGAGGCGCAGTATCGGGCCGCCAAAACAGACCCCGCCGTACGCCAGCGCATCATGCGAAGTTTTGTGCCAGGTGTCGCACCGTTCAGTGGCAAGGTCGACACCGTCGCCAAGCAGATTGGCGAATACAACGATGCGACGAGCTACGGCTGGAGCGCGGAGCCTGAAACGGAACACGCACCCAACTGGCTGAAAGCTCTCAAGCAGATGAGGGCTTGCGAACAGCAGACCTACGCCGTCATTGATGATGCATGGGGCGTGCTACTTGACCTTGCCGCGCTGATGCGTGTGCGTAAAGAAGCGTTCGACAGTTACCAGGAGCATCACGCTGAAGAGTGGGCGATAGCCAGTGTCATCAAGTCACTGAGCGAAGGCGACCGGCAACTGAGCGCACAGTTGCCGTCCATCACCCGCCATGACGAACTCCAGAGAGCCTGGAAGGATCAAGAGACCCAGAACGACCGATATACCGCAGACCTGCGGCGTCTGGCCCAACTCTGGGTGGCGTGGTTTAACACCCTGCAAGTGACCGGTGCGTCGAGCATGGACACCGCTTGCGGCCATTTCGACATTACCCAGTCGCTTGCCCGTGAGGCACTGGAATTGCATTTCGCAGCGGCTTGCCTGGGACCGGCCAGCACCAGCGTCGGGGCCGAGGCCATTACCCTCAGTCTTGAAGGTAACAAGGCTGGTAAGCCATGGTTGCTTTGGGCTTTGCTCGGGTTGCCGTCACGGCTGGGTGTTGGCGAAATCAAATACCTTGTGGACTTCAGCGATGTGGCCCGAGATAACCAGGCTGCTATTCAAGAAGGCGCCAGCAAACTCGCCAGAGCCTTTGGTTATACCGATGCGCTGAACAAGACCGCCGACAAACTGAAGCAACACAAGCCGGCCTCAAGCGTTGAGGCCCTATTTCTGTCTCTTGCCCCGGTGGCTGGGTTGCAATTGCATCAGGGTGAAAAGGGCACTGGTGCGGCGGGACGTTTGTACATGGCGGCAGCGCTGGCCCGCAGCGACCAGCGCATCCAGACCTCGGGCGTCACATCGCGTCAGTTGGGCGAGTGGTACAGCGATTTGATGGGGACACGCCAGTCAATGCCCACGCATTTGAGTGTTACACCGCTGACCAGCGGGGTGGCTGACGGTATCCCGTTCATGCATTTGGTCCCAGCCAGCACCAAGCTGCCACCGTTGCCGGTGAATCTGGCGGCGAGTGTTGAATTGAGCAGTGTGTTTGATTTGAAAAGTACGCTGAGCAAGGCGCCGATCAAGTCGATTGTGACGCTGGTGGCGGGGGTGAATTTTGTTTCATCGGGCAATGCGTTTCTTGATAACAAAACGGTCAAAAACGGTTTTAGCGCAGTCGGGGCGGCGTTTGGAGTTGGTGCGGCAGGCGCAGCTGTGTGGCAGCGAGTCGGCGAACTTGATTGGGCGGAGTCAGTCCGCCAGACCGGAAAGTTTTCAGTCTCCTCAAGGCTAATGTTGATTAAAACCTTGGGGCGTGCAGCGATTACCGCGGGGGCGCAGGTTGCCGTGTTGGCCTTCGACGTTGTGTTCTATGGGATAGAAGCCTTTGAGGCGTACCAAAAAGGCGATTTAGACACGATGGCGACGAGCCTGGCAATCGCCAGCACCGAAATGGCCGGTATCGTGCTCTATGTAAAACTTTTCCGGGCCTACCGTGCCGCACAAGTCGCCGTGATGCTCGGTGAGGCTGCGGCCATTGCAGGGGGGATGAATGCCGCACCACACCTAGCTATAAAAATACTTGGTCTCACTGTAGTGATTGTCACGGGGGTTATTGCTCGGCTCTATACAGCAGACACGCCGCTGGAGCTGTGGGTAAAAAACAGCCGTTTTGGGATCCGTCCAGACGACAACTGGTCGAACAGATACACCTTGTCCATGGATAAGCTGTACCCCATTTTGTTTCCCATCAGTTTTGATGCTCGCCGTCTGGCCGAAATGCACCCCCATCAAGGGCAAATCATCTCCACGTATCTGATGTTGAAATTGCCTGGAGAAAATGTGCCATTGACCGATGCCATGATTCACTTCAAGGGCATCGAAGTTTGGGGCGATACACTCGGCTATCACGCCGATCAAATCAAAAAGGTCGAATGGACGGGTAAAGACTTTGCTCGACACAGCGGTGCTCGCATTCCAGTGCCGGCCGGCGTCACCCCCTATCGCCGTGTGTACCATGAGGATGGCGTGCGGGATCTGCGGCGTATCGAGGGCGAATTGATTTACTCCCCACAAGAAGGACTGACGCTGCCAGCGGTAAAAATTATGGAACGAGCATGGATATGAATACGCCGGAAAAACCCCGGTACAGCGCTAAACCCACGGTCATGCTTGAAGCGGAAAAGCCCACGGGTGAACAGCCGATGGAGCTGTTCATTACCGATGAACACACCGAGCATTACCTGGCTTTGCAAGCAGGTGGCGACTCTTATCGAGGACTGATGACCGGTGTGTTGGGCGGTATTGGTGGGGTCGCAGGAATCGGGCTTGGACTTGTCAGCCTTATGCACAGCGGTGAAGCCGAAGGCCTTTTCATAATGCTTTCGATATGTACCCCGCTATTTGTAGTACCGTTCCTATGGGAAACCCTACGTCCGCTACCGCTACCTATCCTGTTTAACCGCCGCACTCGCGAAGTGTACTTTGATCATGAAGGCGAACTATTCCACGCTCCATGGGATGGTATTTCAGCCGTTGCTAATGAATTTCAACTAGTTGGCACTCACATTGGTGGCATGCAAAGCGCCTCACTAGAAGTTCGGGTGTGGCAATTTCAAAAACCGGAATCGGCGTTGATGGTCAGCCTTGGTGCGCCTTTTGGTAAATCACTGGCGATGCAAATCGGCTTTTGGGAATACATCCGTTCCTATATGAACAATGGCCCTTATTTCGACGAGCGCGGCAACCACAGTGAGTCGGATGCATTTGTACAAAGTCAGTTATCCGCGCGGCCCAGAATGAGCGAAAGTTTCATGCAAACACTGGAGCGGATAAAACAGACCAAGCAAGAGAATGGAGGTAAAAACTATCTGCGTGGTATCGACGTTCTGAGCTTGGTACTTGATCTCTGCTTTTATCCCACCTGTCGCATTCAAGAGCTCACCTACAGCATCGCCAAGCGTCGCTCCCGCAACCTTTGGCCCAAAGTTGTAACCGAACGCTTAAAAACTAATGGTCCCACGACAAGGCTTGTTGATCTCGAATGCATGCAGAAAGCCAGTGCTTGAATACCGAGGCTGGTGCGTGTGCTAGGGCAACACAATATTTTTCTAAACTAAAATCGCTTTAATCCATTGATACGCAAGGAGTGGTAATGAAAGCTGTATGGAATGCAAAAGTTGGTTTTGGGATTATGTCCTGGACTGTTGCAAGTTACGCCGTTACTACGGCGATGTTTATACTTATATTTTTCCCATTTCTTCCGCTAGTAAGCTATCTAGCGGGTTGGCCATTTGGTTTGTCAGTTTTAATAAGCATAATATTTTCGCTGTCTGCAATTTCGCAAAACGCGACCATAAAGTCAGTGTCTCAATCATCCCGGAAGGACTTAGTTTTCGTGACGAGGCTGCTGGTTACGAACGTCAAGACCTCATTCGATACGAAGATATCCAGTCAATTCGAGTTCGGCGCAACCCGTTTTTCAGGTCGCTTGAGATAAATCTGAAAGAAAAAAATCAACGGTTTTCTTTAAGTAACGTTCTTTTGTCTGATGATTTTCTTGCCGGTATGCACGCTCGCATTGATGTTAAGAGCTAAGGGTGACACCTGCTGCGTTGTCATGCCGCGCTAGCGCTTTCGAGGGGGGCGCGTTTGCTCAATAGCTGTAGGAACGATCTGAAATTTCGCGCCTGGGTTTTCAGTCGCGCAAGCATCTGCCTATAGTTCCACCGTTGCTGCCAACGTGGCGACCGATCTTAGCCGGTCTAAATACAGATGAAACCTCTCGAACGTATCCGGAGTTTTTGACCATGGCTAAGTACCACCCGCTCCAAGGCAACTTCAGCGTCAGCCCGACGCTGTACATCGACACCGAAGCCCGCGCTTCCGATCTTCTTGAAACCGCCGTCCACCGACTCAAAGCCGCGCGCAATCTACTCAACAGCGTCACCTGCCTGTGCATCAAAAACGCCGAAGGTCACGACCTGGAGCATTTCGCCAATGCTGCACACATGTTGATTCAGGACGGCTGTGACGCCTTGGATGCGCTGGGCTGGAAGCTGGAAAAAGCCGCACGCTGAAAATCAGAAAGCCGCGATTATCGCGGCTTTTTTGTCTCTGCAGGCTGGTGATCATTTTCGTAGCGTCACGAAAATGATCAAAACTACTTAGTAGCTGCTTTCAGGCAAACTGGCGATGATCGAGCGGTAGCTGTTCATCCGCTGCTGCTGCACGC
The DNA here is from genome assembly GCF_014852305.1 of Pseudomonas sp. PDM09. Classification (NCBI taxonomy): domain Bacteria; kingdom Pseudomonadati; phylum Pseudomonadota; class Gammaproteobacteria; order Pseudomonadales; family Pseudomonadaceae; genus Pseudomonas; species Pseudomonas sp. PDM09. The sequence goes on along the minus strand of NZ_JACVBI010000011.1, from coordinate 199,115 downwards.
GGCCTTCTTCCAATGCCTTGAGCAGGGCGCAACCCGGCTCGCGGTCGTGCTTGCAGTCACGGAAGCGGCAGGTGCCGATCAAGTCGTTGAACTCGATGAAACCGGCTTCGACGTCGGCACGGCTGACATGGCCCAGGCCGAATTCACGGATACCCGGGGAGTCGATCAACTCACCGCCACCGGGGAAGTGGAACAGTCGCGCGGTGGTGGTGGTGTGGGTGCCTTGGCCCGACAGCTCGGACAGCGGGCCGACACGGGTGTCGACTTCCGGCAGCAGGCTGTTGACCAGCGAGGACTTGCCGACGCCGGATTGGCCGACGAACACGCTGATGTGCCCGTCCAGCTGCTTTTGCAACTGTTCCATGCCATTGCCGTGGTGGGCCGACACTTCCAGCACCGGGTAACCCAGCGTGCGGTAAACCGCCAGCAAGGCATTCAGCGCCGGGGCGTTCTGCTCGTCGATCAAGTCGAATTTGTTCAGCAGCAGCAACGGCCGAATACCGGCGTGTTCCGCAGCGACCAGGTAACGGTCGATCAGGTTGGCGTGAGGCTCGGGCAGCGGCGCGAAGACGATCACGATCAGGTCGACGTTGGCCGCCACCGGCTTGAGCTGGCCACGGCTGTCGGGACGGCAGAGCTCGGTTTTACGTGGCAGTTGCGCCACGATCACGCCGATGCCCTGGTTGCCGGCACGCCACACCACCTGATCGCCGGTCACCAGCGCTGGCAGGTTAGCGCGCAAATGGCAGCGGAACACCTGGCCGGCCAATTCGCCATCGAGGGCCTCGACTTCGACCTGCACACCGAAGTGCGCGATCACCAGGCCCGTCTGTTCCGGACCCAGGTCGCCGCCTTCGAGTGCCTCGACAGCGGAGGACTCGCGTTTGGCGGCGCGGGCAGCGCGCTCGCCCTGAATCTTTTCGATGCGCCAGTTTTGACGACGATTGAGTTGGCGTTTGGCCATGGGTGTTCCGTATCGAGAATGCAGCGATTAGGTAAAACGGCCGCGAGTTTAGCACGCCCGGTGGCCTCCCTAGGCTAAACTGCGCACCTACGCCGAGGAGCCGACTCATGCAAAACCCGCTGAACCTGATCTGGATCGACCTGGAAATGACCGGTCTGAACCCTGATACCGATGTCATCATCGAGATGGCCACTATCGTCACCGACAGTAATTTGAACACCTTGGCCGAAGGTCCGGTGATCGCCATCCACCACAGCGACGAGATCCTCGCCGGCATGGACGAGTGGAATACCCGTCAGCACGGCGGTTCCGGGCTGACCCAACGGGTTCGCGACAGCCGCATCAGCATGGCCGAAGCCGAAGCCGAGACCATCGCCTTCCTGGAAAAATGGGTGCCGAAGGGCAAGTCGCCGATCTGTGGCAACAGCATCTGCCAGGATCGTCGCTTCCTTTATACCCACATGAAATCGCTGGAAAGCTACTTCCACTACCGCAACCTCGACGTGTCGACCCTTAAAGAACTGGCCGCGCGCTGGGCACCGGACGTACGCGACAGCTTCAAGAAGGGCAGCACCCACCTGGCCCTGGACGACATCCGCGAATCGATCGCCGAGTTGCAGCATTACCGCAAGAACTTCATCAAGTTCTGATTGGGTGGTGTGTCTGTTCTGACGCCTTCGCGGGCAAGCCTCGCTCCTACGGGACCTGTGTTGTACCTGTAGGAGCGAGGCTTGCCCGCGAAGAAGGCGACGCGGTCTATTTGAATGTGTGCCCCCTTTTGGTGCCGGCCCTAAATGGCTAGACTGCGCGCCTTTCTGCCAGGACCGCCACCATGTTGCTGATGCTCTATCTGATCGCCATCACTGCCGAAGCCATGACGGGCGCCCTGTCTGCGGGCCGTCGCGGCATGGACTGGTTTGGCGTGGTGCTGATTGCGTGCGTCACGGCGCTGGGCGGCGGTTCGGTACGCGACGTGCTGCTCGGCCACTACCCGCTGACCTGGGTCAAACACCCGGAATACCTGGTGCTGACCTCGGTCGCGGCGATGCTGACGATCTTCATCGCTCGCTGGATGCGCCACCTGCGTTCGCTGTTTCTGGTGCTCGATGCCGTGGGCCTGGTAGCGTTCACCCTGATCGGCTGCATGACGGCCCTGGAAATGGGCCACGGCATGCTGGTGGCCTCGGTCAGCGGTGTGATCACCGGCGTGTTTGGCGGCATCTTGCGGGACATCTTCTGCAACGACATCCCGCTGATCTTCCGCCGCGAGCTCTACGCCAGCGTCTCGTTTGCCGCGGCATGGTGCTATCTGCTCTGCATCTACCTGCAATTACCCGGTGAACAGGCGATCCTGATCACCCTGTTCGGCGGCTTCCTGCTGCGCTTGCTGGCGATCCGTTTCCATTGGGAAATGCCCAAGTTCGTTTATAACGACGAGGCCTGACACGGTCTCTGTAGCAGCTGCCGAAGGCTGCGTTCGAGGCCGCAGGACTCGCTTTGCGAAATGACGACTGCTGCGCAGCCGAACGCAGCCTTCGGCAGCTGCTACAGGAGTCCGTGTTGTTTCAGGGCCCATTCGACGTGTTCGCGCACCAGCGCCGACGGATAGTCCCGCCGTGCCTTCAGCGCTTCCAGCACCGGAATGCTTGACGGCGCATTACCCAGGCCGACCGCCAGATTGCGCAACCAGCGCTCGTAGCCCGCGCGTCTGAGCGGTGAGCCTTCGGTGCTGCTGAGGAACTTCTCTTCGTCCCACATGAACAGTTCGGCCAGTTCGGCGTTGTCCAGATTGTGCCGAGGCTTGAAATCGCTTTCGCCGGAAGGCCGGGCGAAGCGGTTCCACGGGCAGACGATCTGGCAGTCATCGCAACCGAACACCCGATTGCCGATCAGCGGCCGCAAATCTTCAGGAATCGCACTTTTCAGTTCGATGGTCAGGTACGAAATGCAGCGTCGGGCGTCCAGTACATACGGACCGACGAAGGCGTTGGTCGGGCAGATGTCCAGACAGGCGGTGCAGCGACCGCAGTGTTCGGTGGCGTGGGGCGGGTCGACCGGCAGCGGCAGGTCGACGAACAGTTCGCTGAGGAAGAAGTAGCTGCCAGCCTTGCGATTCAAGACCAACGTGTTTTTGCCGATCCAGCCTAGGCCTGCCTGTTCGGCGATGGCTTTTTCCAGCACCGGGGCGCTGTCGACAAAGGCGCGGTAGCCGAACGGGCCGATCACTGCCTGAATTTTTTCTGCCAGTTGTTGCACGCGTTTACGGATCAATTTGTGGTAATCGCGGCCCAAGGCATAACGCGAGACGTAGGCTTTTTCCGGTTCGGCCAGGCGTTTGGCCATTTCGGTGTCACCCGGCAGGTAGTCCATGCGCAGGGAAACGACTCGCAAGGTGCCCGGCACCAGTTCTTCCGGGTGCGAACGTTTGCTGCCATGGGCGCCCATGTACTCCATTTCGCCGTGGTAGCCGGCCGCGAGCCAGCGCTCCAGGTGCTGCTCATGCTCGGCCAGGTCGAGGCCGCTGATGCCGACTTGCTGAAAGCCCAGCTCGCGGCCCCAGTCCTTGATGGATTGGGCGAGGGCGGGCAGGTCTGTGGTAATAGCGGGCATGAGACGAGAGAAACCGGAGCTGAGGTGCGTATAATTCTGCCAGACATCGGAGCCTGAAGACGCATGCCGCACACTAAAGATGAATTACCCGACGCGCTGTATAGCGCCGCGCAAGTCCGAGGGCTCGATGCGAGCCTGATTGCGGCCGGTACACCGGGCTTCGAATTGATGCGGCGTGCAGCGCGGGCGACCTGGCGCGCGCTGGTCCGCCATTGGCCCACGGCCCACGAATTGAGCGTGGTGGCCGGCCACGGCAATAATGCGGGCGACGGTTACCTGGTGGCCGTGCTGGCCCGACGTGCCGGCTGGCACGTGCGGGTGCTGGCCGCCGGTGATCCCGGGCGTTTGCAGGGCGATGCCGCATCGGCCCATGCCGAGGCCGTAGCCGAAGGCGTCGCCATTCAAGACTGGAACGCGCACTGCGAATTACGTGGCATTGTGCTGGATGCCTTGCTTGGCACTGGCCTGACCGGTGAAGTGCGCGAGCCATACGCCAGTGTCATCGCCGCGATCAACGCCAGTGGGTTACCGGTTGCAGCGGTGGATATCCCCTCGGGGCTGTGCGCCGATACGGGGCGCCAGCTCGGCATTGCGGTTCGAGCAGACCTCACGGTGACGTTCATCGGCTTGAAGCTGGGTCTGTTCACCGGTGGCGCTGCGGATGTGGTTGGCGATTTGGTATTCAATGATCTGCTAGCCGCCCCTGAGACGTTTATCGGGGCCACGGTCAGTGCTCGTCGCCTGACGGCCGGTAATGTGCCGCGTCTGACCGGTCGCGCACCAACTGCCCACAAAGGCAAATTTGGCCACGTATTGCTGATCGGCGGTGATCGCGGTTTTGGCGGCGCCATCCTGCTCAGCGCACAAAGCGCCCTGCGCAGCGGCGCCGGCATGGTGTCCGTGGCCACCCGCAACGAGCATGTTCCAGCCGCCTTGGCACGTTTGCCAGAAGCGATGGTGCTCGGCACTTCGTCGGCCAATCAATTGATGGGGCTGCTTGAGAAGGTCACGGTGCTGGTCGTCGGCCCAGGGCTGGGGCAGGCCGCCTGGGGGCGCAGTCTGTTGTCGGCCGCGGCCAATGCGCCGCTGCCGCAAGTCTGGGACGCCGATGCGTTGAACCTGTTGGCCGAAGGTGGCGTGAGTTTGCCCGCCCATTGTGTTATCACGCCGCACCCTGGCGAGGCGGCGCGATTGCTGGGGCTATCGACGGCCGATGTTCAGGCCGATCGTCCTGCCGCTGCCCATGCATTGAGCAAAAAATATACAGCTGTCGTGGTGCTCAAAGGCGCCGGCAGCCTGATCGCCAGCCCCGACGGGCGTCTGGCACTGTGTCATCAGGGCCATCCGGCCATGGCATCTGCCGGTTTGGGCGATGTGCTGGCCGGTCTGGTCGGCGCCTTGCTCGCTCAGGGTATGGATGCGTATGACGCGGCATGCCTGGCGGTCTGGCTGCACGCCAATGCCGGCGAGCAACAAGGTAAATTCGGCCGCGGGCTGGCGGCCAGTGATCTGATTCCAGCCATTCGTCAGTTGTTGGAGGAGCAAGCACCGTGTCTGAAGTAACCCTGTACCTGGCTGATGAAGAGGCGATGACCGCATTCGGTGCGCGCATTGCACAAACCACTGAAGGGCACGGTCTGATTTTTCTCGAGGGGGATTTGGGTGCAGGGAAAACCACGTTGTCCCGGGGCATCATCCGTGGCCTTGGACATACAGGCGCGGTAAAAAGTCCGACCTTCACCCTGGTCGAGCCCTACGAGATCGGCGACATCCGCGCCTTCCATTTCGACCTGTACCGACTGGTCGATCCGGAGGAGCTGGAGTACCTGGGCATCCGCGACTATTTCGAAGACGATGCACTGTGCCTGATCGAATGGCCCCGTAACGGTGCAGGCTTTTTGCCAAAGCCCGACCTGACCATTACCATTAGCCCGCAAGACAGCGGGCGTTCGCTGAAAATTTTGCCCCAGGGCTCGCGTGGCGAGTCGTGGTGTGCCGCTTTGGCATTGGAATTCAATTAAATGATGGGGTTAGGTATGCGCTTTCGCGCGTTGGTTGCTGCCGTAGGATTGTTGTTTCTGGCGGTGACCGTCGACGCTGTGGCCGAGACGAAGGTCAACAGTGTTCGCCTGTGGCGGGCGCCGGACAACACGCGGCTGGTGTTTGACCTGACAGGGTCTGTCCAGCACAGCGTTTTTACCCTGACCTCCCCGGATCGGCTGGTGATCGACATCAATGGCGCAACTCTGGGGGCGCCGCTGAACGTCAACACCTCGAACACTCCTATCACCGCAATGCGCTCGGCTCAACGTACGCCGACCGACCTGCGGGTGGTCATCGACCTGAAAAAAGCCGTCACGCCAAAAAGCTTCACCCTGGCGCCAAACGCCCAATACGGCAATCGCCTGGTCGTCGACCTGTTCGACAATGCGGCCGACGCCGCGCCACCACCTGCGCCAACGCCGTCTGTGGCGACGTTGCCCGCGGTCCCTGTCGCACCCTCCGAGCCTTCGATCAAATTGCCGCCCGCCCCGGCCGGCAAGCGCGACATCATTGTGGTGATCGATGCCGGCCACGGTGGTGAAGACCCGGGAGCTTCGGGCTCTCGCGGTCAGCGTGAGAAAGACGTGGTGCTGGCCATCGCCCGTGAGCTGCAGCGTCAGGTCAATGGCATGAAAGGCTTCCGCGCCGAACTGACTCGCACCGGCGACTACTTCATTCCGTTGCGCGGTCGTACCGAAATTGCCCGTAAGAAGGGGGCTGACCTGTTCGTTTCGATCCACGCCGACGCCGCACCTTCGGCTGCTGCGTTCGGTGCGTCGGTGTTCGCCCTGTCCGACCGCGGCGCTACGTCGGAGACCGCCCGTTGGCTGGCCGACAGCGAAAACCGTTCCGACTTGATCGGCGGTGCAGGCAACGTCAGCCTCGATGACAAGGACCGCATGCTGGCCGGCGTGCTGCTCGATTTGTCGATGACCGCTTCCCTGACGTCCAGCCTCAACGTTGGCCAGAAAGTCTTGAGCAACATCGGCCGCGTCACGCCGCTGCACAAACAGCGCGTAGAGCAAGCCGGGTTCATGGTGCTGAAGTCGCCGGACATCCCGTCGATCCTGGTGGAAACCGGGTTCATCTCCAACGCCAATGAAGCTTCGAAACTCGCCGCTGCGAACCATCAGCAGGCGCTGGCGCGTTCAATCAGCAGCGGCGTACGGCAGTTCTTCCAGCAGAATCCACCGCCGGGCACTTACATTGCCTGGCTGCGTGATTCCGGCAAAATCGCCCAGGGCCCGCGTGACCATCGCGTCAATCCCGGTGAGACCCTGGCGATGATCGCCGTGCGCTATCAGGTGTCTCCGGCCACCTTGCGCAGCGCTAACAACCTCAAGAGCGACGAGCTGAAGATTGGTCAGACGTTGACCATCCCCGGCACTGAACTGGCGGCCAAAGAATGAACCAGGTGCTGACCAACGCTGCGCGCATCGAGCTGCTCAGCCCGCGGCTGGCGAACCAGATTGCCGCCGGTGAAGTGGTCGAGCGCCCGGCCTCGGTGATCAAGGAGTTGCTGGAGAACAGCCTCGACTCCGGCGCCAAACGCATCGATGTCGATGTGGAGCAGGGCGGCGTCAAGTTGCTGCGGGTGCGCGACGATGGCAGCGGCATTTCTGCCGATGACCTGCCTTTGGCTCTGGCCCGTCACGCCACCAGCAAGATTCGTAACCTGGAAGACCTTGAACAGGTGATGAGCCTGGGGTTTCGTGGTGAGGCGCTGGCGTCCATCAGCTCCGTGGCGCGTCTGACCCTGACGTCCCGCACTCGCGATGCCGATCAGGCGTGGCAGGTGGAAACCGAAGGCCGGGACATGGCGCCGCGGGTGCAACCGGCAGCTCATCCGGTGGGGACTTCGGTGGAAGTGCGCGATTTGTTCTTCAATACGCCGGCGCGCCGCAAGTTTCTCAAGACCGAAAAAACCGAATTCGATCACCTGCAAGAAGTGATCAAGCGTCTGGCGCTGGCGCGGTTCGACGTGGCGTTCCATCTGCGCCACAACGGCAAAACCATCCTCAGCCTGCACGAAGCCCACGATGACGCGGCCCGCGCCCGGCGTGTGGCGGCGATCTGCGGGGCGGGTTTCCTGGAGCAGGCGCTGCCGATCGAGATCGAGCGCAATGGCCTGCATTTGTGGGGTTGGGTCGGGTTGCCGACCTTCAACCGCAGCCAGGCGGATTTGCAGTATTTCTTCGTGAACGGCCGCGCGGTGCGCGACAAACTGGTGGCCCACGCGGTGCGCCAGGCTTATCGCGATGTGCTGTTCAACGGTCGGCACCCGACGTTCGTGCTGTTTTTCGAAGTCGATCCGGCGGGCGTCGACGTCAACGTGCACCCGACCAAGCACGAAGTACGCTTCCGTGACGGACGCATGGTTCACGATTTCCTCTATGGCACTTTGCACCGCGCTCTCGGCGATGTGCGGCCGGAAGATCATCTGGCCGCGCCTGTCGCGACCGCGATGGTGCGGCCGACCGGCATCGAAGCCGGTGAGTTCGGTCCGCAGGGCGAAATGCGTCTGGCGGCCAATGCGCTGCTGGAACAGCCTCAGGCCCAACCGTCATTCAGCACGCCGGCTGGCTCGGGCGCTGGCACCGGTTATCAGTATCAATACACGCCGCGGCCTCAGTCCGGCGTGCCCGTCGCCGAAGCTCAAGCGGCCTACCGTGAGTTTTTTGCGCCGTTACCCGAGGCCAACGCGGTCGCGCTGCCAGCCGGGCAGGACGACATTCCACCGCTGGGTTATGCGTTGGCGCAGCTCAAGGGCATCTATATTCTTTCGGAAAACGCCCAAGGCCTGGTGCTGGTGGACATGCACGCCGCCCATGAGCGGATCATGTACGAACGCCTGAAAATCGCCATGGCCAGCGAAGGCCTGAGTGGTCAGCCGCTGTTGGTGCCGGAGTCCCTGGCGGTCAGTCAGCGCGAAGCCGATTGCGCCGAAGAACACGTCGCGTGGTTCCAGCGGCTGGGCTTTGAATTGCAGCGTCTTGGCCCGGAGTCGCTGGCGATCCGGCAAATCCCCGCGCTGCTGAAACAGGCGCAAGCCAATCGATTGGTCAGTGACGTTCTGGCGGATTTGATGGAGTACGGCACCAGCGACCGGATTCAGGCACACCTGAACGAACTGCTCGGCACCATGGCCTGCCACGGCGCGATTCGAGCGAATCGGCGTCTGGCCTTGCCGGAAATGAACGGTCTGCTGCGGGACATGGAAAACACCGAACGCAGCGGTCAATGCAACCATGGCCGACCGACCTGGACCCAGCTGGGCCTGGACGATCTGGACAAACTGTTTTTGCGCGGTCGTTGATGAGCCAGCTTCCTCCTGCGATTTTCCTGATGGGGCCGACGGCTGCCGGCAAGACCGACCTGGCCATCGAACTCACCAAGGTTCTGCCCTGCGAGCTGATCAGCGTCGATTCGGCGCTGGTTTACCGTGGCATGGACATTGGCACCGCCAAGCCTTCCAAAGAGTTGTTGGCCGAATTTCCGCATCGGTTGATCGATATTCTCGATCCGGCCGAGAGTTATTCCGCTGCGGATTTTCGTCGCGATGCGCTTGAGGCCATGGCCGAGATCACCTCTCGAGGCAAAATTCCGCTGCTGGTAGGCGGCACAATGCTCTACTACAAGGCTTTGCTCGAAGGTCTGGCCGACATGCCGGCGGCCGATCCGCAGGTGCGCGCGCAAATCGAAGAAGAAGCTGCACGCCTTGGCTGGCAAGCCCTGCACGATCAATTGGCGGTCATCGATCCGCAATCGGCCGCGCGAATTCATCCGAACGATCCGCAGCGCCTCAGTCGCGCGCTGGAAGTTTATCGCGTCAGTGGTCAGAGCATGACTGAGCTACGCTTGCGACAATCTGCGCAAAGTACTGAAGCAGCCGCTTCGGGACTGCAACAATTGCCCTATACTGTCGCGAACTTGGCTATCGCCCCGGCAAATCGCCAGGTACTGCACGAGCGTATTAAACAAAGATTCACAAATATGTTGGAACAGGGATTCATCGACGAGGTCGTAGCCCTGCGAGATAGAGGTGACCTGCATTCGGGGATGCCGTCTATACGTGCTGTAGGTTATCGACAAGTCTGGGATTACCTGGATGGCAAGCTGACGCAAGCCGAGATGCAGGAGCGTGGAATCATTGCCACGCGCCAATTGGCAAAGCGCCAGTTCACCTGGCTACGCAGTTGGGCTGATTTACACTGGTTGGACAGCCTCGATTGCGACAATCTGCCGCGCGCCTTGAAATACCTTGGGACCATCTCCATATTGAGCTGAGTCCTTGCAATTGCCGTCTATCCTTGGGGGTGTGACGGCCCCAAGCCATCTGTTTACCTATTTTTTATATTGAATCCTTAAAGGAGTGCGGCACATGTCAAAAGGGCATTCGCTACAAGACCCTTACTTGAATACTTTACGTAAAGAGAAAGTGGGGGTTTCCATCTACCTGGTCAACGGGATCAAACTGCAAGGCACGATCGAGTCTTTCGACCAGTTCGTTATCCTGCTGAAAAACACCGTTAGCCAAATGGTTTACAAACACGCTATCTCTACAGTGGTGCCGGTTCGTCCAATTCGTCTGCCTAGCGCAACCGAATCCGAAGCAGGTGACGCTGAGCCAGGTAACGCCTGATAGGAGTCTCCTTTGTTCTTTGAGCGCCACGGTGGTGGTGAACGGGCAATTCTCGTTCACTTGGATGGTCAGGACCCTGAGGCGCGCGAAGATCCGCAGGAGTTTCAGGAGTTGGCAATTTCGGCTGGCGCCGAGACCGTCGCGTTTTTTAACGTGCCGCGTCATCGGCCAACCGCCAAAACCCTGATCAGCAGCGGCAAGGTCGAAGAGTTACGCGATCTGGTCAGCGCCGAACAGGTCGATCTGGTGATTTTCAATCACATTCTCACGCCCAGTCAGGAACGTAACCTCGAGCGTATTTTCGAGTGCCGCGTGATTGACCGCACGGGTTTGATTCTCGATATCTTCGCCCAACGCGCCCGCACCCATGAAGGCAAGCTCCAGGTTGAACTGGCTCAGCTTGAACACATGAGTACGCGGCTGGTTCGTGGCTGGACTCACCTTGAGCGGCAGAAGGGCGGTATCGGTCTGCGCGGCCCGGGTGAAACCCAGCTGGAAACCGACCGGCGCCTGTTGCGGGTTCGCCTGCGGCAGATCAAGGGGCGCCTGGAAAAGGTCCGCAGCCAGCGCGAGCAATCTCGTCGCGGGCGCAAACGTGCTGACATTCCGACGGTTTCACTGGTGGGTTATACCAACGCCGGCAAATCGACGCTGTTCAACTCGGTCACCGATTCCGACGTCTTCGCCGCCGACCAGTTATTCGCGACCCTCGACCCGACCTTGCGCCGACTCGAACTCGACGACCTCGGGCCGATCGTGCTGGCTGACACCGTAGGCTTCATTCGCCACCTGCCGCACAAACTGGTCGAGGCATTTCGGGCTACGCTCGAAGAGTCGAGCAACTCCGACCTGCTGCTGCATGTGATCGATGCGCATGAGCCTGAGCGTATGGCCCAGATTGAACAGGTCATGGTGGTGCTCGGGGAGATCGGGGCACAAGACTTGCCGATCCTTGAGGTATACAACAAACTCGATTTGCTCGAGGGTGTTGAGCCGCAGATCCAGCGCGATGCCGATGGCAAACCGCAGCGGGTCTGGTTGTCGGCCAAGGACGGTACCGGTCTTGACCTGCTCAAGCAGGCCGTGGCCGAACTGTTAGGCAGTGATTTGTTTGTTGGCACCTTGCGCTTGCCGCAACGTTTTGCTCGACTGCGTGCGCAGTTTTTCGAACTGGGTGCAGTGCAAAAAGAAGAACACGACGAAGAAGGCATCAGCTTGCTGGCCGTTCGCTTGCCACGGATTGAATTGAATCGACTCGTGAGCCGCGAAGGTCTGCAACCGATGGAATTCATCGAGCAACACACTTTGCAATAAAAGCCTGAGAAAGCGGTTGTGCCGCGGTGACAGGCATTCTGTAGCATTGGTCGGCGCGCCGTGGGTGCGTCTTTGCTTTATCAGATGGAGAGCGCTATGGCTTGGAATGAGCCGGGTGGCAACTCGAATAATCAGGATCCTTGGGGTGGCAAGCGCCGCAATAACGGCGACCGCAAGGGACCACCGGATCTCGACGAGGCCTTCCGAAAGCTGCAGGAAAGCCTGAACGGGTTGTTCGGTGGTGGTAAAAAACGCGGTGACGAGGGCAGTCGCCCGGGCAAGAGTGGCGGCTTCGGCGGCCTGCTCGGCATCGGCCTGGTCGTGCTGGCGGCTGTGTGGCTGTACAGCGCTGTCTACGTGGTCGACGAGCAGGAGCAAGCCGTAGTGCTGCGCTTCGGCAAGTACTATGAAACCGTCGGCCCGGGCCTGAACATCTATTTCCCGCCGATCGATCGCAAGTACATGGAAAACGTCACGCGTGAGCGTGCCTATACCAAGCAGGGTCAAATGCTGACCGAAGACGAAAACATCGTCGAAGTGCCGCTGACCGTGCAGTACAAGATCAGCAACCTGCAAGACTTCGTGCTGAACGTCGATCAGCCGGAAATCAGCCTGCAACATGCAACCGACAGTGCCTTGCGTCACGTGGTGGGTTCTACCGCCATGGATCAGGTGCTGACCGAAGGTCGTGAGCTGATGGCCAGCGAAATCAAGGAGCGTCTGCAACGCTTCCTCGATACCTACCGCACCGGTATCACCGTCACCCAGGTCAACGTACAGAGCGCAGCTGCACCGCGTGAAGTCCAGGAAGCCTTCGATGACGTGATCCGCGCCCGTGAAGACGAGCAGCGTTCGCGAAACCAGGCTGAAACCTACGCCAACGGCGTCGTGCCGGAAGCCCGTGGTCAGGCCCAGCGCATTCTCGAGGATGCCAACGGTTACCGCGACGAGACCGTCTCCCGCGCCAAGGGTGAGGCTGATCGCTTCACCAAGCTGGTGGCCGAGTATCGCAAGGCCCCTGAAGTCACCCGTCAGCGTCTGTATCTGGACACCATGCAGGAAATCTTCAGCAACACCAGCAAGGTTCTCGTGACCGGCAACAAGGATGGCCAGAACAATCTGCTGTACTTGCCGCTGGACAAGATGATTGACAGTGGTCGCAGCCCCGGCGCTCCGGTGACCGGTGCGGCAGCCAGCAGCAATGAAGTGAATGCGCGTGCGGCAGCTGATCTGCAGCAACAGCAAGCACGTACCAGGGAGAGTCGCTGATGAGCAATAAATCGCTGATCGCCCTTATTATCGGCGTCGTCGTGGCGATCGTTGCCTGGAACTGCTTCTACATCGTGGCTCAGACCGAGCGCGCGGTGATGCTGCAGTTCGGTCGCGTGGTCCAGACCGATGTTCAACCGGGCCTGCACATGAAAGTGCCTTACGTGAACAAGGTGCGCAAATTCGACGCCCGCCTGATGACACTGGATGCACCGACGCAACGCTTCCTGACGCTGGAAAAGAAAGCCGTAATGGTCGATGCCTACGCCAAATGGCGCGTGAAAGATGCCGAGCGCTTCTACACCGCGACTTCCGGCCTCAAGCAGATTGCCGACGAGCGTCTTTCCCGTCGTCTGGAGTCGGGCCTGCGTGACCAGTTCGGTAAGCGCACCCTGCACGAAGTAGTGTCCGGTGAGCGTGATGCGCTGATGGCTGACATCACCAACTCGCTGAACAAGATGGCGGAAAAAGAACTGGGCATCGAAGTTGTCGATGTCCGGGTCAAAACCATCGACCTGCCGAAGGAAGTGAACCGCAGCGTGTTCGAACGTATGAGCACCGAGCGTGAGCGTGAAGCTCGCGAGCACCGCGCCAAGGGTAACGAGCTGGCTGAAGGCATCCGTGCCGACGCCGACCGTCAACGCCGTGTGCTGCTGGCTGAAGCCTATCGTGAATCTGAAGAGGTTCGCGGTGACGGTGATGCCCAGGCTGCTGCGATCTACTCCAAGGCATACGGTCAGGATCAGGAGTTCTACGCGTTCTACCGTAGCCTGCGTGCCTACCGTGAAAGCTTCGCGAACAAATCCGACGTCATGGTCCTGGACCCGGGCAGCGACTTCTTCCGTTACCTGGAAAAAGCCAAGCCTTGATACGGCGTTGACCTGAATCATCCCCCGCCTGGCGGCTAAAACCTCGGGCGGGGTGATCCTTTGGGAAAACGTGTGTATGATGCGGCAGCCGGGAAATTCCCGGCTTTTTTGCGTCTGCACGTTTGATTGCTGTTTTTATGCAGGCGCCCGAGTTGAATGACTCGACAGGTTTTTCGAGGAAAGTGGTTGGCGAAGCCGGTTTCAGGCTTTTCGCCCCGTTGTCCATGCGCGCGGTTTGTGCGCATGGGCCGATCATTTTCTGCTTCACTCAAGGCTCGCCCAAAGGCTTGTCGCCCGGATCATAGGGGAATGGCGTAATGGCAACGGTAGACCGCTGGCTGCTGCCAGATGGCATCGAAGAAGTACTGCCACCAGAAGCTGCGCGCATCGAAATAGCGCGTCGCCAGGTGTTGGATCTGTTCCAGAGCTGGGGTTACGAGTTTGTCGTGACTCCCCATATCGAGTACCTGGAATCCCTGCTGACTGGTGCGGGCTCAGACCTCGATCTGCGTACCTTCAAGGTCATCGACCCGCAGTCGGGCCGGCAGATGGGTTTCCGTGCCGACATCACGCCGCAAGTGGCGCGCATCGATGCGCATACCCTGCGTCGCGAAGGGCCGAGCCGTCTGTGTTATGCCGGCAGCGTGCTGCACGCTCAGCCACGTGCCTTGTCGTCCTCGCGCAGCCCGATTCAACTGGGCGCCGAGTTGTACGGCGATGCCAGCCCGAGCAGCGACGTGGAAGTCATCAGCCTGATGCTGGCCATGCTGCAACTGGCCGATGTGCCAGATGTGCACATGGACCTCGGCCATGTCGGCATCTACCGCGGCCTGGCCCGCGCCGCCGGTTTGTCCGGTGAAGTCGAGCAACAGTTGTTCGATGCATTGCAACGTAAAGCCATCGACGAGGTCATTACCTTGACCGAAGGCTTGCCTACCGATCTGTCGGGCATGCTGCGAGCGCTGGTCGACCTGTGTGGCGGTCGTGAAGTGTTGAGCGCAGCGCGCGAGCGTCTGGCCAATGCGCCGGCGCCCGTGCTGGCGGCCCTGGACGATCTGCTGGCAATTGCCGAGCGTCTGTCCACGCGTTTCCCGGAATTACCGCTGTATTTCGACCTGGGCGAGTTGCGCGGCTACCACTACCACACCGGTGTAGTGTTCGCCGTGTTCGTCCCGGGTGTTGGCCAGTCCATTGCTCAGGGCGGTCGTTACGACGACATCGGCGCCGACTTCGGTCGTGCCCGTCCGGCGACTGGCTTCTCTACCGATTTGAAAACCCTGGTGACCCTGGGGCGTGCTGAAATCGAGCTACCGTCTGGCGGTATCTGGATGCCTGACAGTACGGATGCAGCACTCTGGCAGCAGGTTTGCCAGTTGCGCAGTGAGGGTCAGCGTGTCGTTCAGGCATTGCCTGGGCAGCTTTTGGCCGCCGCCCGTGAAGCGGACTGCGACCGGCAATTGATTCAGCAGAACGGGCTTTGGCAAGTATTGCCGCTGGCTTCTTGAGTTTTCCTGCCGGCCGCCGCCGGCACCAAGTTTGCGCGAATGAGGACAAGTGTTATGGGTAAGAATGTCGTAGTCCTGGGCACCCAATGGGGTGATGAGGGCAAAGGCAAGATCGTTGATCTGCTGACCGAACATGCTGCCGCCGTAGTGCGCTACCAAGGTGGCCACAACGCTGGCCACACCCTGGTGATCGACGGCGAAAAAACCGTCTTGCACCTGATTCCGTCGGGCGTGCTGCGCGAAGGCGTGCAGTGCCTGATCGGTAACGGCGTGGTGGTTGCACCCGACGCCCTGCTGCGGGAAATCATCAAGCTGGAAGAGAAAGGCGTACCGGTGCGCGAGCGCCTGCGTATCAGCCCGTCCTGCCCGCTGATCCTGTCCTACCACGTAGCGTTGGACCAGGCCCGTGAAAAGGCCCGTGGCGAGCTGAAGATCGGTACTACCGGTCGCGGCATCGGCCCGGCTTACGAAGACAAGGTTGCCCGTCGCGGTCTGCGCATCGGTGACCTGTTCCATCGCGAGCGTTTCGCCGCCAAGCTGGGCGAGTTGCTGGATTACCACAACTTCGTACTGGTCAATTACTACAAAGAACCGGCAATCGACTTCCAGAAAACACTCGACGAGTGCATGGAATACGCCGAGCTGCTCAAGCCGATGATGGTCGACGTCACCGCTGAACTGCACGAGCTGCGTCGCGCTGGCAAAGACATCATGTTCGAAGGCGCCCAAGGCTCCCTGCTGGACATCGACCACGGCACCTACCCGTACGTCACCAGCTCCAACACCACCGCGGGCGGCATCGCCACTGGTTCGGGTTTTGGCCCGATGTACCTGGATTACATCCTCGGCATCACCAAGGCTTACACCACTCGCGTGGGTTCGGGTCCATTCCCGACTGAACTGTTCGACGACGTCGGTGCTTTCCTGGCCAAGCGTGGCCATGAGTTCGGCGCTACTACCGGCCGTGCTCGTCGTTGCGGCTGGTTCGACGCCGTCATCCTGCGTCGCGCCATCGACGTCAACAGCATTTCGGGCCTGTGCCTGACCAAGCTGGACGTACTGGACGGTCTGGAAACCATCAACATCTGCGTGGGCTACA
The DNA here is from genome assembly GCF_014852305.1 of Pseudomonas sp. PDM09. NCBI lineage: Bacteria > Pseudomonadati > Pseudomonadota > Gammaproteobacteria > Pseudomonadales > Pseudomonadaceae > Pseudomonas > Pseudomonas sp. PDM09. Next base: position 182,800 of record NZ_JACVBI010000011.1, on the reverse strand, counting down.
AGAATCAGGACGGTGCAGTGATCGATGCACCGACTGACGCCGACAGCTACATTGGCCTGGAGCCGGTGTACGAGCAAATGCCAGGCTGGACCGAATCCACCGTCGGTGCCAAGACCCTGGAAGAGCTGCCTCAGGCTGCACGCAACTACATCAAACGCGTCGAAGAGTTGGTCGGTGCTCCGATCGACATTATTTCGACGGGCCCGGACCGCAACGAAACCATCGTTCTGCGTCACCCGTTCGCTTAATAAGTCGTTGATGTAAAACACAAAGGCCCCTTAATTGGGGCCTTTGTCGTTTATGCCTGTCGAACGGCATGACCTTTGCTGTGAACATTGAAAAAGCATCGTTTCTGACGTGCTATCAATTTGATGGCGTCAAAGCAGAGGGATTTTCAGTGTCGGCCGTTCTCTCACTGTTACAAAGCCGTCTCTTGCGGCCCGTGTTCGTTACCCTAGGTATCGCCCTTTTGGTGCAGGTGCTGGTAGCTGTCGCTCTGACCCGGAGCACAGTGACTGCGCTGGAAGCTGATTTGGGTATGCGGTTGGACGCCGATAGCCAAAAGCTCTCTGGTGAGCTTGAGCAGGCAGGTCGTGAAGTCACGTCGAGCCTGGATAGCCTGTCCACCAGTACCCGTCAGCGCCTGACGGCCGGGCTGTCTTCGCGTCTGAAGGACGAACAGGCGCAATTGCGTACGACGCTGGAGAAGGACCTGAAGGATTCGGCCAACGACATGGCGCAGCTTCTGGCTTCGGTCGCACCTCGCGCCATGTGGGACAGCGACATTCCTACCCTGTCCGAATTCGCTCGCCGTGCCCAGCGTAATCCCAACGTTTTGTTCGTGGTCTACGACGACGCCACGGGCCAGCACCTGACGCGCTACCTCAACCGGGAGAACCCGATCAACAAGGCGCTTCTGGAAAAAGGTCAGGGCGAGCGGGCGCTGGACAAGGTACTGGATGCGGCGAAGAACGATCCGTCGGTCTACTACCTTGAAGCCTCGATCAACCCCAATGGGGTGGAGATCGGCAAGGTGTTGATGGGCGTCTCGACCGCCTCCGTGGAAACCGATGTGGCGGCGCTGGACAAGCGATTCTCGGCGCTGATCGCCAGCAGCGATCAACTGGTGGGTGACAGCCTCAAAGGCGCGGCAGCTGACAGCGCGACGGCGATGCGCGGGCGCCTGCAATCGGCACAGTCCACCGCCACTGAAATGAAAGCCAATACCACCACTGCCGTGCAGGAAGCTGCCGGGACTTTGCGCTGGCGCATCGGCATGGGCCTGGCGCTGGTAGGTTTTGGTGTGCTGCTGTTGCTCGCGGTGGTGCTGGGTCGTCGGGTGGTCAATCGCTTGAAGCTGCTGATCGCCGCCATGGATGACCTGGCGGCAGGTGAGGGTGATCTGACCAAGCGTGTGCAGATCAACAGCCAGGACGAGATTGGCGACATGGCCTCGGCGGTCAATCGCTTTGTGGATAAGTTGCAGCCGATCGTGCGGGAGGCGGGCGATGTGGCCCAGCGGACCGGCGTGGAAATCGGCGCCATGACCCTGCGCAATGCCGGCGCCGATGCCGCGGCGGGAATGCAGCGCGATGAAGTGGCCGAAAGCTTGCGCGCGTTATCGCAAATGGCTGACGAAGCTCAGTCTGAAAGCCACGCCATGCAGGCCGCTTTGCAGCAGGTGGTGGGCATTCGTCAGGCCACGGATGAAAACACCCGGACCTCGGCGAAAGTCGGCAGTCTCATTGAGGCATTGGCCGGACAAGTCGACACCGGCGCGAAAGTCATCGAGCGCCTGGCGCAGCAAAGTGAGCAGATTGAAGTGGTGCTGACGGTGATTCACGGGATCGCCGAACAAACCAACTTGCTGGCGTTGAACGCGGCCATTGAAGCGGCGCGTGCCGGCGAGACCGGTCGCGGGTTTGCCGTGGTGGCGGATGAGGTGCGGGCACTGGCGAGCAAGACTCAGAGCTCAACCGGCGACATTCAGGCTCACATTGTTGCGTTGCAGCAGGGCGCGCGCGAGGCCGTCGCGGCAATCGGGCAGGCCGGACGTCAGGCCAGCGAAGGGTTGCTGGTGTTGCGCGACAGTGCGCGGTTGCAGCAGTCGGTGCAGGCGTCGGTCGAGCAGGTGCATGCGGCGATCGGTCTGGCGACACAGGCTGCGGCGCATCAGGCGCAAGGTGCGCAGGCCGTGCGTGGGCGGGTTGAGACCATTCATGCTCAAGCTGAAAAGGCTGCTCAGGCGGTGGTGGAAACCACGGCCAGTGGCAAAGTGCTGGATGGCTTGGCGGCGCAGTTGAAGGCGAGTCTGGGGCAGTTCAGGGCCTGAAGATCAAAAGATCGCAGCCTTCGGCAGCTCCTACACAGGAATATGCGTTTCCCTGTAGGAGCTGCCGAAGGCTGCGATCTTTTTTGCTTTATCAGCGGCTCAAATACATCCGAGTCGTTAGAAGATAAACCGGCAACCCAGATACCACAATCAACAGCGCCGCATAAGGCGCCGCCGCCGCGAACTCCACATTTGCGGTATGCGCCCAGACTTCTGTCGCCAGCGTATTCAGTCCGGTGGGACTCAGCAGCAGCGTTGCCGTCAGCTCCTTCATCGCATCCAGAAACACCAGCGCAAAGGCTGCCCCCAAGGCAGGGAAGATGATCGGCAACGTCACCCGACAAAACGCGCTGAAGGACGACGCTCCCAGCGTGCGTGCGGCCTCTTCCAGTTGCGGTGCTGCCTTGTTCAGCGCCGTACGAATCGGTGCCTGCGCCAACGGCAGAAACAACAGCGCATAAGCAATCAGCAGCAGCGCGGAGGTCTGGTACAGCATCGGCACATAATGCAGGGCGAAATACACCAGAGTCAGCGCAATCACCAATCCCGGCAGCGCATGCAGCAGATACGGTAGGCGCTCGGCCCAGATTGCCAGTCGCCCTTTATGGCGCACCACCAACAATCCCACCGGTACCGCCAGCACCAGGCACAGCGCCGCACCACCGAGAGACAGCGCCAGGGACGACAACAACGCCTCGCTGATCGCGGCGACCGGGAACGCCGCCGACGAACCTACCATCAGCCAGTAAGCCAGCATCCCCAGCGGAATGCCGCTGCCGATGATCGCCAGCAGCAGGCAGTAAAGCTGTCCGACAGTCGTCCATGGCCCCAGGCGAACCTGTTGCGCCTGCCTCGCCGCGCCCTGGCCGGTGCGCACATGTCGGCCCTTGCCACGCACGCGTAGCTCCAGCCATAGCAGCACCAGACACAGCGCCAACAGCACCGCCGAGAGCATCGCTGCGTTAGCGTTGCTGAATTCCAGCTCGAACTGTTGGTAGATCGCTGTCGTGAAAGTCTGCAGCCCGATGATCGACAGCGCGCCGAACTCCACCAGCATGTGCAGCGCAATCAGCAGCGAACCGGCCAGCAGTGACGGCCAGAGCAAAGGCAGGGTGATTTTAAAGAACACGCCCCAGCGATTCTGCCCCAGGGTACGTGCGGACTCCTCCAGGGACGGATCGAGATTGCGCAGGGTTGCCGCCACTGGCAGAAAAATCAGCGGGTATTTGGACAGGGTCATCACCAGAATCGCGCCGCCTAGCCCTTCGAAGTGAGCGCTCAGGGAGACCCAGGTGAAGCTGCTGACAAATGCAGGCACCGCGAACGGCAGGCACAGGATCACGCCCCATAGCCGTCGACCTGGCAGAGTGCTGCGTTCCAGCAACCAGGCGAGCGACAGGCCAATCACGCCGCAGGCCAGGGTGACGCCCACCATCAGCGCCAGCGTGTTACGCAGCAGGCCAAGCACGTAAGGGCGCCACAACAGATGCAGCGCCTCGGCCCAGCCTGCTTGCCAGGTTTTGAGGCTGACATAAGCCAGTGGCAACAGGCTGAGCACCACCAGCAGCAAAACCGGCAGCAACAACCAGATCGACGGCCGCTTGCGCCGTGGCACGTAGCCCCCACGCAAGGCGAGGGCAGATAACGATGCGCTCATCAGTTCAGGCCAACGTCACGTTCCAGGTCCAGGGCTTCTTCGGCGTTGCCGAGATCGGCGGGCGTGACTTTCGGCGCTTGCAGTTCGCTGAACGGCTTGAGGCCGCGATCCGATTCCATGCCTTTGTGCAGCGGGTATTCGGCGGTGGTCTGGGTGATCACGCGCTGACCTTCTTCGCTGGCCATGTAGGCGAGGAATTGCTGGGCTTCTTTTGGATGTTTGCTGGATTTCAGTACAGCGGCGCTGGAAACGGTGATCAACCCGCCGACGTCGCCGCCGGTGAAGTAATGCAGTTTCGAATCGAGCTGGCCTTTTTCACGCTGCAAGGCGAACCAGTAGTAATTGTTCACCAGTACGGTGGCGACTTCGCCGTTTTCCACAGCCTTCAGCGCGACCATGTTGTTGCTGTAGGTCTTGCCGAAAGCGCGCAGGCCGGTGAGCCATTCTTCGGCGGCGTCCATGCCGTGGACTTTAATGATCGCTACGGCCTGTTCCTGGAATGCGCCGCTGGTGGGCACGAAGCCGACTTTGCCTTGCCATTTCGGGTCGGAGAATTCCATTACCGACTTGGGCAGGTCTTTTTCATCGATCAACTTGGGATTGAACGCAACCACGCGGACTCGCGCAGTGATACCGATCCAGGTGCCGTTGCCGGCGACGTAGTCCTTTGGCAGAACGGCGAGGGTGGCGGCGTCGGTCTGAGCCAGCAGGCCTTGTTCGCCGAGTTTGTTCAGTGGTGGGGATTCTTCGGTGTAGATCACGTCGGCGGGGGAGCGATCACCTTCTTCGACGATCTGGCTGGCGAGCTGGTTGCTGCTGCCCTTGCGCACATTGACGTGAATCCCGGTCCTGGCTTCGAAGGCTTTGGCGACGGCGTCGCCGACTTCCTTGTGTTGGCCGTTATAGAGTGTCAGGGAAACCGGATCGGCGGCTTGGGTGAGGGGAGTGGCGAGTGTCAGGCCGAGCAGGGTGATGGTCAGGCCGCGGCGCAGGGTATTTCGAAACATCATTCGCAGGGTTCCTCACTGTCGCATTGCAAAAACTTGTAACAATGATAAACGATATTGTTTCTCATGTGCGTCTTGCGGGTCTGAGGAGTGTTTGCTAGAGGGGTGGGGGCGAGTTTTTGTGGCGAGGGAGCTTGCTCCCGTTCGGCTGCGAAGCAGTCGTAAATCCTGAGAGTGCGGTGTAACTATTGGAATGATGAGGAGCGCTTCGCGCTCCAGCGGTAGCAAGCTCCCTCGCCACAGGGAAGTAATGGCTTGGGGTTTTCGAAAACCAGAAACGCAAAAACCCGCTTTCGCGGGTTTCTGTGAAATTCAAGATCGTGACCTTGAATTTGAATTGGTGCCCAGAAGAAGACTCGAACTTCCACGACCTTGCGGTCACCAGCACCTGAAGCTGGCGTGTCTACCAATTTCACCATCTGGGCATAATCGCAAGCGTTGCCGCTGTTGATGTGGCGCACTATACGGAGAGCATTTTGATCTGTAAACCCCTGATTTAATTTTAATAAACCGGAAGCCTTAAATGCAAAAACCCGCTTTCGCGGGTTTTTGTGTGAGCCTTGAAATTGTTCTAATCTCAAGCTCGAAATTGGTGCCCAGAAGAAGACTCGAACTTCCACGACCTTGCGGTCACCAGCACCTGAAGCTGGCGTGTCTACCAATTTCACCATCTGGGCAGTATCGGCAGCGCGTGTGCGTCGTCGATGGCGCGCACTATACGGAGCGTCTTTTTAACTGTAAACCCCCGACATCGAAAAAACCTGGAAAATTTCTCCAGTGGTATTCAAATCAGCTTTGCGATGTCGATAAAGGGCTTTAGATAGGCTGTCATAGCCTGAAATTTCCCGTTTCATTACGCCTATGCCAAACTAACCCGCATATAGACAAGGTGAAAACTCTCTAATGGCCGATTGGCAGTCCCTCGATCCCGAGGCCGCTCGTGAAGCGGAAAAATATGAAAACCCTATTCCTAGCCGCGAACTGATCCTTCAGCACCTTGCTGATCGAGGTTCGCCTGCTAACCGCGAACAGCTGGTCGAAGAGTTTGGTCTGACCACAGAAGACCAGATCGAAGCCCTGCGTCGTCGCCTGCGCGCCATGGAGCGCGACGCTCAACTCATCTATACCCGTCGCGGCACCTATGCGCCGGTGGACAAGCTCGACCTGATCCTGGGCCGCATCAGCGGTCACCGTGACGGCTTCGGCTTTCTGGTCCCGGACGACGGCAGCGACGACCTGTTCATGAGCCCGGCGCAAATGCGTCTGGTGTTCGATGGCGACCGTGCCCTGGCGCGTGTTTCCGGCCTGGACCGTCGCGGTCGCCGTGAAGGCATGATCGTCGAAGTGGTGTCCCGTGCCCACGAGACCATCGTCGGTCGTTACTTCGAAGAGGGCGGTATCGGTTTCGTCGTCGCGGACAATCCGAAGATCCAGCAAGAAGTGCTGGTGACTCCGGGCCGTAACGCCAATGCCCAGATCGGTCAATTCGTCGAAGTGAAGATCACTCACTGGCCGACGCCACGCTTCCAGCCGCAAGGCGACGTGGTCGAAGTCGTGGGTAACTACATGGCGCCGGGCATGGAAATCGATGTCGCCCTGCGCACCTACGATATTCCTCACGTCTGGCCTGAAGCGGTGCTCAAGGAAGCCGCCAAGCTCAAGCCGGAAGTCGAAGAGAAAGACAAAGAGAAGCGCATCGACCTGCGCCATTTGCCGTTCGTGACCATCGACGGCGAAGATGCACGCGACTTCGATGACGCGGTCTACTGCGAAGCCAAGCCGGGCAAGCTACGCCTGTTCTCCGGTGGCTGGAAGTTGTACGTGGCGATTGCCGACGTTTCCAGCTACGTGAAAATCGGTTCGGCACTGGATAACGAATCCCAGGTTCGTGGCAACTCGGTGTACTTCCCCGAGCGCGTCGTGCCGATGCTGCCTGAGCAGTTGTCCAACGGTCTGTGCTCGCTGAACCCGCACGTCGATCGGCTGGCGATGGTCTGCGAGATGACCATCTCCAAATCCGGCGAAATGACCGACTACTGCTTCTACGAAGCGGTGATTCATTCCCATGCTCGCCTGACCTACAACAAGGTCAGCGCCATGCTGGAGACCCCGAAAGCCACCGAAGCGCGTCAGCTCCGTGGTGAGTACACCGACGTCCTGCCACACCTCAAGCAGCTGTACGCGCTGTACAAGGTTCTGCTGGCGGCCCGTCACGTGCGTGGCGCGATCGATTTCGAAACGCAGGAAACCCGGATCATCTTCGGCTCCGAGCGCAAGATCGCCGAAATCCGTCCGACCGTTCGCAACGACGCCCACAAGCTGATCGAGGAATGCATGCTGGCGGCCAACGTGGCCACTGCAGAGTTCCTGAAGAAGCACGAAATCCCTGCGCTGTATCGCGTCCACGACGGCCCGCCGCCGGAGCGTCTGGAAAAACTGCGCGCCTTCCTTGGCGAGCTCGGTCTGTCCCTGCACAAAGGCAAGGATGGTCCGTCGCCGAAGGATTACCAGGCTTTGCTGGCGAGCATCAAGGACCGTCCGGATTTCCACCTGATCCAGACCGTCATGCTGCGTTCGTTGAGCCAAGCGGTGTACAGCGCCGATAACCAGGGCCACTTCGGCCTGAATTACGAAGCCTATACCCACTTCACCTCGCCGATTCGCCGCTACCCGGACTTGCTCACGCACCGGGCGATTCGCAGCGTCATCCATTCGAAAATGGACACCCCGCACGTTCGCCGTGCCGGTGCGATGACCATCCCGAAAGCGCGCATCTATCCGTACGACGAAGCGATCCTGGAGCAGCTCGGCGAGCAGTGCTCGATGAGCGAGCGCCGTGCCGACGAAGCGACCCGCGACGTGGTGAACTGGCTCAAGTGCGAGTTCATGAAAGACCGTGTGGGCGAGTCGTTCCCGGGTGTGATCACTGCCGTGACCGGTTTTGGTCTGTTCGTCGAACTGACCGATATCTACGTCGAAGGCCTGGTGCACGTCACCGCGCTGCCGGGCGATTACTACCACTTCGATCCTGTACACCACCGCCTCGCCGGTGAGCGTACCGGTCGCAGCTTCCGCCTTGGCGACACCGTTGAAGTTCGCGTCATGCGCGTCGACCTCGATGAGCGCAAGATCGATTTCGAGATGGCTGAAAAAACCATCAGCGCGCCGATCGGCCGCAAGAAGCGTGGGGCTGAAACCGCTGCTCCGGCTGCCTCTTCTACAAAAACAGCCGCAGAGCCGGCGCCGGCGAAAACCGGCCGTCGTCCTGCCAAGGAAAAGGCTGTCGAAGCCTATCGCCCGAGCGATGCCGCGGCAAAAAATGCCGAGTTGCGCAAAAGTCGTGAACTGAAACAGGCGTTGCTGTCTGAAGCGAAAAGCGGCGGTAAAGCGGCGTCTGGGGGAAAGACCGGGCGGTCGGCGCCTGAGAAGGCCTCCGGCGGCAAGCCAGCAAAACCGAGCAAACACCGTAAAGGCCCGCCAAAAGCGGGTTCCGCTCCAGCCGCCAGAAGCGGCGGGGCGCGTAAACCTAAGGCCAAGTCATGAGTCAGTTGGAAAAGATCTATGGCGTGCACGCTGTAGAAGCGTTACTGCGTCACCACCCAAAGCGCGTCAAGCAGATCTGGCTGGCTGAAGGCCGCAGTGATCCGCGGGTACAGACGTTGATCGAACTCGCTGCCGAAAATCGCGTAGCGGTCGGTCAGGCTGAGCGTCGTGAACTGGATGCGTGGGTAGATGGCGTGCACCAGGGCGTGGTCGCGGACGTGAGTCCGAGTCAGGTCTGGGGCGAAGCGATGCTCGACGAATTGCTCGATCGCACTGAAGGCGCACCGCTGTTACTGGTGCTCGACGGCGTGACCGATCCGCACAACCTCGGTGCTTGCCTGCGTTCCGCCGATGCGGCGGGTGCGCTGGCGGTGATCGTGCCAAAGGACAAGTCAGCCACCCTGACCCCGACGGTGCGTAAAGTCGCCTGCGGCGCGGCGGAAGTGATTCCGTTGGTGGCGGTAACCAACCTGGCGCGCACCCTGGAAAAACTCAAGCAGCGTGGCTTGTGGGTTGTCGGTACAGCGGGCGAGGCTGAGCAGGATCTGTATCAGCAAGACCTGACCGGCCCGACCATCCTGATCATGGGTGCGGAAGGCAGCGGAATGCGTCGCCTGACTCGCGATCTTTGCGATTACCTGGTGCGTCTGCCAATGGCGGGCAGTGTCAGCAGTCTCAACGTTTCCGTGGCGACTGGCGTGTGCCTGTTCGAGGCCCTGCGTCAGCGTGGCGCCAAGGCGAAGGTTGCTGCCAAGAAGTCCTGATTCAGCGGTAAACCTCTCCTGTGGGAGCTAGCCTGCTAGCGATGGCGGAGTAACATTCAGCATCAATGTTGAATGTTATTTCCTCATCGCTAGCAGGCTAGCTCCCACCGTGGTTTGTGTTTTGGGCAAATAATCGTGGTTGTTCAAATAATCACCAATTGCCTTGCGCCTCTCTTGTCCCTTCTCTACAATTGCGCCCCTTGCTGTGACGGCAGGCACGCATGTGTCTATCGCAAGCAAGTCCATAAGTGTCATTCACTCCTTGTCTGACCGCTTTTGAGCGGCAGGCTACAACCCGTAAGGAGCATTCATGCGTCATTACGAAATCATCTTTTTGGTCCACCCGGATCAAAGCGAGCAAGTCGGCGGCATGGTTGAGCGTTACACCAAGCTGATCGAAGAAGACGGCGGCAAAATCCACCGTCTGGAAGATTGGGGCCGTCGTCAACTGGCCTACGCAATCAACAATGTTCACAAGGCTCACTACGTGATGCTGAACGTTGAATGCACTGGCAAGGCCCTGGCCGAGCTGGAAGACAACTTCCGCTACAACGATGCAGTGATCCGTAACCTGGTCATCCGTCGCGAAGAAGCCGTTACCGGCCAATCCGAGATGCTCAAGGCTGAAGAAAACCGCAGTGAGCGCCGTGAGCGTCGCGACCGTCCTGAGCACTCCGACGCTGATAGCGTTGATGGTGATGACAGCGACGCCAGCGATAACGCTGACGAGTAATCCACGGACCTTTTGAGGAGCCTATTACATGGCACGTTTCTTCCGTCGTCGTAAATTCTGCCGCTTCACCGCTGAAGACGTGAAAGAGATCGATTACAAAGATCTCAACACTCTGAAAGCTTACGTATCCGAGACCGGCAAAATCGTTCCAAGCCGCATCACCGGTACCAAAGCTCGTTATCAGCGTCAGCTGGCCACCGCTATCAAGCGCGCCCGCTTCCTGGCCCTGCTGGCCTACACCGACAGCCACGGCCGCTGAGACCGGGCAGTCGACACGTAGCAAAGGATTGAATGCATGCGCGCCTTAGCTGAGTTCATCATGCGCGGCCGTATGCAGGCCACTCTGGTAGTGGCCGGATGCGCAACGTTGCCGTTGTTGTATTGGTTGGGTGCTGCCGCCGGATGCCTTGTGCTCCTGCGGCGCGGATTGAAGGACGCCTTGGGCGTTCTTGCTCTGGGACTGCTGCCGGCGTTGATCTGGTGGCTTTACTCCGACGACCCACGGGCACTTCTGGTGCTGCTGGGGTCTTCGAGCCTTGCGTTGGTTTTGCGCGCAAGCGAGTCCTGGAACCGCGTGCTGCTGGTCAGCATAGCGATGGGATTGGTGTTTTCAGTGGTGCTGGGGGCGGCTTTTGCGCCCCAGATCGAGATGCTGGCGCAGGCTTTGATAAAAGTCATGCCGTCGCTACTCGGTGATGTCTACCAGCAATTGTCGGTAGACGAGCAAGCGCGTTTCGCGTCCCTGATTGCTCCGGTCCTGACCGGCCTGATTGCGGCCTTGTTGCAAATCGTCAGTGTGCTGAGCCTGATTGTCGGGCGCTACTGGCAGGCGTTGTTGTACAACCCGGGTGGTTTTGGTCGCGAGTTTCGCGCCATCCGAATCCCGCTTTTACCGGCGATGTTGCTGCTGGTGTTGATGCTTCTGGGGCCTAACTTAGGCTCGCAGATGGCCATGTTGACACCGTTGTGCAGCGTACCGCTGGTGTTCGCCGGGCTGGCCCTGATTCACGGGCTGGTGGCGCAAAAGCGACTGGCCAAATTCTGGCTGGTGGGGTTGTACGTCACGCTGTTGCTGTTCATGCAACTGATCTATCCGTTGCTGGTGGTCTTGGCCATCGTCGACAGCCTGATTGATTTTCGCGGTCGTTCGGCACCGAAAGATGCCGATAACGCGAACGGTGAAGGTTAAAAGTTAAGAGGATTTTCACATGCAACTGATCCTTCTGGAAAAAGTCACCAACCTGGGCAACCTGGGTGACAAAGTGAACGTTAAGGCTGGTTACGGTCGTAACTACCTGCTGCCTTACGGCAAAGCTACCGCTGCGACCGCTGCCAACCTGGCTGCGTTCGAAGAGCGTCGCGCTGAGCTGGAAAAAGCCGCAGCAGACCGTAAAACTTCGGCTGAAAGCCGTGCCGCCCAACTGGCTGAGCTGGAAGTGACTATCACTGCCACCGCTGGTGACGAAGGCAAGCTGTTCGGTTCGATCGGCACCCACGACATCGCTGATGCACTGACCGCCTCTGGCGTTGAAGTTGCAAAAAGCGAAGTTCGTCTGCCGAACGGCACCATCCGCAACGTAGGCGAATTCGACGTAGCCGTGCACCTGCACGCCGAAGTTGAAGCCACCGTACGCGTTGTCGTGGTAGCAGCTTAAGCAGCACTTGTCGGCTGGCACCCTCGGGTGCTTGCCGGTAACATCGGGCACGATCCTGTTTACAGGTCGTGCCCTTTGTCTTTCTGCGGTTCCTGATTTTCTACAAACTAATTTCAAGTGGCCATGAACGATATTTCCGCTCCCGAGCAATACGATCTGCAAACCGCTGCCCTGAAGGTGCCGCCGCATTCCATCGAGGCCGAACAGGCCGTGCTCGGTGGTCTGATGCTGGACAACAACGCCTGGGAACGCGTGCTCGATCAGGTCTCGGACGGCGATTTCTATCGTCATGACCACCGTTTGATCTTCCGTGCGATCGCCAAGCTCGCCGACCAGAACTCCCCCATCGACGTCGTGACCCTTGCCGAGCAATTGGACAAGGAAGGTCAGACCTCGCAAGTCGGTGGCCTCGGCTACCTGGGTGAGCTGGCGAAAAACACGCCGTCCGTCGCCAACATCAAGGCCTATGCGCAAATCGTTCGTGCGCGGGCGACCTTACGGCAACTGATCGGCATCGCCACCGAAATTGCCGACAGCGCTTTCAACCCGGAAGGCCGCACGGCTGAAGAGATTCTCGACGAAGCTGAGCGGCAGATCTTCCAGATCGCCGAGGCCCGGCCAAAAACCGGCGGCCCGGTGAGTGTGAATGACCTGCTGACCAAGGCTATCGACCGCATCGACACGTTGTTCAACACCGACAACGCCATCACCGGCCTGTCCACCGGTTATACCGACCTCGACGAGAAGACCAGCGGCTTGCAGCCTGCCGACCTGATCATCGTCGCCGGCCGTCCGTCCATGGGTAAAACCACCTTTGCGATGAACCTGGTGGAAAACGCCGTGTTGCGCAGCGACAAGTGCGTACTGGTTTACTCGCTGGAGATGCCAGGCGAATCGCTGATCATGCGTATGCTGTCGTCCCTTGGGCGTATCGACCAGACCAAGGTCCGGGCCGGTCGCCTGGACGACGACGATTGGCCGCGCCTGACCTCGGCGGTCAACCTGCTGAACGATCGCAAGCTGTTCATCGACGACACGGCAGGTATCAGCCCCTCGGAGATGCGCGCGCGGACCCGGCGTCTGGTGCGTGAACACGGCGACATCGCCCTGATCATGATCGACTACCTGCAGTTGATGCAGATTCCAGGTTCCGGCGGCGACAACCGGACCAACGAGATTTCCGAGATCTCCCGTTCCTTGAAAGCCCTCGCCAAGGAATTCAACTGCCCCGTAGTGGCGCTGTCTCAGCTCAACCGCTCCCTGGAGCAACGACCGAACAAACGCCCGATCAACTCCGACCTCCGGGAATCCGGAGCGATCGAGCAGGATGCTGACGTGATTATGTTCGTGTACCGGGATGAGGTGTACCACCCGGAAACCGAGCATAAAGGCATCGCCGAGATCATCATCGGCAAGCAGCGGAACGGCCCGATCGGCACGTCACGACTGGCGTTCATCGGTAAGTACACCCGCTTCGAAAACCTGGCGCCGGGCAGCTACAATTTCGACGACGAATAAGTTGTGTAGTGCCTGAGAGGGCCCCATCGCGGGCAAGCCCGCTCCCACAGGGATCACACCGAACCTGTGGGAGCGGGCTTGCCCGCGATGGGGTCGCCGCAATTTCCGACCATAGCCGTCGGAATTGGTCAAATTTTGTGCTATATTCCGCGCCCGCGAAATTCAATGAAAGCCAACACCGGTTATCGACATGCAAGCAGCCAAGCCGTTATTTGACTATCCCAAGTACTGGGCCGAATGTTTCGGGCCAGCGCCATTCCTGCCGATGAGCAGGGAGGAGATGGATCAGCTTGGCTGGGATTCCTGCGACATCATCATCGTCACCGGTGATGCCTACGTCGACCACCCGTCGTTCGGCATGGCGATCATCGGCCGGCTGCTGGAGGCCCAAGGCTTCCGCGTCGGGATCATTGCGCAGCCGAACTGGCAGTCCAAAGACGACTTCATGAAGCTCGGCGAGCCAAACCTGTTCTTCGGCGTCGCGGCCGGCAACATGGACTCGATGATCAACCGCTACACCGCCGACAAGAAAATCCGTTCCGACGATGCCTACACCCCCGGTGGCCTGGCGGGCAAACGTCCGGACCGCGCGAGCCTGGTTTACAGCCAGCGCTGCAAGGAAGCCTACAAGCACGTGCCGATCGTGCTCGGTGGCATCGAAGCCTCCCTGCGCCGCATCGCCCACTACGATTACTGGCAGGACCGGGTGCGCAACTCGATCCTGATCGACGCTTGCGCCGATATCCTGCTCTACGGCAACGCCGAGCGTGCGATTGTCGAAGTCGCCCAGCGTCTGTCATTCGGTCACAAGATCGAAGACATCACCGATGTGCGTGGCACCGCGTTCATTCGTCGTGACACGCCAAAAGACTGGTTCGAGATCGACTCCACGCGCATTGACCGTCCGGGCAAGGTCGACAAGATCATCAACCCGTACGTGAACACCCAGGACACCCAGGCTTGCGCGATCGAGCAGGAAAAGGGGCCGGTTGAAGACCCGAACGAAGCGAAGGTCGTGCAATTGCTGCCGAACCCGCGCCTCACCCGGGAGAAAACGGTCATCCGCCTGCCGTCGATGGAAAAAGTCCGTGGCGACTCGGTGCTCTACGCCCACGCCAACCGCGTGCTTCACCTGGAAACCAACCCGGGCAACGCCCGTGCGCTGGTGCAGAAGCATGGCGAAGTGGACGTCTGGTTCAACCCGCCTCCGATTCCGATGACCACCGAAGAAATGGACTACGTGTTCGGCATGCCTTACGCACGGGTTCCGCACCCGGCGTACGGCAAGGAAAAGATTCCTGCCTACGACATGATCCGCTTCTCGGTGAACATCATGCGCGGCTGCTTCGGTGGCTGTACGTTCTGCTCGATCACCGAGCACGAAGGCCGGATCATCCAGAACCGTTCCGAAGAGTCGATCATTCGCGAAATCGAAGAGATCCGCGACAAGGTGCCAGGCTTCACCGGGGTGATCTCCGACCTCGGCGGCCCGACCGCGAACATGTACCGCATTGCCTGCAAGAGCCCGGTCATCGAATCCGCGTGCCGCAAGCCGTCCTGCGTGTTCCCGGGCATCTGTGAAAACCTCAACACCGATCACTCGTCGCTGATCCAGCTCTATCGCAGCGCCCGTGCCTTGCCGGGTGTGAAGAAGATCCTGATCGCATCCGGCCTGCGTTACGACCTCGCGGTCGAGTCGCCGGAATACGTCAAGGAGCTGGTGACCCACCACGTTGGTGGTTACCTGAAGATCGCCCCGGAACATACCGAGGAAGGTCCGCTCAACCAGATGATGAAACCGGGCATCGGCAGCTATGACAAGTTCAAGCGCATGTTCGAGAAGTACACCAAGGAAGCCGGGAAAGAGCAGTACCTGATTCCGTACTTCATCGCCGCTCACCCGGGCACCACCGACGAAGACATGATGAACCTGGCCCTGTGGCTCAAGGGCAACGGTTTCCGTGCCGACCAGGTGCAGGCGTTCTACCCGTCGCCGATGGCTACCGCTACCGCGATGTACCACTCGGGCAAGAACCCGCTGCGCAAGGTCACTTACAAGAGTGACGCCGTGACCATCGTCAAGAGCGAAGAACAGCGTCGCCTGCACAAGGCGTTCTTGCGTTATCACGACCCCAAAGGCTGGCCGATGCTGCGTGAAGCGTTGACCCGCATGGGCCGCGCCGATCTGATCGGGCCGGGCAAGAACCAGTTGATCCCGCTGCATCAACCGGCGACCGACAGTTACCAGAGCGCCCGTCGCAAGAACTCGACACCGGCCGGCAGCCACAAAGTGGCCGGGGAAAAGACCACCAAGATCCTGACCCAGCACACCGGTCTGCCACCGCGTGCCAGCGATGGCGGTAACCCGTGGGACAAGCGTGAACAGGCCAAGGCCGCGGCATTCGCCCGCAACCAGCAGGCGGCCAAGGAGCGCAAGGATGCGGCCAAAGGCAAGGGGCCCAAGCCTGCGCGCAAGCCGGTAGTGCCGCGCTAAGTCTCGTTTGAGCTGAACAGAACGCCAACCTTCGGGTTGGCGTGATCGTTCCCACGCTCCGCGTGGGAATGCCTCAAGGGACGCTCCGCGTCCAGTGACGCGGAGCGTCACGGGCTGCATTCCCACGCAGAGCGTGGGAACGATCAAGCCCCAACCCTCCCTCCGCCACATTTATGTGCAACTCTCCCAAACCAATTTCCCGCATCGCCCGATTTTGGTGCTGTACTGCCCTGAGCAAATCTGTGAAAGCGCCAGCCTGCCGGATGGCATAAGTCTTGCGCGCTTTCGATAACGCTTAAGGCTCGCAGGAGGCACGCCGTGTCGATTCATGTCGCATTGCATCACGTCACGCATTACCGCTACGACCGCGCCGTCGAGCTCGGTCCGCAGATCGTTCGCCTGCGCCCGGCTGCCCATAGCCGCACGCGGATACTGTCCTATGCGCTGAAAGTCTCGCCCGAGCAGCATTTCATCAACTGGCAGCAGGACCCCCAGGGCAATTACCTGGCGCGGTTGGTGTTCCCGGAGAAAACCGATGAGCTGCGGATCGAGGTCGACTTGCTGGCGGAGATGGCGGTGTTCAATCCGTTCGACTTCTTCCTCGAGCCCTACGCCGAAAAGATCCCTTTCGCCTATGCCGCGGATGAGTGCAAAGAGCTGGCGCCGTACCTGGAAACCTTGCCCCTGACGCCGAAATTCAAGGCCTATCTGGACGGCATCGATCGCACGCCGCTACCGAGCGTGGATTTCCTGGTCGCGCTCAACCAGCGCCTCAGCGAAGACATCGGCTACCTGATTCGCATGGAACCAGGCGTACAGACCCCGGAACACACTCTTGAGCATGCCTCCGGTTCCTGCCGCGACTCGGCGTGGTTGCTGGTGCAGTTGCTGCGCAACCTCGGCCTGGCGGCGCGTTTCGTGTCCGGTTACCTGATTCAGTTGACCGCCGATGTCAAAAGCCTCGACGGCCCCTCGGGCACCGAAGTGGACTTCACTGACCTGCACGCCTGGTGCGAGGTCTATTTGCCTGGCGCTGGCTGGATCGGCCTGGACGCGACTTCAGGGCTGTTTGCCGGTGAAGGACACATTCCGTTGGCGTGTAGTCCCGATCCGTCCTCTGCGGCACCGATCAGTGGCCTGGTAGAACCGTGCGAGTGCGAATTCACCCACGAAATGTCGGTCGAGCGGATTTGGGAAGCGCCGCGAGTCACGAAGCCCTACACCGAGGACCAATGGCTGGCGATTCAGGCATTGGGCCGGCAGATCGATGTCGACCTGCTTGAAGGCGACGTGCGCCTGACCATGGGCGGCGAGCCGACGTTCGTTTCCATCGATGACCCGGACGGCGCGGAGTGGAACACTGCAGCGCTTGGGCCCGACAAGCGTAGGCTGTCGGCCGAACTGTTCCAGCGCATGCGCAAGCATTACGCGCCCAAGGGACTGGTGCATTTTGGTCAGGGCAAGTGGTATCCCGGTGAGCAACTGCCGCGCTGGTCGCTGAACTGCTACTGGCGCCGCGATGGCGTACAGATCTGGCACAACAGCGCATTGATCGCCGATGAGCAGGAAGACTATGGCGCCGATGGCGAGTTGGCCGGGCGTTTTCTGGCGAGTGTCGCCGAACGCCTGAAAATTCCGACACGCTTTGTGTTCCCGGCCTACGAAGACAATTTCTATTACCTCTGGCGCGAAGGCGCTTTGCCGCAGAACGTCAGCGCCGAAGACTCACGTCTCGAAGAGCCTTTGGAGCGTGCGCGACTGCGCAAAGTCTTCAGTCAGGGGCTGGACAAGGTGATTGGCCAGGTCCTGCCGCTGGCGCGCACCGCCAAGGGCGATCAGTGGCAGAGCGGTCGCTGGTATCTGCGGGAAGAGCATTGCCGATTGGTGCCGGGGGATTCGCCGCTGGGGTATCGCTTGCCACTCGGTTCGCAGCCCTGGGTGAAGGCAGCGGAGTACCCGTTCATTCATCCTGTCGACCCGAATCAGGATTTCCCTGAGCTGCCAGGCACTGACCAGCTACAGCATCACGCTCAACCGCAAGCGGCCAACGAGCGTGCGCCAAAGATCGACGAGTCCGCCGACTGGCTGACCCGCACCGCCTTCTGCGCCGAAGCGCGAGAAGGCCGGTTGTACCTGTTCATGCCGCCACTGGAGCGGGTCGAGGACTATCTGGAACTGGTCACCGCCATCGAAGCCACCGCCGAGGAATTGCATTGCCCAGTGTTGCTGGAAGGCTATGAACCGCCGAGCGATCCGCGCCTGAGCAACTTTCGCATTACTCCGGATCCGGGCGTGATCGAGGTCAACGTCCAGCCGTCCGCCACCTGGGATGAGTTGGTGGAGCGCACCGAGTTTCTTTATGAAGAGGCGCGCCAGACGCGACTGACCACCGAGAAGTTCATGATCGACGGCCGGCACACCGGGACCGGCGGCGGCAACCATTTCGTATTGGGTGGCGCGACCCCGGCTGACTCACCGTTTCTGCGCCGTCCCGATCTGCTGCGCAGCCTGATCAGTTACTGGCATAACCATCCATCCTTGTCCTACCTGTTTTCCGGATTGTTCATCGGCCCGACGTCTCAGGCGCCGAGGGTGGATGAGGCGCGCAACGATTCGCTGTACGAACTGGAAATCGCCTTCGCTCAGATGCCGAAGCCGGGCGAGGAGTGTCCACCCTGGCTGGTGGATCGCTTGCTGCGCAATTTGCTGATCGACGTGACCGGCAACACCCACCGCGCCGAGTTCTGCATCGACAAACTCTATTCGCCGGACGGCGCCACCGGGCGCCTCGGATTGTTAGAGTTGCGAGCGTTTGAAATGCCGCCCCATGCGCGAATGAGCCTGGCTCAGCAGTTGTTGCTGCGGGCGCTGGTGGCGCGGTTCTGGCGCGAGCCTTATGCGCCGCCGAAACTGGCGCGCTGGGGCACAGAGCTGCACGACCGGTTCCTGTTGCCGCACTTTATCGAGCAGGATTTCGCTGACGTCATTGTCGACCTCAATGCCGCCGGTTATCCCGTGCGGGCCGAGTGGTTCGCAGCGCATCTGGAATTCCGTTTTCCCAAGGTCGGCGACTATGCGGTCAGCGGGATTGAGCTGGAGTTGCGTCAGGCGCTCGAGCCTTGGCATGTACTCGGCGAGGAAGGTGCGGCGGGTGGTACGGTGCGTTACGTGGATTCGTCGCTGGAGCGTTTGCAGGTCAAGCTCAGCGGCCTGCCGCCTCAGCGTTATCTGCTGACGTGCAATGGCATCCCGGTGCCATTGCAACCCACGGGTCGGGTCGGTGAGTTCGTCGCCGGCGTACGCTTTCGGGCCTGGCAACCGGCCAACTGCCTGCAACCGACCATCCCGGTCCATGCGCCGCTGGTGTTCGACGTGCTCGACACCTGGATGGGGCGTTCGCTGGGCGGTTGTCAGTACCACGTGGCCCATCCGGGCGGGCGCAACTACGACAGCCTGCCGGTGAACGCCAACGAGGCCGAGAGCCGGCGGATGGCGCGTTTCTTCCGTGTCGGACACACGCCTGGGAAACTTCCTATACCGAATCTGGAAATCAACGACGAGCTGCCGATGACTCTCGATTTGCGACGTTTCTAAACCGTACGCGACGCTCGGATTTTTCGTATATCCGGGCGTCATGAGCCTGCGTTAGTCTGACCGTTCTTTGCTGTCTGCCGAGCTTTCCATGCCTGACCTGCTTGACCGCTACCCGCTGACCGCGGGCACTTATCACGAACTGCTCGACGACAGCGGCGCCGTGCGCCCGCATTGGCGGCGGCTGTTCGATCAATTGCAACGCAGCACGCCAGCGCAACTGGTGCAGCGTCAGGCGCTGCTGACCCGACAGATCCAGGAAAACGGCGTGACCTATAACGTCTACGCCGACCCCAAGGGCGCTGACCGGCCATGGGAGTTGGACCTGCTGCCCCATGTGATTGCCGCCGATGAGTGGGAACAGTTATCGGCCGGGATCGCTCAGCGGGCGCGCTTGCTCAATGCTGTGCTGGCGGATCTGTACGGCCCTCAGCGTTTGATCGCCGAAGGCCTGCTGCCGGCTGAGCTGGTGTTCGGTCACAACAACTTCCTCTGGCCCTGTCAGGGTATTTCGCCGCCCGACGGGGCCTTTTTGCATCTGTACGCCGTGGATCTGGCGCGCACCCCTGACGGTCGCTGGTGGGTGACGGCGGACCGGACTCAAGCGCCATCCGGTGCCGGTTACGCGCTGGAAAACCGCACCATCGTGTCCCGGGCCTTTCCCGAGCTGTACCGAGATTTGAAGGTGCAGCACCTGGCCGGATTCTTTCGCACGCTCCAGGAAACGCTCGCTCGTCAGGCGCCGAGCGATGACGAAGCGCCACTGGTGGTGCTACTGACGCCGGGGCGTTTCAACGAAAGCTATTTTGAACACCTGTATCTGGCTCGCCAGCTCGGATATCCATTGGTAGAGGGCGGCGACCTGACCGTGCGGGATGCCACGGTCTACCTGAAAACCTTGAGCGGCCTGCGTCGGGTCCACGCGATCATGCGTCGGCTCGACGATGATTTTTGCGACCCGCTGGAGCTGCGCACCGACTCGGCCCTCGGCGTGCCGGGGCTGCTCGAAGCTGTGCGTCAGGGCCGGGTGCTGGTGGCCAACGCCCTCGGCAGCGGCGTGCTGGAGTCGCCAGGGTTGCTGGGTTTCCTGCCGAAGATTAATCAGTATCTGTTCGGCGAAGAGCTGATTCTGCCGTCCATCGCGACCTGGTGGTGCGGCGAAGCGCCGGTGCTGGCCCAGGCCCTGGAAAAGCTGCCGGAGCTGTTGATCAAACCGGCGTTTCCGTCGCAAAGCTTCGCCCCGGTGTTTGGTCGTGATTTGAGTGAAAAACAGCGCCAGGCACTGGCCGAGCGCATGCAGGCACGGCCTTACGCCTATGTTGCGCAAGAATTGGCGCAACTGTCCCAGGCGCCGATCTGGCAGGCCGAAGGTGGTCAATTGCAACCGCGGGCCATTGGCATGCGTGTGTATGCGGTGGCCAGTCGGGACGGCTATCGAGTACTGCCCGGCGGGTTGACCCGGGTTGCCGCCGAAGCCGACGCCGAAGTGGTGTCGATGCAGCGCGGCGGCGCCAGCAAGGACACTTGGGTGTTGGGCGATCGTCCGCCCAACGGCGAACAATGGAAAGCCCAGCGCAACATTGGCGTTCACGATCTGGTACGACGTGATCCGTATCTGCCATCGCGGGTGGTCGAGAACCTGTTCTGGTTCGGCCGTTACTGCGAGCGCTGCGATGACAGTGCACGGCTGCTGCGCATTATGCTCGCGCGCTATGTCGATGGCGATGACCCGCAAGCCCTGGAGGCGGCAGTCGATCTCGGTGAACGCCTGAATCTGTTGCCGGAGGAGGGCGAGTTGCCGGAGCGCTTGTTGGCTGCGCTGCTCGGCGATGACTGGCCGTTCAGCCTGCGCTCCAACCTGCAACGCTTGCAGTGGGCGGCGTCGCAAGTACGCGGCAAGCTCTCGCGAGAGAACTGGCAAGCGCTGGTGGAATTGCAGCGCGAGGCCATGGAACTGGAAACCGAAGAGCCTGATTTCGGCGAGCTGCTGGATTTCCTCAACCGGCTGGTGATGTCGCTGGCGGCGCTGTCCGGTTTTGCCCTTGACGATATGACTCGGGACGAAGGTTGGCGTTTCCTGATGATCGGTCGGCGGATCGAGCGGCTGCAATTCCTCAGCGGCAGTCTGGCGGCATTTCTGCGTGGCGCCGGGACTTTCGATCAGGCCGGGCTGGAATGGCTGCTGGAACTGGGCAACAGCAGCATCACCTACCGCTCGCGGTATCTGGCGGTGGCGCAATTGATCCCGGTGCTGGACCTGTTGCTACTCGACGAGCAGAACCCTCACGCGGTGTTGTTCCAGTTGAAACTGGTGACCCGCACGTTGAAACGCTTGAACGACGACTTTGGTGCGCCGCGCGAAACAGGTCTGCCACAGTTGGTGGAGCGGCTGGCGCGCTTCGATCTGGGTTGCCTGGAAAACCCACTATTTGGCGAGGCCAGTGTCCGTGCCGCCATAGAAGGGCTGGCCGATCTGTTGCAGGAGATCGCCGATGCCAGCGGACAAGTATCGGATCGCCTGGCCTTGCGCCATTTCGCCCATGTCGATGATGTCAGCCAACGCACGGTGTCCGTCTGATGAATGCCCATTACCAGATTTTCCACGACACCCACTATCACTATGACAGCCCGGTATCCCTGGCCCAGCAACTGGCGCACCTGTGGCCGCGGGCTTGCGTTTGGCAGCGCTGCACCGATCAGCAATTGCAGATCAGTCCCGATCCGACCTCGCGCCGGGATGAGCTGGATGTGTTTGGTAATCCGCTGACCCGATTGGCATTCGAGCGGCCGCACGATGAGTTGCTGGTCAATGCCAGCCTGACGGTCGAAGTGCTGGCCCGGCCATCGTTGGACTTCAACCAATCACCAGCCTGGGAAGAAACCTGCAACGCACTGACCTACAGCAGTCAGCCGCTGTCACCCGAGATACTTGAAGCCTGCCGTTACCGGTTCGAATCACCTTACGTGCATTTGAAGCGCAACTTCGTTGAGTTCTCCGAAAGTTGTTTTCCTCCTGGCCGGCCATTGCTGCTGGGGGTTCAGGCGTTGATGGAGAAGATCTTCAGCGAATTCACCTTCGACGCCGAAGCGACCCAAGTGGCGACGCCGCTGGTGGAAGTGCTGGAGAGGCGGCGCGGGGTTTGCCAGGACTTTGCACATTTGATGCTCGCTTGTGTGCGCTCCCGTGGATTAGCCGCGCGGTATATCAGCGGCTACTTGCTGACCCAGCCACCACCGGGCCAGCCTCGGCTGATCGGTGCCGATGCGTCTCATGCCTGGGTGTCGGTATTTTGTCCGGTGCTGGGCTGGGTGGATTT
This sequence comes from Pseudomonas sp. PDM09, assembly GCF_014852305.1. NCBI lineage: Bacteria > Pseudomonadati > Pseudomonadota > Gammaproteobacteria > Pseudomonadales > Pseudomonadaceae > Pseudomonas > Pseudomonas sp. PDM09. Next base: position 160,189 of record NZ_JACVBI010000011.1, on the reverse strand, counting down.
CGACCCGACCAATAATGTGCAACCAGCGCTGGAACACATCACCCTGGCCTGGGGCCGGGATTTTTCCGATGTGTCGCCGTTGCGTGGAGTGATCCTGGGCGGTGGCAGCCATGATCCGGAGGTTCGGGTCACAGTAATGCCATTGGAATAGTGGAGATCCAGTGTGGGAGCGAGCCTGCTCGCGATAGCGGTGTATCAGTCAAATAATTGCTAAGTGTGCCGCCGTCATCGCGAGCAGGCTCGCTCCCACATGGGGATGTGCAAGTCAGTTCTGGACGGGGAATTTTCAGACTGGACTGTGAGGGTCAGCAACATCGTTGCTGACCCTGGACACAGATCCGGTGGGCCTGATCAGATCATCGGGCCCTGAGGGTCTCAGGCGTCGGGCGCCTGATCTTTCGGTGCTTCAGTTTCGTCTGTAGCCACTTCGCCTTCGGTATCCGGGTTCAGTGCTGCTGCTTCTTCTTCAGCTGTAGCTTTCTTGCGCTGAAGCTTTTCCTCTTTCTTCTGCTCCTTGGCCAAGTCTCTCTGACGTTTGGCGAAGGAATAATTAGGTTTAGCCATGGGCGATCCTCTGGGGTCGAAGGTGAGGTTGAGCGGCGCATATTCTGCCCTGTATCGATGCCGAGCCGTTAGCTGGGTTTTTGCTCGGTCCATTTTGGCGGTACCGAGGGCTGCCAGGCGTCCAGTGCATCGAGCAGGGTTTGCGGCGATTCGCTCATTTGCAGCATGTCACGGTGCGCTTCGCGAACGAAGCCTTCGCCGACGATATGATCAAGAAAAGACGTCAATTTGCTGTAGAAACCGTTTACTTCCAGCAAACCCAGCGGTTTGCCGTGATAGCCGAGCTGGCCCCAGGTCCAGACTTCGAACAGCTCTTCCAGTGTGCCCAGGCCGCCGGGCAGAGCGATGAAGGCATCGCTGAGCTCGGCCATTCGCGCCTTGCGCGCATGCATGCCGTCGACCACTTCCAGTCGAGTCAGGCCGCTGTGGCCGATTTCCTTGTCCTTGAGGCTCTGCGGGATGATCCCGATCACTTCACCGCCGGCCGCCAGCGCGGCATCGGCAACGATCCCCATCAGCCCGACGGCGCCGCCGCCATAGACCAGAGTCAGCTTGCGCTCGGCCAATGCTCGCCCCAGGGCGACAGCCGCTTCACGATAAACCGGGTTAGTGCCAGTGCTGGCACCGCAAAATACACAAACGGACGCTAAAGACATGCCTTACTCCATGGTCATCAGGGCCACAGAGTAAAGGCAGGCTTGCCTCGTTCCAAGGGTTAAACCTCGCGTTTTGGCGTTTCATAGGTGCCACTGGCGCCGCAGGCGTAGGCGGCGAGCAAACTGCACAACAAGCTGTTGAAAGACATGACAGACGCTCCAGATGAGAGATGACGGCCCTGATGATAGGGCCGTGCCAGACGTCTGGCTGGTAGATTGTTTCGATGAGTGTCATAGCCCGAAAGTTGTATACAATTTTTGATTCAGGTCATAGGAACTTGCGAAGATTTCAGGCAGTCTTCTGTCCATTAGCACTTTTGTTAACCCTGCCTTGGAGATTCACCATGTTTGCCAAACTTGTTGCGGTATCCCTGCTGACACTGGCCAGCAGCCAATTGATGGCTGCCGAGTGCAAGACGACCATCGACTCCACCGATCAGATGTCCTTCAACACCAAGGCCATTGAAATCGACAAAAGCTGCAAGACCTTCACCGTTGAACTGACCCACTCCGGCAGCCTGCCAAAAAACGTCATGGGTCATAACTGGGTGCTGAGCAAAGAAGCCGACATGCAGCCGATCGCCACCGACGGCCTGGCGGCAGGTATCGATAAGAACTACCTGAAAGAAGGTGATGCCCGCATCATCGCCCACACCAAAGTCATCGGCGCGAAGGAAACCGACTCGGTAACTTTCGACGTGTCGAAGCTCAATGCTGCTGAAAAATACGGTTTCTTCTGCTCGTTCCCGGGCCACATCTCGATGATGAAAGGTACGGTTACCCTGAAGTAATCGAATCAAGCGCATAAAAAAGCGTCCGCTAGGGACGCTTTTTTTGTGTCTGACGGTTGACCGAGTCATCGTTCTTCGCGGGCAAGCCTCGCTCCTACAGGATTTGTGTCGTGCCCATTACCGGGGGCCGACACAAAATCTGTGGGAGCGTGGCTTGCCCGCGAAGGCGTCGGTACAGACGCCGACGTCCTTATGGCGCGAACGGCATCACGCGCTTGTGATGGGTCTTTTTGTACGTGTCGCAGATGATCTTGAACGCTTCCTCACGCACCGGTTCGCCGTGCAGGAAGGCGTCGATCTCGGCATAGGTCACCCCGTGGGACGCTTCGTCCGGTTTGCCCGGCGACAGGTCTTCGAGGTCGGCGGTCGGGATTTTTTCCACCAGCGACTCCGGCGCGCCGAAGCTGCGGGCAATCGCCCGGACCTGATTTTTCACCAGGCCGCTCAGCGGTGCGAGGTCGCAGGCGCCGTCACCGAATTTGGTGAAGAAACCCATCACCGCTTCTGCCGCGTGATCGGTGCCGATCACCAGGCCGTGAGCCGCGCCAGCGATGGTGTATTGCGCGACCATGCGCATCCGCGCCTTGGTGTTGCCCAGCACGAAATCCTTCTGCACCGCCTCCTTACCCTCGAAGGCCGCCACTTCGCTGGCCAGGGATTTGACCGCCGGGCCGATGTTTACGGTGTGGCGCTCATCGGGAGCAATGAAGTCCACTGAGGCCTGGGCATCATGTTCGTCGAACTGGACGCCATAAGGCAGGCGCACGGCGATGAACTTGTAGTTGGCATCACCAGTGCGCTCGCGCAGTTCGCGCATGGCGCGCTGGGCCAGCAGGCCGGCGGTCAGGGAGTCGACGCCGCCGCTGATGCCCAGCACCAGCGTCTTGAGCCCGGCATTGACCAGGCAGTCCTGAATGAAGGTGATCCGCCGGGCAACTTCAGCCTCGAGGGCGAGTTGATCCGCAAACGGCGGTTGGACCTTGAGCTGTTCAGCAATCTCACGCTGTACGGCTTGCATGAATTCACTCCTTGCTAGATGGGCTGGAAATGGCGGCAGGTACTTGGAAAACATGTCGCAAGTAGGCGACGAAATTCGGGTCTTTGCAGTGAGTCTTGCCAGGCTCATCAGAAATCTTGGCCACTGGCTGGCCGTTGCAGGCCGTCATTTTAAGCACGATGCTCATCGGTTCGACACCCGGAATGTCACACGTCAGGTTAGTACCGATACCGAAGCTGACATTGATCCGACCGCGCAATGCCCGAAAAATCTCCAGAGATTTGGGTAGCGTCAGACTGTCGGAAAACACCAGGGTTTTGCTCATCGGGTCGATGCCAAGCTTGTGATAGTGGGCGATGGCTTTTTCCGCCCACTGCACCGGGTCACCGGAATCGTGGCGCAAGCCGTCGAAGAGCTTGGCAAAGAACAGGTCGAAATCATTGAGGAAGGCATCGGAGGTAATGCAGTCGGTCAAGGCGATCCCCAGCAAACCCCGGTATTCGCGAACCCAACAGTCGAGGGCGGCAATCTGGCTGTCGATCAGCCGTGGACCGAGTTGCTGATGGGCCATGATCCATTCGTGAGCCATGGTGCCCAGCGGCTTCATGTCCAGCTCCCGGGACAGGTGCACGTTGCTGGTACCGACAAAGCGACCGGGGAAGTCATGCTTGAGCACGTTCACCACTTCTTCCTGCACACGGTACGAGAAGCGACGGCGAGTGCCGAAATCGGCTACTTGCAATTCGGACAATTCATCGCTACTGGCGTTGGCGTTCAGCCAGTCGAACTTGCGATAGAGCTGTTCACGGGCCTGTTCCAGAATGATTTCCCGGTAGCGATAACGGTTGCGCACTTCGCTGACCATGGCCAGTAGCGGCACTTCGAAAAGAATCACGTGCAGCCACGGCCCGCGCAGACGGATGAACAACTCGCCGTTTTCAATGCCGGTATGGATATAGCGCAGGTTAAAGCGGAACAGCCCGAGAAAGCGCAGGAAATCCGGTTTCAGAAAGCTGATGCGCTCCAGGAAACTCAACTGATCGGCGCTCAGGCTCAACTCGGCCAGGCGCTCGATCTGGAAACGGATCTCCGCCAGGTATGGGCGCAGATCCTCGCTGTTACGGCAACGAAACTCCCATTCGACTTCCACGTTCGGGTAGTTGTGCAGCACCGCCTGCATCATCGTCAGTTTGTAGAAGTCGGTGTCGAGCAGGTTCTGCACGATGCGATCGGCAAACACACTCTCGCTCATAACGGGGTTCTCCAGGCTGGCCGCGGCCCGTGGCAGCGACGTTGCAGCTGTTTCAATGAATGGGGCTAGTGGCGCATATCAGCAGTAAGGATTGCCAGCGATTTTTGCATCAGCGCGAATTGCCTCTGTAGGAGCTGTCGAGTGCAACGAGGCTGCGATCTCTTGATCTTGCTTTTAAGATCACCATCAAAAGATCGCAGCCTCGTTGCACTCGACAGCTCCTACATAGCTCCTACACAGCTCTTACATAGCGCCTACGGAGAGTTAATCGTTAGATGTGGGATTATCGATCTGCTCCAGCATCCACTTCACAAAATCCCGCACCTTGGGTACTTCCGCCGAATGCTCCGGATACGCCAGGTAATAGGCGTCGGTGCTGGGCATCGCATGCTTCCAGGGAATGACCAGTTTGCCGTCGGCCAATTCCTCTTCCACCAGAAACTTCGGCAACAGCGCCACGCCGCAGCCGACCTGGGCGGCGCGGATGCACATGTAGAAGGTTTCGAAACGCGGGCCGTGGTAGCTGTGTTCGGTGTGGTAGCCCTGGCTGTCGAACCAGTCGTGCCAGGCCTGAGGCCGGGAAGCGTTTTGCAGCAGGACCAGGTCGGTGAGTTGCGTAGGGTCGGTGAACGGCGTGTCCGGCAGGCTGCCCGGTGCGCAGACCGGCACCAGCTCCTCGCCAAACAGCTTCAGGCATTCGGTGCCGGGCCGAGAGCCTTGGCCAAAGTAGAACGCCAGGTCGCTGCGACCTTGCAATAGATCATCCGCTTCCTGTTCGCTGCACAGGTCCAGATGGATCGACGGATGGCGCAGGCGCCAACCTTTCAGGCGCGGCACCAGCCAGCGTGCACCGAAGGTCGGAGGCGTCGAGACGCGCAAGACTTCGGTATCACCGCCGTAGGAGCGCAGATAATGGGTCGACATTTCGACTTGGGTGAGGATTTTTCGCACTTCCACCAGGTACAAATCGCCGGCGGGGGTCATTTGCAGACGTCGGCGCACCCGGCGGAACAACAAGTGTTGCAACAACTCTTCGAGTTGCGCGACCTGTTTGCTCACGGCGCTCTGCGTCAGATTCAGCTCTTCGGCGGCACGGGTGAAGCTCAAATGCCGGGTCACGGCCTCGAAGCACTGCAACGCGGTGATCGACGGCAAGTAGCGTTTATTCAGCATGGGTGGTCCTTTTTCGCGTTTCTCTGTGCTCTTTTTTACCGGCAGATTCGCAGCATGAATAAACGGAATGATATCTCTCTTAAAGGTCGTTTGTTGGGTAACCTCCGGGGAGCTAAAACTACAGGTCTGATCAGCCGAATGAATCCGGCTGCACGTTTTCTGTTTTTTGCTTGAGGAGTGACCCATGGTTGCCGCATTGCTTGATCGTCTTGGTGTGAACCCGGCCCTGTACCAGAACGGCAAAGTGCCGGTGCATTCGCCAATCGATGGCAGCCGTATCGCTGCCGTGAACTGGGAAGGCGCCGCTGAAGTCGAGCAGCACATCAGTCGCGCAGATCATGCGTTCGAACTGTGGCGCAAGGTTCCGGCGCCGCGTCGTGGCGAATTGGTGCGCCAATTGGGCGACATCCTGCGCGAATACAAGGCCGACCTCGGTGAGCTGGTTTCCTGGGAAGCCGGCAAGATCACTCAGGAAGGGTTGGGTGAAGTTCAGGAAATGATCGACATCTGCGACTTCGCGGTCGGTCTGTCCCGTCAGCTGTACGGTTTGACCATTGCCTCCGAGCGTCCTGGCCACCACATGCGCGAAACCTGGCACCCGCTGGGCGTCGTCGGCGTGATCAGCGCGTTCAACTTCCCGGTCGCCGTTTGGGCCTGGAACGCCACGCTGGCGCTGGTCTGCGGCAACCCGGTGATCTGGAAACCGTCGGAGAAAACCCCGCTGACCGCGCTGGCCTGCCAGGCGTTGTTCGACCGCGTCCTGAAAAATTTCAGCGACGCACCACCGCACCTGAGCCAAGTGATTATCGGCGGCCGCGATGCCGGCGAAGCGCTGGTCGATGATCCACGTGTCGCACTGGTCAGCGCCACCGGCAGCACCCGCATGGGCCGCGAAGTGGCGCCGAAAATCGCGGCACGTTTTGCCCGCAGCATTCTCGAGCTGGGCGGCAACAACGCGATGATCCTCGGCCCAAGCGCCGATCTGGACATGGCCGTACGGGCGATTCTGTTCAGCGCCGTCGGCACCGCCGGTCAGCGTTGCACCACGTTGCGTCGCCTGATCGCCCATGAATCGGTGAAGGAGGAAATCGTCACCCGCCTCAAAGCCGCTTATTCCAAAGTGCGCATCGGCCATCCGCTAGAAGGCAATCTGATTGGGCCGCTGATCGACAAACACAGCTTCGAAAATATGCAGGACGCGTTGGAGCAGGCCTTGAGCGAAGGCGGCCGGGTGTTCGGCGGCAAGCGTCAGCTGGAAGACAAATTCCCCAACGCTTACTACGTTTCGCCAGCGATCGTCGAAATGCCGGAACAGAGCGATGTGGTGTGCAGCGAAACCTTCGCGCCGATTCTGTACGTGATCGGTTACAACGATTTTGAAGAGGCGCTGCGCCTGAACAACGCCGTGCCACAAGGCCTGTCGTCGTGCATCTTCACCACCGACGTGCGTGAAGCCGAGCGGTTCATGTCGGCGGTGGGCAGTGATTGCGGCATCGCCAACGTCAACATCGGCCCGAGCGGCGCGGAAATCGGCGGCGCGTTTGGCGGCGAGAAGGAGACGGGCGGTGGTCGTGAATCCGGTTCGGATGCATGGCGCGGGTACATGCGTCGTCAGACCAATACCGTGAACTATTCGCTGGAGTTGCCGTTGGCTCAGGGCATTACGTTCGACTGAGATGAGCTCAGATCTTTGATCCAATGAAAATCCAATGTGGGAGCGGGCTTGCTCGCGAAAGCGGTCTTTCAGTCACATAGATACTGAATACACGGACGCCTTCGCGAGCAAGCCCGCTCCCACACTGGAATGGATGTGTTTGTTAGGTTTCTGTTGGAGTCTGGCAATGCCGTTACGCGAAGAGTGTCTGTGGGAAAAACTGACGCCGCAAAGGCCCGACAACGTGGCGCTCAAGGGCGAGGTGACGGTGGATGTCTGCGTCATCGGTGCCGGTTTCACCGGTCTGTCGGCGGCGGTGCATCTGCTGGAACAGGGTAAAAGTGTCTGTGTGCTGGAAGCGCATCGCGCCGGGCATGGCGGTTCGGGGCGTAACGTCGGGCTGGTCAACGCCGGGATGTGGATTGCACCGGATGAAATCGAAGCCGGTTTCGGCGAGGCGGTCGGCAGTCAGCTCAACCGCATGCTGGGTGCGGCGCCGTCCCTGGTGTTCAGCCTGGTCGACAAATACAACATCGATTGCCAGTTACGCCGCGAAGGCACGCTGCACATGGCGCACAACGCGCGTGGTGAAGCGGATCTGCGCAGTCGCGAAGAACAATGGAAACGTCGTGGTGCACCGGTGGAACTGTTAACCGGTCAAGCCTGCGAACAAGCCACCGGCACAAAAAAGATCGCCGCCGCTCTGCTCGATCGGCGTGCCGGCACGATCAACCCGATGGCCTACACCACGGGGCTGGCGAACGCGGCCATCGGCCTCGGCGGTCAGCTGTTCGATCATTCACCGGTGACCCGACTCGAACGTCAGGGCCAGCGCTGGTCGGTGCAAACCGCCCAGGGGGCGGTGCGGGCCGAGCAGGTGGTCATCGCCTCCAACGCCTATACCGAAGGTGACTGGACGGAGCTGCGGCGCAACTTTTTCCCCGGTTATTACTATCAAGTGGCCTCGGTGCCGCTGACCGAAGACGCCGCGCAACAGATTCTGCCCGGCGGCCAGGGTTCCTGGGACACCCGGCAGGTGCTCAGCAGCATCCGTCGCGATGCCGAAGGGCGGTTGTTACTCGGCAGTCTCGGCAATGGCAACCAGAAACCGACCTGGTTCCTGAAAGCCTGGGCCGACCGGGTTCAGCAGCATTACTTTCCGTACTTGAAGCCGGTGGAGTGGGAATGCACCTGGACCGGTTGTATCGCTTTCACGCCGGATCATTTGATGCGCCTGTTTGAGCCGGCACCAGGTCTGGTGGCCGTCACCGGCTACAACGGTCGAGGCGTGACTACCGGTACAGTCGTCGGCAAAGCCTTTGCCGATTATTTGTGTAATGGAAATCCTCAGGCCTTGCCGATTCCTTTCGCGCCCATGCAGCCATTGGCAGGTGTGGGGCTGCGAAGCTGCCTGTATGAAGCCGGATTTTCGTTGTATCACGCGGGCCAGTGCCTGCGGATCGTCATCTGATTGTTGAAATATGTTGCTGGAAGCGGCGCTTTTCAGCGAAGCGGCTAGCCTGTAATGGTGCGGGTTGTAGCAGTCCCGCACCAGCAGTGTGCAGTTCGGTGACGCGGGCTGTTACAGGCTGGTTGCACATCGTTTGGCGCTGCGGTTGCAATGATGGCGCATACGGGTTGCGCCTTTAAATATAAAAGGTTTCACCTTCCGCGGTTTAGACGGTTGCACGCCCAATGAAAATGGGCCCGAAACAGTCGAAATAACAATAAGGCAGCGACTTTTTTCAGAATAAAAAACCGATGGCACGGCCCTTGCTCTGAGCATTCAGAGAAGTCGCAGTGCCAACTAAAAAAAACCTTGGAGCACCACCTCATGTCCCAGACGTTTTACAAGAAAGGCTTTCTGGCCCTCGCAGTGGCAACTGCGTTGGGTGTTTCTGCGTTTGCACAGGCTGATGTGAAAATTGGTGTGGCGGGGCCGATGACAGGCGCCAACGCCGCATTTGGCGAGCAGTACATGAAGGGTGCGCAGGCAGCGGCTGATGCAGTCAACGCCGCTGGCGGTGTCAACGGGGAAAAAATCGTACTGGTCAAAGGCGATGACGCCTGCGAACCGAAACAGGCTGTGACGGTCGCCAAGGACCTGACCAACCAGAAAGTCGCTGGCGTAGTCGGTCACTTCTGCTCCTCGTCGACCATTCCGGCCTCCGAGATCTACGACGAAGCGGGCATCATCGCGATCACTCCAGGTTCCACCAACCCGGCGGTTACCGAGCGTGGCCTGAGTGCCATGTTCCGTATGTGCGGGCGTGACGACCAGCAAGGCATCGTGGCCGGCGACTACATCGTTGATGTGCTCAAGGGCAAGAAAGTGGTGGTCCTGCACGACAAGGACACCTACGGCCAAGGTCTGGCGGATGCTACCAAGGCTCAACTGGTCAAGCGCGGTGTAACGCCAGTGCTGTATGAAGGCCTGACCCGTGGCGAAAAAGACTTCAGCACCATCGTCACCAAAATCCGCGGCGCTGGCGCCGACGTCGTTTACTTCGGTGGCCTGCACCCGGAAGCCGGTCCTCTGGTTCGTCAACTGCGTGAGCAAGGCCTCAAAGACGTCAAGTTCATGTCCGACGACGGCATCGTAACCGACGAACTGGTGACCACCGCTGGCGGTCCGCAATTCGTTGACGGCGTACTGATGACCTTCGGTGCCGACCCACGCCTGCTGCCAGACAGCAAGACCGTGGTGGACGAGTTCCGCAAGAAAGGCACCGAGCCTGAGGGCTACACCCTGTACGCCTATGCTTCGGTCCAGACCCTCGCGGCTGCCTTCAATGGCGCCAAGAAGAATGATGGCGAAGCGGCGGCCAAATGGCTGAAGGCCAACTCGGTCCAGACCGTAATGGGCAAGAAAGAGTGGGACGCCAAGGGCGACCTGAAAGTCTCCGACTACGTTGTTTACCAGTGGGACAAGGATGGCAAATACCACCAGCTGGAAAAACAGAAGTAAGGGCTGACACGATAAGTTGAACCCCACAAGTCCCTGTGGGAGCGAGCCTGCTCGCGAAGACGGACTGACAGACAGCAGCTTTGTCGAATGTTCAACCGCTTTCGCGAGCAGGCTCGCTCCCACACGGAATCAGTGGGGCCAGGCTGATCGTGGCTGACATTGCTCCGACGTAAATCTGTATTTTTCCTAGAAGAATCGCACATCACTGGTGTGCAGGTTCTCACTGCGTGAGATTGCGTTATGGATGGTATTTTCCTGCAGCAACTGGTCAACGGCCTGACCCTCGGGTCGGTCTATGGCCTGATCGCCATCGGCTACACAATGGTCTATGGCATCATCGGCATGATCAACTTCGCCCACGGCGAGGTTTACATGATTTCCGCTTACCTCGCGGCAATCAGTCTGGCTCTGCTGGCATACTTCGGTATTGAATCCTTCCCCCTGCTGATGCTTGGCACACTGGTCTTCACCATCATCGTCACGGCGGTGTATGGCTGGGTCATCGAGCGCGTCGCCTACAAACCGCTGCGCAACTCCACCCGACTGGCACCGCTGATCAGTGCCATCGGTATTTCTCTGATCCTGCAAAACTATGCACAGATTGCCCAAGGCGCCCGTCAACAAGGCGTACCGACACTGCTGACTGGTGCATGGCGAGTTGAGGTTGGAACCGGCTTCGTCCAGCTCACCTACACCAAAATCTTCATTCTGGTCGCAGCGTTTGTCGGGATGGCCCTGCTGACCTACGTCATCAAGTACACCAAGCTCGGCCGTATGTGCCGCGCCACCCAGCAAGACCGCAAGATGGCCTCGATCCTGGGGATCAACACCGATCGCGTCATTTCCTACGTGTTCATCATCGGTGCGGCGATGGCGGCCCTGGCCGGCGTGCTGATCACCATGAACTACGGCACATTCGACTTCTACGCGGGCTTCATCATTGGCATCAAGGCGTTCACCGCCGCGGTACTTGGCGGGATCGGCTCTCTGCCAGGGGCAATGCTTGGCGGGATCATTCTCGGGATCTCCGAGTCGCTGTTCTCTGGCTTGGTCAACTCGGACTACAAAGACGTTTTCAGCTTCTCGCTGCTCGTTCTCGTTCTGGTCTTTCGGCCCCAAGGCCTGCTCGGCCGTCCTCTTGTGTCGAAGGTGTAAGCGATGTCTTCAACCACTAAAAAAACCATTGATCTCAAAAGAAGCCTGGTTGACGCGATTCTTGCCGGCCTGGTGGCCCTGATTGTGTTCGGCCCGATTGTTGGCGTGGTCCTCGACGGCTACGGCTTCAACCTGGAAGCGACCCGGGTGGCATGGATTGTCGCCATCGTCATGGCTGGCCGCTTTGCCTTGAGCCTGTTCCTGCAAACCCCCAAGGGCCTGAGAATTCTCGAAGGCTTTGAAAGCACTGGCTCCGGGGTTCATGTACTGCCGCCTGATTACAAATCCCGCTTGCGCTGGATCATCCCGGTGATGATCGTCATCGCCGTTGTGTTCCCGTTTTTCTCCAACTCCTACCTGCTGGGCGTGGTTATTCTCGGGCTGATCTACGTTCTGTTGGGGCTGGGGCTGAACATCGTGGTCGGCCTGGCCGGCCTGCTCGACCTCGGTTATGTGGCGTTCTACGCCATTGGTGCCTACGGCCTGGCGCTCGGTTATCAATACCTGGGGCTGGGTTTCTGGACGGTGCTGCCGCTGGCGGCAATCACTGCCGGGTTAGCCGGTTGCATCCTGGGTTTTCCAGTACTGCGCCTGCACGGTGACTATCTGGCGATCGTGACGCTGGGGTTCGGCGAAATCATCCGGTTGATCCTCAATAACTGGCTGTCCCTGACCGGCGGCCCGAACGGTATGGCGGCTCCGTTGCCAACGTTCTTTGGCCTTGAGTTCGGCAAAAGGGCGAAAGAGGGTGGGGTGCCGTTCCATGAGTTTTTCGGCATCGCCTATAACCCGGACGTGAAGTATTACTTCATCTACGCGGTGTTGTTCCTGGTGGTACTGGCCGTGCTGCATATCAAGCACCGCTTGACCCGGATGCCGGTCGGCCGGGCGTGGGAAGCCTTGCGTGAAGACGAAATCGCCTGCCGTTCCATGGGCCTGAACCATGTACTGGTCAAGCTGTCGGCGTTCACTATCGGCGCATCGACTGCCGGTCTGGCCGGTGTGTTCTTCGCCACCTATCAGGGGTTCGTCAACCCGACCTCGTTCACCTTCTTCGAGTCGGCACTGATCCTCGCCATCGTGGTGCTCGGTGGCATGGGCTCGACCATCGGCGTGGTGATTGCGGCGTTCGTGCTGACTGTCGCCCCGGAACTGCTGCGTGGCTTCGCGGAATATCGCGTGCTGCTGTTCGGCATCCTGATGGTGTTGATGATGATCTGGCGACCGCGCGGCCTGATTCGGATCAGCCGTACCGGTGTGACCCCGCGTAAAGGAGTAGCGCCATGAGCGAAGTCGTACTCTCGGTAGACAAACTGATGATGCACTTTGGCGGCATCAAGGCTCTGAGCGATGTCAGCCTGAAGGTCAAGCGCAACTCGATCTTCGCCCTGATCGGCCCCAACGGCGCCGGCAAGACCACCGTGTTCAACTGCTTGACCGGGTTTTACAAAGCGTCCGGCGGGCATATCGAACTCAACACCCGCGGTGTGAAAACCGACGTCATCAAAATGCTCGGGGAACCGTTCAAGGCCGTCGATTTCGTTTCACCCAAAAGCTTTATCAACCGACTCCGCTACAAGATGTTTGGTGGTACGCACCTGATCAACCGTGCCGGTCTGGCGCGGACTTTCCAGAACATTCGCCTGTTCAGGGAAATGTCGGTGCTGGAAAACCTGCTGGTGGCCCAGCATATGTGGGTCAACCGCGGCATGCTGGCCGGCATCCTCAACACCAAGGGATACCGCAAGGCCGAAAGCGATGCGCTGGACCATGCGTTCTACTGGCTGGAAGTGGTGGATCTGGTGGACTGCGCCAACCGCCTGGCCGGTGAGCTGTCCTACGGTCAGCAACGCCGTCTGGAGATCGCCCGGGCCATGTGTACCCGGCCGCAGATCATCTGTCTCGACGAACCGGCCGCCGGCCTCAACCCTCAGGAAACCGAAGCGCTGAGCGCGATGATCCGGCTGCTGCGCGACGAGCACGATCTGACCGTGGTGCTGATCGAACACGACATGGGCATGGTAATGAGTATTTCCGACCACATCGTTGTACTGGACCACGGCGTTGTCATTGCCGAGGGAGGGCCTGAAGCGATTCGACACGATCCGAAAGTGATTGCTGCCTATCTGGGCGCCGAAGAAGAGGAAGTGGTATGAGTAAACCCATCCTCGAACTCAAGGATCTGGATGTGTTCTACGGGCCGATTCAGGCCCTGAAGAAAGTCTCGTTGCACATCAATGAAGGTGAAACCGTCAGCCTGATCGGCTCCAACGGCGCCGGCAAATCGACCCTGCTGATGTCTATCTTCGGCCAGCCGCGGGCGGCTGACGGGCAAATCGTCTATCAGGGTGTGGATATCACCCATAAGTCGTCCCACTACATCGCGTCCAACGGTATCGCTCAATCGCCGGAAGGCCGGCGGGTATTCCCTGACATGACCGTCGAGGAAAACCTGTTGATGGGTACCATTCCAATTGGTGACAAGTACGCCAAGGAAGACATGCAGCGCATGTTCGAGTTGTTTCCACGGCTCGAAGAGCGGCGTACCCAACGCGCCATGACCATGTCCGGCGGCGAGCAACAAATGCTCGCCATCGCCCGGGCGCTCATGAGCCGGCCAAAGCTGTTGCTGCTCGATGAGCCGAGCCTGGGGCTGGCGCCGATCGTGGTGAAACAGATCTTCGCGACCCTGCGGGAACTGGCCAGCACCGGCATGACCATCTTCCTGGTGGAGCAGAACGCCAACCACGCCCTCAAGTTGTCGGACCGGGCGTACGTGATGGTCAACGGCGAGATCCGCCTCAGCGGCACCGGCAAGGAGCTGCTGGTGAACGATGAGGTGCGTAACGCCTACCTTGGCGGCCACTAGACCGAAGAGCCCAAAAAACGCCCTGACACACTCAACGTCAGGGCGTTTTTTTATGCCCGCAAATCACCGAAGGCTGCGATCTTTTGATCTTGCTTTGAGGTGTTTGTGGAAAAGATCGCAGCCTTCGGCAGCTCCTACACAGGATGGTGCTTTGAGGTAAAGGGAAATTGTGGAAAACAATATTCACGACCTCTCAAAGCGCGACATAAAGCCGCTGCAAATTGCTGTTTTATCACGGTTTTGACTTGTCCCCGTTTGCTGTGGAGCTGGCTGTGAATAACGTGGGAGTAGCTGGCTGCAAGCCTTTGAATCCGTGGCTTGCAGCGATGTGATTGTTTTTTGATCAGGTGTTTTTGCTGGACCTCGAGCCGGCTTTGTCAACCTTTTTGTTAGAAGCAAAAACGGTATGAAACGAGGTGGACAAGCCTGTGGATAAGTCTGTGGTTAAACTCTGGAAAGAGTCGGCTGAGGGCCGTAGTTACTGGCTTGGAGCCATCGTCGGTTTGACCGCCCGGTCGTGCAAATTGCCCGGGGCTACACAGCAGGCACCTGAGGGTCAAGCAAAAAACTTTATAATCTGCCCGCAAAGCCTTATAGGCAGCGGCTTTCAGCTTTTGCACTTGCCCCCGGAAACTGTGGACCGGCCTGTGGATAAGGTGCGCGTACATGGCTGCAAGCCACAGCCCATATGGCGTTGCCGGTGTTGATTGTTTTTTGTACGGTTTTTGCGATGGTTGCCGCTGTGGACAAGGCCGGGCATGCTGGCAACTGATTTTCTATTCCAAGGGCTGTCGATCAGCCGAAGCAAGGAGAACACGATGTCCAACACCCTGTTTATTACCGGCGCGACTTCCGGTTTTGGTGAAGCCTGCGCCCGTCGTTTTGCCGAAGCCGGCTGGAAACTGGTGCTGACAGGTCGTCGTGAAGAGCGCCTCAATGCCCTGTGCGCCGAGTTGTCGAAGCAGACCGAGGTTCATGGCCTGGTGCTCGACGTACGGGATCGCAAGGCCATGGAGCAAGCGATTGCCAACCTGCCGCCGTCCTTCGCCAAGCTGCGCGGGCTGATCAACAACGCCGGCCTGGCCTTGGGCGTGGACCCGGCTCCCAAGTGCGATCTTGATGATTGGGACACCATGGTCGACACCAATATCAAAGGCCTGATGTACAGCACTCGCCTGTTGTTGCCGCGTTTGATCGCTCACGGTCGTGGCGCCAGCATCGTCAACCTCGGTTCCATCGCCGGCAACTACCCGTACCCGGGCAGCCATGTGTATGGCGCGAGCAAGGCGTTCGTCAAACAGTTCTCCCTGAACCTGCGTTGCGACCTGCAAGGGACTGGCGTGCGGGTCAGCAACATCGAGCCGGGCCTGTGCGAGAGCGAGTTCTCGCTGGTGCGTTTCGCCGGTGACCAGGAGCGTTACAACGCCACTTACGCCGGTGCCGAGCCGATCCAGCCGCAAGACATCGCCGAGACCATTTTCTGGGTGCTCAACGCACCGGCCCACATCAACATCAACAGCCTTGAGCTGATGCCGGTGAGCCAGACCTGGAGCGGGTTTGCGATTGAGCGTAAGGCGTAAGGCCAAGTAACGGCTGTTCGCGGGCAAGCCTGTCAGTTAAGGAGCGAAACCTGTGGGAGCGGGCTTGCTCGCGAAAGCGGTGTGTCATTCAACATTGATGTTGGCTGAACCGACGCCTTCGCGAGCAAGCCCGCTCCCACATGGATTGCGCTTAACTGACTGGCATTGAGGCTTGCCCGCGAAAGCAATCTCTCAGTCAGCGCAAATACTCGGCCAGCCCGCGATAGCAGGTCGCCAAGTGATAAGGCGTAGTCGAAGGCATGTCCTTGCGGCTCACTTCGCCCTGCTCATCGCGACACTCATACCAGCCGCCCGCATGCAAAAAGCGCTGTTGCAGCGCCTGCAATTGGCGCTGCACAGAGGCTTCGCTGCCCGGGCGCAAGGTCAGGGCGCGCAGGTATTCGGCCTGGGCCCAGATGCGTTGGGTCGCATCACGAGGATGGTCGTCCAGTTCCAGCATCGCGCGCACAGCACCTGTGTGCTGATCCACACCCAGTTGCTCAGTCAGCGTAAAGGCGTGGTCCAGCGAGGCATGCAATTTGGAGCCGCGCAGCAAGGGTGAGGACTCCAGCAGGAAATACCATTCGAACTGATGGCCCGGCTCGAACCAGTTATCCACAGCCCCAAGCGGCTTTTCCATCAACACCGCGTGTTGCGGGTCAATGAAGCGCTTTTGCATGGCTGTGCATAACTCGACAAGCGCACTCTGCACGGCAACGTCCTCGCGCACCGAAAGGATGGCAAGGAAGGCTTCGGCCAAATGCATCAATGGATTTTGCAGCGGCCCGGCGTTGAGCGAGGACCAATCACGGTCCAGGCTGGCTTCGTACAGGCCGTCGCCTGTGGCGAAGCGCTGCGCCAACACTTCCAGCGTGGCGTTGAGTACCGACTCCACCAGCGGTTCGCGAACCTTGTCCCAATAATGGGCGCAGGCGAACAGGATGAAGGCGTGGGTGTAGAGGTCTTTGCGCTGATCCAGCGGCTCACCTTGCGGGTCGATGCTGTAGAACCAGCCGCCATGCTCGGCATCGTGGAAATGCTGTTGCAAGGAGCGGAACAGCGCCGCCGCCCGTTCTTCGGCCTGAGGCACTTGGCCGATCAGGCTGGAAAACAGGTACAGCTGCCGCGCGCAAGCCATGGCCCGATAGCGCTGCGGTGGCAACGGCTGATGCTCGGCGTCCAGCGCTTCATAAGGCAATGCCATGTTGGCATTCCAGCCGGGGCCTTGCCAGAGCGGCACGATCACGTCCTGGAAGTGCTGTTGCACCGAGGCGAACAGGGCGGTCAATTCAGGCTGGGAAGCGGAGCGGGAAACATGCGGCATTGGCTGGCGTCGTCACGGCAGGGTTAATTGCGCGACATGTTAGCAGGCCTGAGAGACGCGGTGTCTGTCAGGCCGTCTTCGCGGGCAAGCCTCGCTCCTACAGGTTATTCGTCGTACGTAATCCGACCACAACTCCTGTAGGAGCGAGGCTTGCCCGCGAAGAGGCCATAACAGACGATAAAGAAATCAACCCGCCAGCAACCACACCCCAGTCGCCGCCGAAGCCGCACCCGCCAACCGAACCAGTGGTGCGGCGGCCTGAGGCAGGACGCGAACCACCGCATAACCCGCTGCATGCAAAGCCGCTGTCGCCACCACAAACCCCGCCGCATACGCCCAAGGGCTCGACATCTCCGGCAGTTCCAGACCATGAGCCACGCCATGAAACAGTGCGAACAACGCAGTCGCAGCCACCGCCAGGCTCAACGGCGGACGCACCGCCAAAGCCACCGCCAGGCCCAACGCCAATACCGATGCCGCAATCCCGCTTTCCAGTGCTGGCAGGTTCAACCCTTCAAAGCCCAGCAGCCCGCCGATCAGCATAGTGCCCACGAATGTGCAGGGCAGTGCCCAGCGTGCAGAACCTTTCTGCTGCGCGGCCCACAACCCTACGGCAACCATCGCCAACAAATGATCGAGACCGCCGATCGGGTGGCTGATGCCGGCCATCAGGCCATTGTCGCCGTGCCCAGGATGCGCGAATGCGATGGCCGGGGTCAGCAGCAGGGCCATGGCGCCCAGAATGCGTTTCAGTGTCATGGATAAGCTTCCTTGTTGATAAATGTGATCAGGCCGCAGTCAGCAAACCCTGGCGTTCGATGAAGGCGATGATTGCTTCCAGACCCTGGCCGGTTTTCTGGTTGCTGAAGACGAACGGTTTGCCGTTGCGCATGCGTTGGGTGTCGCTGTCCATCATCTCTAGCGAGGCGCCTACCAGCGGCGCCAGGTCGATCTTGTTGATCACCAGCAAATCGGATTTGCAGATCCCCGGCCCGCCCTTGCGCGGCAGTTTGTCGCCGGCCGAAACGTCGATCACGTAGATAGTCAGGTCCGACAATTCCGGGCTGAAGGTCGCCGAAAGGTTGTCACCGCCGGACTCCACCAGAATCAGGTCCAGCCCCGGGAAGCGCCGGTTCAGTTGATCCACGGCTTCGAGGTTGATCGAGGCGTCTTCGCGGATCGCGGTATGCGGGCAGCCGCCGGTCTCCACACCGATGATCCGCTCGGGCGCCAGGGCTTCGTTGCGCACCAGGAAGTCGGCGTCTTCGCGGGTGTAGATGTCGTTGGTCACGACGGCCAGGTTGTAGCGGTCGCGCAGGGCCAGGCACAGGGCCAGGGTCAGGGCGGTTTTGCCGGAACCGACCGGGCCGCCGATGCCGACGCGCAGAGGTTGTGTGTTCATGTGGTTCTCCAAAATAAAAGGCCCAAAATAACAGGCCCTAGGAACGGAACAGACGGCTGTACTGGCGCTCATGGGCCATGCACGCCAGGGACAGGCCGAAAGCGGCGCTGCCAGAGTGTTCGGGGTTGATTCGGGTGGCGTCTTGCTGCGCCTGTTGCAGCAGCGGCAGCAGTTCACTGGTCAGGCGCTGCGCGGCTTGCTGGCCCAGGGGCAGGGTTTTCATCAGCACCGCCAATTGGTTTTCCAGCCAGCTCCAGAGCCAGGCGGCCAGCGCATCTTGCGGGCTGATCTGCCAGGCGCGGGCCGCCAGCGCCCAGCCAAGGGCCAGGTGTGGTTCAGGGCATTGGTCGAGAAAGGCCCGGGCCGGCGCATCCAGTTCCGGTAAACCGTTGAGCAGTTGCTTCAGCGAATAGCCCATCTGCCGGCTTTCCTGATGCAGCTCACGGGTTTCCCGGCTGGCGCGATGTTCTTCGCAGTGTTGCAGCAGTTCGGCCCAGTTTTCTTCGGCCGCAGCGGTGCAATGGGCGAGCAGTAGCGGCGCTTCGAAACGCGCCAGGTTCAGCAGCAACTGATCGCTGATCCAGCGCCGCGCGCTGTCGGGATTGTCCACTCGGCCGTTATCCACAGCCATCTCCAAACCCTGGGAATAGCTGTAGCCGCCGATCGGCAGCTGCGGGCTGGCCAGACGCAGCAGCGCCCAGGCCGGGTTCATAAGCGCACGCCGAACTGGTGCAGTTTGGGCGGGTAGTTGAAATCCTCGTCACCGTGCCGCGAATGGTGATGGCCGCCGCCGTAGGCGCCATGTTCCGGCTGGAATGGCGCTTCAATGTTCTCGGCATTGGCGCCCAGTTGCTCGAGCATGGCCTTGAGCACGTAATCGTCGAGCAGGCGCAGCCAGCCATCGCCGACTTGCAGGGCTACATGGCGATTGCCCAAGTGATAGGCGGCGCGGGTCAGTTCGAAAGCGTTGGCGCAGGTGACGTGCAGCAGTTGTTCGGGGCGAGCACAGACGCGAACCACGCGCCCGTCTTCGGCTTGCAGGCATTCGCCGTCATACAGGGGCGGCTGACCGCGCTCCAAAAACAACCCGACGTCTTCATCCTCGGCACTGAAACAGCGCAAACGGCTTTTGCTCCGGGCTTCGAAGTTCAGGTGCAACTCGGCGGCCCAGACGGGTTGAGGGTCGATTCTGCGATGAATCACCAGCATCGGAAGGCTTCCAGCAATGGACAATGCTCAGGGATAGAGCAAGGGGCTTGCCAATCGGGGGAAACGTAGGAAATGCCTGTCGGGGCGGAGTGGGAGGGCGGGAAGCTGGATTAACTTGGTGCGAATTATTGTTGAGCGCACCAAATTGCAGCGAAGTAGAGGGTCCATGTGGGAGCGGGCTTGCTCGCGAAGGCAGTCTTCCAGTCACATGGATGCTGGATGTACCGACGCTTTCGCGAGCAAGCCCGCTCCCACAGGGATTACTCGGTGCTGCCCAATCCCTGCCAGTGCTTGAGGCCAATAAAGATAAACCGCAGCTGCTGAGTGATTTTCGCCTGGGGCGTCAGATGCTCCGGCAACGCCTGCGCCGGTGGATCGATGATGTCCGGCAGGGTGGCGAACACGCTTTTGACGATCAGATCAGCCATGACGCTCAAGCCTGCGAGGTCCAGATGCTGCAGTTTCGGCATCAGCGACAAGTCCGCCGCCAGGTCCGAGCTGATGTCTTCGCGCAAGCGGCCAATGGCCTGGCGCACTGGCAGCGAGCCGCCGTACTGCTCGCGGGCAAGAAACAGGAACTGCGAGCGATTGGCGGTGACCACATCGAGAAAGATCCGCACCGAGGCATCGATGATGCCGCCCATGACGAATTCGTTATGGCGCACCAGGCGAATAGTTTCACGAAAGGTCTGACCGACTTCGCTCACCAGCACCAGGCCCAGTTCATCCATGTCGGCGAAATGCCGGTAGAAACCGGTGGGTACGATCCCGGCGGTTCTGGTCACTTCGCGCAGGCTCAGGCTGCCGAATCCTCGGCCGCTTTCCATCAAGTGGCGGGCAGCGTCCATCAGGGCGTTGCGGGTCTGTTGTTTCTGTTCGGCGCGGGGCAGCATCGCAAGGGTGTTTTCTGGACAGGACAGCGGCGCACTCTAGCAAATCGGCTTCGCTGGCGTCGAACGACTATCGGGAGATCACGCGGGGAAATGCAGCTTCTATAAAGTCAAAAGCCCAATCCGGGGATTGGGCTTTTTTTCGGGGCCGCCATGGGCTTAGCTCACAGCGCTGTTGCGTTCGATCGCACGGTCACCACCACCTTCAGCAAGGGTTTGACCCTGTGGAGTGCGATCGGAACCACCTTCAGCAAGAGTTTGGCCTTGTGGCGTGCGATCGGAGCCACCTTCAGCAAGGGTCTGGCCTTGTGGAGTGCGGTCAGAACCGTCAGCGGCCAGCGTTTGACCTTGTGGAGTACGATCCGAGCCATCTTGAGTGATCAGGCCTTTTTCTTTCAGGCGATCATTACCGCCTTCGGCCAGGGTCTGACCTTGTGGTGTGCGGTCGGAACCATCAGCGGCAACGGTCTGGCTGAACACCGAGTGGCTGTCTTTGACTTGTGGAGTGGCCTGATCAGCGGCCGGCAAAGCAAAAGCGGTGCTGGCTAACATCGAGAGGGTCAGGCTAAGCAGTAATTCGCGTTTCATGATGGGTTGCTCCTTGGGAGGGCGATAAAGTGGGTACGAGGGCAATGCTACTCTCGATAAGTCGATACAAAAGTTCATAAACGCAATGGTAATAATCAACAGAATTGATTGTTCGGCCGCAGCGCTCTAGAACGGTTGTTTCCGGCGAGCTTTTTTGCACTGAGGTGGGTGTTTTCGACCCACTCTCGCTTCGCAAAAGTGCGGGTGCGGTAACGCCGGATGAGGGGGCAGGATGTCCCCGGCCGATTATTTGAGTGTTAAGTGCCTATTCGGTTAAACCTGCGCGCCATTTCCCAGTCCTAGATTTCATGGCAGGCCGGTTCTGGCCTAACGTTTCATCAGTGCGTCGCTGTCGGGACGCTCAGTCGTATTCAGGAGCCCTGTGCAATGACGCGCACTCGTAAAATTCTCGCCTGGACCTTTGCCAGCCTCGTTGTCCTGCTGGCCGTCCTGGTATTGATCATTGCGTTCTTCGATTGGAACCGGATCAAGCCGCCCCTGAACGCCAAAGTGTCCGAAGAACTGCATCGTCCGTTCGCCATCAATGGCAATCTTGCGGTGATCTGGCAGCGTCAGACTGACGAGGGCGGTTGGCGGGCCTGGGTGCCGTGGCCGCATGTGGTGGCTGAGGACCTGACCCTGGGCAATCCGGACTGGTCGAAACAACCGCAGATGGCCACCCTCAAACGCGTTGAGCTGCGCATTTCGCCGCTGGCCTTGTTGGTGCAGCGGGTGGTGATCCCGCGTATCGACCTGAGCGAACCCAATGCGAATCTGCAACGTCTGCCCGACGGTCGCGCCAACTGGACGTTCAAGTTCGACCCCAAAGACCCAAACGCCGAGCCTTCGAACTGGGTGCTGGACATCGGGGCCATCGGCTTCGACAAGGGCCACGTCACGCTCGACGACCAGAAGCTGAAAACTCAGCTTGATCTGCTTATCGATCCGTTGGGCAAGCCGATTCCATTCAGCGACATAGTCGGAGACAAGGCAGCAAAAAAAGCGGTTGAAAAGGGTGGTTCGCCACAGGATTACGCCTTCGCATTGAAGGTCAAAGGCCAATACCACGGTCAGAATCTCGCGGGCGAGGGCAAGACCGGCGGTTTGCTGGCTTTACAGGACGCCTCCAGGCCGTTTCCGCTTCAGGCGCAAATGAAGGTCGCCGACACCAGCGTCGAGCTGGCCGGTACGCTCACCGATCCATTGCACCTCGGTGCCCTGGATCTGCGCCTGAAACTGGCCGGTGCCAGCCTGGGTAATCTCTATCCACTGATCGGCGTGACCCTGCCGGATACTCCGCCTTACGCCACCGACGGGCACTTGATTGCCAAGCTGCATGAGCCGGGCGGGGCGGTGTACCGCTATGAGGCGTTCAACGGCAAGATCGGCGAGAGTGACATCCATGGCAACCTGACCTACGTGGCGAGCCAGCCGAGGCCCAAACTCAGCGGGGCGCTGGAGTCCAATCAACTGCTGTTTACCGACCTGGCCCCATTGATCGGTGCCGATTCCAACGCCAGGCAAGAGGCCCGCGGCGGCGAAAGCAAGCAGCCGGCGGACAAGCTGCTACCGGTCGAGGAGTTCAGGACTGAACGTTGGCGCGAAATGGACGCTGATGTGGAATTCACCGGCAAACGCATCGTCCACAGCGCAAGACTGCCGTTCAATGATCTCTACACCCATGTGGTGCTGACCGATGGTGTGCTCAGCCTCGAGCCCCTGCGTTTCGGCGTGGCTGGCGGCAATCTGGATGCGCAGATTCGTCTGGACGGGCGCACCGAGCCTTTGGAAGGCCGGGCCAAACTGACCGCGCGCAAGTTCAAGCTCAAGCAGCTGTTCCCCACCCTGGAGCGGATGAAAACCAGTTTCGGTGAGCTTAATGGCGACGCCGATCTTGTCGGTCGGGGCAACTCGGTAGCCAAACTGCTGGGCACTGCCGACGGTAATTTGAAGATGCTGATCAATGACGGCGCGATCAGTCGTGAGTTGATGGAGTTGGCGGGGCTCAACGTCGGCAACTATGTAGTGGGCAAGATTTTTGGCGACAAGGAAGTGAAGATCAACTGCGCGGCGGCCGATTTCGAGATCAAGGCCGGTCTGGCGACCACGCGGCTGTTCGTCTTCGATACCGAGAATGCAATCGTCTATGTCGACGGCACAGCGAACATGGCGACCGAGCAACTGGACCTGACTATCTCCCCGGAATCCAAGGGCTGGCGTTTGATTTCGCTGCGTTCGCCGCTGTATGTGCGAGGCAAGTTCATCAAGCCGGATGCGGGCGTGAAACCGGTGCCGTTAATGCTGCGCGGGGCCGGGATGGTTGCGCTGGGTGTGATTGCCGCGCCGGCGGCGGGCTTGCTGGCGCTGATAGCGCCCAGCGGTGGTGAGCCGAATCAGTGTGCGCCGTTGCTGGAGCAGATGAAGGCCGGGAAGGCGCCGGTGACGGTCAAGCCCACCAAGTAATTGGGTGTCTGCGATGACGCCTTCGCGAGCAAGCCCGCTCCCACATTAGACCGCGTTCAGACAGGCAACGCGGTCTAATGTGGGAGCGGGCTTGCTCGCGAAAGCGCTCTGGTAGGCGCTGCCTCAGGCTGCGATCTTGGCAATAGACCAGACAACCTGGCCTCCTCCTGCAACCACGCAAAAAACGCCCGCACCGGCGGATGCCGTTCGCGGCCCGGTACGCACAGTGCGCTGTATCCGGCACCGTCGACCTGAATATTCCCTCGATAAGGCAGCAGCAAACCGCTGGCCACACTTTCCGACACCAGAATGTTGCTCGCCAGCACCAGACCTTGCCCGCCGATGGCGGCTTGCAAGGCGTAATGTTCTTCGTCGTACTCACGAACCGTCGGTTGCGCGGCCAGCCAGGTTTCGCCGGATTGCGCGCACCAGGCCTCCCAGCCATGGGCGTACAGCTTGGAGTTGTGCCAGCGCACGCTGATGAGGGTCGGTACCCGACTGGGCGCCAGGGCCACTTGTTCAGGCGAGCCATAGACCCCGAAGGATTCGTCGAACAGGCACAAACCATACAGGTTCGGGTAATCGTCGAGGCTGTAACGCACCACCAGATCGACGCTGGCGTCCTGATGCAAATCGATCACTTCGCAATGAGTGTCCAGGCGCAGGCTGATGTTTGGATGGCGGGCGTAAAACCGGCTCAGCCTTGGCACCAGCCAGAGGGCGGCGAACGCGGCTGTGGTGGAAATAGTCAGGTTTGTGCCGCTGCGTTGCGGGCGCAAAGTATCGACGCTTTGCGCCACTTCCAGCAGGGCGCCGTGCAGGCTGCGGAACAGCCGTTCGCCGCACTCGGTGAGGCGCACCTGCCGTGGCAGTCGTTCGAACAACGGCACGCCAAGCCAGTTTTCCAGGGAGCGGATCTGATGGGAAACCGCCGTTGGCGTCACGGAGAGCTCTTCGGCGGCGGCCTTGAAACTCAACAGGCGCGAGGCGGATTCGAAGGCGCGCAGGGCGGTCAGCGGCAACGAGGCAAACATCTTAAAACTCCATGGGTGAAATGGATTCATCCAGACTGATTTTTGTTCATTTGAAGATAGACGGTCGCGCGCTTCAAGCTGCAACCACAAGCCGTTTCAGTTTAGCCCTTCAAGGAGATTCAGATGAGCAGAATTCTTGCCATTCACGCCAGCCCCCGTGGCGAACGTTCTCATTCCCGGCGTCTGGCCGAGGTGTTTCTTTCGGCCTGGCAGGTCCGCAACCCACAGTCGCAATTGACCCGCCGTGAAGTCGGTCGGGCGTTGATTCCGGCCGTCAACGAAGCGTTTGTGGCGGCCGCTTTTCACCCGGAGCCTGACGCACGACCGCTGTCGATGCAGGCCGACCTGGCACTGAGCGATGAATTGGTGGGGGAGTTGCTCGGCCATGATCTGTTGGTGATTTCCACCCCGATGTACAACTTCAGCGTGCCCAGCGGGCTCAAGGCCTGGGTCGATCAGATCGTGCGGCTCGGGCTGACGTTCAATCACACCCTGGACAACGGCATCGCGCAGTACGAACCGCTGGTGCAGGGCAAAAAGGCGTTGATCGTCACCAGTCGCGGCGGGTTCGGCTTCGGCCCCGGCGGTGAACTTGAAGCGATGAACCATGCAGACCCGTTTTTGCGCACCGCGTTGGGGTTCATTGGCATCACCGATGTCACCGTTGTTGCCGCCGAGGGCGAAGAGTCCGCCGAACGCACCTTCCAGGTGTCCGTGGCCGAGGCCGAGCAGCGTTTGCTGGCGCTGGCCAGGGCGTTCTAGATGGCCTGGTTGTTTTTGCTGGTCGCCGCCGGGTTCGAAGTCACCTTCGCCATGGGCATGAAGTACGCCGAAGGCTTCACCCGGCTCTGGCCCTCGGTGATTACGGTGGTGGCAGCGGTGGGCGGGATTTACTTTCTGACGCTGGCCATGCGCGAATTGCCGGTGAGCATCGCCTACCCGATCTGGACCGCCATCGGTTCACTGGGCACGGTGTTTCTAGGCTTTGCGCTGCTGGGCGAAAGCCTGACCGCGCTCAAGCTGGTGTCGGTCGGGCTGATCGTGGCGGGCGTGGTGGGGTTGAAGTAAGCGATGTCATAGACTGGTCGTTGAGTTGTCATCTTGGGTGACGATGCTTGGCTGACGCCTTGCATCCAGCCTTGCTTCATCTCACCGATCACAAGGATGTTCATCCATGTCGCAAGGTTCCGCCACGCGTTACCCGTTGGTATTGGTCCCGGGGATGCTCGGGTTTATCCGCTTGTTGCTCTATCCCTATTGGTACGGAATCATTTCGGCGCTGCGCCGGGATGGGGCGACCGTCATCGCGGTGCAGGTCTCGCCGCTCAACTCCACTGAGGTGCGCGGCGAACAATTATTGGCACGGATCGAGGAGATTTTGCGTGAAACCGGGGCCGAGAAAGTCAACCTGATCGGCCACAGCCAGGGCTCGCTGACCGCCCGTTACGCTGCGGCAAAACGCCCGGACCAGGTGGCTTCGGTGACTTCGGTGGCCGGGCCGAATCACGGCTCGGAACTGGCGGACCATCTGCACACCCATTATCCGGCTGACAGCGTCAAGGGCCGGCTCCTGAGCTTTTTACTGTGGTTGATCAGCGCGCTGATGTGCCTGCTGGAAACCGGCTATCGCGGGCCGAGACTGCCGGTGGATATCCCGGCTTCGCATCAATCCCTGACCACCGCGGGCGTGGCGCTGTTCAATCAGCGTTATCCACAGGGCCTGCCTGAAACCTGGGGCGGGCA
The DNA here is from genome assembly GCF_014852305.1 of Pseudomonas sp. PDM09. Lineage (NCBI taxonomy): Bacteria > Pseudomonadati > Pseudomonadota > Gammaproteobacteria > Pseudomonadales > Pseudomonadaceae > Pseudomonas > Pseudomonas sp. PDM09. The sequence continues at coordinate 133,877 of NZ_JACVBI010000011.1, read as the reverse complement.
CGGCCCGGAAGTGGTCAATGGCGTGCGTTATTACTCCTGGTCCGGGACTTTACAACCGGGCAAGACCGATCGCGGGTGCAACCTGTTCGACGGGACCAATCGCAGTTGCCGGTTGTTTGCCAGGACCTTCGTGCGTGAGGCGGGGCATTGTGACGGGATGGTCGGGCGTTACAGCTCGCATTTGGGGACGGTGATCGGTGATGAATACCCGATGGATCACTTCGATATCGTCAACCAATCGCTCGGGTTGGTGGGCAAGGGTGCAGAGCCGGTGCGGTTGTTTGTCGAGCATGCGGCGCGGTTGAAGGCAGCCGGGGTTTAGCAGTCAAACCGCGTTATCGGTCATCGCGAGCAGGCTCGCTCCCACACTGGATATGCTGTGAGCACATAATTTGTGAACACCAGAGATCAACTGTGGGAGCGAGCCTGCTCGCGATGGCGCTAGATCAGGCAACGCGGATTTTACGGCCCAACACTGTCGTCCAGCGCTCCGACAAAATCACCCCACCCAACGTCAACACCCCTCCCGCCAGGTGATACAGCGCCAACTGCTCATGCAGCACCACCGCCGCAATCAGCGCCGTAATCAACGGCAGCAGATTGAAAAACAGCGTGGTCCGGCTCGGCCCCAGGCGCACCACGGCCTGCATCCACGCCAATGGCGCAAGCATCGAGGCCAGCAGGCAGGCGTAGAGCACCAGTGGGATGTTCTGCAGGGTCGGGCCGACTTTCGGTGAGGCGAGGAACAGCGGAAACAGCACCACCACAGCGACCAACACCTGTAAATACAACAACACTAGCGGCGGCAAACGCAGCTGCCATTTTTTCAGCAGGGTGCTGTAAATCGCATACGCCAGCGTGGCGATCAGCATCATCGCGTCACCCAGGTTCACCCCGTGTTCCAGCAACGCGCCAAGGCTGCCGGACGACACCACCACCAAAACACCCGCAAACGACAACACCGAGCCGGCCAGTGCACCGGCGGTCAGGCGTTGGCCGAGGCTGACAATCGCCATGGCCAGCGACATCAACGGCATCAGCGACAAAATGATCCCCATGTTGGTGGCCGAAGTCAGCGTCGCAGCGAAGTAAGCCAGGCTTTGATAAACCGCCATACCGAGTACGCCGAGGATGAAAATCCTGCCCAGATTCGGGCGGATCAACGGCCAGTGGGCGATCACCGGTTTAAGCATGAAAGGCGTGAACAGCATTGCGGCCAGTAGCCAGCGGTAGAAACCGATTTCGGCGGGAAAGATCGCGCCGACCGCGAGTTTGTTGATCACGGTGTTGCCGGCCCAAATGAAAATGGCCAGCAGGGGATAAGCGTATTGCATCGGGAAAAACCAGAACGTTAATGAAGGGTGATTATCCGCTTGTCTGAATCAATGCCTATACTTCGATCCAGACAATCTGCCTCTGATTCCGGACAGCATGAACAGCAAACACATCGACCTGCTGGATTTCAGCGAGCTGCCGGCCCCGGTCTATTTCCGTTATGCCGACTTCAACACCCATGAATACGCCTCGGCCCACCATCACCCTTGGGGCACCCTCGAGTATTCGGCCAATGGGGTCTTGCACATGGAAATCGGCAGCCGCCGCTTCATGTCGCCGCCGCAATACGCGGTGTGGGTGCCGCCCGGGACCGAGCACAGTTTCTATAGCAATCAGCCGATCAACTATCGCGCGGTCTGCCTTGCGCCGGCGCTGTGCCGCGATCTGCCGCAGCAGGCCTGCACCCTGGCGATCAGCGACATTCTCAAGGCGATCCTGAAAGACTTCGCCGCCCGCGATGTGAAAATTCCCGAGCACGATGCAGACAAGCGACTGGCTCAAGTGCTGGTGGACCAACTGCAACAGGCGCCGATGCATGAGTGTTACTTGCCCTACGCCAGCAGCACCGGGCTGCTCGCAATCCTCGAAGCCTTGCAGACCGAGCCTGGGGATAACCGGCCATTGGCGCACTGGGCCGCGCAAATTCACGTCAGCGAACGCACGTTGGCCCGGCAGTTTGTTCGGGAGTTGGGCATGAGTTTCGGTGAGTGGCGGCAACGGTTGCGGTTTCTGGCGGCGATTGAAGCGCTCGATAGCCAGCGCAGCATTCAGGAAATCGCCTTCGACATGGGGTACAGCACCGGCTCGGCATTTATCGCGATGTTTCAGCGTCAGGCCGGGTGCACGCCTGAGCAATATCGACGCAGCCACCTCGATAGCAGGTGAACGTGTAACAGGCTTTGTCTACACTCCGAAACGAGGCCGCATCCATCGGTGCGGCAACAAGGAGAACACTCCATGAAGATGTTGCGTGCCCCGTTGTTGATGGTCGGTTTGCTGCTCTGCTCCCAGGGTTTCGCCGCCACTGCCCAACAGAACAAAATGACCACCTGCAATGCCGAGGCTACCGCCAAAAGCCTCAAGGGCGACGAGCGCAAAGCCTTCATGAGCACTTGCCTCAAAGCCGCGCCTGCCGCCGATGCCGCCAAGCCCATGACCCCTCAACAAGAAAAGATGAAAACCTGCAACGCCACGGCGACCGCCCAGGCCCTCACGGGTGATGCACGCAAAACCTTCATGAGCGATTGCCTGAAGAAAAAATAAGCAGCGCGGTCAGCTCGGGAGGCTTTGTGGCGGTTGTGCTGGCCCCTTCGCGAGCAAGCCCGCTCCCACATTTATTCTCAGGCGTGCACAGAAGGTGTGTTCACAGGAGATCCAGTGTGGGAGCGGGCTTGCTCGCGAAGGGGCCGGTAAGGTCGACCGACACAATCCCTAGTGCTCGCCCCGGAACGCTGGCAGACTGCCAATCCTTTTACGTCGTTCGTTTTGAGGCTGTATGTCAGCGTTTTCTCAGCGTCAGGTCTTGTTGCTTATCAGCTGGGTCATCATTTTTGGTGGTTTGCTGCTGGTGCTCCCTCTGCGATTACTGCCCAGCCTGCTGGCCGGGTTGTTGGTGTTTGAACTGGTCAACATGCTCACGCCGCAATTGCAGCGGCTGATCGAAGGCCGCCGTGCGCGCTGGCTGGCGGTGGCGTTGCTGGGGACATTGGTGGTGAGCGTGCTGGCGCTGATCTTTGCCGGTGCGATCAGTTTTCTGCTGCACGAGGCAGAAAACCCTGGTGCTTCTCTCGACAAATTCATGGTCGTGGTCGACCGCGCGCGCGGACAGTTGCCGCCGTTCATCGACGCTTATCTACCGGCCAGTGCCGCTGAGTTTCGCGTGGCCATCGGTCAGTGGATGAGCAAGCACCTCAGCGACTTGCAACTGGTGGGCAAGGACGCGGCACACATGTTCGTGACGCTGCTGATCGGCATGGTGCTGGGGGCGATCATCGCCTTGCAGCGAGCGCCGGATGTGACCAAGCGCAAACCCTTGGCCGCGGCGCTGTTCGACCGTTTGCACCTGTTGGTCCAGGCGTTTCGCAACATCGTTTTCGCCCAGATCAAGATTTCCCTGCTCAATACCTTCTTCACCGGGATTTTTCTCGCGGTGGTCCTGCCGATGTTCGGGATCAAGCTGCCGCTGACCAAAACCCTGATCGTGCTGACCTTCCTGCTCGGCCTGCTGCCGGTGATCGGCAATCTGATGTCGAACACCTTGATCACCATCGTCGGCTTGTCGCTGTCGATCTGGGTGGCGGTGGCGGCGCTGGGTTACCTGATTGTTATCCACAAGCTCGAATACTTCCTCAACGCGCGCATCGTCGGCGGGCAGATCAGTGCCAAGTCGTGGGAGTTGCTGCTGGCAATGCTGGTGTTCGAAGCCGCGTTCGGCCTGCCGGGGGTGGTGGCGGGGCCGATTTATTACGCGTATCTGAAGAGTGAGTTGAAGCAGGTGGGGATGGTTTGATCAGGTCGAATGCATTGCCTGATCTGACGCCTTCGCGAGCAAGCCCGCTCCCACATTCGACCGAGTTCCTCCAGATGGAATGCGGTCGAATGTGGGAGCGGGCTTGCTCGCGAAGCAGGCGCAGCGGTCTTTCAGGTCAATCCATCGGGCCGTAACGCTTGGCCGCCTCGATTGCCAACCCGCTGCCGATGCTGCCGAAGATGTTCCCTTCCACATGCCGCGCATTCGGCAACATCGCCGAGACGCTGTTGCGCAGCGCCGGAATCCCGCTTGAACCGCCGGTGAAGAACACGGTATCCACCTGATCGACCCGCACATTGGCGTCTGCCAGCAATTGGGTCACGCTGTTGCGCACCCGCTCCAGCAGATTGTCGATGGCCGATTCGAACAGTGCCCGGCTCAGTTCCACGCTCAAACCCGGCTCGATCCGATCCAGTGGCACATGGCGGCTGTCGGCGTGGGTCAATTGAATCTTGGTTTCTTCCACTTCCATGGCCAGCCAGTGGCCGGCGCGCTGGTCGATCAGCTTGAACAGGCGATCGATGCCGCCGGTATCCTCGATGTCGTAACGCATGCTGCCCAGGGCCAGGGTCGACTTCTGCGAATACACCGAGTTGATGGTGTGCCAGGTCGCCAGGTTCATGTGGTGGCTGGTCGGCATATAGGCGCCGCTCTTCATCCGGCTGCCGTAGCCGAACAACGGCATCAGGCCTTGCAGGCTCAGCTGCTTGTCGAAATCGGTCCCGCCGATGTGCACACCACCGGTGGCGAGAATGTCGTCGTGACGGTTGTCGTGGTTGCGGCGCTCAGGCGACAGGCGCACCAGCGAGAAGTCCGAGGTACCACCGCCGATGTCCACAATCAGGACAAGCTCTTCTTTTTCGATGGTCGACTCATAGTCGAACGCCGCCGCAATCGGTTCGTACTGGAACGAGACGTCCTTGAAGCCGATGGCGCGGGCTACATCCACCAGGGTGTTTTCTGCTTCCTGGTCGGCCATTTCATCGTCATCGACGAAAAACACTGGCCGGCCCAGCACCACTTCCTCGAATTCCCGACCGGCAGCGGCTTCGGCACGCTTCTTCAACTGGCCGATGAACAGGCCGAGCAGGTCCTTGAACGGCATCGCCGTGCCGAGGACGCTGGTGTCGTGCTTGATCAGTTTGGAACCCAGCAGGCTCTTGAGCGAGCGCATCAGCCGGCCTTCATAGCCTTCCAGGTACTCGTGCAGCGCCAGCCGGCCGTACACCGGGCGGCGTTCTTCCATATTGAAGAAGACCACCGAGGGCAGGGTGATCTTGTCGTCCTCCAGCGCGATCAGCGTTTCCATGCCGGGGCGCAGCCAGCCGACGGTGGAGTTGGATGTGCCGAAGTCGATACCACAGGCACGGGCTGGAGATGCGTTTTTCATGTCTTTCAAGTTCCGGTTAAAAAACGGCCGCGCAGTGTATGTCAGTGCGGCGAAGATTCGTAGGCCGACTATCCGTTAAATCGCAGCGCTCAGCGCTTGAAAGATGCCCAATCACCCCCAAACTTCCCTGCATAGACTTGGCAACCCCTGGGGCGACTGCAAGAACCGCGCCCTGCTGCCGATAAACTTCTGATGCGCTGCCCGGTCACAACCTTGAGATCGGTCAATCCAAACGCTGCAAACAAGAGCATGCTGTGCCTGGCTGCGCGATTTCGATAATGGATGGTGATTCCCTCGATGGACTTCAAAGACTATTACAAGATTCTCGGTGTGGAGCCGACCGCGGACGATAAGGCGATCAAGGCCGCCTATCGAAAGCTGGCGCGCAAATACCACCCCGACGTCAGCAAGGAAAAGGACGCCGAGGCCAAATTCAAGGACGCTTCGGAAGCCTATGAAGCGCTGAAAAGCGCCGACAAGCGCGCCGAATACGACGACTTGCGCAAATACGGCCACCACGGTCAGCCCTTTCAGGGCCCACCGGGTTGGCAGAGCCGCGGTGGTTTCGGGGGTGGTGGTCAGGACACGGGCGATTTCTCAGACTTTTTCAGTTCGATCTTCGGCAACCGTGGTCCGGGTTTCGGTGGTGGTGGACGGTCGGGCCATAGCGCCGGACGTCGAGGGCAAGACGTGGAAATGGAATTACCGGTTTTTCTGGAAGAAACCCTCTCGACCGAATCGAAGAAAGTCAGCTTCCAGGTGCCGCATTACAACGCTGCCGGCCAGCATGTCAGCAACACCAGTAAAAGCCTGAACGTGAAGATCCCCGCTGGCGTGACCGACGGTGAGCGCATCCGCCTCAAGGGCCAAGGCGCTCCGGGCATCGGTGGCGGAGCCAATGGCGACTTGTACCTGACCATCCGTTTTGCGCCGCACCCCAAATTCGACGTCGAAGGCGAGAACCTGATCATCACCTTGCCGCTGGCTCCGTGGGAGCTGGCGCTGGGGACCGAAGTCGCGGTGCCGACCCTGACCGGCAAGATCAACCTCAAGGTTCCGGCCGGTAGCCAGAATGGCCAGCGCATGCGCGCCAAGGGCCACGGCCTGCTGCACAAGGCCGGCCACCGTGGCTACCTGTTCGTGCAGCTCAAGGCAGTGATGCCGAAAAAACTCGACCATGACGTCAAAGAATTGTGGGAGGAGCTGGCGAAAAAAGCCGCTTTCAATCCGCGAGAGAACTTTTGATTTTGAGATAAGGAGTAGCCAATCATGAGCGACCCCGTGATCGTTCTATTGGACCTGGCAGAATTCTGCGAGGCGACCGAACTGTCGGACGTGCATGTGATCGAGATCGTCGAACACGGCATCCTCGAACCTCAGGGAGCACAGCCCAAGGATTGGCGTTTCACCGATTATGAGCTGGTGCTGGCCAAGCGCGCTGCCAAGCTGCGGCGCGACCTGGAGCTGGAATGGGAAGGTGTCGCCCTGGCGCTGGATCTGCTGGAAGAAGTCCAGCAACTGCGGGCCGAGAACCGCATGCTCAAGCAGCGGTTGGGGCGGTTGCTGGTCGAGTAATCGTTCTGGTGTTTTTGTGTTGTCTGTCAGGTCGCCTTCGCGAGCAAGCCCGCTCCCACAGGGGATTTGCGGCGTACACAAATCAAATGTGGGAGCGGGCTTGCTCGCGAAGAATGATAACGCGGTCTACCGCCGTCAGACCTTCCTGGGCAACACCACGGTAAACATCGTGCCATCGGCCTCATTGGAGCTGACGTCGATCGTCCCTTGATGGGCCTTGACCACTTCCTTGACGATGAACAGTCCCAGACCAAGGCTGGTGGTCGGCCCGTTGAGCGCTTCGTTGGCACTGCGTACCAGCGGATCGAAAATAGTGGGGAGCGCCTCGGGTGGAATCGGCGCACCGTCGTTGTGCACGGTGAGCCGAACGCTGTCCGCTTCGCCCCTGAGGGTCAGCTTGACCGCGTTGTTGCTCGAGCCGTGTTGCAAGGCATTGCCAATCAGGTTCTGCAGCATCTGATTGAGCTTTCGGCCATCCCACACACCTTGGGTATCGCCTTCGACGCTCAATGTCGGATCGCATTGCGGATGAGCAGCGCAGGCCTGGGCAATCGCTTCACGCGCCGTATCGGCCAGATCCATGGGCGCCGGTTCGATCGGCAGGCTCTTGCCCAGGCGACTGCGGACCAGCTCCAGCAAATCGCCAATCATCACCGCCATGTGGCGGGTGCCACGCTTGATGTGGAGTGCGCAGGTCAATGCGTCGCCCTCAAGGTTGGTTTTACGCATCAGGATTTCGGTGGACATGCTCACCGCTTGCAGCGGTGCGCGCAGGTCATGGCCAAGAATTGCCAGAAAAATGTCCCGGGAGTGATTGACCTGCTCGGCATAGGCCGCCGTAGATTCGGCCAGGGCTTCGTCGATGGCCTCGTTGAAACGGATCATGTCCTGGAAATAGGCGATGTCGGGGGAGTCCAGGCTGTTGACCCACAAGCGGATCACGCAGGCGCGCAGATGACGGAACTCGCTGGTCATCTGTACCAGGTCAAACCCCACGGTATGCCGCAGCTCTCCATGGCTGGCGCCGGCTTCGTCCAGGCTCGGGGTCTTTTCCGGGCCTTCGCCACGGGCTTTGGCCAGCTGTTCGCTGGCGCTCTGGGGCTTGGTCATGTCCCGCGCAGCCGCCAGCAGGATCGACCTTGAATGGTCGCGCAGTGCGGTGCGGTCCATGGATTCGGCGGCAGGGGTGATGGTTTTGGCGAATTGCTCCCATTCATCGACGATGCGGTCAACGTGTAACACGATGAATTCGGAAAGGCGCATGGCGGTTACCTGAGTGCGAGACAGCGAGTCGCATAGTAGCGCTTTTGACTGCGAAAAGAAGACCGCTCACCGGTTGGCATAGGCCCGCGGCTGCGTGGTGGTATCTGTGTATTTTCGGCCACATGATTTTCGAAGGGTCCAGTGCCTTTTCAAGGGGGGCCTTACCCGATATTTGGTCTTTTGTTTTGGCCGAGGGTGAATAAAGCTGTTGATTCCCGACCTGACAGCAAGGTGATTGAACAGTGGCTGATTTGCATGGAAGCAATTCGCTGGAATCTGAAGCATCTCAAATCGAAAACAACGGCAAGCATTACAGTCGCGTACTCGGTGTTATCCCGGACTCGATCAGGCGTGCATCGGCGCCAAGGTTGAAAGCCCTGACGGAACTGGATCCACAGACTCCCGATTGGTATGGCGAGGCGCGAGCCATTGACCGCCAACAGCTTAAAGCATTGATTGAACGGCGCTGGCGCCTGCAGGCCGTGCTGGACAAGACGCTGGCTGATTTGCAACAGGAGATAAAGGCATTCGCCGAGCCTCTGCTCGGTTCGTTATTAAAAGAAAACTTTAATGTGGTCGAAAACGTTGATGATTGGGTCGTGCAACTTGAAGTGCCGAGCAAGATTATCTTCGGCATCGATACCGGCGCCAGTCGCGTCCGCTCATCTACCTTGTTGGAGGCGGCCTTACATAATTTCGAAACGTCAGAAACCGAGGAAGATGCATGGCGCAGCAGCTCGGGTATCTATCGCAAGGATGCCCGTGGCGTTTTTGCGCGGGTCCCGCAGATCACGTTGCCAAGGTTTGCGTCGTTATGCCGAAGTCTGAATATTGGTGAGCAATACCAGCAACACATCAAATCCATCCTGTTGCCCGCAACACCCATGGCGCAGCGAACCCTGCAGCAAGATTCAGTCGCCAGCGAGAAGGCAGCCTTTCAGGTGGCGGCGCTGGTTGCCCGGTTGAAGGGCGATATCAGCGATCATGCCTACGCCAAACTGTGCGATGTCTGTGAAAGCCGTGCGGGTGTCACCTTGTACGACCGCCCGTTGCACGCTCATCGTTTATCGCTGATGGGTTTCAGGTTGACCGGCATCGTGTTGTTCAGCGCGGTCAGCGAACCGTCGCAGATCAAACGCGCCATCGACGCCCTGACCCCCGTCACCTTGAAGTTCTGGCTGGACTGGTCGCAGCGCATTCCAGTATTGCCAGGGCGAGAATACGAGCAATACAAACTGTTGCAGGCGTTCTTTGCCAATGGTGCGCAGGGTGTGGACGATGAACTGTTGCGCAGAGAAGATATTTACCGGCAGAGCCGTTTATCCGGTCCGCTGATCGCTTATGTGCCAGAGGATCCGCAACAGCCGTTGAAGGAATACCCATCGCTGGCCGCGTTCATGACAACCCTGCTCGGTCAGTTGCGAAACACCGGGTACCAGACCTTTTTCAGCCGATTTGTGGCACACAAAGATAAAGGGCACTTTTTTGCCCGGGTCAACGAACGCCTCACGACCTTTACCTGGCAGCAGCGCGAACCTCTCGACATGGGCCCGTGGTGGCGCGAAACGGCGATCGAGAATCCCAACGCAGAACCGTTCACCAATCTCATTACCGGTGAGTTGTGGCAGACACTGTTTCTCGAACGCCGCGACAAGGCCATTGCCGATGCGCGATGCATCGCCGTGCCGACCGACGACGAAGACGCCACCGCCCGCTTCAAACGCTTGACCAGCTATCTGTCGGTTGGCTGGAACCTCTTCAATTTCACCGCGATGCTGGTGCCCGGTCTTGGCGAAGCGATGCTGGGAATCATGGTCGCGCAGATGCTCGCGGAACTGGCCGAGGGCATCGAAGACTGGAGTAAGGGTGATAAGGCGCAGGCCTCGGCGTACATCAACGGCGTGTTGATCAACTTTGCGCAGTTGGCGCTCATGGGCGCCGGGCACGTTTTGCCCAGCGGCAGGCTGGCCCCGATCAACATCTCGCCATTTGTCGAAGATCTCAAACCGGTGGAGGTGGCCGGCAAGGAGCGGTTGTGGAACCCGGACCTGAAACCCTATGAACAAGCGATGGTCTTGCCGGTGGATGCACCGGTCAGCGAAGAGGGCCTGTTGCGGTATCAAGAACAGGACCTGCTGCGGCTCGACGACAAATGCTATGCGCTGATGCAGGATCCGGAGACCGGGCAGCATCGCCTCCAGCATCCGAGCCGGCCCGATGCTTATCAGCCGCTGCTGGAGCACAACGGCGCCGGCAGCTGGAAGACCGAACTCGATCAACCGCTTGAATGGGACAAGAGCCGGTTGCTCCGGCGTCTGGGGGCTTCAGTGGATAGGTTCTCCGATGAAACCCTGGAACACATATCGGTCGTCAGCGGCGTGCATGAGGATAGGCTGCGCTGGCTCCACGTGGAGCACGAAACGCCGCCCGCCTCATTACGCGACACGCTTAAGCGCTTTAACGTGTATGCCGATGCCGAGGATTGCGCAGGACGAATTCTCGGCAATCGGATCGATGACGAATGGGCTGAGCTTGTACCGCGGTTCATGACTGAGGTGCGGGGCTGGCCCGAGGGCAAGGCCATCGAGGTTTTCGACGCAGCGAATCTGTCAGGCTCGTCGATCAAGGAGGGTTTTGCCAGTGCGTTACCGGTGCATACATTGCGCATGAGCCGACAAGAGCTTGTCGCCGGAATGTTACCTGAGCGGGTTGTCGAGTTCCTTGATGAGCATGAGCTTCGTGAACTCCTTGGCGAATGGCTGGGCGGTGACCGCCAGGCGCGTATCAAGGCCACCCGAGAGCTGCTTGGCGGGCAGGCACGACAATCGCAAAAACGACTTTTCGATTACCTGTATTCGCGTCGCGAACGCTCGGACAATCTGTTGGTGCGACGGCTCAAAAGCGACTATCCGGATCTGTCGATCAGCATGGCCGAGGATCTGTTGCGTCATGCCGATCCCGCGGACTTGCAACATTTGAACGAGAAACAACGCACGCCCCTGAACCTGGCGCAACAGGCCCGACACGCGGAGCAGCAAATACGCTTGGCTCGCGCTTATGAAGGGCTATACCTCAAAGAACTGTACAGCACCGACACGACCCGGCTGGCCTTGCACTCGCTTGAGACCCTGCCAGGCTGGCCGAGTGATCTGCGGCTGGAAATTCGCGAATACTCGGCTCAAGGCCGGTTGTTCGACAGTATCGGCCCGGTGGACGCACCGATGCGCAAGCTGTTGATTCTCGGGGAAGACGGCCAATACCAGGCACGGGATGCGCTCGATCAGCACCTGCATGGTGACGACACACTGTATGCCGCGGTGCTGCACGCGTTACCCGATACCCAGCGCACGACCCTGGGCTTTGATATCCATGAGGCGCAACGGCTGGAAAACAGGATCCAGGCACATCCGCTGGCGCGCGACCGATTTGAGCCTGTATTGCTGGAAAACCCTGTTCTCAAGCCTTTTTATGATCCGTCCATCATGCGTCTTCGTGGCGGTATGCAACGTTACGCGCAGCAGGCACCGCACGGTTTGGGCTTGCGTCGTCGAGCCTGTTCGCTATATCCGGGGTTCACACAAGAGCAGGTCGAGACCTTGCTGGCGGGGTTCACTCAAAATGGCGGCTCGGCGCATGAGCGGCTTACAGCGCTGGAGGTTGAGTTCAATCAGTTGAACCGGGAGCTGCAACGCTGGCTGAAATCGCCTACCGCCTCGTTTCGATTCAGCTCGGCGGGCCTGGCGGAGGGGCGGTCGCGAAACCTGCTCTATAAAGCGATCAGGCAATGCTGGCGCCGAGCCGGGCCACCGGGACCCGAGGCAGCGGGTGTGGTTCTGCCCCAGGCATTGCTGCTGGACAACATTCCAATGATGGGTCGCCACCTGGCGACCCTGCCGAAGCTGGAAGCCAACTTTGACCATGTCACCATGCTGAGCCTGAGCAATGGCGAGCTCACTGCGCAGGCTGAGCCTTTTTTGGAGGCGTTCCATCGGGTCAGGCAGCTCAACCTGCAAGGCAATCGGCTGACCACCCTTCCGCAGGCGGTCAGTGACATGAGCCATCTCACCGATCTGTACCTCAGTGACAACCGCATCGAACTGGATGTGCTGGCAGTCGCACGTCTGAAGAGGTTGACCCGCCTGAGGTCTTTAGACTTAAGCGGCAACCCGTTGAAGCTCAGCCCTGACGTCAGTCGGATGCCAGGCCTGCAGACACTGTTGCTAAGCGAGACGGGCCTGGACAGTTGGCCCGTAGGTCTGTTTTCCCAGCCGCGCCCCCACAATATTCATCTGGATTTGCGCTATAACCCGATCACTCGGGTACCGGATGTCGCTCCCGGCTCATTTCGCGCCGAATTGTTGGCGCGCACATTGATCAGTCAAGAGCCGCGCTGGATCTCGCCGGACAATCTGAACACCCTCAGGTTATACATCGAGTCGGTCGGCCTGGACCCCGAGCGTCTATATCCGCCCCGAGGCACGCTGGACAGTTTGGAGTGGTCCCAGGGGCTGACGGAGTCGCAATGGCTGGCCGGGCAGAAAGTCTGGTACGACGTTGAGGATGAATTCGACTCGCTACCGTTCTTCAATGAAATCCGCAGGCTCACCCAGTCCGCCGACTTCACGGCCGGCGGCGCCTATCGGGTGGACTTGACCGCCAAGGTCTGGCGGATGCTCGAGGCCATGGCACAGAACAGCGAACTGCGGGTCAGGTTGTTCGCCGAAGCCGCTGCGCCCACCGAATGCGTGGACGGTGGGACGCAACTGTTCAACGCCATGGGGGTGCAGGTGTTGATCCATGAGGCCTATGCCCTGGGGCGTCTGGACCTGATCGAACCACAATTGCTGGAACTGGCGCTGGGCAAGTCTCGCCTCGATGAGATCGGCGCCATCGCCCGTCACCGAGTCGCCACGCGGGTGGCGGCAGGCGAGCAGTTCCGACGGGTTGACGAACATGGCAATGTCACCGGCACGATCGATGAAGTGGAAGTCCACTTGGCCTACATGACCGACCTGGCCGAGCGTCTGTCTCTGCCATGGCAGGCCCGGGGCATGCAGTTCCGCAAGATCGCCGGGGTGACCCGGCAGATGATCGACGCGGCGTTCGAGCGGATCGTGGCGCTGGAGGAAGGTGATCTGCTGCCGGATCGGCTGCTTGAGCAACCTGTCTGGAAAACCTGGCTGGAGACTTCGTACCCTGATGAACTGAATGGCTTGAAACGACGGATTGACGCCATCACCGAGTTACAGGACGCGTTGCTACGTCGGGCCGAGGCGGTTGTCCCGAAGGCGAAGTCTGCCCTGGATGTGCAGGTCAACCAGTTGTGTCGCGAGTTGGGCAACGACGAAAACGACTTCGCCGAGGGTCAGCTCATGAGTGACGATGACTACACCCAGGCGCTGGAGGACATCGATCAGCAAATCAGGCAACGGTTGAGAATACTGACCCGGCAAGCGATGGATCGGGCCCGCTTAGCGCTGCTTGGGGTTGCACACCGTTAGCAATGCGGGCAAAACCAAAGGCCTCGACCCAGATGTTCGAGGCCTTTGCTTGTGACGTATCCAGCGACTCAAAACAGGAAGTAGCGCTGAGCCATCGGAAGGGTTTCTGCCGGTTCACACCACAGCAACACCCCATCGGCCTTGACCTGATAGGTCTGCGGATCGACATCGATGTTTGGCAGGTAATCGTTGTGAATCAGATCGGTTTTCTGCACGTCACGGCAACCTTTGACCACCGCGATTTTCTTTTTCAGGCCCAACGCTTCGGGCAAACCGGCCTCCTGCGCCGCCTGGCTGATAAACGTCAGGCTGGTGGCGTGCAGCGAGCCACCGTAGCTGGCGAACATCGGGCGGTAGTGCACCGGCTGCGGCGTCGGGATCGAAGCGTTGGCGTCACCCATCAGGCTGGCCGCAATGGCTCCGCCCTTGAGGATCAGCGTCGGTTTGACTCCGAAAAACGCCGGACGCCAGAGCACCAGATCCGCCCATTTACCCACTTCCACCGAGCCCACTTCATGGCTGATGCCGTGGGTGATCGCCGGGTTGATGGTGTATTTGGCGATGTAGCGTTTGGCGCGGAAGTTGTCGTTGCCTTCGCCATCACCGGGCAGCGGGCCGCGCTGCTTTTTCATTTTGTCGGCGGTCTGCCAGGTGCGCGTGATGACTTCACCGACCCGGCCCATGGCCTGGCTGTCGGAGCTGATCATCGAGAAGGCGCCGAGGTCGTGAAGGATGTCTTCGGCGGCGATGGTTTCGCGGCGAATGCGGCTCTCGGCGAAGGCCACGTCTTCGGCAATGCTCGGGTCCAGGTGATGACAGACCATCAGCATGTCGAGGTGTTCGTCGATGGTGTTGCGGGTGAACGGCCGGGTCGGGTTGGTCGAGCTCGGCAATACGTTGGCAAAACCGCAGGCCTTGATGATGTCCGGGGCATGGCCGCCGCCGGCACCTTCGGTGTGGTAGGTATGGATGGTGCGGCCCTTGAAGGCGGCGAGGGTGGTTTCGACGAAGCCCGACTCGTTGAGGGTGTCGGTGTGGATCGCCACTTGAACGTCGTACTGGTCGGCCACGTTCAGGCAGTTGTCGATGCTCGCCGGGGTGGTGCCCCAGTCTTCGTGCAGCTTGAGGCCGATGGCGCCGGCCTTGACCTGTTCGATCAGCGGTTCCGGCAGGCTGGCGTTGCCCTTGCCGGTGAAGCCGATGTTCATCGGGAAGGCATCGGCGGCCTGAAGCATGCGCGCCAGATGCCACGGCCCGGAGGTACACGTAGTGGCATTGGTGCCGGTGGCCGGGCCAGTGCCGCCGCCGATCATGGTGGTGACGCCGCTCATCAATGCTTCTTCGATCTGCTGCGGGCAGATGAAGTGGATATGCGTGTCGATGCCGCCGGCGGTGAGGATCATGCCTTCACCGGCAATGACTTCGGTGCTGGCGCCGACCGCGATGGTGACGTTCGGCTGGATGTCCGGGTTGCCGGCCTTGCCGATGGCGGCGATGCGCCCGTCCTTGAGGCCGACGTCCGCCTTGACGATGCCCCAGTGGTCGATGATCAGGGCGTTGGTGATCAGGGTGTCAACGACCTCTGCGGCCAATAACTGGCTCTGGCCCTGGCCGTCGCGAATGACTTTGCCGCCGCCGAATTTCACTTCTTCGCCGTAGGTGGTGAAGTCCTGTTCCACTTCGATCCACAGCTCGGTGTCGGCCAGACGGACCTTGTCACCGACAGTGGGGCCGAACATGTCGGCGTAGGCCTGACGGGAAATCTTCATTGGTATTCCTTGCACAAATTGATCGTTCCCACGCTCTGCGTGGGAATGCCGCCATGGACGCTCTGCGTCCGCCGTTATGTGACGCGGAGCGTCACGGGATGCATTCCCACGGGGACCGTGGGAACGATCAGTCAGTCGAGATCACCCATGATCCTGCCGGCAAACCCGAACACCCGGCGATGCCCGGCCAGGTCTACCAACTCGACCTCGCGGCTCTGCCCCGGCTCGAAGCGCACGGCGGTGCCGGCGGGGATATTCAGGCGCATGCCGCGGCTGGCGGCGCGGTCGAAGGTCAGGGCGTCGTTGGTTTCGAAGAAGTGATAATGCGAGCCGACCTGGATCGGCCGGTCGCCGCTGTTGGCCACCTTCAGGCTGAGGGTGCGGCGGCCGACGTTGAGTTCGATGTCGCCGGGCTGGATCTGGTATTCACCGGGAATCATCAATGGGCTCCTTGGAGAATCTTGTAATAGAGGGCGGTCGGTTTGTAGCGGCCGTTCGGGTCGCAGGCGTAGTCGGGGATTTCGCCGGCGCGGGTGTAACCCAAAGCCTTGTAGAAGTCTTCGGCGGGGGAGCCGGCTTCGGTGTCGAGGTAGAGCATGCCGCGCTTGTGCTGGCGGGCCGCGAGCTCAACGGCATGCATCATCTGTTGGCCCAGGCCGCGACGACGGGCATGTTCACGCACCAACAGTTTCTGCACTTCGGCGCGATTCAGCCCATTGGCTTTCTGGCACAACGTCAGCTGCACGCTGGCCTGCACCTGTTCGTCCTTGACCACCACCCACAGCAGCACGTTGCCTTTGTTCAGGTTCTCCTGGACTTCATCGAAATAGGCTCGGGCCTGGGTGGCGTCCAGATCCGCCATGAACCCGACGCTGGCGCCATAGCCGACGGCGTCGAGCAGCAAATCAATCAAACCCTGACGATAGTGCGCAAAGCTTTCAACATTGACGCGGCGCAGTTGGGCGGCGTTCATGGGTATCACTCCTTGTGGGGACCGGGTGGCATTGCACCCGGGTCGAGGATCAGTTGCATGAAGGTCAGGTCCAGCCAGCGGCCGAACTTGGTGCCCACCTGCGGCATTTGGCCGGTGACGACAAAACCGGCCCGGTCGTGCAGCCGAATCGAGGCGCCGTTACCGCTTTCGATGGCGGCGACCATCACGTGTTTGTTGCAGCCTTTGGCGCGTTCGATCAGCACTTCCATCAGTTGCGGCCCGAGGCCATTGCCCCGCTGGTCGTTGCGCACGTACACCGAGTGCTCGACCGTGTGGCGGAACCCATCGAACGGGCGCCAGTCACCGAATGAAGCGTAGCCGACTACGCTGTTGTCGCCGTCGACGATAACCAGCACCGGATAGCCCTGGTCTTGCCGGGCGCTGAACCAGGCTTGGCGGTTACCGAGGTCCACGGCCTGTTCGTTCCAGATCGCCGTGGTATTGAGTACGGCGTCGTTGTAGATGTCGCGGATCGCTGGCAGGTCGGCGAGCAGCGCATCGCGGATGTGGTAAGTCATGGCGCGGCCTCAGGCGATCGGTTGGTGAACGGTGACCAGTTTGGTGCCGTCGGGAAACGTCGCTTCGACCTGGATCTCCGGGATCATTTCCGGGATGCCTTCCATCACTTGTTCGCGGCTGAGCAGGGTGGTGCCGAAATGCATCAGCTCGGCCACGGTCTGGCCATCACGCGCGCCTTCGAGCAGGGCTGCGGAAATATAGGCCATGGCCTCCGGGTAATTGAGCTTCACGCCGCGAGCCAAACGCCGCTCAGCCACGAGGCCGGCGGTGAAGATCAGCAGCTTGTCTTTTTCGCGTGGGGTCAGGTCCATCGTTTGGAATCCATCTGGGCAGATAAAAAGGTATTCGGATTTGTGAACGAGTTACCTGTGGGAGCGAGCCTGCTCGCGATGAGGTCATCACATCCAGCGAAGATGTTGACTGTGCGATCGCCATCGCGAGCAGGCTCGCTCCCACATAAAAGCATCATTCAGGTGGCCCATATTCTTGGCTGGACAGCTTCTCGCCCCAGCAACACCGGGCGCAACAACCGCCACAAATCAATCAGCCAGCCACGTGCCAACAGCGCTTCACTGGCTAGGCATCGGGCGACCAACAGCCCCGGCAACTGCGTCAGATCCCCGCGCACGTCATTGGGCAACGAGCGGCACTTCAGCAGCAATTCGCTATCGACTTCACCCGTCACCAGCAACGTCGCAAACACCGGTTGGCCGTCCAGCCCTATCGGCGAATCCAGCAAACCATCATTGCCGACAATGCGCTGGCGTTCGTGCCAGAGCAACTGGCCATCGCGGCGTATATCCAGATGCGCCTGAAAATGTCCGAGATCGAAACGCTCGCCACTGGCCGGGCGTCCCAGCGCCACCACATCCCAGTAGAACAACCGCGCATCGCCCTCAAGGTCGATGCGGGTGCTGAGTTCCGCCTGAGCGTCGCTGAAGATAATCGTCTCTTGCGGCAGCCACTCCAACGTAGCACCGGCGGCCACGCGCAGGTCGAGTTTCTGATAAGCCGGCCCGGCCGCGCGATACCACTTGGCGGCACCGGGGCTGGTGATTTGCGCCCAGGCATGCGTGCCGACGCTGGCCGAGATGTCCAGCCGATCACCCCCGGCAATCCCGCCCGGCGGATGGACGATGATGTGCTGGCACACCTCGGGGCCTTCGGCGTACAGATGCTTCTGCACCCGCAGCGGGCCTTTGTGGCGACGCTGCACCGGGCGCGTGCTGTCGCCGAAACGGGCGTAGCCCAATTCCAGCTCGGCATGCCAGCTGGGGGTGAACAGCGTGATAGGGGCAGGTAAATTCATAATTTCAATTAATCGCCAGGAAGCTGCAGGTTAGATCGTAACCAGTCCACGGACACCCTCGGCTTCCATGTTTTCGCCGCGACCTTGCTGCACGATCTCGCCCCGGGACATGACCAGGTACTGATCGGCCAGTTCGGCGGCGAAATCGTAGAACTGTTCCACCAGCAGAATCGCCATATCACCGCGAGCCGCGAGCTGCTTGATCACCGCGCCGATTTCCTTGATCACCGACGGCTGGATGCCTTCGGTGGGTTCGTCGAGGATCAGCAGCCGTGGACGACTGGCCAGTGCTCTGCCGATCGCCAGTTGCTGTTGCTGACCACCAGACAAGTCACCGCCACGCCGTTGCTTCATTTGCAGCAGCACCGGGAACAGCTCATAGATGAACGCCGGGACTTCCTTGGCTTCGGAGCCGGGAAAGCGCGACAGGCCCATCAGCAGGTTTTCTTCCACGGTCAACCGGCCGAAGATTTCCCGGCCTTGGGGCACGTAGGCGATGCCGGCATGTACCCGTTGGTGCGGCTTGAACGTGGTGATCGGTTTGCCTTCCCAGTTCACCGCGCCTTCTTTGGCCGGCAGCAAACCCATCAGGCATTTGAGCAGGGTGGTTTTGCCCACGCCATTGCGCCCGAGCAGGCAGGTGACTTCGCCGACCTTCACCTCAAACGTCAGGCCCCGCAGGATGTGGCTACCGCCGTAGTACTGGTGCAGCTTGTCGACTTGCAGCATGTTCGAATTCCTCCCCCAGTGATCGTTCCCACGCTCTGCGTGGGAATGCATCCCGTGACGCTCCGCGTCACCCGTGCGCAGGACTTGAGCCCTGCATTGTCAGCGAGACGCGGAGCGTCCCCGGCGGCATTCCCACGCAGAGCGTGGGAACGATCATCTCCACAGCTCTCAGCGACCGAGGTAAACCTCGATCACCCGCTCATTGTCCTGCACCTGCTCCAGCGACCCTTCGGCCAGCACGCTGCCTTGGTGCAACACGGTGACGTGGTCGGCAATCGAGCCGACGAAGCCCATGTCGTGTTCCACCACCATCAGCGAATGCTTGCCCGCCAGGCTCTTGAACAGCTCGGCGGTGAATTCGGTTTCGGCGTCGGTCATGCCCGCCACCGGCTCGTCGAGCAGCAGCAGTTGCGGGTCTTGCATCAGCAACATGCCGATTTCCAGAAACTGCTTCTGACCGTGGGATAACAAACCCGCCGGGCGATTGACCGAGGCAGTCAGGCGGATGGTTTCCAGCACTTCGCTGATGCGATCTTTCTGCTCGCCACTGAGACGAGCCCGCAGGCTGGCCCATACCGACTTGTCGGTCTTCTGCGCCAACTCCAGGTTTTCGAACACGCTCAAGGCCTCGAACACCGTCGGCTTCTGGAATTTGCGACCGATACCAGCCTGGGCAATCTGCACTTCACTCATCTGCGTCAGGTCGAGGGTTTCACCGAACCAGGCTTTGCCGTGAGAGGGCCGGGTCTTGCCGGTAATCACGTCCATCAGCGTGGTCTTGCCCGCGCCGTTGGGGCCGATGATGCAGCGCAATTCGCCGACACCGATGTACAGGTTCAGAGCGTTCAGCGCCTTGAAACCATCGAAGCTGACGCTGATGTCTTCCAGGGTCAGGATGGTGCCGTGGCGGGTATTCAGGCCCGGGCCGACGCGTTGGCCGAGACCGATGGCATCGCGGCTGCTGCCCGCGTCCCTGTTGGGCTCTACGGGGAAAAATGCCGGTTCGAGCATGAATTCAGCCGTCGCAGTGATTCTCATTGTTCACCCCTCTTTTTCAGCAACCCGATCACGCCTTTGGGCAGGTACAACGTCACGACAATGAACAGCGCGCCGAGGAAAAACAGCCAGTACTCGGGAAACGCCACGGTGAACCAGCTCTTCATCCCGTTGACTACACCAGCGCCGAGCAGCGGACCGATCAGCGTGCCGCGACCACCCAGCGCCACCCAAACGGCCGCTTCGATGGAGTTGGTCGGCGACATTTCACTCGGGTTGATAATCCCGACTTGCGGCACATACAGCGCGCCGGCCAAACCACACAACACCGCGCTCAACACCCAGACAAACAGCTTGAAACCACGTGGATCGTAGCCACAAAACATCAAGCGGTTTTCCGCATCCCGCAACGCGGTCAGCACCCGGCCGAACTTGCTTTGCGCCAGACGCCAACCGATGAACAAACTCGCCACCAGCAACAACACCGTGGCAAAAAACAACACCGCACGCGTCCCCGGTTCAGTGATGCCAAACCCGAGAATGGTGCGGAAGTTGGTAAAGCCGTTGTTGCCGCCAAACCCGGTTTCGTTGCGGAAAAACAGCAGCATCCCGGCGAAGGTCAGGGCCTGGGTCATGATCGAGAAATACACGCCTTTGATCCGCGAGCGGAAGGCGAAGAAACCGAACACCAGCGCCAGCAGGCCCGGCGCCAACACCACCAGACACATGGCCCAGAGGAAGCTGCTGGTGCCGCTCCAGTACCACGGCAATTCGGTCCACGACAGGAACGTCATGAACGCCGGCAAGCCATCGCCCGAGGCCTGGCGCATCAGGTACATGCCCATGGCGTAACCGCCGAGGGCGAAGAACAGACCGTGACCCAGCGACAAGAGGCCGGCGTAACCCCAGACCAGATCGAGGGCCAGGGCGACGATGGCGTAGCACAGGATTTTGCCCACCAGAGTTAGCGTATAAGCCGAGACATGAAAGGTGCTGTCCTCCGGTAACAACGACAGCAATGGCAACGCCAGCAGCAGAGCGAGGATTACCGCACCGACAGCAATCGTGACCTTGGGGCCGGCCTTTTGTGTGGCCGTGAGCAGCAGAGGCTGATTCATCAGTCGATCACCCGTCCTTTCAGTGCGAAGAGGCCTTGCGGACGTTTCTGGATGAACAGAATGATCAGCGCGAGGATCAGGATTTTGCCCAGCACCGCACCGATCTGCGGTTCGAGAATCTTGTTGGCTATCCCTAAGCCGAAGGCGGCCAATACGCTACCGGCCAATTGACCGACCCCGCCGAGCACCACCACCAGGAATGAGTCGATGATGTAACTCTGACCGAGGTCCGGGCCGACGTTGCCGATCTGGCTCAACGCCACACCGCCGAGGCCGGCGATGCCCGAGCCGAGGCCGAAAGCGAGCATGTCGACGCGCCCGGTCGGTACGCCGCAGCAGGCTGCCATGTTGCGGTTCTGGGTGACGGCGCGCACGTTGAGGCCCAGCCGCGTCTTGTTCAGCAGCAGCCAGGTCAGCACCACCACAAACAAGGCGAACGCGATGATCACGATGCGGTTGTACGGCAGCACCAGATTCGGCAACACCTGAATCCCGCCCGACAACCACGCCGGGTTGGCCACTTCAACGTTCTGCGCGCCGAACACCAGGCGCACCAACTGAATCAGCATCAGGCTGATGCCCCACGTCGCCAGCAGGGTTTCCAATGGGCGGCCGTAGAGGTGACGAATCACCGTGCGCTCCAGCGCCATACCAATCCCGGCGGTGACGAAAAACGCTACCGGCAAAGCAATCAGCGGGTAGAACTCAATGGCTTGCGGGGCGAAGCGCTGGAACATCAGCTGCACCACGTAAGTCGAGTAGGCGCCGAGCATCAGCATCTCGCCGTGAGCCATGTTGATCACGCCGAGCAGGCCGAAGGTGATCGCCAGTCCCAACGCCGCGAGTAGCAGGATCGAACCGAGGGACATACCACTGAACGCCTGCCCGAGCATCTCGCCGATCAGCAGTTTGCGTTTGACCTGGGCCAGGCTGGTTTCGGCGGCGGTGCGCACATTGGCATCGGCTTCGACGCCGGGTTCAAGCAACCCTTCGAGGCGGGTGCGGGCCAGCGGGTCGCCGGTTTCACCGAGCAGACGCACAGCGGCGAGGCGCACGGCCGGGTCGGTGTCGACCAGTTGCAGGTTGGCCAGCGCCAGGCTCAGGGCGGCGTGGACGGTTTCGTCTTTTTCGCCAGCCAGTTGCTGGTCGAGGAATTTCAACTGTGCCGGCTTGGCGCTTTTCTGCAATTGCTGCGCGGCGGCCAAGCGGATTTTGGCGTCGGCGGCGAGCAACTGGTGGCTGGCCAGCGCGGTATCGATCAGACCGCGCAGGCGATTGTTCAGGCGCAGGGTTTTTGGTTGGCCATCGACCGTCAATTCGCCTTGTTGCAGGGCGTTGATCAGTTCGATACGGGCCGGATCGGGCTGCGCGGCCCAGGTTTCCAAGAGTTTTGCTTGTTGCACGGGATTGGCCGCGACGAAGTCTTCGGCGTCGCCGGCGTGGGTGGCCATCGGCAATAACAGCGCGACGGCGAGGATCAAGCGGTAAAGGGCAGTGGGCATAACGAGTGTCCTGTATTGATCGTTCCCACGCTCCGCGTGGGAATGCAGCCCGGGACGCTCCGCGTCCCAAAGCGGACGCAGAGCGTCCGTTGAGGCATTCCCACGCAGAGCGTGGGAACGATCAGGCTAAGCGGGGTGAATCAGTTACTCTTCACCGCATAGTCCGGCTTCTTGTCGTTACCCTGAATGAACGGGCTCCACGGCTGGGCGCGGATCGGCCCTTCGGTCTGCCACACCACGTTGAACTGACCGTCGGCCTGAATCTCGCCGATCATCACCGGTTTGTGCAGGTGGTGGTTGGTCTTGTCCATGGTCAGGGTGTAACCGGACGGCGCGGCAAAGGTCTGGCCGGCCAGGGCTTCGCGGACTTTGTTGACGTCGGTGGACTTGGCTTTTTCCGCCGCTTGCGCCCACATATGGATACCGACATAGGTGGCCTCCATCGGGTCGTTGGTCACCGCTTTGTCAGCGCCCGGCAGGTTGTGTTTCTTGGCGTAGGCTTTCCAGTCGGCGACGAATTTCTTGTTCTGCGGGTTCTCGACCGACTCGAAGTAGTTCCACGCCGCGAGGTTGCCCACCAGCGGTTTGGTGTCGATGCCGCGCAGTTCTTCTTCGCCCACGGAGAACGCCACAACCGGAACGTCGGTGGCTTTCAGGCCCTGGTTGGCCAGCTCTTTATAGAACGGCACGTTGGAGTCGCCATTGACGGTGGAGATGACGGCGGTCTTGCCACCGGCAGAGAATTTTTTGATGTTGGCGACGATGGTTTGATAGTCGCTATGACCGAACGGGGTGTAGACCTCTTCGATGTCCTTGTCCGCCACACCTTTGGAGTGCAGGAACGAGCGCAGAATCTTGTTGGTGGTGCGCGGGTAAACGTAGTCGGTGCCGAGCAGGAAGTAACGCTTGGCGCTGCCGCCTTCTTCACTCATCAGGTATTCCACCGCCGGAATCGCCTGCTGGTTAGGCGCGGCGCCGGTGTAGAACACGTTCGGCGACATCTCTTCGCCTTCGTATTGCACTGGGTAGAACAGCAGACCGTTGAGCTCTTCGAACACCGGCAATACCGACTTACGCGACACCGACGTCCAGCAACCGAACACTACTGCCACCTTGTCCTGAGTCAGCAACTGCCGGCCCTTCTCGGCGAACAACGGCCAGTTCGATGCTGGGTCAACCACCACCGGTTCAAGCATCTTGCCGTTGACGCCGCCCTTGGCGTTGATTTCGTCGATGGTCATCAACGCCATGTCTTTGAGGGATGTTTCGGAGATCGCCATGGTCCCGGACAACGAATGCAGAATACCGACCTTGATGGTCTCGGCGGCCTGGACCGTCCAGGCCATGCCCATCGCGGCAATGCTTGCCGATAGTGTGAAAGCCTTGATCAAACTGCGACGCTTCATTGTGCGATCTCCATGAACGTTAAAGTTTTTTATGGTTGGCAGATGCGGACGACTGAAGGGTCTTTAGCAAGGGCTGTGCCCGGTCGGGGAAGGGCAAGGAAATGTCGTATTAGAGCGGTTGCGGGGTGTGGGCGACGCACCATGAAGGATCGCGTCTGGCGCGTTGGTGCGAGAAGATGCGCCACATTGGGGCGCAGGGCATTACGGACGCCGCAGATCAAATGTGGGAGCGGGCTTGCTCGCGAAAGCGGTGTGTCAGTCACAGTGATGTTGGATGTGCTGCCGTCTTCGCGAGCAAGCCCGCTCCCACAGGGACTACGCCGGGTCGACGTTATCTAGCGCCCGGTTCACCGCCAGCTCCGCCAGCATGATGACCTGCTGAATCGCCATCGCTGTATGGCGCTGCGGGCCGATCAGGTTGTTGGCGAAATCGCTGGCCAGGACACTCGCCGAGGCCAACGATTCACAAGCGTGGGCCAGCAGGCTTTCGGTGCCGGCATCCGGGGCAACCAGGAACAGGGTGCTGGGGCGGCGAGGTTTTTCGGTGTATTGATTTGGTGGATCGGGGACTAATTTCTTCATTTAAATTCTCTGTCCGTGCTGGGGCCACCATTTGCCGTTTCTCACACGGAAAGTGGTGGCAGCTATGTGCAGGGTGAGAAAACCGGGAACAGAGAACCGGCCGGACCGAAGTCCGCCCGCACACAGCCGCCATAGAGCATTGCAGGCAGCGAATAGCTGGCGGCAATTATGGTGATACTGACGGTAGATTCATACATCTCTGTTGCCGGGTTCTCACACCCGATCGCTGAGTGTTCAGCGACAGCCCAAGACTAGAGGGCCCGCGTCCGACGAACAACCTGAAAAACCCGTGGGAAACTTCCGTGTTTTGACACATCCGTTAAACATTCAAAGGCGCAACGCGGAGCGTCCCTGGCGGCATTCTCACGTCTGACACCAAATTCTCGTCCGACACGGATTACCGTAGGAGCTGTGTACATCTGGTAGAGAAGGGGTTAGCGGCGGCGCATCAGGCCGATGAAGAACAAGCCACCAATGGCGGCGGTGGCGACGCCGATGGGCAGGTCTTCCGGGGCGATCAGGGTGCGGGCGGCGACGTCGACCCAGACGAGGAAGAGGCTGCCAAGCAACACGCACACCGGCAGCAACCGTCGATGCTCGGCCCCAACCAAACGCCGGGCAATGTGCGGCACCATCAGCCCGACGAAGCCGATGGAGCCACTGATCGACACCAACACCCCCGTCATCAACGACGCAATCAAAAACACCCGCAACCGCACGGTGCGAGCATTCAGCCCGAGGGTCACAGCCGTCTGTTCGCCGGCCATCAACGCATTCAACGGCCGGGCCATCCCCAGCAACAACACCAGCCCCAGCAACACGCTGGACGCCGGCACCGCAAGCAATTCCCAACGCGCCAGCCCGAGGCCGCCGAGCATCCAGAACATCACCGCCGAACTGGCGCGATGGTCGCCCAGAAACAACAGCAAATTGGCGATCGCCATCATCACGAACGACACCGCCACGCCGCACAACAGCAGCCGATCACTGTCCAGCCGCCCATGACGGTTGGCGATCATCAGCACGATCAACATGCTCAACAACGCGCCGATAAACGCCGCAATCGGCAAGGTCAGCAAGCCTGCGATCTCACCAACATGCAACACCACGATCACTGCACCGAGGGTGGCGCCGGAGGTGACCCCGAGCAAGTGCGGATCAGCCAATGGATTGCGCGTCACCGCTTGCAGCACCGCGCCAATCAACGCCAGACCAGCGCCCACCAGCGCGCCGAGCAACATGCGCGGCACGCGGATCAGCCAGACGATGTGTTCCTGGCCGGCCGTCCAGTCCGGACCACCGAAACCAAAAATCTTGTGCAGCAATATTCGCCACACCACCTCCACCGGCACTCGCGCCGGGCCGAAACCCAGCGACACCACGCATGACACCAGCAACAGCGCACCGAGGGCGATCAGCAACAAGGCATAGCGACGATCGATCATTCGCCGTGGAAACCCTTGGCCAGGGTTTCGACCGCCAGCACGTTATCGATCCCGGGCGTGGCCTGTACGTACGGAATGACGATGAAGCGCTGGTTCTTGATCGCATCCACCGATTGCAGCGCCTGGTTATTGAGCAGGAATTGCTCCTTCTGCTCCGCGGTAACTTCGCCGTAATCGACGATCACGATCACCTGCGGATTGCGCTCGACCACGTTCTCCCAATTGACACGGGTCCAGCTCGCCTCGACGTCGTCGAGAATGTTGCGCCCGCCCGCTGCATCGATCAGCGCCTGAGGCATGCCGAGTCGCCCGGACGTCATGGCCCGGTCTTCACCGCTGTCGTATAGAAATACCCGAGGCTTGTCGGTCGGCAGATCCTTGCGGATGTCGGCGACTTGCGCCTGCATCTGGGCAATCACGGTATTGGCGCGATCCTGCACGTCGAAGATTTTTCCGAGGTTGCGCAGGTCGTTGTAGGTGTCTTCCAGGCTGGCCGGTGGGCGCTTCATGACGAAGGCGCAGGACTCGGTAAGTTCGTAGACGTTGATGCCCAGCGGTTGCAGGGTTTGCGGCGTGAGATCACCGCCCACGCGCATGCCGTAATCCCAACCGGCGAAGAAGAAGTCGACGTTGGCGTTGAGCAGGGTTTCCACCGACGGGTACTTGGCCGCCAGTTCCGGCAGGCCATCAAGGATGGTCTGCATCTGGGGCGTCACCGACTTCCAGCCGGTCACGCCGCTGTAGCCGGCCATCTGCGGTTTGAGACCGAGGGCGAGCATCATCTGGGTCATGTTGATGTCATGGCTGACCGCGTGTTTCGGCGCTTGCTTGAAGGTCACTTCGCGGTTGCAGCTCTGGACGGTCAGCGGGTATTTCGTGGCTTCGGCGAAGGCTTGGGCACTACCCAGCAATAGAGCAACGCAAAGCAGGGAAGGCAAAGTCATGGTTGGGTTATCCAGGTGATTCGTGGGTAGCCGTGCAAGGGATGGTCGTCGATCAGGGCGTCGACGCCGAACACGTTGTGCAAAAGTTGGGCGGTCAGGACTTCTTTGGGTGGGCCGCTGGCGACGATGCGCCCGTGATTGATCACATACAGTCGATCACAGAAGGCCGCCGCCAGATTGAGGTCATGGATGCTCGCCAGCGTGCCGATCTGCAGGCGTTTGACCAGTTGCAACAGCTCCAGCTGATAGCGTGGGTCGAGGTGATTGGTCGGCTCGTCGAGGATCAGCAATTGCGGTTGCTGGGCCAGGGCGCGGGCGAGGATTACCCGCTGTTTTTCACCACCGGAAAGGGTGGCGAAGGCGTGGTCTTCGAAGCCCTTGAGGCCGACCGATTCCAGGGCCTGGCTCGCGAAGTTTCGATCCTCGAGGGTATCGCCATCAAACAGGCCTTTGTGCGGCGTACGGCCCATGGCAACCACTTCATCCACGGTCAGGCCGAAGGCGTCGGGGAACTCCTGCAACACCACCGCGATGCGTTGCGCGCACCAGCGAGAGGATTGCTTCCAGACGTTGTTGTGGTCGAGTTTGACCTCACCGCTTTCCGGTTTGCTGAAACGATAGGCGCACCGCAACAGGCTGGTCTTGCCGCTGCCATTGGGGCCGATCAACCCGACGAACTCACCAGCAGCCACGTGCAATGATGCATCACGCAGCTGGAACTGGTGATGGCAATGGCCGTGGCCCAGGGGTGTCCAGGCGAGGTTGGTGAGGTTCAGCGAGGTCATTTCATTCCCAACGATCGTTCCCACGCTCCGCGTGGGAAGGCATCAATGGACGCTCTGCGTCCGCTTTTGGGACGCGGAGCGTCCCGGGCTGCATTCCCACGCAGAGCGTGGGAACGATCAAATCACACATACGACACAGGACTGGTAGGAGCGAGGCTTGCCCGCGAAGAGGCCCTATGCTTCAGAGATAATCGCCAGAAGTCTATAGATCCCTCTAAAACACGCATCTCACCTGCTTCATGATGAAGCTGAGGTGGATTCAGTTTGCCGGCTAAAGCGCGACAGCAGCAATCGATCCAACACCCAGACCACTCCCAGCGAAGCCCCCACCAACGGAAACATCACCGCCAGCCCGAACATGATGACTATCGCGGTTTTCCATTTCGGCAGGTCGTGACGCAACGGCGGTACACCGAACTTGCCCTGTGGCCGGCGTTTCCACCAGATGACCACACCGCTGACCGCACTGAGCAAAATCATCAGGCAGATCAGCAGCACGATGATCTGATTGAACGGGCCGAACATCTTGCCTTCGTGCAACATCACGCCGACTTCGGTGGCCCGGGCGACGTTGCTGTAATGCTGCCAGCGCACGTCGGCGAGGACGTCGCCGGTGTACTGGTCGACATGCAAGGTGGCGTCGTTGCGCGGGTCGTCGGCGAACACGGCGATAGTGAATACGCCGGTGGCCGTGGTGGGGAAGGTGATGCTGTAGCCGGGTTCGACCTTGCGCTGCACGGCGATGTTTTGCACGTCTTGCAGGCTGATGGTCGGCGCTGCCGGGCCGGCTTTGGTGCTGGTGTGGGCCATGTGTTCGGCGTGGTCGCCGGACATCGGCATCGGCGTATTTTCCATGGCCCACGGCACGGTCTGGCGCGTGGCGCTGTTGAGGCTGCGGGCCTCGACGTCGGATTTGGGCACGTCATTCCACATGGCTACCGGGAAGCGGTTCCAGAGGTCGGCGTATTGCTTGCCCCAGAACCCGGTCCAGGTCATGCCGCTGAGCAGCATCACCAGCAGCAATGCCGCGCCCCAGAACCCGGTCACCGCGTGCAGATCACGCCAGAGCACTCGGCCGCGACTGTTCAAGCGTGGCCAGAGAATCCCGGCGGACTGGCCGCGCGGCCACCACAAAAATACCCCGGAGACCACCAGCACCACGCCCCAACCGGCGGCCAGCTCTACCAACCGATCACCGACGGTGCCGATCATCAATTCGCCGTGAATCGAGCGCGCAATCGCTTGCAGATTCTTCTTCGCGTCTTGCTCGCCAAGGATGTCGCCGTGGTATGGATCGATGAACACGTTCAGTTCATGACCTTCATTGATCACCACAAATTGCGCACTGCGTTCGGCGTTGGCCGGCGGCAGGTACTGTTTGATCTGGCCCTGTGGATACGCCTCTTTCACCCGTTTGAGCAGGTCGTCTGCGGCGACTGTGTGATGAGCGGCGGGGACGTTCAGCAGGCTGCCGTACATCAACGGATCGAGTTGCGGTTTGAATAGGTAAATGATGCCGGTCAGGGCCAGCATCACCATGAATGGCGCGACGAACAGGCCGGCATAGAAATGCCAGCGCCAGGCCAGGTTGTAGAAATTCGGTTTGGGGTGTTTCATTTGTGTGCTCCGCCAGGCTTGGGTCTTTTAGTTGTTTGGTAATTGATCGCAGACAAGGGTTGAACACCGGACCCCCTGTGGGAGCGGGCTTGCTCGCGAAGACGGCGGCACAGCCGACATTGATGTCGCCTGACACAACGCTTTCGCGAGCAAGCCCGCTCCCACATGGCCGGTGTTGAGCCTGCTCGCGATGCTTTTAGAAGCTCATATCAACCTTGGTCCAGAGCGTGCGCCCCGGTTCGTTGATGGCTTGCGGATCATTGGTCGGGAAGCCGAAACCGGCGTTGCCGGCCAGGTTCAAGTGTTCGGCGTAAGCCTTGTTAAAGAGGTTGTCGACGCCGCTGCTGACCTTCCAGTTCTTGTTGATCCGGTACGCACCGTTGAGCGAGAACACGCCGAACCCAGAGCTCGTGTCGAAGTCTTTGCCGACCACGTTGCCCTTGTTCCGGTCGATGCGGTTCTGCGCGGCAACCACGCGCCACAAGGCGCCGGCGCTCCAGTTGTCTTCGCTGTAGGTCAGGCCGAAACGGGCATCGAGCGGTGGCATCTGCGGCAGGGCGCTGCCATCGCTGCTGTTCTTGCCCCAGGTGTAGGCCAGGGTCGCGTCGGCTTTCCAGTTGGCCGTTAGCTTGTAGGCCGCGCCGAGTTCGCCGCCCATGATGCGCGCGTCGATGTTCTCGGCTTGCGAGGTCATGCCCATCATCCCCGGCGTGTAGTTGAACAGGATGTAATCGCGCACTTGCCCGACGTAACCCGAGGCCCAGGCTTCGAGGTCTTCGGTCTTGTATTGCAGGCCAAAGTCGAGCTGAGTGGTTTTTTCCGGCTTGATCGAGTCGAAGGCATTCACCGAACCGGCGGGGCCGGACTTGGGCGAAAACAGCTCCCAGTAATCCGGGAAACGCTGGGCGTGACCGAGGCCCGCATACAGCGTGGTCGGGCTGTCGGCCAGGTCATGCTCGTAACGGATGAAACCGCTGGGCAGTGTGTCGGCGCGGGTGTCGTCGGCCGTCGGGTTGGGGCGGGCCATCATCCCGGAGCCGATGGTTTGCCGATAATCCTTGGCCGACGCGCGATCCAGTCGTGCCCCAGTGATCAGCCGATCACGGTCGGCGGCGTACCAGGTCAGTTCGCTGAACACACCGTAGTTGTGGAAGTCGGCGTCCTTGTTGCGCGGTACATCCTTGTAGGCGTCGACGCCCATTGCGCTGCGTTGGCGATGTTCGTTGGTCTGCGCATCCAGGCCACTGATCAGTTGCACATCGGCCCAGCGCCAAGTGGCTTTGATCCGCGCGCCGAGGGTTCGACGGTCGACATTGGAGGCCATGGGGCCGGCCATCATCCCGGTGCCGGACGGCGTGCGCAGGGTGTAGTTGTCCATCACGTGGTCGGCGTAGTTGTAGTAGACCTGCGCCTCGACCTTATCCAGCACTTCACCGATGTTTGACTGTTCGAAGCGCAGGCCCAGGCTTTCGCGCAAGAACTGCGAGCCGTCCATGCCGCGGCCGGCGTAACGGGCTTCGCCATCGCCCTTGCCGGCGGTCAGTTCCAGCAGCGTATCGGCGCTCGGGGTCCAGCCGACAGCGACGTCGCCGTTCCACTTGTCATAGCGCGAGGGCACGGTGTCGTTGTTGCCGTCCTTGTAGTCGTCAGAATGCGCGGTATTGCCGATCACGCGCACGTAACCCAGCGGCCCGCCTGCTGCGGCGTCCACCACTTTGTCGAAGCGGCCGTTGGAACCGGCCAGCACGCTGGCGTTCACCCGGGTGCCGAGTTCGCCGAAGCTTTCCGGCTCACGGTCGAACAGGACGGTGCCGGCCGATGCGCCGGGGCCCCAGAGCACGGTTTGCGGGCCTTTGATGACGGTGAGTTTGTCGTAGGTTTCTGGTGAAATGTACGAAGTTGGCGCGTCCATGCGGCCGGGGCAGGCGCCGAGCATCATGCTGCCGTTGGTGAGGATATTCAGTCGCGAGCCGAACATGCCGCGCAGCACCGGATCGCCATTGGTGCCGCCGTTGCGCACCAGCGCGAAGCCGGGGATGGTCTTCAGATAATCGCCACCGTCGCTGGCCGGGACCGGTTGGCGCGGGTCCTTGGGATTGGTGACGATGGTCAGTGGCGAACTTGGCGCGATGGCGGTGATCACCGTCGGGCTCAGTTCTTCGGTGTGGCCGGTGTGTTCATCGGCCAGCACCATCGGTGTCAGCAGCAAGCCGCAAAGAATGGCGGTGGCGTGCCTGAAGCGAACGCGAGATTCGTTCAGGGCAAAAGAAGCCTGGGCAGCGCCCAAACGTGTGTCAGCAGAAAACCTGGACATGACAATTTCCATCGAACAGTCGTAAACGACACGGCCGGCAGCCTGCGGCTGTCTTCTAAACCGTGTGAAATTGGAAGTGAGTGTTTACGCGACGATGGGCGGTGCGCGGGTGCGGGCGCCGGGGAAGAAGGTTTGCCGGGCGTGGCCCAGGCGGGTGGAGGGGGTGGTGAAGGTGGTGGCTTTGGGCGTGTCGAATGCAATGAAGGCCTGACCGCCAGTGAGCGCCGGGCAATTGAACAGTAGGCTGCAATAGCCGCATTTTTCCCAGAGTGCGTGATGGTCGGCTTTGGGTGGGCAGTGCTCGGCGGCGGGTTGCGCGCCATGCTCCATGGCCGGCATGTCCATCGACATGCTCATGCTCATGGACATTGAGGCGCGTTGATCCATCGGCATCGACTGAGAAATCAGCGGGCCGATAAAGATCATCAGCATGGCGAACAGGCTGATCCAGCTACCGCGCGTCAGGCTCATTGGCTGACGGCGGTGCACGGATGACCGGGTGCCAAGCGGGCGCATGGGCGTTTTCAACGTGGGCGATTACTGAGCGTGCATATGCTCTTGCATGCCGTCAGGCGCCTTTTTCTGCACCGCGACTTCGACCGTCACATCGCCGGATTTTTCGAAGTGCATCGTCAGCGCGAAGCGCTTGCCGTCGCTCAACAGGCTGCGGTCTTTCAGCTCCAGCAGCATTACGTGATAGGCCATCGGTGCGAAGGTGACTTCGCCGCCAGCCGGAATCTCGACGCTTGGCACTTGCTGCATTTTCATCAGGTCGTTTTGCTTCACGTGCTCGTGCAATTCGGCCTTTCCCGAAATTGGTGAGTCAACGCTCAGCAGTCGGTCGGCGGTTTTGCCGTTGTTGTGAATCACGAAATACGCCGCGACGTTGGGCGCGTTGGGCGGCAACTCTTGCGACCACGGATGGGCAATCTCAAGCTCGCCAGCCTTGTATTCGTGAGCATTGGCAAAACAGGCAGGCAGCAGCAACACAGCCAGAACGATGAGTTTGTTCAACATGGCAGTTCTCCAGAACGATTCAAAACGCAGGTCAATTGCGAGAAGGAATCACACCAGAGGGGACGCGCGGGGGTTGAGACTCGGCCATTGCTGGCGCGGTGTAGGGGTGTCGAGCGTGGCCGGCGGCAGGCTTCGATTGGCCTCGAAACGTGCGTAATACAACCGCGGCGTATGCCCCGGCAACGCCACCAATGGCGCAGAGCCCGAACAGCACCAGCAATGCTGCATGTTGGAATGATCGTCGCTCTGCGGAGCTTTCTGCTCGATATCGCCCAGGGAAATCGCTACCAGTTTAGTGCCGTTGGAAGAGCAGAAACTGCCCCACAACAATTGCTCTGCAGGTGATTTCGCCGTCTGCGCCATCGCTCCGGACATTGGCATGGCGAGCATGTTGAACAGCACTGCAAAGCAGGCGATCCAGGCAAATGCGAGCCGTTGTCGGGACATGAGGACAGATCCGGTTGAGTGGGCGATCAGGCGCGGCTATTTAGCCTGATCAGGGGCGATAAGTAAAAAGGCCGCGTGCGGTGTGGTGTCGCAGTGCTTCAGTCAGCAGATCGAGTAGCCGACGTGCGAGCTCAGACTCGCCGTTTTGAAAGAGTGTAGCGACTTCGATTCTTAATGCCTGAGCGAATTGAGCGTCGCGTTGGATTCTTGCCCGAATTGTGTGTTTGACATCTCTGAGCGCCACACGATTGAGGCTCCCATCGCCTGGGTCTTCCTCTTCGCAAGCCTTGAGGTAGTGCCACATATCGATAGGGGGCTGGATAAACTCGGTGATATCGAAACGAGTGAATTTTTCGGGCATTCGGCATTCCCCCGCTACGTAAGTGGTACCCGAAATATAGGAGTTGGGTTGTGAGCCCACAAGTCAGCCGATTTGGATGATGTTGTGCGTTACGTCCGATGGATATGTAGGGTGTTGCACATTTTCTGTAGCAGCTGCCGAAGGCTGCGTAGCAGTCGTGATCCCCATGCGCCACGATCAACCTGACGGACCGTGGTGTTTGATTTTACGACTGCTGCGCAGCCGAACGCAGGCTTCGCCAGCTGCTACAGGTTTTGTGTAAGGGCCGCTAATATCTCATCCACCGCCCCAAACTCCCGCTCCACCCCCGGCAACACTGGCCGCTTCAACACCAGCACCGGCACTCCGCGTTCCCGCGCCACTTCCAGTTTCGGCTCGGTGGCGGTGCTGCCGCTGTTCTTGCTGATCAGCACATCGATCTGCCGCCGTTCGAACAGCTCGCGTTCATCCTCGATCAGAAACGGCCCACGCGCGCCAATCACCTCGCAGCGCTCATTCCCGGGATAAGCGTCCAACGCACGCAACGTCCAGAATTGCTCCGGCGGGATTTCGTGCAGGTGCTGCAATGGCTCGCGACCAAGGGTAAACAGCGGTCGCCGGAACGGTTTCAACGCTTCGATCAATTCGGCCCAGCCGCTGACTTCGCGCCAGTCATCCCCGGCTTGTGGTTGCCAGGCCGGACGCCGCAGGGCCCAGCATGCAATGCCACTCAATTGCGCGGCGGTCGCGGCGTTCTGACTGATTTGGGCCGCGTAGGGATGGGTCGCATCCAGCAGCAGGTCAATGCCTTCATCGCGAATGAACTGCGCCAGACCTTCAGCGCCGCCATAGCCGCCAACCCGAACCTGGCAGTTCAGATCCGTCGGCACGCGACCGACACCGGCCAGGCTATAGATGTGTTCCGGGC
Source organism: Pseudomonas sp. PDM09 (assembly GCF_014852305.1). Lineage (NCBI taxonomy): Bacteria > Pseudomonadati > Pseudomonadota > Gammaproteobacteria > Pseudomonadales > Pseudomonadaceae > Pseudomonas > Pseudomonas sp. PDM09. The sequence goes on along the minus strand of NZ_JACVBI010000011.1, from coordinate 99,522 downwards.
CCAGCATCCGGGCGATGGCCAGGGCCTCCGTGACGCCGCCGAGCAACAACACGCGCTTCATGGAAAAACTCCTGCATGGCCGACAATCCCGCCCTGGCGATCGATGGCGAATACTTCGACCTGAACCTGCGCCGGCACCACGCTGCGGGCAAAGTCCAAGGCGTGCTGACACACCGCGTCGCCGAGCGCGATCCCGGCAGCGCTGGCCATGGCCAACGCCTGCTGACTGGTATTGGCTTCGCGGATCATCTGTTGCAACGTCTCATCGGCGCCAACCTCAGCCGCCCATTCGGCCAGTTGCGGCAGGTCGATGCTGGAATGCCGACTGTGCAAATCCATGTGCCCGGCGGCCAGTTTGCTGATCTTGCCGAACCCGCCGCACAGGCTGAGTTTATCCACAGGCACTTTACGCAAGTGCTTGAGCACCGCGCCAACGAAGTCGCCCATTTCGATCAGGGCGATTTCCGGCAAGTCGTAGACCCGGCGCATGGTGTCTTCGCTGGCGTTGCCGGTGCATGCGGCGATGTGCAGGAAACCGTTGGTTTTGGCGACGTCGATGCCCTGGTGGATCGAGGCGATGTAGGCCGCGCAGGAGAATGGCCGGACGATGCCGCTGGTGCCGAGGATCGACAGGCCGCCGAGAATTCCCAGTCGCGGGTTCATGGTTTTCAGTGCCAGGGCTTCGCCGTCCTCGACGTTCACCGTGACCTCGAAGCCGCCCTGATAATCCAGTTCTTCGGCCAGCAGCGTCAGGTGCTCGCTGATCATCTTGCGCGGCACCGGGTTGATCGCCGGTTCGCCGACGTTCAGCACCAGCCCGGGCCGTGTGACGGTGCCCACCCCACGACCGGCGCTGAAGCGAATGCCCGGCTCACTGTGCAGGCGCACCTGGGAAAAGAGCAGGGCGCCGTGGGTCACATCCGGGTCGTCGCCGGCGTCCTTGATCGTTCCGGCTTCGGCGCCGTCGTCTGTCAGCCGACAGAATTCCAGGCGCATTTGCACCCGTTTGCCTTTGGGCAGAATGATCTCGACGGCGTCCTCTTCCACGCCACTGAGCAGCAGGCGTGCCGCCGCGAGGCTGGTGGCGGTGGCGCAGCTGCCGGTGGTCAGGCCGCTGCGCAGCGGGGCGGGTTGTTCGGCGGTTTCGTCACGCATCGAGGGGCTTCGTCACGTCCAGCAACGTAATCGGCAGCGCCTGGCGCCAGGTATCGAACTCGCCCAGCGGTTGCGCCTGGGCGACATGAATGCGGGTCAATTCACCGCCATGCCGCTCGCGCCAGGCCATCAGGGTCACTTCACTTTGCAGGGTAACGGCGTTGGCCACCAGTCGACCGCCGGGTTTGAGTTGCGCCCAGCAAGTATCGAGCACGCCTTCGCGGGTGACGCCGCCACCGATGAAAATGGCGTCCGGGCGTTCCAGCCCATCCAGGGCTTGGGGCGCGCTGCCGCGAATCAATTGCAGGCCGGGGACGCCCAAGACATCGCGGTTGTGTTCGATCAACAACTGCCGACCTTCATCCGCTTCGATGGCCAGTGCCCGGCAACTCGGATGAGCACGCATCCACTCAATTCCAATCGAACCGCTGCCGGCGCCGACGTCCCACAGCAGTTCGCCGGGTGTCGGGGCGAGGCGCGCGAGGGTAATGGCGCGCACATCGCGTTTGGTCAGTTGGCCGTCGTGCTGGAAGGCGGAGTCCGGCAGGCCGGCGAGCCGGGACAGGCGTGGCGTGTTCGGTTCGGCGATGCATTCGATGGCGATCAGGTTCAGATCGGCGATCACCGGCTCATTCCAGTCGTTGGCAACACCCTCGATGCGTCGTTCGGCTTCGCCGCCCAGATGTTCCAGCACGGTGAGGCGACTCGGCCCGAAACCGCGCTCGCGCAGCAATGCAGCGAGCGCCGCCGGAGTCTGGCCGTCATTGCTCAATACCAGCAAGCGCACCCCACTGAACAGATGGGCGTTGAGTGCGGCGATGGGACGGGCGACCACCGACAGTGTCACCACATCCTGCAATGGCCAGCCCAGGCGAGCGGCCGCCAGTGACACGGAAGACGGGGCGGGCAGGATCAGCATTTCTGCGCCGGGCAGGTGTCGCGCAAGGCTGGCGCCGACGCCAAAGAACATCGGGTCGCCGCTGGCCAGCACACAAACCGGCTCGCCACGCAGTGCCAGTAACGGCTCAAGGGTAAACGGACTGGGCCACAACTGGCGTTCGCCGCGAATGCACACCGGCAGCAAATCCAGTTGGCGCTGGCCGCCGATGATCCGCGAGGCGGCCATCAGGGCGCGTCGGGCGTTTTTGCCCAAGCCCTTGAAGCCGTCTTCACCGATTCCCACAACCGTTAGCCAGGGTGTCATGCCGTTCCTTAATCCAGGGTTGATCTTCAAGGGCGGCATGATAACGCGGCTGCCGGTAGCTGACGCGGGTCGGTTGTCGGAGAATGTTTAACCGATAGCGGAAACTTAATGTTGTGCAAAAGCGGTTTGCTTAATGCGTGTTTTTGCTAGTTTGGGTCCAGCTTAAGTCGGGCTTAATGAAAGTTCTGATTTAACGACGAAGCATTTTATTTTTTAATGATTGCCAGGTTGGCAGGAAGAGATATGGATATCAATTCAAACACAGATAACATCCGCAGCAATGCAATCGCTGTGAACAATATGTTGTTCACAGGCATCGAGGGCCAGACTGCAGCCGACAACCATTTTGTAAAGAACTGCGTTCTACTCGCGCAGATCAAGGCGGACGAACTTTACAACAGCAGTACCCAGCCTGCTGAATGGTTTGAACACTTTGCCGGCATTCTCTGGTCATTTGGCTGGAGCCTTGAGGAACAGCCCGTCGTTCGGGTCCAGCGCGAATTTTCCGGAAGCGTGCAGGAGGCATGGCGGAAGTTGGCGGCGCCGTTGCTCACTCGTTCCCAGTTGGCACAAGTTGAAGCAGGACTTGCAGCGCTGGAAAACGATGCGGCGATCCTGAAAAAGTTTACCGCCCTGAGTGGCAAGACGTTCAGCTCGCATATCTTGCCGATCAGTTATAACGCCAGCGGCGAGTTGGTTGTGGTGCTCAGTCACATCCGGTTTATCAAGATGGTCCTCAATACCACCTATCTGTTTTGGCAGATCCATCAGCCGATGTCGCAACTGGATATTCGCGCCAGAAAACTGGTGATCAAGCGCCGGGCGATGGATGCCCATCGAGCGAGCGTTGAGCAGGCCCTTCGCGAGATCCCTTTCAAGCTTGAAGAATACGAACTCTGAACAGCGCCAGGCTGCTTAATGTGTAGCCATGGCGGATTCCGACCGGCAGGCATTTTCATGCGCTCGGGCAAAGCAGGCATAATGGCGACCTTTCGCCCACCACAGCACTGCCAGCCGGTCACCTCCTTTGAACGAACGCCCGATGTCCACCGCTTTACGCCCCTCGGCCTGCCCGGGGTTGCTGCGTATCGTCCAGGCACTGGATGGCGGCATTTGTCGGATCAAATTGAACGGCGGCTCGATCAGCACTGCCCAGGCTGAAGCGGTGGCCCGTGCGGCCGAACGGTTTGCCGGGGGCGTGATCGAGGCGACCAACCGCGCCAACCTGCAGATTCGCGGGATCGGCAGCGAGCAGACGGCACTGATCGACAGCCTGCTCGCCGTCGGATTGGGCCCGCGTACCGCCGCTGGCGACGATGTGCGCAACCTGATGCTCAGCCCGGCCGCCGGGATTGATCGGCATAGGCTGTTTGACACGCGCCCGCTGGCGGAACAGATTCTCGACACCCTGCAAAGCCACGAACGCTTTCACGAGCTCAGCGCCAAGTTTGCCGTGCAACTCGACGGCGGCGAGGCGTTGGCGATGCTCGAACATCCCCATGATCTGTGGTTGTCTGCTGCTGAGCGAGACGGCGAACGGTTGCTGGCATTCGGTCTGGCGGGTTGCCCCACGGACACTCCCGCAGGTTCAGTGTCACTTGAGCAAGGACACGCGTTGGTCGTTGCAGTGCTGGAGTTGTTTCTCGATTTGGCGCGGCCCGATCAAACACGGATGCGTCATGTTCTGGCCGAAATCCCGGCCGTGGATTTTCTCGCTCGCCTGGCCGAGCGTGTGCCCTTGAACCCGATCACCGATTGGCGGCGTTCATTGAGCCCGGACGCTCTGCACATCGGCGTTCATCCGCAGGCTGGAACCGAATATGTCTATATCGGTGCCGTACCTCCTTTGGGACGGCTCGATCCCGTCATGCTCAGAGGCGCGGCGCAACTGGCGCGCGAGTTCGGCGACGGGAGCCTGCGGTTCACCCCATGGCAAAGTCTGTTGCTACCCACTGTTGGAAAAGAACGGGCGCCCGAAGTCATTCGGCGCCTGGAGCAACTGGGCCTGCTGTGTGAACCCGATCAGCCCTTGTCACGGTTGATCGCCTGCACGGGTTCCGCTGGCTGCGGCAAAGGCCTGGCCAATACCAAGAGCGACGCGGTGCAACTGGCCGCGCTGTTGCAACGTCACGATCAAACGGTGCATGTGTGCGGTTGCCAGCGTTCCTGCGCTGCCGCCCATGTGGCGCCGGTCACGTTACTGGCCGTCACCCCCGGTCACTACGATCTCTATTTTCGCGATGCGGGGCAGCCGGGTTTCGGTGCCCTGCACGCACGCAATCTTACTATTGAAGCGGTCGGCGCCTTGCTCGACGCCCGCCCACGGAGTTCCCTTGATGCTTGATTACATCCGCGACGGTCAGGAGATCTATCGCAACTCCTTCGCGATCATTCGCGCCGAGGCCAACCTCGAGCGCATCCCGGCCGATCTGGAGAAACTCGCGGTGCGGGTGATCCACGCCTGCGGCATGGTCGAGGCCATCGACGGGCTGCAATTTTCCGAAGGTGCGGGCAAGGCCGGGCGTGATGCGCTGGCGGCTGGCGCGCCGATTCTGTGCGACGCGCGGATGGTCAGCGAAGGCGTGACCCGCGCGCGTTTGCCCGCCAACAACCCGGTGATTTGCACCCTGCGCGACGACAGCGTTCCGGAGCTTGCCCGTGAGTTGGGCAATACCCGTTCCGCCGCCGCGCTGGAACTGTGGCGCCCGCATCTGGAAGGCAGCGTGGTGGTGATCGGCAATGCGCCGACCGCGCTGTTTTATCTGCTGGAAATGCTCGACGCCGGCGCGCCGAAACCGGCGCTGATCCTCGGCTTCCCGGTGGGTTTTGTCGGCGCCGCCGAATCCAAGGCGATGCTCGCGGCGGACAGCCGTGGCGTGCCTTTCGTCATCATGCAAGGCCGGCTGGGCGGTAGTGCCATGGCCGCCGCCGCCGTCAACGCCCTCGCCACGGAGATCGAATGATGCAGCAACCTGGACGTTTGATTGGCCTGGGCGTCGGCCCCGGTGATCCGGAACTGATTACCGTCAAAGCCTTGCGCCTGCTGCGCGAATCGCCGGTGGTGGCGTACTTCGTCGCCAAGGGCAAAAAGGGCAACGCCTTCGGCATCATCGAAGCGCACCTGCAGGACGCGCAAACCCTGCTGCCGCTGGTTTACCCGGTGACCACTGAAGCGCTACCGGCGCCGTTGTCGTACGAACAAGTGATCAGCGATTTCTATGACACCGCTGGCGAACAACTCGCCGCGCATCTGGACGCTGGCCGTGACGTGGCGGTGATTTGCGAAGGCGATCCGTTCTTCTACGGCTCTTACATGTACCTGCACGATCGTCTGGCCGAACGCTATGAAGCCGAAGTCGTGCCGGGGGTCTGCTCGATGCTCGGCGGTGCGTCGGTACTCGGCGCACCGCTGGTGTATCGCAATCAGAGCCTGTCGGTGTTGTCGGGGGTGTTGCCCCACGAAGACCTCAAGCGGCGACTGGCCGGTGCCGATGCGGCGGTGATCATGAAACTGGGGCGCAACTTTCCCAAGGTCCGGCAGGTGCTCGAAGAACTCGGTCTGGCGCAGCGTGCGCTGTACGTCGAGCGCGCGACCATGGCCAATCAGAAAATCGTGCCGCTGGATCAGGTCGAGCCGATGTCCTCGCCGTATTTCTCGCTGATCATCGTTCCCGGTGAAAGGTGGCAAGGCTGATGGCCCATTCCGCTCCGGCGATTGTCATTCTCGGCAATGGCAGCCTCGCCACCGCGCGCAAAATTCAGCAGGTGTATCCGGATGCACTGATCCATGGATTGGCCGAACGGGTCGATGGCGCGGACCGTGTTTATCACGAGTTCGGCGCGACCCTGCGCGAGCTTTATCAACAGGACGCGCCAATCATCGCGCTGTGCGCCGCCGGGATTGTGATCCGCACCCTGGCGCCGTTGCTGCTGGAAAAAGGTGCTGAGCCACCGGTGCTGGCCGTGGCCGAGGACGGCAGCGCCGTGGTGCCGCTGCTCGGCGGCCTCGGTGGGGTGAATGTCATGGCGCGCGAGATTGCCGCCGGCCTCGACGTCGCGGCGGCGATCACCACCAGCGGTGAATTGCGTTTTGGCACCTGCCTGCTCAATCCACCCGACGGTTATGCCTTGGGCGATCTGGAGTTGGGCAAGCGCTTCGTCTCGGACTTGCTGGCCGGCGAACACGTGCGCATCGAAGGCGCTGCGCCCTGGCTGGCGCAAGCACAGTTGCCGCAAGATCCCGAGGCGCATTTGTCGATCCATGTCGGCAGCGCCGAACGGACGCCGGCCGCCAATGAACTGTTGATCTATCCGCGCAGTGTCTTGCTGGCGGTCAGCGCCAGTGTGGCGCAATTGCCCCAGGCGATTCGCGCGGCGCTGCGTCAGGCCCAAGTCGCCGTTCAATCGCTGGCGTGCTTGTTGGCGCCGGCCACCGAGATGGCCAGCCCGGCGTTGCGCGAGGCGGCGCTTGAGTTGGGTGTGCCGCTGCGTTTTGCGTCGGCTGCAGGCGATGCCAGCGAGTTGGCTCGCGAGGCTATTCCCGGCGCGACGATTATCCCGATCGACGAAAACCTGGCATTGGCAATCGCCGAACAGCCACTGAACGTTGTGCAGATCGGCCAGCCACGCGGTCGACTGGCCGTGATCGGCCTGGGCCCGGGTGCTGCCGAATTGATGGTGCCTGCGGTGAAGGCCGAACTGGCCAGAGCCACTGATGTGCTCGGTTATGAAACCTATGTGCGCATGGCCGGCCTGTTTCGGCCGGATCAAGTGCTGCACTGCACCGACAACCGCGAAGAGATGCAGCGTGCCCGTCACGCCTTCGAACTGGCGGCCCAGGGGCGGTCGGTGATCGTGGTCTCGTCCGGTGATCCCGGCGTGTTCGCCATGGCCGCCGCGGTGCTGGAAGCCTTGCACGAGTCGACTGACCCGGCCTGGCACAGCGTCGATCTGGAGATTCTGCCGGGGGTTTCCGCTTCGCTGGCGACGGCCGCTCAGGCCGGTGCGCCGTTGGGGCATGACTTCTGCGTGATGTCGCTGTCGGACAACCTCAAGCCGTGGTCGATCATCGAAAAGCGCTTGGACCTGGCCGCCGAAGCCGATCTGGCGCTGGCCTTTTACAATCCGATCTCCCGCTCGCGGCCATGGCAGCTGGGCCGTGCGCTGGAGATCGTCGCGCAGCACCGTACCCCTGAAACCCCGGTGGTGCTGGGGCGCGATATCGGTCGGCCCGGCCAAACGCTCCGTGTGATCACCTTGGGCGATCTGACACCCGAGCAGGTGGACATGCGCACGATGGTGCTGATCGGTTCCTCCACCACCTGCGCCTTTGCTCGTGTCGCGGGCGGTACATGGGTCTATACGCCGCGTTGGTACGGCACGAAGCCTGCTTCCTGATCCATAGCGGCCCCGCCCTGGGGCCGCTTATACCAAGACGCTGGCCGGACGGACTCTCTTCCTTTCTTTGTTTATCTAACGTTTAAGTACGTTCTTCATTTTGATAGTGGCATTTCCGATACTGCTGAAAGGTCTCGGCGAATTTTTGTGTGTCCGGTTTTTAATGGGTGCAGTGTATTCGTTATGCCTTTTTTATATGAGAGATTTTTACTGAATATTAATTTTATTCTTGAAATTAATTGATGTGCTTTTGTAGTTTGCAAAATGAATTTCGTTTTTTAAGGTTGTTTTGGGAGTGAATGATTTGGCTGGTTTGCTTCGGGTGTTATGTGCCATGCGAAGCAAATTATTTTTCCAATTACTTGATAAGTTTATACCACAAGGATGTAAATGCATGCGCCAGCTAGAGGGTGGACGAATTGACGGATTCAAGGATTTCTTCAATATTTTCAAATTGGGTGATCTTGAGTCTGCATTGCAAGAGTACAAAGATACGCCGCAGTATGATGCCGCGATCAGGTATTACAACGGATGCATCGTCTGCCTTGCCTCGGACAAGGAACTGGAGCCGGTGGGATTACTCAGGGATGTGCTGGTATCCCTGCAATCCAGATCGAGGCGGCGCCGCTCAACTGAGATCGAGGCTCAGCGTACAACCGAAATGCCTGAAGCGCTTGAGCTGATAGTCGACAAGCTGGACGACTATGCCCTGCGTGCAACGAATAGCCAGAACATATTGAAATCGGGCAGTAGCGAAATCCCCCGACAAATGCATTTCGTATGGCTGGGCGGCGGAATCGGGGCTATCCAGAAAGACTATATCAATATCTGGAAACAGGTGATGGTCCGCGAGGGGTTTACCCTCAATCTGTGGTTTGACCGGGATGCGCTGCTGGCGCATAAAACCAATCAAGTGATTGTCGCCGCAGCGAAAGCGGATGCTCTATCCTCCAGGAATGGACGAGCCGATAACAGTTTTGATCTTGCTGATGACTATGTAGCAAGGGCACGGGTGCTTAAGCAGCAAATGTTTGATCATATCAATGAGTTTCGAGCGGCGGGTAAAAGTGCCGATGAGGCGCGAATTGATCTGCTGGTCAAGGCTTACGGACAGAACGAACAATCACTTCGGGAGTTAAAATACAATAACGAGCGAAGTATAAGTCGTCTGGCCGATGAACACTTTTTGTTGCGCGATCTTCAGGATCCACCCAACGCTTTACCCTTAGCCGAAATTTATCATCGTGAAATCGCCCTTCGAATGAATCTGGCAGCCGCCTCGGATGTAGTGCGCTTTCCAGTGGAATATGTGGAGGGTGGAATTTACAGCGACGTGGATTATTTACCACCGTTTGCCGATAAGTTGGCCGGTATAGAAGTTAATAAGCTGAGTACGCCTGCACGACTCGGCGTTTTGCAATTACTGCTCAATCGCAACCCTCAATGGATGCCGGGACGAGACTCCGATCGATACAAGAGTTATATCGACAGCATTCCGCAGGAGCAAAGGGCTACGCTGGAAGCGTATGCCGGTAGTCAACCGTCGTTGAATGATGTCTTTGTGGCGCCGAAGTCTCTCAATGTCGAGGCCCACGGTGTTCGAGCGGCCATGATCAGAGAGGAACCCAATAACCCGGAGGAAATTGTTGATATAAGACTGAATAATTCTTTCTTGATGTCGCACCCGGGCTCGGAGGCGATGAAAGCGGTACTGGATCGCATACAACTCAGCTACGACATGATGGATACCGCTGAAGCACGACTCTTGAAAGAGGGGGGCTCCTTGGAGCCCGGTGAACTCAGCACAGTTGCTCAAAGCGTCATCGAACAAACCCTTGAGAACTTTTCGTTACCTGAGTCGGAGATGTATCGAGTTGGCAGGTATGCGCAAGCGGTTGTGCAGTATTACGAGGACGGAATCAGCCCCGAATCCGGTGCGACGATTTATATCTCCGGCCCCGCTGTGATGCGAGCGGGAATGACGACATTTGCGGCGGCACATTTCACCCCTGAAGGCGCAAAAAAATGGGCCGGGTTGATTAATTTGAACGAGGGGTTCAACAACGCTACAGAGGAAGAGCAGGATCACAGTTGGCAAGAAAACGCGGGGAGCGATCAATGGCTCGCCAAAGAACTCAGCGACTGGCAGCAAGGCAAACTCACCACTCGTTATCAGGGTAACGTCAATGAGCTGCTCAAGCGTCGAACTATTACATTTGAAAATGGCTGGCCGCTGATTGAAGGCCGTCATGTACTGCTGACCGATATTTTGCAGCATCTGGCCGATGAGCTGGGCGAGCCGTTCATGCGGACGATGAATCGTAGCCATAACGGTGCGGTGACCTTCGACAAGGCTGTACCCCTGAGCTTCGATGACCGCCAATCGATCCTCGCTCAAAGCCCCGATGCGCTGCCGCCTGCATCATTGAGCGATCCGCAGACACAACAGTTGCCTATCGATGAACTCTTGAGCCGACTCGCCAAGGGTAACCTCGAAGTCGCTCAGTTGAGCCCCTTGCAGCGTCTGCTGCTCGGCGCCTTGACCGGTGCGCAGGCATTGGATAATCGCAGCTTCGACACGGTTCGTCCGCAGCTGGATAACCTGGCCAACAGCTTCAGCGAACTAGGCGCGGCGGGCCGCTATGCAACGATCGAACACGCGCTGTATCAACGCCAGGCTCCCGGGTTTCTGGTTGGGCTTGTCAGCCCTCTCGATCATCCGCCAGCGCTTTCCGAAACCGCCCTGGGGCTGAAGAAAAACGCGCTTGAACAACCTTTGACGCTGCGCCAGTGGGGCAAGCAGGTCGCCCGAATCCAGCAGGTGGCGAAACTCGAATACCGTGACCAAATTGTCGAGCGCCTCGGTGTTGTCCTGGACGGTTTTGAAGCGGGCACCATCAAGCTGGTACCACAGGATTTACTGCTTCAGGGCGCCGGTGACAGGGTGGGTGGGCGTTGTTATCCACTGGCCCTGGTGATGGCGGCAGCCTTGTCGGAGGGGAAGGCCGCGGCCAACATTCTGCGCGAGCGATTCTACCTGGGGGTTATCGAGCCGCAAGGGAGTGATTCAGCGCTCTTTCTGCACAGCCTGGAGGCGTTGCGGGACGTGCCGATCAGCGAGGTGGGCAGCGCGCTGGGGCGTTCGGATCTGAGTCAGGTTGTGGATATTCTGCAAGCCAGAACAGCCACCAGTACGCTGATGCTCAACTCCGATAATCACGCCATGCTGGTGGCCAAAACCATTGAGGGCGAGCGCAGCACTTATCACTTTTACGATCCGAACTTCGGTATTTTCGAGTTCGATCAACCGGTCGCATTCAGACTGGCATTGGAGCAGTTTTTCCTCCGGCAAGAGATGGCCAGGCATTACGCGGCCTATGGCGATGCGGCGCGTCCGACCTTCGATCTGATCGAGCTGGAAGGCTCTCGGGTGTCGAGAGTGGCATTGCCTGGCTCAACTCCAGTCTCGCAACTGCTGCAACCCGGCACGTTGGCGGGACAGTCGCAACGCCCTGTCAGGCAGCGTCTGGCCAGTGCCCGCGGACAATCATTGATGAGTAACGCTCGTCTGGGCAGTTGTCTATTGGCGCTGGACAGTCACGGGTGGGGGCAACAGATCGCGCAAGTGACGACCCGCCTTCAGCAGCAGAATCAGTTGGCACCCCACCTTGTACCGTTGTTCGAAACCCTGGAGATCATGCCCGACGGGATGTACCGGATGAGCTTGGTCGACCCTGCAAACCCTGAGCACGTGGTACGAGTCTTCACTGATGACCTGAGACTCTTGCGCATAAAAAACTACCTCTCGGAACGTTTTGCTGCCTTGGCCAATAAATCATCCGTTCCGGGCGATCCTACCGATGTTGGTAGTGTCCATACCCTGAACGCCGGCTTCGCCATACAAGCGCTGATGAACGCGTTGAGGGAACAGGAAGGACCCGATCGGTCCCTGACCCTGGCTGTCCGGTTGCATGCCTATGTCAATTACGCGCAGTTGGTGCATGGCAATGTGGTCGATGTGGCGGGTCTGGTAGGCCTGGTTCGACAGGCACTGGTGGAAGAGAAACTGATTGCCCGTACTGTCGCTCCGGTGGTCAAAGCCGCTGTGGGGCCGAGTGTGGGCGAAGCGAGCGGAGGATTGCTGCAGCTGGCGAATGTCGGGTTCGACATCTACCAGTTGACGACCGCGCAAAACGATGTCGAGCGGGCGCAGTTTGGGACGCAACTGGCTTTCGACTCGGCCAGTCTTGTGTTGTCGGTAGGCGCTTATGCCGCCGGCGTCACAACAGCCGGGGCGTTCCTGGGTGGGGCCGCTGTGATGCTGGCCGGGTTGGCAGTGGGGTTGACGGCACTGGCTCAGGGTTTTGCCGCCATCGCCGAAGAAGCCAAACAGGTCGGGCTGTTTTTTGATGAAGTTGAAAAGGCTTATCGCCAAGCCTATCGATTCGACAGCGCTTTGGCCGCGTGGATACCGCGCTCGTCGTTGATTGTTCAGACGCTGGATCTGAACGCCGGCAAATTGCTGCTCGACAGCCCCAGGCTTTATCCGTTACGCGATCATTTCGGGGTGCCGACCTTTGATGGCGATTACGAGCGGGCGATCGATATTCGTCAAGAACTGGGCCTGCCCGGTCGCATAACCTTCACTCTGCCCGCCGGGCAGGCCATCGTGCTGCCTTGCACACCGCAAACCTGTTATGGCTACGAGTACAAGGCACTGCCTTTCGCTACGCTGCGCCATGACACCGGGTTCGACACGGCTCGGCGTCTGGAGAAAAAGAAAGCGGATGGCGGGCGGTTGTTTCTGTTTTCCTTCTATTCGTTTCCCAGTGAATACATCCTTTATCGCCTGTTCCCGGTCTATCGGCCAACAGTGATCAATGTGCTGCTCGATGCCGTCGAACGCTCGCTGGTAGTGCCTGTTCTTCCCCCGATCTGGCACGGGAAAGTCACTTATCAGATTCAAGGGGCCGGCAAGCACTGTGCATTGGTGCTCAATCCTGGGGCGAATCTGACACTCGAGTCGCCGAGCCTGCAGCTATCGAGTTGGGTGCTGGAGGCCTCTTGGGCCAGGGAGACCGATATTCGGCTGGAGCGTTTCGGGGCATTGTTTATCGGTGACGTTCAGGTGGAATTCGCAGGAAAAGGTCGTCACGAAATCCTGATCCGGATCACGGACAACCAAGTGTTTCAGGTTGAGCGCGGCAAACAGATCCTAACCCTTGTCGAGCAGGATGTGCCACCAGGCATGGATCGACAGACGCTGCAGGAGCATTTGAAGGTTCTGGCGCAAGAGCATCGTCTGGTGATGCCGTATACGCCGGTTCACCACTATCTGATTCCGTTCGAGAAACCGGACGAGCCACGGTATACCACGGCCTGGTACGACGCGAAGGAGGATCGTTTCCTGTATATCCGTAACGAGGAGGTACTGGCCGCCGATGAAGCACTGCTGGGGACGGTGGCAAGCGGCTACGCCTATTTCTACGAACCGCAGAATTACGAAATATGGCAAGTCGACGCGGTAACCGGGCTGCTCAGTCACCGTTATCGGTTGCTGCTCAAAAACACGGCAGCCACCATCACGAGCGTCGAGGCGGATGCGCAGGGGGTGATTCACGTCGTACAGGAAATCGCTCGCGAGAATCAGAGCAGCGATGTACTGGTCTACGTGATCCATGACGGGCAACTGCTGCTGAGTTCGGTCACCCGCGACATGGATCGGACGCTGGAATCGGTCTTCAGTGTCAGCGACACACTGACTGACTGGTCGCAGGTACTGGGCAGCTATTACCCCTTTACGCCAGTCACTGACGAAAGCACCTTTGTCACCGTCGACTGGCAGCCGGCCCCCTTTGTTTCGGTTTGCTGGAAGTTCGAAGCGAACACACGGGACATGGCCTGGGTTCGTGACAGTGACCACTTGATCATCCGTCCCTCCCCAAGACTTCATCATGGCCGCGGATGGGCCGACTCAATCAGCAACATGACTGATCTGACGCTGCTCACACCGATGGACGAGGGCGATGTATTTGTCATCTACGACAGGCAAAAACAGCTTCTATGCCGCAAGTCGCGCACCGTCGTGGAGGGCAAAGGACAGTGGTCCCATACGTGGGTGCAGCCCGAGAAGCTGGAAGATGTCGTGGCTGTTGAAGGTGGGTACGTGGCGCTGACGTCTGATGGTCTGTTCTTCAACGTGACTGGCCAGGGATACCTTGAGTTGGGAGGCTTGAGTGAACCGTGGCTCAAGGATCGTGTGCATTGGTGGTCCGCATTGGAACCGCTTGCCCGGAAACACGCGGCCGAGTGTATTGCCCTTGTCGACTTGACCAACTTCAGTGGCGACGCGAGTTTGTGCGCCTGGTACGTCGGTAATCGGTTGCTGCTGGCTGATCTTGGACATGGAAAGGAGGTGCGCTTACTGAGCGTAACCCCGGATAGCGAGGCGGCCTGGTTGTTCGATGTCTCGAGCGGCGAGGTCTATCGTCAGGCATTTATCGATCCGCAGAAACTGGAGCCTGCATTCGGTCAGGGGACGCGATTGCTCTTGGCGGACGCGTTACCCGCCGCGCTGCGTGAGTGGGCGCCCTGGCAGTTTGTCGAGCTGACGGTAGAAGTGGCGGGACTGCGAGGCACAACGTTCGACGGCGTGATGGTCGAGCTGCGTGATCAAGAACCGGCACGGATTACCGGTGTCACTCGTGAGTGGGTCATTGCTCAGGATGGCCGAATGCACGAGGGCTTCAAACAACTGGTGGACAGCCAGCCTCATACCTCGCTGCTGTCGGTGGAGGAACCCGGTAGCCTGATGTGGTTCGTCGCCGGGACCGAGCGTGTGATTCGGGTGGCAAAGGCTGCAATTCCGGAGTCATTTGAGCTGCTGGGAACGCAACAACAAACCAACGTGTTGCTTCATGAAGACAAGGACGGACTACTGCTGACCTATCCGGGTATGGGGCATGCGGGACCACTCAGTTATGTCCAGCGCGATGCCGAGGTATTGGTCATTGAAGGCCAGATGAAGATCGGCGATGTCCTGCCGCTGATACCGGACGATGTCACGACCTTGATCCTGCGCATGGGGCAAGGAGCGGTGAGTTACCAACTGTCAAAGGCGGCCTGGCTGAGGCTCGAATCGGTCATCCTCGACTGCCGGCATTCGCTGGGCAGCGCGGCGCCGATTCCCGGCAAGTTGATCTGGGAGCTGGATGCCCCTGAAAAGTTGTTGCTGAGCATCGTCCAGGAACACTTGGTGATCATTGATCCGGACAGCGGGCACAATGTGATCTTTCGTGAGGTGTATGCAACGGATGTCAACTTGCGAGGCGAAGTCTTGCTCGGGTTCGAAGGGCATCGACCTTATACCGTTTCAACATTGGTGCAGAGGTTGGTTGCTCGGCAGGGTACGCATGACAGTGCAACTCTTAAAGAGCTGCTGAGCGTGTCGATTGCTGAGTTGGAAACGAGTCTGGTGGTTTAATCACCGGCAGTTGTCTGCGATTACGTCCGGGCCGAAAAAAAGGCTGCAGGTTGATACAACCTGCAGCCTTTTTGCCTGTCGGGTCAGGGAACCAGATAGCCCTTCACCCCGGTAAAAATAATCTGTGCCGCCAGCGCACAAACGAACAACCCCATTAACCGGCTGACAATCTGCAGGCCCTGATCGCCAAGAATCCGTTCTATTCGGCTGGACAGATAAAGCACCACGCCGACGGTGAAACTGGCCAGCGCAATGCTGAGGATGGCCGTCAGCTTGTCATCCCAGTGGGGCTGACTTACGCCCATGACCAGCAGAGCTCCGATGGTACCGGGGCCGACCGTCAGGGGGATGGTCAGCGGGACGATGGTCACGTCCTGTTGCACGTTGTCGGTCTGCACCGCCGACTTGCCTTGAGCCATGCCGAGTGCCGAGATGAACAGCACGCTGCCGGCACCGATACGGAACGCGTCTACGGTAATGCCGAAGACACTGAATATGACCCGCCCGAACAGGTATAGCAAAACGCTGGAAACCAGCGTGGCGACCGCTACTTTCCAGGCCAGGCGTCGCTGCTCCTTGCGCGAATAACCGCGGGTCAGGCTGATGAAGCAGGACAACACGAAGAACGGGCTGTAGAGCACCAGCATCTTCAGGTAAACGCTGAACAACACGTGGAGCATGATTTCGGCTCGTAGCGGCAGATGGGCAGAACGGAGTCTATCAGTCGGTTTAATGTTTGGGGGGATGGCGTGAGGAAACGGGGGGTAAATGTAAGTTGTTGAGGTAGAAGTTTGTTAGTTGACGAAATGTTGATATTAACAAGTTACATGTTCTTGTTTGTCGTTTTTTCTTTCTTTGGTTATTGTTGTTTTGCGGGTTCAAGAGGAGCCTGTTTTAATTAATAAGGAATTGCTAATGAATGTTCATGATGTCGAAGATTGCACTGTAGCCGAATGTATTCATCGTTTGGAAAGTTATGAGCTGGACGGCGCTGAAGTTATGCGCCCTCGCAGTTTTTCGGTGCCGGTTGTCGATGAGCCCGGCAAAGGTTCCATCGTGGGTGAGGGCATCTTGTCCTTTACCGGCAACCTGAGTGAGCAAAATCGGGAAGATGTTCAACACGCCTTTCTATTCGCGAGTCTGGTCGCAAACAAAAAGTACCCGTACGAGTATCAGGGCAAGGAATGGTATTACCAGTTCCTGGAAGTCATGACCAATGCAGGCTGGCTGCCGACCAGTAAGTACTACAACGACATGAATATCAGCGGTAACACCGTACGGATGGATCAATTGGTGCTGGAGATCCTCAGCAGTGTGGTTGCCGGGCTTGCCGTGCCTGGCTCGGCCTCCGTCCTGATGCTGAAGGTGGCAGGCGATGCAATCACCGCATTGAAAAAGCGCGAAACCGCATTGACCCTGTATGAGCGCAACATGCTGGACCACGGTGTGGGTGGTATGGCGGCCGGCACCTGCACCGAAGTCAACGGTGAAGTCACCATGGCATTGGGTACTGTTCGTTTCATCCGCAAGAACACCGAAACGCAAGTGCTGTTCATGGGTTGGGACTCCCGTGAGGTGAAACTGTATCGTGGTGACTCAGTCTTCAGGAAAGTGCCTTCCATTGTCGAGCAAACCCGCGACACGATTCGTACAAAACTTGGCTTGAATGCGAAAACCAAGATCGAAGACTACGAGATCTGATCGAATGTTTTAAAAGGGCGGTCGCTTCTCGGTCGCCCTTTTTTCATTGAGGGTTTGCTATGGCTCAGTTATACAGCTTGTTAACGGTGGGTAACGCCGTTGTTGCTTTGTCGGATATTGAAAAAATATCGGCTTATGATGATGTCGTACATTCAAGTCTGCTGGCGCAATTGGTTGCCAACAAAAAAATCGAAAGAATGAAAGTCGAAAGCTGGTATGACGCTTATGTTGCGGTGCTGGATGATTTCTGGATCCGCAACTTGAAGTTTCGCCAGGACTTTTCTCTCAACGGGCTAAACGCCTCTTCAGCGCTTGAATGGGCCTCGGCCGCAATGGCAAATAGCGGTAGCGAAGATCATGCTCTTGGCGGTTTTTTGGCATATGCGGCGCAATTGCCGTGTTATGTCCCTGCCTTCCAGATATGGCCCGAGCAGCGTTGCGAAGAGGAGATGCAAGAACCTTGTTTACCGCTCAAGGCCGTGCGCCTGCTGGCGATTGTGGGGCAAAGCCCGACCTCGATCAGCAGCATTTATCTCGAATTCAAGACCCGGCAGGAGCTGACCCTGAATCCGTGGTCGCAGCGTTTTGAGGTCGAAGAAGTAGAAGGTCAGGTGTGCGTGCGATACGCACGGGCGAATCTGTCCGAAACCCTTTACGCGTTATCCCGCGAGGCGATTACCCACAAGCTCGGGAATCGATTGGCGGACAACGTGGCGCTGCTGGTCGAGAAGGTCGATATGGGGGAGTGATACGTCCTGCCCGATTGTTGAAACCACTTTCGGGCACCGGACTGCATCGTCAGAACGTCGAAGCCGTACGATTCTGCTGATCACGTTGGGCAACCCAGTGCTCGATCAGGTCGCGCAGTTGTGACAGCTCGACCGGTTTGGCCATGTGCCCGTCCATGCCCGCCTGGCGCGCGCGCTCTTTGTGCTCGGCGAGGATGTGTGCGGTCAACGCCACCACGGGGGTGCGAATCCGCTGGTTGCCGACTTCCCAGGCACGCAGTTGCTGAGTGGCAGAGAAACCGTCGAGGATCGGCATTTCACAGTCCATCAGCACCAGGTCGTAACGCTGGGCTTTCATCGCCAGCAGGGCTTCTTCGCCATTGCTGGCGGTGTCCGGTTGCAGATTGAGTTTGCCCAGCATGCCACGTATGACCTTGGTCGAGATGCTGTTGTCTTCGGCCACCAGAATGCGGAAATCGCTGGGCACCTTGACCGGAAGGGTAGGGCCGGTGGGCAGTTGCTGCGAAACGGAGGGGCCTTTATTGCGCTGGTTCAGCTCGTCCGCCAGCGTGGTCTTGAGTGTATAGCCGGCCACCGGTTTGGCGAGAATTCGCTTGATCCCGCAGTTGCGCGCGATGATTTTGCTCGGGGCGTTGCTGATGCCGGTGAGCATGATCAGCAGAATGTCATGGTTCAGGCTCGGGTCTTCCTTGATCTTGGCCGCGAGCTGCATGCCGGTCATGCCAGGCATGTTCTGATCCAGCAGGACCACGTCGAAGTAATCGCGCAAATGAGCCTTGGTGCGCAGCAGCGCCAAAGCCTCCTTGCCGGACGGCACGGCACTGACATTCAGGCCCCAGGCGCTGCACTGCTGCACCAGCACCTTGCGACAAGTGTCGTTGTCGTCCACGACCAATACGCGTGCGCCTTGCAGCGGACCGTCCAGGTCCGAGGTCGGATGTTCGAGACGGTCCGGGTCCAGCGGCAGGGTCAGCCACAACGTGCTGCCCTGGTTGGCGCCGCTCTTGATGCCGAACTCGCCTTGCATCAAACGGATCAGCTGACGGGCGATGACCAGTCCAAGATTGCCCCCCAGGCTGGTGGCCGAGAGGAAGTGTTTGCTGTGCAGTTCGGCATGCATCAACGCGTCGCGTTCTTCCGCCTCCATGGGCTGGCCGCTGTCTTGCACAGCGATGCGCAGCCGCGGTTTGGCGCTGCGTTCATCCAGGGCGACGACGATCAGGATCTCGCCTTCGTCGGTTTTCTTCAGGGCGTTTTCCAGCAGGCTCAACAGGGTCTGGCGCAGGCGCGTGGGATCTCCGCTGATGACGCGTGGCACCTGCGGCTGGATAAAGCTGATCAGCTCGACGTTCTGCTGTTCAGCCTTGGCGCGGAAGATGCTCAGGCAATCTTCGATCAGGGCGTTGAGGTCGAACTGCACGTCGTCCAGTTCGATCTGCCCGGACTCGAGTTTGGAGATGTCGAGAATTTCGTTGATCAGTGTCAGTAGCTCGTTGCCGGCGCTATGGATGGTCTGCACATAGTCGCGTTGCTTGACCGACAGCGGCGTGCCCAGCAGCAATTCGGTCATGCCCAGCACACCATTCATCGGTGTGCGGATTTCGTGGCTGATCTTCGCCAGAAATTCGGCCTTGGCATTGATTTCGGCGTTGCTGGCGGCCAGGTCGCGACTGACGCTGAAACGGTCTTCGGTGATGCTGCGCTGTCGCTCGCCCAAGGCAATACTCATCAACAGACCACTGATACAGATAAACACCAGCAGAATAATGATCAGGCTTTGTGGCGCGACCAGGGTCAGACCCTGCAGTGCCGGCAGAATAATCAATGTGCCGAGGTTGAACACCACCATGGCCGCCACGAACAGACGCGCCGGGCGATAACCTTTTTGCCAGTGATGGGCGCTGACGAACAACATGCTCAGACCGGCCAGAGCAACCAGCCCATACGTGATCAGGTTCAGCGGCAGTGTGTTGACGAACAGCAACAGCAGGCCGCACACCATGATGAACAGAATGTTCCCCAGCAGCAGCTTGTTCAACGGGTGAGGGCCGAGCGGGGCGAAGAAACGGTAGGCGAACATCAGGCCGCAAGGCGCGGTCATCAGCAAGGCGAGGTAGGCACCGGGTGTTTGCACGACGGACCAGTTCGGTAACCATGGCCGGGCCAGGTTCAGCAGCAACACCAGGCTGAGCATCAGCAGCCCTTCGCACGCTGCCAGCCAGAGGCTGCTGCGCGAGCGGGTGTAGAGGTAACGGGTCAGGTTGTGCAGGATCAGCATCCCGAGGCAGCCGAAGAGCAAGCCATAGATCAGCGTCTGGTACTGAGTGGCCGCGGTCATGACCGCCGATTGCAGCGTGATGTAAGGCCGGAACTGGTGTTCGGAGACCAGCCGCAGGTAGACGTCGAGGGTTCTGTCACTTTGTGGCAGCGGCAACATGAAGTCGCTGCTGGGAAGGGGAGGCTTAACCTGGAGCTGCGCGGTACCGGCATTCAATTGATCGATCAACTGGTCGCCGTCGAGCACATACAGATTGAGGTGCATCAGGTCCGGTGCGAACACTCGCAGCAACTGTTCATGCTTGCCGGGTGCGAGCTTGAAACGCAGCCATAGCGCGCCATCGGGTGCGGCCGCGGTGAGGTGATCAAGTTCAATGGGGCTGAATTGGTTGGTGTAGCGGCTGGAGCGGATGTCGCTCAGCTGCAGGTCGCCCTGTTCGTCGAGCAATACCGCCCATCCACTGCCTTGCGTGGCCTGGGCCGGGAGCATGCAGAGCAAGGTCAGCAGAGTGACGGCGAAGCCTATGGCAATCCTGAGCCAGCGCACGGCGAAATCCCTTCGTAGGTTAATGCCAAAGTATAACTATGCGCGGTGCCGGAATAGTCAGGCAAGGGCCGCAAGCCCTTGCCTGGCCGGATGGATGGCTTATTCCTGATTCTCGCCACGCTCGCGGGCAATGGCGCGGTAGCCAATGTCCTTACGGTAGAAGCAGCCTTCCCAGTCGATTTTAGCCGCCAGTTTGTAAGCCTGCTGCTGTGCTGCATCGACGCTGGTGCCCATGGCGGTTGCGCACAGTACCCGACCACCGGCGGTCACCACCTGACCGTCCTTGAGCGCAGTACCGGCATGGAAGACTTTGCCTTCCAGTGTCGCGGCTGCATCCAGGCCGTTGATGGCAACGCCTTTGGCGTAGTCACCCGGGTACCCGCCAGCGGCCAATACAATACCGACGCTCGGACGTGGATCCCATTGCGCTTCGACCTTGTCCAGCGCTTGCGCCAGGGCCGCTTCGACCAGCAACACCAGGCTCGACTGCAAACGCAGCATCACCGGTTGGGTCTCAGGATCGCCGAAACGGCAGTTGAACTCGATGACTTTTGGGTTACCAGCCTTGTCGATCATCAGGCCGGCATAGAGGAAGCCGGTGTAGACGTTCCCTTCCTCGGCCATGCCCCGCACGGTCGGCCAGATCACCAGGTCCATGACCCGCTGATGGACTTCGGCCGTGACGACCGGGGCCGGGGAGTAAGCGCCCATGCCGCCGGTGTTCGGGCCGGTATCGCCGTCGCCGACACGTTTGTGGTCCTGGCTGGTGGCCATCGGCAATACGTTCTTGCCGTCGACCATGACGATGAAGCTGGCTTCTTCGCCGTCCAGGAACTCTTCGATCACCACGCGTGAACCGGCGTCGCCAAAGGCGTTGCCGGCGAGCATGTCGCGCACCGCGTCTTCGGCTTCGCCCAAGGTCATGGCCACGATCACGCCTTTACCGGCGGCCAGGCCATCGGCCTTGATAACGATCGGTGCGCCTTTTTCACGCAGGTAAGCCAGGGCTGGCTCGATCTCGGTGAAGTTCTGGTAGTCGGCGGTCGGGATCTTGTGGCGCGCCAGGAAGTCTTTGGTAAAGGCTTTCGAACCTTCCAGCTGAGCAGCGCCAGCGGTCGGACCGAAGCAATCCAGGCCACGGGAGCGGAACAGATCGACGACACCGGCGACCAGCGGCACTTCCGGGCCGACGATGGTCAGGGACACGTTCTTCTCGGCAAAGTCCGCCAGCTGCTCAAGAGCCAGCACGTCGATGGCGACGTTCTCGCACTTGGCTTCAATGGCGGTGCCGGCGTTGCCCGGGGCAACGAAAACTTTCTGCACACGCGGATCCTGAGCCACTTTCCAGGCCAGGGCGTGTTCACGGCCACCGCTACCAATGATCAAAACATTCATTTCAAAAACCTCGGATGACGCTAATTCTGTTGAGCGCCGCGGAGGCGCTTTTCTGTGGGAGCTGGCCTGCCGGCGATGCAGACAACTCGGTTTATCAGCTAAACCGAGGGGATGCTATCGCTGGCAGGCCAGCTCCCACAGTTGATCGTGTAGTTAGTGACGGAAGTGGCGCATGCCAGTAAAGACCATGGCGATGCCGGCTTCATCAGCAGCAGCAATCACTTCGTTGTCACGCATCGAGCCACCTGGCTGGATCACCGCAGTGATACCGACCTTGGCCGCGTTGTCGATGCCGTCACGGAACGGGAAGAATGCATCCGATGCCATGACTGCGCCCTGCACTTGCAGGCCGGCGTGTTCTGCCTTGATCGCGGCGATACGCGCGGAGTTCACGCGGCTCATCTGTCCGGCGCCGACACCAATGGTCTGACGGTTCTTGGCGTAGACGATGGCGTTGGATTTAACGTACTTGGCGACTTTCCAGGCGAAGATCAGGTCGTGGATCTCTTGCTCGGTCGGGGCGCGTTTGGTCACGACTTTCAAGTCGTCGGCACCAATCATGCCGATGTCGCGGCTCTGCACCAGCAGACCACCGTTGACGCGCTTGTAGTCCCAGGCCGGAACGCGGTCGGCCGACCACTCGCCGCAGGCCAGCAGGCGTACGTTGGCTTTGGCGGCGACAATTGCGCGTGCTTCAGCGCTGACGCTCGGGGCAATGATCACTTCGACGAACTGACGCTCGACGATGGCTTTGGCAGTTTCTGCATCCAGTTCGCGGTTGAAGGCGATGATGCCGCCGAACGCCGATTCGGTGTCGGTGGCGTAGGCCAGTTCGTAGGCCTGACGGATGCCGCCTTCAGCGTCCGGGCTCACGGCCACGCCGCACGGGTTGGCATGCTTGACGATCACGCAGGCCGGTTTGACGAAGCTCTTCACACATTCCAGCGCGGCGTCGGTGTCGGCCACGTTGTTGTACGACAGCTCTTTGCCTTGCAGCTGGGTGGCGGTGGCGATGCCGACTTCCGCAGGCTTGGCTTCAACGTAGAACGCCGCGCTCTGGTGCGGGTTCTCGCCGTAGCGCATTTCCTGAGCCTTGATGAACTGGCTGTTGAAGGTGCGCGGGAATTCGCTGCGACCGGAGGTCGAGAGGGTTTCAGCCGCCTGGTTCACGGTGCCCATGTAGTTGGCGATCATGCCGTCGTAGGCGGCGGTGTGTTCGAAGGCCTTGAGCATCAGGTCGAAACGCTGAGCGTAGGTCAGGCCGCCGGCCTTGAGGCTTTCCAGGACGTTGGCGTAATCGCTGGCATTCACCACGATGGCCACGTCTTTGTGGTTCTTGGCTGCCGAACGGACCATGGTCGGGCCGCCGATGTCGATGTTTTCGATGGCGGTCGGCAGGTCGCAGCCTGGCTTGTTGATGGTGGCTTCGAACGGGTACAGGTTGACCGCAACCAGATCGATCGGCTTGATGCCGTGCTCATTCATGATGGCGTCGTCGATACCGCGACGACCGAGGATCCCGCCGTGGATTTTCGGGTGCAGGGTTTTCACCCGGCCGTCCATCATTTCTGCGAAACCGGTGTAGTCCGCGACTTCCACTGCGGCAACACCGTTGTCGCGCAGCAGCTTGAACGTTCCGCCGGTGGAGAGGATCTCGACGCCCAGGGCTTCAAGCTCCTTGGCGAATTCAAGGATCCCGGTCTTGTCGGAAACGCTGATCAAGGCGCGGCGGATCGGCAGGCGGGTAGTCTGGTCGGTCATTTCAATTTCCATCAAAAGCAAGGGAAGTCAGCAAAAAAGGCGACCGGTTTTACGCGGGCGCCTTTCTGGTTTGATTGAATGCTTACAGCAAATCGTACTGCTTGAGTTTCTTGCGCAGGGTGCCCCGGTTCAGCCCGAGCAGCTCACTGGCCTTGGTCTGGTTGCCCTTGACGTAGTTCATCACGCATTCGAGCAGGGGAGCCTCGACTTCGGAGAGCACCAGGTTGTACACATCCGTGACGGCAGCGCCCTCAAGGTGGGCGAAATAATTGTGCAGCGCCTTCTCGACATTCCCGCGAAGGGTCTGACCTTCTTCGCTCGGCGTATTGAGGTGCTGTTTCAAATTCACGTTGTCGCTCACGGGTGTTGTTCCACTCACTAAAGTCTCGGTCATCATCGTCATGCGGCCACCCCTTCTCCGTCCCCTGTCAGGCTCTTGTAACGTTCGGCGAAGAAGGCCCGAACGTAGGCGCATTGTGCTTCCGTATCTTCCAAACGATTGAAGTGGGCGCGGAACTCCCTGGCGCCCGGCAAGGTTGCGAGATACCAGCCCACATGCTTGCGAGCTATGCGCACGCCCATGACGTCGCCATAGAAGGCATGCAGCGCAGCCAGATGCTCAAGCAGAATACGTTCCACCTCGATCAGTTCCGGTGCCGGGAGTTTTTCGCCGGTACGCAGATAATGGTCGATTTCACGAAAAATCCATGGCTGCCCCTGGGCAGCCCGACCTACCAACAGGCCATCGGCACCGGTCGCGTCGAGCACGTACCGGGCCTTCTCGGGCGAATCGATATCGCCATTGGCAAACACCGGAATCGACACCGCCTGCTTGATCGCGGCAATGGTGTCGTACTCGGCTTCCCCGGTATACAGATCGGCACGGGTGCGGCCATGTACCGCCAACGCCGTAATGCCTGCCTGCTCGGCAATCTTCGCCACGGTCAGGCCATTCTTGTTCGCCCGGTCCCATCCGGTGCGGATCTTCAAGGTAACCGGCACATCGACCGCGGCCACTACGGCCTGCAGGATCTCGGTCACCAATGCTTCATCTTTCAACAGGGCGGAGCCGGCGGCCTTGTTGCAGACCTTTTTCGCCGGACAGCCCATGTTGATATCAATAATCTGTGCGCCCAGTTCGACGTTGGCCCGGGCTGCATCCGCCAGCATCTGCGCATCTCCGCCGGCGATCTGTACCGAGCGAGGCTCGGGATCGCCTTCGTGGATCATGCGCATCCGCGATTTGCGGGTGTTCCACAAGCTCATGTCGCTGGTGACCATTTCCGAGACTACAAGGCCCGCGCCCAGTCGCTTGCACAGCTGACGAAAGGGCTGATCGGTGACACCCGCCATGGGGGCGAGAATCAAGCCGTTGTGCAATGTATATGGACCGATGCGTACCGCCGACATAGGACTTCCCTGTTGTGGGGCCGGATCATGAGAGTTCGAAAAAGGGTTGGCATGATACCCGCTCTCGATGACTGGATAAAGGCTGAATTGGATAAAATCTGAACAGTTAATTCGTTATCGCCAGCGGTTTGGTTTGAACGTCAAAGTCAGAAAACCGTCGTCAAGCCTGTAACACTCGAGCGTTTCACTCGGGAGAATGGAAGCTCAGGCTGTAGTTCACCGCTTTGGGGCCTGGATCGAGAATGTCCAGCGCGATGTGGATCGGCGTTTGCGGCGGCATTTCCGCCATGCCTTCGAGATCGCCGTTGAGGTACTCGCCGGGCTTGAAGCGACGGCTGGCGATCAGGTGGCCGTTTAGGTCGGCAAAACGCAACTCCAACAGCGGGAAGGGCTGAGAGAAGGGCGCACGATTGTAGATGATGGCATCGACCACCAGCGCGCCGTTGAAGTCCGGGTGGCTGCGGACCACCAGGTTGCTGCTTTTGACTTTTGCGATGTCGACCTTGGACGGCACGGTGCAGCCGATCTGCGGGCACAGTTGCTGGAACCACGGACGGTACTGGTCCTGGCGTGCCAGTTCGTCAAAGTGGTAGGCGACGTATTGACCGGCGAGGCCGGCGGCGCCGAGCAGGATCAGCAGCAGCCAGAAAAAGCGCCGGCCCCAGGGGGAGCGACGTTTTTGCCAGTCCAGTTGCAACGGATCGTCGGTCAGATCCTCCAATACTTCCGCGCGCAGCGCCGGTTCGCTGCGTTCACGTCGCTTGCGCAGGGGTTCGACCGAGGGCAGGTCGTCGTCGACTTCATCGGGAGTCGCCGACAGGCTGCCAAAGGGGATCGGGGCGTCGAGCGGGTCGTGCAGGCGCAGCTGTTGGATCTCGGGCTCGTCGTCTAGATTTGCGGGCTCCAGCGACAGCGAAGGCTCGGTGCGCGAATGTTTGCCTGGTTCTATCGTGGGTTCTGGCGTGGGCGCGTCGGCGGTTTTTGCACGATCGGCGGCCGATTCACTGAAGAGGCTGTCGGACCAGGGCTCCTGGTCGTGCTCGGTGGTATCGCGGCGAGCGCTGAGGCTGTCTTCGCGGGGCCGAGTGAATTCCGTTGTTGGCTGGATTTCCCGCTGTTCAAGCCGGGCGAGCTCTTCGTCCAGATCCAGGCTGTCCAGATCCATTTCTGCAGCCGTCCATTGCTTTTGGCTGATGGCTCGCTGCACGGGCGGTTCGACGGGCGCCGGTGCAACCGGTTTGACCGTTTCCTTGCCGGCCCGCTGCTCGAGTAACTGCTTGGCGGCGTTGAACACCTGCAAACACGAGCCGCAACGAACCACTCCACGGGCCACGCTCAACTGAGCATGGCTGACGCGGAAGCTGGTTTGGCAATGCGGGCACTGGGTGACGAAGCTGTCGGTCATGCGGTAATCCGGTTTATGCAGGCGCTCATTCTAGCGCCGACGGCCAGTAATGCGTACCCAGCCGTCGCGATTGGCAATCGGGTCCAGATCGAAGTCCTGAGCGTAGGCAGCGGCGACTTCTTCACCTTGTTCGGCGAGGATGCCTGAAAGCGCCAAACGACCACCCTGCTTGACCAGGCTGGACAGCTGCGGCGCCAGCGAAACCAGCGGGCCGGCAAGAATGTTGGCCACCAGTACATCGGCCTGAACCTGCGGCAGGTCTTGCGGCAAATACAGCGGGAAGAGTTCGTCAGCAATGTTGTTGCGACCGGCATTGTCGCGGGAGGCTTCCAGCGCCTGCACGTCGATGTCGGTGCCGACGGCTTGCTTGGCGCCCAGCAACAGGGCGGCAATCGCCAGAATCCCCGAACCGCAACCGAAGTCGAGCACGTTGCACCCCTTCAGGTCCTGACCGTCGAGCCATTCCAGGCACAGCGCGGTGGTCGGGTGAGTGCCGGTGCCGAACGCCAGGCCCGGGTCCAGCAGCAGGTTTACTGCGTCCGGCTCCGGCGCGGCGTGCCAGCTCGGGACGATCCACAGGCGCTGACCGAAGCGCATCGGCTGGAAACCGTCCATCCAGCTGCGTTCCCAGTCCTGGTCTTCGATCACTTCGCTGTGATGCTCGGGTAGCGGGCTGCCGGTCAGCAACTCGAGGTGGGCCAGTACGCTGGCGGCTTCGGTGCCGCCTTCGAACAAGGCCAGCAAGTGAGTGTGCGACCACAGCGGGGTGGTATTGAGTTCCGGCTCGAAAATCGGCTGATCTTCGGCGTCCATGAAGGTCACCGATACGGCGCCCACTTCAAGGAAAGCGTCTTCGTAGGTTTCGGCTTGTTCTGGGCTGATGGCGAGACGGACTTGCAGCCAAGGCATGGCGGGCACCTTTGAAAAATATGGATTGCAGCCTGGCGGGCTGCGAGAAGCGCGTAAGTTTACGCGAGCGCGAAGGTTTTGTGGGAGTCCACTGTACCTGTGGGAGCGGGCTTGCTCGCGAAAGCGGTCTGTCAGTCACATCAGTGTTGGATGTGCCGCCTTCGCGGGCAAGCCTCGCTCCTACAAGGGCCGAGGCAATCCCCAGAAACAACAAAGCCGCTCGAAAGCGGCTTTGTTGGTATGGATCACAGCTTAATGCTTTTCGCCAGCCAGCTTGTGTTCCAGGTAGTGGATGTTGACTCCGCCTTCGCAGAAGCCAGCATCGCGGACCAGATCGCGGTGCAGCGGGATGTTGGTCTTGATCCCGTCGACAACGATTTCGTCCAGCGCATTGCGCATGCGCGCCATGGCTTCGTCACGGGTGGCGCCGTAGGTGATCAGCTTGCCGATCAACGAATCGTAGTTCGGCGGAACGGCATAGCCACTGTACAGGTGCGAATCGACGCGAACGCCGTTGCCGCCTGGCGCGTGGAAATGCTTGACCGTGCCTGGGCTAGGCATGAAGGTTTTCGGGTCTTCGGCGTTGATCCGGCATTCCAGCGCGTGACCGCGGATAACGACGTCATCCTGGGTGTACGACAGCTTGTTGCCAGCGGCGATGCTGAGCATCTCCTTGACGATGTCGATGCCGGTGACCATTTCCGATACCGGGTGCTCTACCTGGACACGAGTGTTCATCTCGATGAAGTAGAAGTGGCCGTTCTCGTACAGGAACTCGAAAGTGCCGGCGCCACGGTAGCCGATGTCGATGCAAGCCTTGACGCAGCGAGCGAGGACTTCAGCGCGTGCTTTCTCGTCGATGCCCGGTGCCGGCGCTTCTTCGAGAACCTTCTGGTGGCGACGTTGCAGCGAGCAATCGCGGTCACCCAGATGGATGGCGTGGCCCTGGCCGTCGGAAAGTACCTGAACTTCCACGTGACGTGGGTTGGTCAGGAATTTTTCCAGGTAGACCATCGGGTTGCCGAACGCTGCGCCCGCTTCGGAGCGGGTCAGTTTCGCCGAGGAGATCAGGTCTTCCTCTTTGTGCACCACGCGCATACCACGACCACCGCCGCCGCCAGCGGCTTTGATGATCACTGGATAACCAACTTCGCGACCAATGCCCAGAGCGGTTTCTTCGTCTTCCGGCAGCGGGCCGTCGGAACCCGGAACGGTTGGAACGCCGGCGGCGATCATGGCGTGCTTGGCCGATACCTTGTCGCCCATCAGGCGAATGGTTTCGGCTTTCGGGCCAATGAACGCGAAGCCGGAGTTCTCGACCTGTTCGGCAAAGTCGGCGTTTTCCGCAAGGAAACCGTAGCCTGGGTGGATGGCGGTAGCGCCAGTCACTTCAGCGGCGGCGATGATGGCCGGAATGTGCAGGTAAGAGTGCGCGGCCGAGGCCGGGCCGATGCAGACGGATTCGTCTGCCAGGCCCAGGTGCATCAGCTCTTTGTCGGCCTTGGAGTAAACGGCGACAGTCTTGATGCCCATCTCTTTGCAGGCACGCAGAATCCGCAGGGCGATCTCACCGCGGTTGGCGATCAGAACTTTTTCCAACTTCGCAGTCATCAAAGTTTCTCCGCGGTTCAAACGATGGTGAACAGCGGTTGGTCGTACTCAACCGGCTGGCCGTCTTCGACGAGGATGGATTCGATCACACCGCTGGCTTCAGCTTCGATGTGGTTCATCATCTTCATGGCTTCGACGATGCACAGGGTGTCGCCTTTCTTCACGGTCTGGCCGACTTCAACGAAGGACGGCGAGGACGGCGAGGATTTGCGATAGAAAGTACCGACCATAGGCGAGCGGGCAACGTTGCCGTTCAGCGCAGGCGCAGCCGGGGCTGCAGGAGCAGCGGCGGCAACCGGAGCAGCAGCGACAGGCGCAGGCGCCGGTGCCGGAGCATGCATAGGAGCGGGAGCGTAGTACTGCTGAGCCGGCGTCTTGCTGTGACGGCTGATGCGTACGGACTCTTCGCCTTCCTTGATCTCGAGCTCGTCGATACCGGACTCTTCCAGCAATTCGATCAGTTTCTTAACTTTACGGATATCCATGAATCATCAACTCCCAAGGGTCGGTCAGGGGGCGTTTAACGCTTGTTGTTCAAGCTGTTGCCTGTCTTTCAAGCTGCTCTAGGGCGGCCTCCAGGGCCAGTCGATAACCGCTGGCGCCAAGGCCGCAGATCACTCCCTCCGCAACGTCGGAGAAGTAAGAGTGATGGCGGAAAGGTTCGCGTTTGTGCACGTTAGACAAATGCACTTCGATGAATGGGATGCTCACTGCCAGCAGCGCGTCACGTAATGCGACACTTGTATGCGTAAAAGCTGCTGGATTGATCAGAATGAAGTCCACACCTTCGCCGCGAGCAGCGTGGATGCGATCGATCAATTCGTACTCGGCGTTGCTTTGCAGATAGAGCAAATGGTGGCCGGCATTGCGCGCCCGCTGTTCCAGATCCTGATTGATCTGCGCCAGCGTCGTTGCACCGTAGACGCCCGGTTCCCGGGTGCCGAGCAGGTTCAGGTTAGGGCCGTGTAAAACCAATAAGGTCGCCATCTGCTGCTCCTTTGTCATCTGTGTGCAATTGTCAGAACCCGGCGACTATGCCGCAAAGCCTTTGTGACTGTCCAGTTCTATGCAATAGCCAGCACGATGGCCGATGTTTACGCGAAATATATGACCGGGTAATTAAATCCGGTCATTTGCTTTCGCAACACGTTCGGCGAAGTTTTTCGCGCTGATCTCGCCAATCACCCGCACATCGACACGTTCGACGCCATCCTTGCCGAAAAACATCAGCGCTGGAGGACCGAATAGCTTGTAGCGGTCGAGCAGGGCGCGTTGTTCGGCGTTGCTGGCGGTGATGTCGAAACGGATCAATCGATAACCTTTGAGGCGTTCGACGACATTGGCATCGGTGAGCACTTCGTGTTCGATGACTTTGCAACTGATGCACCAGTCGGCGTACCAATCGAGCAGCAGCGGTGTAGCGGAGGACTTGGCTTCGGCGAGGACGCGGTCCAGTTCGGCTGGTGTGGTAATGGTTTGCCAGTTGCCGGCGATTGGCGGTTGACTGTTGCTGGCGACATTGCGCGGTTGGCCAATGGGGTTGAACGGATCGGTCTGGCCACTGAAGGCGCCGTACCAACAGGCCAGGGCATAAAACAGCAGGAACATCCCGAGCAATTGCCCCAGGCGTTTTCTTGGCGGTTTATAGACGAATTCCAGTGCGCCCATAAACAACCCGACGCCACCGGCGAGCAAGCCGATCAACAGCAAGGTGATCTGGCCCGGCAATACCCGGCTGAGCAAAGCAATCGCCAGCCCGAGCAGCAGCACCCCAATCGCGTTTTTCACGTAGATCAGCCAAGGTCCGCTCTTCGGCAGCCAGGCTGCGCCGCCGGTTGCCACCAGCAACAGCGGCGCACCCATGCCCAAGCCGAGCATGAACAATTTCAATCCGCCACCCAGAGCATCGCCGCTGGCGCTGATGTACAGCAGCGCGCCGGCCAGTGGTGCCGATACACACGGCGAAACCAGCAGGCTCGACACCACGCCCAGCACGGCCGCGCCCCACAATGAGCCGCCTTCGGTACGCCCGGCGATCCGGTCCAGGCGGCTGCTGATGGCATGGGGGAGTTTCAGTTCGAAGACGCCAAACATGGCCAGGGCAAATACCGCGAAAAACATCGCGAACGGCACCAGCACCCAAGCCGACTGCAAGCGCGCCTGAAGATTGAGCTGTGCGCCGAACATTCCCATCAAGGCCCCGAGCAGGGCGAAACAAGCGGCCATCGGCAATACGTAAGCCAGCGACAGGTTGAAGCCGCGTAACCCGCCAACCTGTCCGCGCAGGACCACCCCGGAGAGGATCGGCAGCATTGGTAGTACGCAGGGAGTGAAGGTCAGGCCAACACCTGCAAGAAAAAACAGCGCCAGTTCGCGCCAGCTCCAGGCTGTGGTCGCGGCGCCGCTGCCATCAATATTCAGGCGTTCTGTCTCAGGCGGATAACACAGGCCTTTGTCGGCGCAGCCTTGGTAGGTCACGGCCAGCGTAAAGGCGCGTGAGTCGGTGCGTGGCAGTTTTACATCGAGAATGCCGTGGTAAACCTCGACATCGCCGAAGAACTCATCGTGCTTTTGTTCGCCTTTGGGCAGTTGCGCCGCGCCGAGGCCAATGTCGGCCGGGTCGGCGCGAAACTGGAAACGATGGCGGTAGAGGTAATAACCCTCGGTGGCGACGAAGCGTAGCTTGATTGATTGCGGCGTACTTTCTACCAAACTCAACTTAAAAGCTTCGCGCACCGGCAGGAAGTCGGCGCTGTTGTTGATCGAGCCCAGGGTGGAACTGGGCCGACTGTCCAGCAACCCGGCGGCGGAGGCCGGCAGGGCGAGCACTAAAAACAGCAGGCAAAGCAAACGGCGCATGACAATCTCGCGTATCGGAATTGGGGGCATGATAGCGGACGCAGGCGTGTGTTGCCTCGCTCCTACGGCAATCCGCTGGAGTGGTTGCACAGGTTGATTGTTACAGGCGTGTAGTGGGTGTTGTCGGTATGTCGAAACAGCGTGCTGCTGTGATACTCATAGACTTCCTGATTGGTCGACACATTGATGACCGAGCCTTGGATATCGACCTTTATGGCTGGATCTCGGGTGACCAGAAACGGACCGGCAGTCCTGAGTTCAGACGCTATTTGTTCGTCGGATGGCAGTTCGCGATAGACATAGTATCGATAGCTGAACGGCACTGTTGCTCCGCCTCGATCATCCTTGACACCGTAGATGAAGCCATTTTCGCCAAGGGGTAGTTTGAGTACTACATCGGTCAGCACCGGGGTGCTGGGAGACATAAGCCATGTCCCGCCTATGTAAGCCAGGCATGCTGCCAGCAGGCAGGTGGTGACTATTGTGTATGCCGTTTTTTGAGTAGTTCCTGAACCGGGCATACCTGACTAATACCAATCCGTTAAGCGGTAATGCGATCTGTAGCAGCTGCCGAGCTTGCGAGGCTGCGTTCGGCTGCGCAGCAGTCGTGAATACGGCTGATGCGGTCTGCCTGACGTTCCGCGACTGCTTCGCAGCCGAACGCAGGCTTCGCCAGCTGCTACAAAGAGTGTGTCGCGGCTGAAAATGGCATTAGTCATACCTGGCTCCTTTTTCGATCCATTCCTGATCCGCAGGATCATCACCAAAAGTAGCCTCGTTCCACCAGCTTTTTCTAAACCCGAAATGCCTGCACCGCCGTATGCAGCTGTCCACCCAGCGCCAGTAAATGTTCGCCTTGGCTGCGCCCCTCGCCGATGCGTAGCAAGTTATCCCCACCCAATTGGTGAATCCGCTCACTGTGATCGCGGATTTCGCTGACAGCGCCGCTCTGCTGGGCAGTGACATCGGCGATGCGCACGGCGGTGTCGGAAATGGTCTGGATCGCCCCGACGATTTTATCCAGCGCCCCGTCGGCTGCCTGAGCCTGATTGGCCGTGGCTTCGGCGTGTTCGACCTGAGCGCGCATGCCTTCGACCGATTGCCGCGCGGCGGTTTGCAGGCCGGCGATCAGCGTCTGGATCTCGGCCGTGGCCCCGGCAGTGCGTTGCGCCAGTGAGCGAACCTCTTCGGCCACCACCGCAAATCCTCGGCCCATTTCTCCGGCGCGGGCCGCTTCGATGGCGGCGTTCAGGGCCAGCAGGTTGGTCTGGTCGGCAATCGAGCGGATCACCGTCAGCACACCGCCGATGGTCGCCGACTCCTCGGCCAGATGTTCGATCATCTGCGCGTTGCCTTGCACTTCACCCACCAACGCATGCAGCCCGGTGAGGCTCAGGCCGATAACTTTCTGACCGTGTTCCACCGCAAGTCCTGCATGACGACTGGCATCGGCAGCCTGGCTGGCATCACCGGCGACTTGTTGAATCGTCGCCTCGAGTTCACCCAGAGAGTCGCGGATCAACGCGGTGTCGCCGGCCTGATGCTCGGCGCCACTGTGCAGGTCATTGCTCAATTCGGCCAACGTTCGGCTGCTGCCGGCGACTTGCTCGGCGTTGAGGCGAATGGTGCCGACCAGGTCGACCAGATAGGCGCGCAAGCGATTGAGCGAGGCTTGAATGTCATGCAGCTCGCGGTTGGTCGCGCCCAGTTGAATGTCGCGGCTGAAGTCACCTTCGGCCCAGGTCGACAGCGCCGGGGCGAGTTTGGTCAGGGTTCGGGCCAGGCGCCGCTGCAAGGTATCGATGAGCAATGCGATCAGCAGGATCAGCCCAATCATCACCCCTTGCATCAACCGCACTTCGCTCTGGATCTGCCCGTGTTGGGCGCGCACCACGGGTTCCAGCCCGGCGATGGACTGCTGCACGGCGGCGATTTTCAAGTGCGTCGCGGTGCTGAGGTCGGCGCGTTTCTGGATCTGTTCGCGAGTGCGCGCCAGTTCCGAGGGGTAGCGGGTGAGCAGGCTGTTGAGTTCCCGCTTGAGGCCGACGCCGGCATCTTCGGCGACGGTTTTCTCGGTGTTCTCCAGCCCCATCATCGCGGCGAAATCATCGGTGTTCGATTCGGTGCTGGCGGTCACGCCAAGTAGCGGTAAAGCGTCCAGTTGCTCGGCTTGAGTGCGGATGTTAGCGACTTCTCGTTCGACATCGGCGGCCAGTTCACTGCGACCACTGCTGACCAGTTTATCCCGAGCCAGAGACAGTTTGCCCACGTGCTGGGAGGCGACCAGCAAGGGCGTCAAGTACGCCGCATTACCGCTGGCGTACTGGCTGAGTTGATCCAGGCTGGCGCCGAGTTCGCGTTCGGCTTGCAGCAGCAGCGCTTGCGGGTCGCCCGCGAGTTTGCCGGCGGCCAGCAGGTCGGTTTTGCTGAATTCAGCCAGGTTCGACAGGCTCGGACGCAAGGTGTCGGCCAATGCTGGTGGCAACTCATCGAGTTCCCTTTGCAAGGCGTCGATGGCCTGGCTGGCGCTGCTCAGGCGCAGGGCATCGCCGCTGGCCAGGTAATCCTCGACGTTGCGCACCACTTCATTTTGAAACTGCTGAGACAGCCCCAGATAACGCTCCATCAATAGATAGGGACGTTCCAGGGCTTTTTGCGACCACCAGAGGGTGGTGCCAAGGGCCACGCACACGGCGACCAGAAGGAGGGTATTGAGATTGGTCAACAGCTTCAGGCGCATCATGGTCTACCAACGGCAGAATGGTAAGTGCCTGAAGTTATTGCGTTTCTGTTACAGAGTTATGACCGAATGGGTCGATTCAGATGAAAAAGTGGCACTTTGCTTTGATTCTCGCGCGGCTTGTACGCGGTTGCGACCGGCGTCCTTGGCGCGGTACAGCGCCTCGTCCGCCTGGCTGGCCATCAGCAGGCTGTCGGAGTCTTCGCGCAATTCGACGACACCGGCGCTGAACGTGCACCAGAGGTCCTGCGGCTGAGCGGGGTAGTGAATTTCGGCAAAGCGCTGACGGATTTCATCGAGCACCTTGTAGGCCGATTCGATATCAGTGTCGGGCATGACGATGGCGAACTCTTCACCACCGTAGCGGCCAATGAAGTCGGTCTTGCGCAACCGTTGCTTGAGGAATAGCGCCAGGCTCTTGATCACCCGGTCGCCCATGGGATGGCCGTGGCTGTCGTTGACCCGTTTGAAGTGGTCGATGTCGAGCATCGCAAAGCTCAGCGGCTTGCTTTCGCGGCGGGCACGGAATGAACAGTCTTCGAGCAATTGCAGAATGTGAGTGTGGTTGTACAAACCGGTCAGGCTGTCACGCACCATCCGCGCTTTCAGATTGCGCGCCCGCGCCGCGCGGTTGCGCACGGTGGTGATCAGGTGTCGTGGCTTGATCGGTTTGGTCAGGAAGTCGTCGCCGCCCTCGCTCATGGCGTCGAGCTGTTTGTCCAGATCGTCTTCGGCTGACAGATAAATGATCGGCACGCTGACATAGCGGTCGTTATGCCGGATCACCTTGGCCAGTTCAGTACCGGTGCAGGCCGGCATGTACATGTCGAGGATGATCAGGTCCGGCTGGAAATCCGCCAGTTCGGCCATGGCCTGGATCGGTTCGATCAAGGTCCGTGTGACGATCCCGGCGCTATTGAGCAGGCGTTCGGTGTGCAAGGCCTGGGCGCGGGAGTCGTCGATGATCAGCACTTTATAAGGTTCGTACTGGGCAACGCAGGTCAGGACTTCGATCTTTTCCAGCAGGCTCGAGGCTTCGAGGGTGCCGGTGAGAAATTCCTGGCCGCCGGCACGCACGGCGGCGAGGCGGGTCGGGGTATCGGTTTCGTGCAAGCTGAAAAACAACAGCGGCAAGGGCTGATCGAGACCTTCCTGGGCTTCGGCCGCCAGTTTCAGGCCAATGCCGGCGCCGCTGAAGTCGACGTCCATGACAATCGCCGCCGGCAACCGCTCGACCATCGAGGAGCGGAACGCGGCGACACTGTCGAGGGATTGAGCGCTGAGCCCGAAGAATTCAAGTTGCTTGGCCAGCCGCTCGGCCCGGTCGTGATCCTGCAGCATCACGTAGATCGGTTTGCGCAGCGGCGGCAGAAAGGTGTGTTCGAACTGATCGCCATGGCGCAGGCCGGTGCGGGACAGGCGCTGCATCAGGCGATTGAGGTCAGTGATCAGTCCGCTGCTCAGGCGTCCGCGGTTGGCGTCCACCGCTTCCAGCGACTGGCCGATGTGGCGCGCCAGCTGGGTATGTTCCGGTTGTTCGAAACGTTCGGCAAAACGCAGCAGGCGCAGATTGGCTTCGCTCAACTCCGACAAGTCGGTGGTGGACCATTCGTTGCGCTGCAGGCGTTGCCATATCTCAAGAATCTGGCGTGCCTGATGAATGACCCGCTGGGCAAAGTGGTGCTTGAGGCGCTCACGGCTGGGGTCTTCTGGCTCGGTCATATCCTGACTACTAGTTAGGGTGCATGCTGAGATCGACTGGTGGCTCTATGCTAGCACCTCTTTTCGATTGCATGAGTGTCGTAGGTCAATAATCTGCAAAGCGACTTCATTCAGTTTCTGACCGACTGGTCGCATAGGCTCAGCGCTGTGCTTCATTTATAGTGGCAGCTCGACTGCAGTCATTGTGTGGCTCGCTGTGACGTGCAGGATTTAATGCGCGGCAAATGACGCACGATGGCGTAGGGTTGTGGTCGAACCGATGAACTCAAGTGATTGAAAGGATATCGCCATGCTGGACTGGAAGAACCGCACAGGCAGCGCGCCTGAGCGTGCCGCTGAACCAAAATCGGCCACCCGCAGTTATTTTGGCGGTCTGTTGTTCAGCCGGGCGCTGGCTACTCTGATTGTTCTTTACCTGTTGGTGGCGATCGCGCTGGGCTGGTACTGGAGCCAGGAGCCGGCGCTGTTCCCGGTTCAGCAGAATGCCCAAGTGGCGGCCGAGAAAGAAGGCAAGCAGATGGTGGTCGGGTACACCACGGTGGAAACCCTCAAGACCGTTGCCGGTACTTTGCTGACCAAGCCGGGTGGCTATATTTCCAACGACCGTTTCCCGCCGGGCCTGTGGATGGACAACATGCCGAGCTGGGAATATGGCGTGCTGGTCCAGGTCCGCGACCTGAGTCGTGCGCTGCGTAAAGACTTCGCCCGTTCCCAGTCGCAGTCCGCCGAAGACGCCGACCTGGCCAAGGCCGAGCCGCGTTTCAACTTCGACAACAAAAGCTGGGTGCTGCCATCCAGTGAGTCCGAGTACCAGGAGGGCATCAACTCCCTGAGCCGCTATCAGGCACGTCTGTCGGGTCCTGATCAGAAAAGTGCGCTGTTCTATGCCCGCGCCGACAACCTGAACAACTGGCTGGGTGATGTCGGAACCCGTTTGGGTTCGCTGTCGCAACGGCTGTCGGCCAGTGTTGGCCGGGTCAAGCTCAACACCGCGCTGAAAACCGAAGTCCCGGCGCTCGGTCAGGTGCCGCAGGTTGACGAAGAAGTCGTCGAGACCCCGTGGCTGCAGATCGATAACGTGTTCTACGAAGCCCGCGGTCAGGCCTGGGCGTTGTCCCACCTGCTGCGTGCCATCGAAGTCGATTTCGCCGATGTGCTGGCGAAGAAGAACGCCACGGTCAGCGTGCGCCAGATCATCCGTGAGCTGGAAGCTTCGCAAGAGCCGGTCTGGAGCCCAATGATCCTCAACGGCAGCGGCTTTGGTGTGCTGGCCAACCACTCGCTGGTCATGGCTAACTACATCTCCCGGGCCAACGCCGCGGTGATCGATTTGCGTCAATTGCTCAATCAGGGCTGAGTCATGGTCGATAGCTCCGTCGATGACATGCGTGAGGCCGCGCACCGTGCGGCCTCCGATGCCGAACAGATCGCCTGGGTCGACGAGCAGGACAACCTGCTCGGCGCTCTGGTCCGCTCCGAGCTGCGCGAACGCGAGCTGATCGGGCGTGGCACCTACATCATGCTGTTCAATTCCGCCGGTGAGTTGTGCGTACACCGGCGCACATTGAGCAAAGCGATCTACCCCGGTTACTGGGACGTAGCGGCCGGCGGCATGGTGTTGGCCACCGAAACTTACGCCGAATCGGCGGCCCGTGAGCTGGAAGAGGAATTGGGCGTGAGCGGTGTGGAACTAACCGC
The DNA here is from genome assembly GCF_014852305.1 of Pseudomonas sp. PDM09. Lineage (NCBI taxonomy): Bacteria > Pseudomonadati > Pseudomonadota > Gammaproteobacteria > Pseudomonadales > Pseudomonadaceae > Pseudomonas > Pseudomonas sp. PDM09. The sequence goes on along the minus strand of NZ_JACVBI010000011.1, from coordinate 61,499 downwards.
CCATGATCACTTTTTCTTCGAGGACACCGGCAACCGACTCTGGTGTTCGGCGTTTTCGGCGGTGTGGGATGGTCCGTTGATCCTGCAGCCGGAAGAGGTGCTGGAAGCGCGCTTCATCCCGATCGATCAGGTCATGCTGGAAATCACGCAGAAGCCTTATTGCCCGGACTCTCTGGCAGCTTTACAGCGCTATCTGAAGGCCCGGCAAACCGACGTCGCAAAGAAGGTATAAATTGGCGCCGATTGGCTCTTAGCAAGTCGGCTTTTTGCCGTTACACTGCGCGACCTTTTCAAACTGAACCGGTAATACAGCGATGTATAACGGTCCAGTAGCGCTGCCCCTGCCTGAGTGGGGCTTCGCGGTCGATGGCTCCCTCCCGGGTTGCCGCGACCAGTCTTTGTCCTCCCAAGAGGATTGCCGGTGGCCAAAAAAGCCGCATCCTTCGCCGCCCTTGGTGGCCTGGTATTTTCCACCGACGCAGGTCGTCATTGCCCGGATTGCAGTCAACCGGTGGATGCCTGCATCTGCAAACAAACCGTTATCCCGGCCGGCGACGGCATCGCTCGCGTGCGTCGCGAAAGCAAGGGCCGTGGCGGCAAGACGGTGACCACCATCACCGGTGTGCCGTTGGCCGAAGACGCGCTCAAGGATCTGGCCACTACGTTGAAGAAACGTTGCGGGACCGGTGGGGCGTTGAAAGACGGGATCATCGAAATCCAGGGCGATCATGTCGAGCTACTCTTGGCCGAGCTGATCAAACACGGTTTCAAAGCGAAGAAGTCCGGCGGCTAGCAGCCTCTGTGAAAACCACCCTCGGCTTGATCCGGCCCCGATTCAATTCTGGTCTGGCGTCGTCTACATGGTTTTCACAGAGCCTGTTCTGACCGGTTTCTAAACTCAGCGCTGAATGCGAGGTCTATGCCCCTTGCATGCAGGCTAATCGTCATTTTCATTCTTTAGACTGCGCCGGCCTGAACCCAGGCGACGCTCTATGACTTCTTTATAGGGGACTTCGATGTCCGTACGACGCACACGCAAAGACGATGGCAGCCAATGGACAGTTGCGGACAGCCGCAGTGTTTACGGGATTCGCCATTGGGGGGCCGGGTATTTCGCGATCAATGACGCCGGTCGCGTCGAAGTTCGTCCGAACGGTCCGACCAGTTCGCCTATCGACCTCTTCGAGCAAGTCGACCAGCTGCGCAAAAGCGGTTTGTCGTTGCCGTTGCTGGTGCGTTTCCCTGACATCCTGCAAGACCGTGTGCGTCAGCTGACCGGTGCGTTCGACGCCAATATCGAGCGCCTGGAATACCAGAGCAAGTACACCGCGCTGTACCCGATCAAGGTCAACCAGCAGGAAGCGGTGATCGAAAACATCATCGCCACCCAGGACGTATCGATCGGTCTGGAAGCCGGCTCCAAGCCTGAGTTGCTCGCTGTTCTGGCGTTGGCACCGAAGGGTGGCACCATCGTCTGCAACGGTTACAAGGACCGCGAGTTCATCCGTCTTGCGCTGATGGGCCAGAAGCTCGGTCATAACGTGTTCATCGTGATCGAGAAAGAATCCGAAGTCGGTCTGGTGATCGAAGAAGCAGCGGCGCTAAAGGTCAAGCCGCAGGTCGGCCTGCGCGTGCGTCTGTCGTCCCTGGCGTCGAGCAAGTGGGCAGACACCGGTGGCGAAAAATCCAAGTTCGGCCTGTCGGCGGCGCAACTGCTGTCGGTGGTCGAGCGTTTCCGTGCGGCCGGCCTGGATCAGGGCATTCGCCTGCTGCACTTCCATATGGGTTCGCAGATCGCCAACCTGGCGGACTACCAGCACGGTTTCAAGGAAGCGATCCGTTATTACGGCGAACTGCGCAATCTCGGCCTGCCGGTGGATCACATCGACGTCGGTGGCGGTTTGGGCGTGGACTACGACGGTACGCACTCGCGTAACGCCAGTTCGATCAACTACGACATGGACGATTACGCCGGTGTCGTGGTCGGGATGCTCAAGGAGTTCTGCGACGCGCAGAGCCTGCCGCACCCGAATATCTTCTCTGAAAGCGGTCGCTCCCTGACCGCTCACCACGCCATGCTGGTGGTTCAGGTCACCGACGTCGAGAAACACAATGACGACGTGCCGAAGATCGATAACAAGGACGAGCTGCCGGAAACCGTACAGTGGCTGGTTGACCTGCTCGGCCCGACCGACATCGAAATGGTCACCGAGACCTACTGGCGCGCCACGCACTACATGAGCGACGTGGCCACGCAATACGCCGATGGCAAGCTGACCCTGGCGCAAAAAGCCCTGGCCGAGCAATGCTACTTCGCCGTTTGCCGTCGCCTGCACAACTCGTTGAAGGCCCGTCAGCGTTCCCACCGTCAGGTGCTCGACGAGCTCAACGACAAGCTGGCTGACAAGTACATCTGCAACTTCTCGGTATTCCAGAGTCTGCCGGACACCTGGGCCATCGGCCAGGTCCTGCCGATTTTGCCGTTGCACCGTCTCGACGAAGAGCCGCTGCGCCGTGCGGTGCTGCAAGACCTGACCTGCGATTCCGACGGCAAGATCAAGCAATACGTCGACGAGCAGAGCATCGAGACCAGCCTGCCGGTTCACGGTTTGAACGACGGTGAAGACTATCTGCTGGGGATCTTCCTGGTGGGTGCCTACCAGGAAATTCTCGGCGACATGCATAACCTGTTCGGTGACACCGACTCGGTGAACATCTACCAGAACGCCGATGGCAGCGTGTACCACGCCGGTATCGAAACCCACGACACCATCGAAGACATGCTGCGTTACGTGCACTTGTCGCCGGAAGAGCTGATGACCCACTACCGCGACAAGTGCGCCAGTGCCCGCATCAGCGCCGCCGAGCGCACCCAGTTCCTCGATGCCTTGCGTCTGGGCCTGACCCGCTCGTCTTACCTGTCTTCTTGAGGTAAGGCTCCGTTCTCATCGGGTTGTCTGAAAATTCTCCGTACAGTGAGGAAATTTCAGATGACCTGGTGCGGGGCTTCTCTTTTTTCAAGTGAAATGAACCACAGACCGGGCTATCCAAGCGATGTGGTCTTCTTTTCACGTAGGTCATTTCCTAAGTTGTATTTCGGCACTCTACTCGGCCATGTCTCTCAGCGAGAATCCCCAGCCGCCCCTCCTGTAGAGAATCGCCGATGTTCGATCCAGTCAACGAGCCGTCATTTCGTCTGGATATAGCGGGTCTTCCCGACCCCTTTGAGGTCTTGGCCTTTACCGGTAGTGAAGCCATCAGCGAGCCCTTTGTGTTCGACGTGGATCTGCTGAACGATGACCCGACGCTGGACCTTGCGAGCCTGCTGTATCGTTCGGCCTTTTTGCACTTCGGGCCCCAGGGGCAGGGTATTCACGGGCAGCTGCTTGGCCTCGTTCAGCTTGGCCATGGCGGTCAGCCCGGGCTATGTCGTGTGCGTCTCGGCCCCAGGCTGGCGTGTCTGGGCCAGCGCTTCAATCAGCGAATCTTCAGCCAGCGCTCGGTGCCGGAGATTCTCGCTCAAGTACTCAAGGAGCACGGCATTGCCGGTAAGGGGCGTCGCTTCGACCTGAGCGGCGATTACCCGCCCCGTGATTTCTGCACGCAGTACCGGGAATCAGACCTGCAGTTTCTCCAGCGTCTGTGTGCCCAGGAACGCCTTCATTACCATTTCGAACACTGCGCACGCGCAGGACACTGTCTGGTTTTCGGTGATGGCCTGGGGCAGTTTAGTCGTGGCGAAGAGAGCGTCTTTGAGGGTGAGAACGAACGGCCAGGTGTGCATCAGTTCAAGCTTCAGGGCTGCGGGCAGATCGCCGAAGGCCAGACGAATCTGGCGACGCTGCGCAGCGGTCAACTGATGCCGCTGTCCGGCCACCCGTGTGAGGGCTGGAATCGTCTCTGGCTACTGACCCATGTCGAGCATCAAGGGGGGCAGGAGCCAGGGTTGCCCTATAGCAATCAACTGCGCGCCGTTGTGCAGGAAGTGCCTTTCGTGGCAGATCATTCGGTCATGAAACCCAGGATGCACAGCCTGCAACGGGCGTGGGTAGTCGAGGTCGATGAGTCTCAACCGGATCTGTCCAGACCGGTAGCGGTGCAGTTTGACTGGCTTTATCAGGGGGAAGGTGCAGCGCCCAGCCACTGCTGGTTGCCGTTGGCTCCCGAGTTGGGAGACGCGGGCAGTCTGCCGTTGTGCGAAGGGACGCAGGTGCTGGTGAGCTTCATCGAAGGCGATCCGGATCAACCTTTGATCAGCGGATTTCTCCCCGGCGCAGCGTCGAGCACAGAGCCAGTCATACCCGACCTGCAATCTGCCTTGATGACCGATGCGAACCTGGCGCTCGACGGCTTGCTGGGCATGCTGCAATCCAGCGAACCCTTGGTGCTCCTGTGCCTGCTGCCCGATGGCGGCAGTTTCAGTCATTGCTCGCAGTCCTTCTGCACCTGTCGGGCGGCGACGCAGTTTGGCCAGAGCGGTGCGGCATGATCGCCGCTCAGGCGCCCGACTCGACTGCGCAATGGTTGTTGCTCGATGTTCCGGGCGAGCCTCAGGCCGGTGCGAATTTGCGGCAACAGTTTGCTCATGCCCGATGGTTCCGCCTGTTCGAAGGCACTGAGTTTCACCCGTTGCGTGAGTACGGCCCGGTATTGGTCGACCTTCGCGAATGCCCGGCACTGACCGAGTTATGCCAAAGTGCGCCACACATCTGGAGCGGATTGCTGCTAGCCAGTGAAGCAACGCCATCGCAGTTGCTGGAGCATTTGCGGCGCATGCTCACGGTCACGCTGGGTCTGCATCACCGGGCCTTGTTGAGTTACTACAATCCACACACGGCGAGTTATTTTTTCGATGCCTGCGATGCGCAGGAGTTGAGTCGCTGGCTCGGTCCGATCGATCAGTTGCGCTGGTTCGGTGGCACCTGGGCCGACCGGGCGATAGGCTGTCAGGGCTGGCAGCAGTTGTTCAATCCGCAGCTTGCCGTCCGGCCGCTGGCCATTGAAGAAAACCTCAGCCTGCGTCAGCGAGACACCTTGCAAACCTGCCTGCTGGAACAACACGCCTGGCGCTGGAGCCGATCTACCGACACCAGCTACAACAGCTTGTGGGCTTACTTGCAGGAAGGGCTGGCGCTGGGTTTCAGCGAACGTGCGGTGCTCGATGACTGGTTATGGCTGCGCTTGCAGCATCCCGACGCAGTGGCCGGGCAGCCATTGTCGGGAGCCAGCCAGCAGGAGCGTCTCGATAGCTTGCGCAACCGGTGGCAAAACGATCAACCCTGAACGTGAAGGCCGGCCCTCGTTATCCTTTGAACCAGCCATCGTGCTTGCGCAAGTACCAGGCGAATGCACCAAGGGTCAGGCTGCGCAGCAACATGAACAACAGGAAGGTTATCCACAGTCCATGATTGCCCAAGCCTTGCAGCGCCCAGGCGAAGGGCAGCAGCAGGATCACCGTCAGCAGCATACCGTTGCGCATTTCCCGGGCGCGGGTGGCGCCGATGAACAGACCGTCGAGCAGATAGCTCCAGACGGCAATCAGCGGCAGCACCGCGAGGTAAGGCAAGTAAAGGAATGCGGTATCGCGCACGCTCTGGATGTCCGTCTGCATCTGGATGAACAGGTGCCCGGCGAACAGAAACAGCAAGGCAAACCCCACACTCGCCAGCAACGACCAACCGCAGGCCACCACCAATGAGCGACGCATGGCTTCTCGGTCGCGAGCACCGATGGCGTGTCCACACAGGGCTTCTACGGCATGAGCCAGACCGTCCAGCGCATGGGCGGTCAGCAGCAGACCGTTGAGCAGCAACGCGTTGGCGGCGACCGTGGCATCGCCCAGCCGCGCGCCTTGCACGGTGATCAGGAAAAACACTGACTGCAATGCCAGGCTGCGGATGAAGATGTCGCGATTGACCGCCAGCAATGGGCGCCAGCTCTGCCACAACGCCAGCGCTGCCCAGGCGATATGGCCGGGATAGGCGCGCAGAGCCTTGCGGGTCATGAACAGGCCGATCAGCGCGCCGGTCCATTCGGCGATCACCGAGGCCCGGGCCGCGCCGACCACGCCCCACTCCAGGCCGAGGACGAACCAGAGGTTCAGCGCGATGTTGACCAGGTTGGTGCTCAGCAGAATCGCCAGCGGAGCCCGAGCGTTCTGAGTGCCGAGGAACCAGCCCACCAGCGCGTAGCTGGCCAGTGCCGCCGGCAAGCCAAACAGCCGCGTGTGGAAGAACTCGCGGGTTAGCTGATCCAGCTCGGCCGACGGTTGCATGAAATGCAACGCGACCCCGCTCAACGGCACGCCCACTGCGCCCAAGACGATGGCCAGGCCCATGGCCAACAACAGACCCTGGAGCAAAATCTGCCGCAACGCTGCGCCATCCCCGCGCCCGGCAGCCTGGGCGGCGAACCCGGTGGAGCCCATGCGTAGAAAGCCCATGGCCCAGGCAAGAAAGGTATACAGACTGGCGCCCACCGCGACAGCGCCGAGTTGATGAGCATGGGGCAGGTGGCCGATGACAGTACTGTCGACCAGCGCTACCAGCGGTACGGAAATGTTCGAGAGAATCATCGGGGCGGCGAGCGCCCAGACTCGACGATGGGTCGGACGGTCGCGCCAGTCGGCAATCAGGTTGGACATGCAGGCTCCTTGGGGGCGCCTGCATTGTAGCGACACATTCGCAATCTACATCGATCCATTGTGGGAGCGAGCCTGCTCGCGATAGCGGACTGACAGTCAACTTGGATGTTGAATGTGCCGGCGTTATCGCGAGCAGGCTCGCTCCCACAGGGGATGGTGGGGTTAGTGAACAATCCAGCTCAGCAACCACAATCCCAGCAGCAACCAGATAATCCCCATGATGATCGACGCGTTCATGAAGGCGCGGATCGCTGCCCACAGCAACATCAGCCCGATGATCAGCGTGATGATGCTGATGATCGAAGTGTCCATGCCCAGCGCCTGGGCCAACCCTTCGACAAAATTGCTGCCGGCGTTGCTCAACAGGTTGAACAGACCACTGAGGGCATCGATGATGAACCGGATGGCCGAACCGATTATCTGGCCGAGCCATTCGAAAAAGCTTTCTACCTGCATGTGTACGTCCTGATGGAGTGGTGGCGTGGTTGCCGGATCCGAGCATTGGGCTATTGATCGTGCTGCCGAGTTCCCGACCGTCCAAGTATGGCGCAAACATCTCTGTAGCAGCTGCCGAAGGCTGCGTTCGGCTGCGAAGCAGTCGTCAAACCGGAAATTGCGGTACGTCAGGCAGAGCGCGTCAGCCATATTCACGACTGCTGCGCAGCCGAACGCAGCCTTCGGCAGCTGCTACATAGATCTTGCCTTCACCCGCCATCCCCCTGAAGCTATACGACTTCAGGAGAGCCCGATGAACCTTGTTGAACTGACCGAACGCCTGCACGCCATTCGCGACCGCAATGACTGGCGGCAATTTCACAGCCCGAAAAACCTGGCCATGGCCGCGAGCGTGGAAATGTCCGAGCTGGTGGAGATTTTCCAGTGGCTGACCGAAGACCAGTCACGCCAGTTGCCGGCGGACAAGCTCGCCCATGTCGGGCAGGAAGTCGGCGACATCGTGTTGTATCTACTGCTGCTGTGCAGCGAGTTGGGGTTGGACATGAATGAAGTGGTGCGCAGCAAGCTTGCGGACAGCGAACGGCGGTTCAGCTGATGAGCGACCGTCATTTCGATCAACTGGCGACCCGTTTCGCCGAAAAAATCTACGGTGGCGCCAAAGGTGCGATCCGGCTCGCGGTGCTGCAAGCCGACCTGGCCGAAACCCTGCCGGACCGCCCGTTGCGCGTCCTGGACATCGGCGCTGGCCTGGGCCACATGTCGTTGTGGCTGGCCGAGCGAGGTCATCAGGTGACCCTCGCCGAACCTGCCGAACCGATGCTTGAAGGTGCCCGCCAACGCTTCGCCGAAGCCGGGCAGACGGCGACGTTCATCCAGGCGCCGTGGCAGGATCTGCTCGGTCAGCTCACTGAACCTTACGACCTTGTGCTGTGCCACGCCGTGCTGGAATGGCTGGCTGAACCCCATGCGATTTTACCGGTACTGCATCAGTTGACGAAGCCGGACGGCTGGTTGTCCCTGGCGTTCTACAACCGCGATGCGTTGATCTACCGCAACCTGCTCAAGGGGCATTTCCGCAAGATGCGCAAGAACGACATGGCCGGCGAAAAGCAGAGCCTGACGCCGCAGCAGCCACTGGATCCACGGGAACTGGCGGCGCAACTTGAGAGCATGTGGCAGGTCGAAACCCAGAGTGGGGTGCGGGTTTTTTATGACTACATGCCAGTGGAATTCCAGGCCCGCGTCGAACTGCCGGACTTGCTGGAAATGGAACTGGCCCACCGCCGTCACCCAAGCTTCGCCGGGCTTGGGCGCTACCTGCACTGGATCTGTCGGCCGATCTGAGCGGAGCGCGAAATGAAAAGTCGTTCAGGGTTACTGGTGATCTGTCTCGGGTTGGCGGCCTGCCAAGGCAGCAACCCTTATGTCGCGACGTCCAATCCCCTGCCGCCGGCACCGCCCCAGGCCGCCACCACCTTCGACCGCAGCGCCTACCCGGCGCCGCCACGCGATTACGGCCGCTATCGCAGCTGGGCCTGGCTCAACGGGCGTCTGCCACCGGACACTGCCTGGGCCGACTCGGCGCAGGTGGCCGAAGCGGTCAGCAATGCCCTGGATCAACGCGGCTTGCGCCCTCTGCACGATAACCGCCCGGCGGACCTGTTGGTCAGCGCCGATTTGCATCTGGAAACCCGCTTGCGTCAGGTGCAGGACGACTATGGTTACGGCGGGGGTTATTACGGCGGCGGTTACAACCGCTACGGCAACGGTTATGGCATGTACAACACGGTGCCGGTCATTCGTACCTATCAGGTACAAGTCGTGGTGGTGCGTGTTGAACTGTTCGACGCGAGTACTGGCCAGCCGGTATGGAGTGCCAGTGCTGAAACCAGCAGCCAGGGCAGCCAGAGCGAACGTGCCGATGCCATACGCAAAGCTGTCGAAAAGGCTATGTCGGCGTATCCTCCTAGTTAGCTTCCCATACAGGAAGCCTCCCGCAGGTGCATGTCTTCTTTCGGAGAAAAATCATGTTCCGCCGTCTCGCTTTACTGGCCATGGCCGCGCTGCTCACTGCCTGCGCCGCCAACCAGGTCAATCATGACTTCGATGCCAGCCGCGACTTTGCTGCCTATCGTAGCTGGAGCTGGAAAGAGCCCGCCGTGCAATACCGTCCCGATGATCCACGGATCAAGAGTGACCTGACCGAACAACGCATCCGTCAGTCCATCGCCGATCAGCTGGATCAGCGCGGTTTGCGTCCGGCCGCCGCCGGCGCCAGTCCGGATCTGAAGGTGCAGGCTTACCTGATCGTCGAAGATCGTCAGCAGCAGGTGACCACTCACTATGGCGGTGGTTATGGTGGCCCATGGTACGGCTACTGGGGCGGGCCGATGTACAACGAAACGCGCAACATCAGCTACAAGGTGGCGACCATTCAGGTCGACCTGCTCGATGGCAAGGACGGCAAACTGGTGTGGCGCGGCAGCGACGAGCAGACGCTCAGCCGCACACCGAACCCGCAGGATCGTAGCAATAAAATCCACGAGACGGTCGGGCGGATATTGGCTAACTATCCACCGCGCTTGAACTAACCGACACCACAGCCCCTGTAGGAGCGAGGCTTGCCCGCGAAGAACGATAACGCGTAATGAATGAAAAACTGCGGTGTTTTATTCGCGGGCAAGCCTCGCTCCTACAGGATCTTCGTCGTCACACAAGCCCACAATAAGCCCATTCCGACATTGGGTTTTTGTTGTCTCGGATGGCTAGTTGCCAGCAATCTGGCCAACCCTTGTCTACACTGCTTCTCACCAATGGAGGTAACCCTCGCCAGTGCGCCGGCAAAGGAGTGCGCCATGTCTCCCTGCTTGCAGTTTCGTAGCCCGGCCCGGCAACGGGGAGCGATTGGTTTGATGGCGGTGCTGACCTTGGGCATGGCCTTGGTGTTTCTGCTGATCTTGGTCGACAGCGGCCGCCTGTACCTGGAAAAGCGCAGCTTGCAGCGGGTGGCGGATATGGCCGCGCTGGAGGCTGCCACGCGCAACGGTGATTGCGCCGTGGGTGCCACCGCTACCGTCTATGCCACCGCCAGTGCCAACCGCAACAACTTCTCCCTTCCTGACTCCACCCGCAGCTTGGCGGTAGCCTGTGGCACCTTGAGTCTGGACGCCAATAATCTTCGGGTTTTTACGGCTGATCCGAGCAGCAGCGAAGCCATTCGGGTGACCGTCAGCCATTCGATCCTGCAGAGTTTCGCGGGTGGTATTGGTGCCGTGTTCGGCGGTGCTCCAGCCGGTGCGACCCTCAACCTGACCGCGACCGCCGTCGCAGCGTTGCCACCTCCGCTGGCATCGCTGACCATTCGCAGTACGGTGCTGACTATCGATACCAGCAAGTCGGCCACCCTCAATGGACTGTTCGGTGGTTTGCTGGGCGGCAATCTGAACCTCTCCGTGGCGGGCTGGAACGGTTTGGTGAATACCAACATCAGCCTGCTCGGTTACCTCGATCGATTGAAGGTCGACCTCGGCCTCAACGCCGCCGGGTATAGCCAGGTGTTGGGCACTTCGGTGGCCGTCAGCCAGTTGATCCAGACTGCCGTCAACGTGCTGGACCCCGGCGGCACTCTCGGCGCGACGGCGACCATCGTCGGTCTGCAAGCACTCAAGGTTGCCGCAGGCTCCACGACCGTGGTGCTGGGCAATTTGTTGCACGTCGAGAATGGCAGCAACATGTCGGCGTTCGCGACTAACGTGAGCGTGTTCAACCTGATCGAAGGCATTGTGCAACTGGCCAACAAGAAAAACGGTCTGGTGGCGACGCTGCCGATCAATCTGGCGGGGCTGGCGCAAATCACGGCCCGGGTGCAGGTCCTGGAGCCGCCGCAACTCTCGGCAATCGGCAACCCGAAAAACGCGGCGCTGGATCCACTGGGCCCCAATCGGATCTACGTGAGAACTGCGCAGGTTCGCACATTGCTGTCGATCGACTTGCCGGCACTCGACGCCATCGTGGCGCTGGTCAATGCGGTAACCGATCTGGCAGGACCGCTGACCAACACCCTCAACGCCTTACTCAATCTCAACCTGGTGGCGGTGCTCAATTCACTGACTTGTGCCTTGGGCGTGCCCTGCCAGACGCCTGACATCATCGTGTTGCCGGGGCCGATACGGCTCGACGTGGCGCTGGAGGTCGCCAGCGCCAGCAGTTACGTCACGGCCTACAGCTGCGTCAGTAACACCAGTAAAACCCTGACCACCAACACCAGTACATCGCTGGTGAACCTGAAAATCGGCCGGATCGATGCGGCCAGCATGTTCGGCAGCAACACCACACCGCCGGCGGTCACGGTGCAGCCGTTGAAGGTGATCGATATCGGGATCAAAACCTGTCGCAGGCTTTTGTTCTTGCCCATCACTTGCGATCCGCGGGTGCCCGGTGTCGGTGGCGGCATCGATATCGTTGCCGACACCAGCGTGGCGGCGAACGCCAACATTTCCCACGTCTACTCCGCACCACCCGCCAGCAGCCTGCCGGAAATCAATCAGCCGCCGTTCTACTACTCGTTTACCACCAGCAGCATCGTCAGCAGCCTGCTCAATACCCCGCTTAATATTCACGTGGACATGTATGGCCCATCGGGCAGTCTCGTCAGCGGTCTGGGGGCGATCCTGAGCAATGTGACCACTTTGCTGGTCAGCGCGATCAACAGCGTGCTCAGCTCGTTGCTCGACAGCTTGATCAACACCGTGCTGGTAAGCCTGGGGATCGATTTGAACAAGGTCGACGTCGGCGCCAACCTCAGCTGTCACTCGGGGCGTGCGACGCTGGTGATCTGATCGTCTGTGGCAATCGGCAACTCGATACAAAACCGCGCGCCCTCGGTCGAGTTTCTTACACTCAACTTACCGCCCATGTTTTCGACGATGCCGTAACTCACCGACAACCCGAGCCCGGTGCCGATACCCACCGGTTTGGTGGTGAAAAACGGTTCGAAAATCCGCTCCAGCAGCCGTGGATCGATACCGCCGCCGTTATCCTCGACCCACAGTCGCACCGAGTATTCATCACGTTCGGCGTACACCGAGATCCACGGTTTGAACTCCCGGTCGGCCTCGCGCTTACTCAGCAGCGCATCCCTTGCATTGACCATCAGATTGATCAACACCTGTTCCAGCTGATCGACGTAACCACGCACCTGCACCTCGAATCCGGTCTGGCTCACCCGCAGCTCGACCCCTTTGCCGCGCATGCCTTCGGACAGCAGCGACAGCGTGCCCTCGATGGCTTGCGCCGGATTGAACGGGTGTTGCTCGATCTCCGAGCGCCGACCGAATACCCGCATGTGATCCACCACCCGCGCGGCGCGCTGGACTTGCGCGTCGATGCGGTTGAGCTTGTCTGTCAGGTAATCGATTTGCGCATTGCCGTTGCTCAGACGCTTGAGCACATTGACGATGGCCATGCGCATTACGTTCAGTGGCTGGTTGATTTCATGGGCCAGCCCAGTGGCCATTTCGCCGAGGGTGGCCATTTTCGCGCTCTGGGTGAGCTGTTGCTGGGCGCGCCGGACTTCGGTGTTGTCACGGCCCACGGCTTGAATCTCCAGCAAGCGACCCTGCTCGTCGAACACCCCGCGATCCGACCAGACCCACCAGGCGTGTTCCCGTCCCGGCAGTTGCAGGTTGATTTCCGCAGTGCTGACCGGGAACTCCGGGCTCAGGTGACTGAGCCGCTGGAGGAACGCTTCGCGCTGTTCCGGCGACATCCAGCTGCCCAGGTTCACCCCAGGCAGTTGCTCGGGCTGGCATTCCAGGTAGGTCGCCAGCGGGCGGTTGCCGAAGGTCAGCGTCAGGTCTGGAAGGTAGCGGCAGATCATCGCCGGGGAATCTTCCACCAGGATCCGATAGCGCTCTTCACTCTGTTTTACTTGCTCGGCGGCCAGGGTCGCTTCGGTGACATCCAGCCACAGGCCCACAGCTTCTACCGGCAGCCCGAGGTCATCGCGCAGCAGTTTGGCTTCGTCGAGCAGCCAGTGGTAATCGCCGCGACTGTCGCGCAGCCGATAACGGGCTCGCACCGAACCTTCGCGCAACAGTTGCCGGGTGCGCTCGAAATAGCCGTCGCGGTCCTCGGGATGGACCCGTTCCACCAGCGCGCCGGCGGCACAATCGGCGAGCGACCAACCGAGTAGCGGCAACAGGCTGTCGCTGAAAAATGTCGGTTGCAGCGCACCTTCGACATAGCGCTGTACGTAGATCACCGCCGGTGAACTGGCGATCAGGTTGTCCAGCCGGGCATGGGCGGCAGCGGCGTTCTGCTCCTGATTTTTGATGTCGCTGATGTCGAGCATGAAACCCACCAGCCGCCGGTTTCTGCCGATGCCCAGGGCCTGACCTTGCAGTCGATACCAGATCGGCGTTTGTGCCGCGTCGGGACGATGCAGGCGTACGCACAGCAGCAACGGCGCGCCTTCATCCTGCAAGGTTTGCAGGCGAATCGTCAGCTCTTCACGGTCGGCGGGGTGGATCTGTTCGAGCCAGTCGTGCAGCGGCAAACGCGTGCTCGCAAGGTTCAACGTACCGGCCAGCGATGGCGCCAATTGCACCTCGGCGTTGTCACTGAAGACCTCCCACCAGCCGGTGCCGAGCAAGGCTTGCAGAGACTCCAGCCGCTCCAGTTGCAGATGGTGCTGATGCTCGCGCAAGCGCTCAAGCAGCGGGCCGGCCAGGGCGGCGGTGAGTTGCAACCAGTCGCGCTCGCTCAGGTCGGGAGCACGCTGTTGCACCGGGTAGAAACCACAGAGCAACCAGGCCACCACGCCCAGGGCATTGTGGTAAGGCACCGCGAACCCTTCGGCATTGCCGAAGATGCCTTGCAGGCGCGGGTGTTCGCTGGGAATCAGTTGCTGAGGGGCGGAGCCATTCAAACTGTCGAGACCGGTGCCCAGGCGTTGATCAATTTCCCACAATTGTGGCGCATCGAAGGCTGCGTAATGCTGGTGAATCAGCCAACCCTCGGCCTGTTCATCGAGCAAAGCCATGGCGATGCAGGGGATCTGAAAGCGCTGGGCCAGACCTTGCAGTTGCTCCGCCAGCACCTCGGGCAAGCGCGTCAGGCTGCAGAGGCGCAACTGTTCACTGACCTGCGCCGCGAGCAACTGGCATTGTTCACGGCTGCGCGCTTGTCGACGTTCGAGCAGCAGGTCGCCGATGTCGATCAACTGCAACAGCCAGTTTTCGCCCAACGGCTGCACCCAGCCACGCAGATGCAGCGGTTGTTCGCCGAGGCTGAAAAAATCCAGGTCCAGGCTTTGTCCCTGCCACTCGGCAGGCGCGCCTTCGACCGACAGGCCGCTATGGGGCATGAGGTAATCGAGCAGATGCGGTGTCTGCGCGCCGGGCATCTGTTGCGCCAGCAGATGCCGCAGCGGGCCGGTCAACTGAATCACCCGGCCTTCGTCATCCAGATGCAGCTGCAAACCGACACGTTGCACGCTCGGAGGGTCAGCACTGGTCGAGGGCTGCTGCGGTTGGCGATTGAGCAGGCGCCCGAAGAGTTTGTCCCCGGAACTCAAAATTGCAGGCTCGAGCGGGCGGTAAGGGTCGCCGGCAGATTGGGCACCGAGCCGATCCCCGGCAGCACCAGGAACGGCAGGACCTGATTCAGTTTGCTGGTGGGGTAATGGATGGTGACCGTCAGCACGCCACCGATGTAGGTGGCACTGGCGTCAGTGGCCACGTTGAAGTTCAGCGCGGCAGGAATCCAGGCCAGCTGCCGGGTCAGTTCGGTGGTCGCTATGTTTCTGACGGCGGTGTCGTAATTGGCGGTGCTTGGGTCCAGCGCCACACTGCGGCGCACCGCTTCGGCCGTCGATTGATTGAATGATTGCATCAGCAGCAGTGGCAGGCTGTAACTCACCAGCCCATAAAATACGGCGAAAAAGATGATGAACACCAAAGCGAACTCAATCGCCACGGCACCTTTTTGTTTGCGGGGGAGGCCTGTTTTCATGAGTGCGTCTACCCTGACCATCACGACGTAGTATCAGCATAGAATCATTCAGCCAAAACGGACGTTTTTTACCGGATGCAGAACTTTGTCCTACTTATCTGGCTGACGCTCTGCGCAGCACAGGATGTCCGAGAGCGGCACATCGCCAATGGCCTGACCCTTGGCGTGGGTGTATTGGCGCTGACGTATCTGTTGTGGACGGGCACCACATGGTTGGGGGCCGAGGCGGTGCAGGGCGGCTGGGCTTTGTTGTTGGCATTGGCCTTCACCTTGCCTGGTTATGCATTGAAACGCCTGGGGGCGGGCGACGTGAAACTGATGGCGACGCTGGGCCTTGCGACGGACGGTATGCACCTGCTCGGCGGTTTCATAGGCGCCGGATTGGCCAGTGCGTTCTGGCTGCTGTTGGCGCCAAGACTCTGGCTGTATATGGGGCAGGGGCTTAGGGAACGTCTTCGTTACCTGGGACCAGGAACGTCAAAAAAGCAGCCCTTTGCGCCGTTCGTGCTGGTGGGCATGTTGCTTACTCTGGTCTGGCTGCATTAGTCGCCGGGCGCCACTCGTTCTATGTACATAGTTGGAAAGTGCGTCTACTTTCAAAACAGTTGTTGTACAGCCTTCGGAAATGGGTACAGGAACGGTCAAGCCTGGAGTGACACGTGAACAAGCGTATCTCGGCAATAAAAGTCCTTGTGGTCGATGACGAGCCATTGATTGTCGAAGAACTGTGCGAGTTCATCGAGCGCAATGGTTATCGCTGTGTTCCTTGCCAGTCCGGCAAGCAGGCGATCGAGCGTTTCACTGAACACGAGAATATTGGCCTGGTGCTCTGCGATTTGCAGATGCCTGACATGGATGGCATTCAGCTCGTTCAGACGCTGCAACAGTTGTCCGGCAAGCATCGGGCGTTCGAGGCGATCATGCTCACCGGCCGCGCAGACAAGCAGGACGTGATCAAGGCCTTGCGCGCCGGGTTCGCTGACTACTATCAGAAACCGATTGATCTGGCTGAGTTGCTCGAAGGTTTGCAGCGCCAGGAAGTGGTCTTGCAGGAGCGGCAGAAAAACCTGCAGTTGGGGCATTTGAGTCAGAAGCTGCAATACCTTTGTGAGTCGATCGACGAGTTGTATCAGGATCTGGACAAGGTTCGTCGGGGGCCGTCCTCTGTGCCTTTGCCGGATTCGGCTGGCGGTGCATTCAGTGAGGCGGAGCGGGTGGAGATGCCGGCGGTTTTCAATCAGCTGTCGCCGCGGCAGCTGGAGGTGGCGCGGTTGGTGGGCAAGGGGCAGACCAATTATCAGATTGCCTGTGAGTTGGGGATTACCGAGAACACGGTGAAGCTTTATGTGTCGCAGGTGTTGCGGTTGACGCATATGCATAATCGCACGCAAGTGGCGTTGGCGTTGTCGCCTGGTAATGCTGGTGTGCGGCGGCTTACTGCGCACTAGTCGAGTACGCTGATCAACTGCGGGCTTGCCCGCGATGGCGGCCTGACAGCCGCCCGATCCCTCGCGGGTATACACAACCCCACGTAGGAGCTGCCGAAGGCTGCGATCTTTTGATCTTGGCGGCCTGACAGCCGATCAATCTCCCCCAGACATACGCTGACCCACTGTGGGAGCGAGCCTGCTCGCGATGGCTGCCTCAAAGGCAGCGATGTTTATCGATCAGTAAAAACATCAGAACCTTCCCACATGTTTTTCAGGTTGCCCGTCGGACGCTGCGTCTCTAGCCTTTGTCCGTCGCTGACAATTCAGCGACCGGGCGTCGCGGCTCGATTCTTGAGGCATAATCGCTCCACCAAACCACAACACTTTTGGGTGTCTGTCGTTTCGTGTCATGGCGACTGTGCGCGGGATACCTTCGGGTATGCCGAGCTGCCTCGGGGATCGGTCCGCGAACCCGCGTACAGCTGCCACCCCAAATTGCGTCGCGGCAATTTGGAAGTGGCTCCATTTCATCCCAGAGGTGTAATCATGTTCAAAGCAACCCCGAATCCCCCAGAAACTGACAACGTTTCCCCTTACGAATCTGCTGATTCAAAAAAACTCCACGACGCCGCTAACCGCGCGCTCGATCACTACCTCAACCCCTCCGCCCTCAAATCCCCCGCGGCCCGCAAGCCGAGCACGATGTATATGGTCGCGCCGGATATCAAAGACGAAGACCTGTTGGCCCACACCTGTGAATCGTTGGCCCAGGCCAGTGTGATGGCGAGTGATTTTGCGGGGTATCTGGAAGGGCCGAACCGGCACATGGCGATGGCGATTCAACAGATCGTCATGCTGGCAGAACTGGCGGTGAACCGGATGCTGGATAACGTGGCCATACCAAAACCCGCGCCACACAGCTGATCCCTGTAGGAGCGAGGCTTGCCCGCGAAGACATTCAACATTGATGTCGACTGACACGCCGCTTTCGCGAGCAAGCCCGCTCCCACAGTTGAATCGTGTGCATCTGCGAGGGATTGGTTGGCTGTCAGGCCGCCTTCGCGGGCAAGCCTCGCTCCTACGGGATCGCCGCTGTGCCTTTCAATGATGAAAGGCCCGGGCCAACGCGCTGAAGCTGGGGCCGGCCAGTACGATCAGCAGCGCCGGGAACAGAAACAACATCATCACCACGGACATTTTCGCGGACATCTTGGAGATGTATTCCTGCAAGCGTGTCAGGCGCCGGTCATCGAGCAGCAGTTTGAGCCCCAGCAGTGATTTCATGGCGCCGCCGCCCTGGTGGATCAATTGCTGAAGTATCACGCAGGTGTCGGTGAATTCGTCCACTGCCAGTAACTGGGTGGCCTTGTTCAGTTCTTCGCCCAGTTCCAGGCCGGAATCGACCCGGGTCAGTATCAGGCGCAGTTCATGGGTCAGGGCCGGCAGTAATTGTTTGCCTTCGATGCTCAGTACTCGCAGCGACTGCTCCACCGCCATGCCGGATTCGAACAGGATGCGCAGCAGTGGAATGAAGGTCGAAATCTCGATCGCCAGTTGTCTTTGCCGACGGTGTGCGGCAGCGGCCAGCAAGCGTTTGGGCAGCAAGTAACCAAGAGCGGTGGCGAAGGCCGGAGTGATCCAGTGGTTGTTCACCTGCGGGAAGAACACGCTCTGGATCAACAGACTCAGGACCAACGCAAGCACCGGTGTGCCGATCTGGCAGGCGGCGAACAGAGAGCGTTGCCGGGCGCTGCGCCAGCCGAGGCGGTTGAGCAATAGTTGGGTTTCGTTGTCCAGTTTGACCGAGCGCTGACCGATGCGGCTGTCACCCAGCACTTGCAACCAGTGACGAACGCGATGGTCGTTCAGCGGTTTGCTGCCGTCCAGTCGTTGAGCCACTTGGCGAGCACGCCGATGTTGGTCCAGCAGCCCACTGAGCAGCAACAGCGTGGCCGCCAGAAACAACAGTGCGCTGATCATCAGGGCTATTTTCATACGCTACGCAACATGCGCCACAGCGCCAGGCAACCCACGACCTGCAGGCCAAACGCGGTCGCGAGCATCATTTGCCCCGAGCTGCTGTTCCACATGGCGAGCAGGTATTTCGGATTGGACAGCAAGAAGTAGCCGGCGAGCCCCACAGGCATCAGGGCCAGCACCATCGCTGTGATGCGGGTTTCGCCCGTCATGGCGCGCAGTTGGCGCGCAGCCTGGTCGCGTTCACGGACCATTTTGATCAGGTTCTCAAACAGCTCACTGGCATTACCGCCGTAGCGGTGATTGACCTTCAGGCCCAGCGCAAACAAGCGAAACTCGTCTTTCTCGTACAGCTCGGCGAAGTCCGTGACAGCGTCAGGCAGGCTGACGCCCAGGTGCACATTGCGCTGAACCCGGCCCATGGCGTTCTTCAGTGGGTCTTCGGCGGCGTCGATGGCGACCAGCACCGCATCGGCCAGGGTGCGTCCGGACTTCAGACTTCGCACGGTGTGATCGAGCAACGGCGGCAGTTGTTCGATCATGCGCTTGAGCCGGCGCTGGTAGCACCAACTGATGTACAGCCGCAGAGCCAGAGGTGGCATCAGCAACAACGCCAGCAAACCGATCCAGCTGGCGAGGGCAAACCCCAGCAAAATGCCCACGGCCCAGAGCAACAGCCACAACCTCAGGCGCTCGGTGGGGCGACCGAGGCCGGCGCGTAGAAAGGCCCGTTCCAGGCCAGCCCAGGATGATTTCGCCACCGCCAGTTGCGGTTGCCCCTGCATCAAGCGACCGAGGGTTCGATCGATGCCGGTCTGGCGCAGACCGTTGTAGAACAAACGGATCGACAGGCCCAGCAATGTCAGGCAAATCAGGATGAGCAGCGCCGGTTTGAGCATGCAGTGATCCTTTAGTGCGACAAGGGAGAGAGCGCCGACTCGCGACGCAGCTTTTCGCCGGCGGGGTTGACCGCCTCGCGCAGAAAACCGAAACCGGTGCGTCGGTCGAAGCGGAACAGCGTATTGGTCACATAGATGTCATCACGAATACCCACGACCTCCACCACTTCACTGACGCAGCGGCGGCCATCGGGCAGGCGCGTCAGTTGGATCACCACGTCCAGCGCCGCACAGATCATTTGCCGCAGTGTGCGCTCAGCGATGGTGCGTCCGGTCAGGCCCACCAGGGTCTCCAGGCGCAATAGCGCATCCTGGGCATTGTTGGCGTGCACGGTGCTCATGGAGCCGTCGTGCCCGGTGTTCATCGCCGTGAGCACGTCGACCACTTCGACGCCGCGAATCTCGCCGAGGATGATCCGGTCCGGGCGCATCCGCAGTGCGTTGCGAATCAGATCGCTGGCCTTCACTTCGCCGTGGCCTTCGGCATTCGGCGGTCGGGTTTCCAGGCGTACCACGTGAGGATGACCGAGTTGCAGTTCGGCGACGTCTTCAATGGTGACCAGGCGTTCGTGAGGCGCGATCAACTGGCTGAGAATATTCAGCAACGTGGTCTTGCCGGTGCCGGTACCGCCGCTGACAAGGATGTTGCAGCGCTTGCCCACGGCCTCCTGAATAAATTCAAAGATCGCCTGATCGATGGTTTGCATCGCCATCAGGTCGGAGCTTTTGAGCATGTCCTTGCGGAATTTTCGAATCGACAGGCACGGGCCATCGAGGGCAATGGGCGGGATGATCGCATTGACCCGGCTGCCATCTGGCAAGCGCGCATCGACCATCGGTGAAGACTCGTCGAGCCGTCGGCCCAGGGGCGCGAGAATCCGTTGCATCACCCGCTCGACGTGGTGGTCGTCGATGAATCGCAGGTCACTCAGGTGCAACACACCCTCGCGTTCGACGAACACCCGGTGCGGGCCGTTGACCAGAATTTCGGTCACCGTCGAATCACGCAGCAACACCTCCAGCGGACCGAAACCGGTGAGCTCGTCGACGATTTCCTCAGCCAGTCGCTCCATCTCGTAACGGGAAATCGCCAGGTGCAGACGGGCGATGTACTCGGCAACTTTGTCGATGACGAACTGCGACAGCATTGGCCGCGAACCTTCCAGCAGGTTTTTTCCGGACTCTTCGATGGCGTCGATGATGTAGCGGTGCAGCACCAGTTTCAGGCCTTCGTGGTCGGTATTGCCGGCCGGCCCGTGGGAGGGCGCACCGAAAAGTTTTTCCCCGCTCATGGCGCGCCCCTCAATCGGTCGAACCAGCCAGCCTTGGGTTTGTCCAGGTCTTCGGAGCGTTTGGCCAGGCGTTCACCGAGTGCGCGCAGGCTTTGGGTCAGGTTTTCGCGCGGGGCCAGCTCGAACAGGCTCACCCCCTGATTCTTGGCGTTGAGCCGTACTTCCGGGCTGTAGGCAAGGACCGCCATAACCTCCATGCCGAAGCTTTTGCTCAAGGTATCGGAGTCTGGCGCGACGTTGCGCAGATAGCGGTCCACCAGCAACCTGGCGTGGTCGAGCTTGAGGCCTTTTTCGCGCCAGCGGCCGAGCACCTCAAGGTTGCGTCGGCAGTCGAGCACATTCTGATCGGTGTACCACAGCAACTTGTCGCAATGGCTGACGAAGGTGCGCAACGCTTCGCTGTCCGACTGGCCCGTGAGGTTCACCACGATGTGCTGGAAATGCTGACGCAAGGCGCTGAGCAGCATGTACAGCTCGGCGGCACTGGTCTGTTCCAGTGGTTCGTCGTTGCTGGCGTAGGCGAGAATCCGCAGCCCGGCGTCACACGTGGTGAAGGCACTGTCGATCAGCGTCGCGTCCAGGCGCCGCAGATGGCGCAACGCATCGCCAAAATGAAACGAGCTCTCCAGCCCCAGCAACGCAAGGCTGTCGCCGCGCGGCAGGCCCAGATCCAGCAACAGCGTCTGCTGACCGCTCTTTTGCACCACGTGCGCCAGGTGGTTGGCGAGCAATGCGCCGTCGGCATTGCTCTGCGCACCGTAAAGCACGGTCAGGCCACCCTGTTGACTCTGTTGCATATTCGGCGTCACGGTCGGCAGGCGTTTGCTCAGGCGTCGCACCAGCCCGGCAACTTCACTGGAACGCGAGCCGTAAGAGACGAAATCCCGCGCACCGGCGCGCATGGCATTGAGCACGAGTTGGTTGTCCATGCCGTCGCCCAAGGCAACGATTGCCAGCATCGGTTTGGCTTCCAGAGCACCCTCGATCAACGCGCTCTGGGCCACCACATGCTCCCGGTCCAGACCCACGAACACCAGGTTGGCGAAGGTCACGTCCACCAGCGTCAAGAGTTCATCGAGGTTGCCGCCACCGGCGCTGATCACCCGGCCCAAAGGGGCAAGCGCACCTTGCAGCCACTCGAAGTCGGTGCTGTTGCGCGTGATCGCGAGGAACGTCTGACTCAGGTTCTGGGGTTGGCTCATAGCGATAATCCGCCGCGTTTATCGAAGTGGCCGTTGTCGAGGAAGTACCGCGTGAAGCGTCTGCGCATGGAGAAGCGTCCTCGCTGGTTTCAGGGCGTTTGTTGGGTGACTTCATTGCCGCGGATGACCTCCACACTCGTCTTGCGCGGTGCTGCGCCGCCGCTTATGGGTTTTGGTGTGCCGGCCAGGGCCAGTTGACTGAACTGCACCAGTTCGCGATTGGCACTGGCCAGGCTCGCCTTTGAATCGCGGTTGCCGGCCCAGTATTGGTTCAGGCGTTTTTCATCGGCGCTGCGCACGGCCAGGCGCAAAACCCCGACCTGAGCCGCGAGCATCAGGCGACTCAATAGGGCTTCGGGGACGGCGAGCAAAACGGTGCGGGCGCTGGCGCGCTGCTGTTCCTGCTTGAGTCTTTCTTCGTTGCTGCGCGCCGGGTTGGCAGGCTGCCCATCGTTCATCAGTCCCAACTGGTCGCCGACACCCAGCACCCGCAACGCCGGGACCACGACCTGGGCCGATTGCTGGAGGTTGTTGGTGTCCATGCGCAAAAACAGCAGGACGTCGACATAGTCGCCGGGGCTCAGTTGACCGCCGACATTGATCACGTCATCCGCTGCCACAGCGAGGGCGCGCTCATCAGGGCGGATCATTCGCGCCAGCGCCCCGCCGGTTTCGAAACTTTCATCATTGAGCCAACTGCCGGCAGTCAGCGTGCGCCAAGGCATACGGCCAATGGCTTGATCGAGATGGGACAGGCTGCCGGCCGGAGCGGTACGGAGTTTTTCCAGGGTCACGTCGGCGGCGGTGATTTGTTCGTACGGTGCTATGTCACGCAGCAACACAACCACTGGCTGGCGGGTCGGGTCGTCCGCCGACGCCAGTATTGGGGTCGATGATGTGCCGGGTTGCGCAACGGATTCGGGTGCCGGTTGGCGACTCAACGCTAGCCCCCAATAACCGGCAATGATGGCGCCTACCAGAAACAGCCCGGCCAGGCCCATGGTGACGCGACTGTTCATGAAGGCTCTCCCTTTCCTGCTGCGTAACGCCCCCCAAGAGTTCTAACGAGATGACTTCGCAATCAGGCAGCTATGAACATCGAACTATTTCGCTATTTGACGGTAGCGCAGGTAGAGCAAAAAGCCATTACAGAGCAGTAAATATCTGACAAAAGTAACGGGCTGAAGCCAAAAGCACTGTTTTATGACGTCAGTGAACCGGTTACTACTTAAGTATTAATAGGTTTTTACAGTTGTTGGTCTTGGGTTTGCCGACAATGCTGATGCTGGCATAGGGGAATCATGTTGCGGCCGTGCAACATCCGCTGTCATAGGAGACACGTCATGTCCATTATTAAAGTTGTTCAGAAGATCAAATCCGAATTCGTTTTTTACAGAGGTCTGGCCAAAGACACTGAAGGTGCTTCGGGTATCGAGTACGCGATTATTGCGGGTATGGTGGCCGTTGCGCTGGCAGCATTTGCGACACCCATCGCCACGAGTGTCACCGCCATGTTCACCACCATTTCAGCCGCGCTTTGATTTTAAGGCTGGCAATAGGCAGTCATTTGCCAATCCCGCAAAGGGCTTCTAACGTCAAGGCTTAGTCCATTGCAGGTGTTACCCATGAACGCTCCAGCGCTCCTTCGCCAACAGCTTCTTCTGGTCGACGATGAGGAGGATGCGTTACTGGAACTGGCCGAGTTGCTGGAGGGCGAGGGCTTTACTTGTTTTACGGCAACGTCGGTCAAACTCGCCCTTCATCATTTGACTTGTCATCCTGATATCGCGCTGGTGATTACTGATTTGCGGATGCCGGAGGAGAGTGGCATGTCGTTGATCAAGCGGTTGCGTGAGCATACGGCTCGCCAGCATTTACCGGTGATCGTGACGTCGGGGCATGCGGATATGGATGATGTGAGTGATATGTTGCGGTTGCAGGTGCTGGATTTGTTTCGCAAGCCGATTTATCACGTGCGGTTGTTGGAAACGTTGAATAATTTGTTTCCCCAGCCTCGGGATTTGGTCAGTTCCTGATCTTCACCCAAGATCAAAAGATTTGATCGTTCCCACGCTCTGCGTGGCAACGCCTCTACGGACGCTCTGCGTTCGGCTCTTGGGACGCGGAGCGTCCCGGCTGCATTCCCACGCAGAGCGTGGGAACGATCAGACCGAACCATCAGGCAACAGGCCGCCACTGCCCCACCATATGTTCAATCTCCCCCGCACCCATCAACTGAAAATCCCCGCTGGACCCCGCCGCGCAGGACATCAGCGTCACTTCACTGGGAAGGCGCACCGGTTTCCTGAACTGCACCGCAATCTCGACGTTGGCCATCGGCAAATGATCGGTCAGGGCTGCCAGCGTACGCGCCTTGTTCCACAGGCCATGGGCGATGGCGCTAGGGAAACCGAAGAGTTTCGCGCTGATCGCACTCAGGTGGATCGGGTTGTAGTCCCCGGACACCTTGGCGTATCGGCGGCCAATGTCCGTGGGTGCTTTCCAGTGGGCCACTTCGGTCAGCGACAGCGTCGATGCCAACGCTTCCTCGACCGGCTCGCCTTCCAGTTTGACGCCGCGACAGAGCATCTGGCTTTCCGCCTCCCACAGCACGCCCAACTGATCGTCGAGTGTCGTCACCAAATCGAACGTCGCCCCCTTGGCATGAGGTTGCAGGTTCTGCACGTTCACGCTGACCCGCACCCGGTGTACGCCGCCCATGGGGCGCAAGACGCGGATGCGATTGCTCAAGTGAATCAGCCCCAGCAGCGGGAAAGGAAACGCTTTGGCGGTAAGCAATTGCATCTGCAAGGCAAACGCCAGGATGTGTGGATACGTCGGTGGTAGCAGCCCGTTGTCGGCGAAACCACAGACCTTGCTATAAGCCTCCAGGCGTTTCGGATCGACATTGACCCAGCAGTGATAACCCAGGTCAGGCAGCGTGGTGCCGGTGATTTTGCGGCGCGTTGCCGCCTTCACATACAGCGTTTGCAGGCCCGGTTCGCTATCGAGTGTTTGCCAGTGGGTGGTCATGGTCAGGCTCCCAAAACGCTTTGCCCGCAGACGCGCAACGCCTGCCCGGTAAACGCTCCGGTGCCCGGTTGTGCCAGCCAGGCCACGGCTTCGGCGACGTCTTGCGGCAGGCCGCCCTGGCCCAGCGAACTCATGCGCCGCCCGGCTTCGCGCAGGCCGAAGGGCAGGTGCGCAGTCATCTGGGTTTCGATGAACCCTGGCGCCACTGCGTTGATGCTGATGCCGCGCTCACTCAGCAGCGGCGCCCAGGCCTGGGCCAGGCCGATCAATCCGGCCTTGCTCGCGGCATAGTTGGTTTGCCCGCGATTGCCGGCGATGCCGCTGATGGACGCCAGCAGAATCACTCGGCCGTTGTCGCGCAAGGTGCCACTGTCGAGTAACGCCTTGGTCAGTACTTGCGGCGCGTTGAGGTTGACCGCCAGCACCGCGTCCCAGAATTCCGGGGTCATGTTGGCCAGGGTTTTGTCCCGCGTAATGCCTGCGTTGTGGACCACGATGTCGATGCCGTCGGGCAAGTGTTCAATCAATTGTGCTGCGGCGTCTTCGGCGCAAATGTCCAGGGTGATGCCGCGCCCGCCGAGGCGTGCGGCCAGGGCCTCTAGATCGTTCTTGGCTGGTGGCACGTCGAGCAGGATTACCTCGGCGCCGTCGCGGGCCAGGGTTTCGGCGATCGAGGCGCCGATGCCGCGCGCCGCGCCCGTCACCAGTGCCTTGCGTCCCGACAAGGGGCGACTCCAGTCCATCACCTGCACCTCACACGCTTTCAGGCGAATGACTTGCCCGGAAATGAACGCGCTTTTGGGCGAGAGGAAAAACCGCAGTGGGCCTTCCAGTTGATCTTCGGCACCTTCGCCGACATAGATCAGCTGCAACGTGCCGCCGCTGCGCAGTTCCTTGGCCAGCGAACGGCTGAAACCTTCAAGGGCGCGTTGGGCACTGGCGGCGAACGGGTCGCTCAAGGTCTCCGGCGCCCGGCCAAGGATCACCACATGCGCATGGTGGTCGAGGTTTTTCATCAGCGGCTGGAAGAACTCGCGCAGCTGTTTCAACTGATCGACCTGCACCAGGTCACTGGCGTCGTACACCACGGCTTTGAGTTTCTGGCCGTGGCCGGGAATCCACGCGGTGGCCAGGGTCGGATCGGTGCCGTAGCTGTAGATCGTGTCGGTCAGGCGGTTGGCGAGGGTGCTGACTTTTTCCGCCAGCGGGCCACCGCCAATCAACAGCGCCCCCTCGATAGGCCGCAGCCGGCCTGCTTGCCAGCGTTCCAGTCGTACCGGCGACGGCAGACCCAGGGCACCGACCACACGATGGCCGATGGACGAATTGGCGAAGTCGATATAGCGGTCAGACATGGATCACGCTCCAGCAGCTGGGGTTAAAAGTGTGGACCAGGAATGGCAATTAGTCGTTCGACCCACGAGATACGGCCTACGCTTGATCATTGCAGGTTAGTTTGTAATGGGACTTTCGGGGAGCGCAGACCTGTGGGAGCGGGCTTGCCCGCGATAGCGGTGTGTCAGTCAGCAGAGATGTTGAATGAGCCGGCCCCTTCGCGGGCAAGCCCGCTCCCACAGGGGTATGTGTTCACAATTGAATATCAGGAAGGAGAGCTTTTTCATGACTCAGCTGCGTCGCGTCGCGATTATCGGTGGTAACCGTATCCCCTTTGCCCGGTCCAACGGGCCATACGCCACTGCCAGTAACCAGGCGATGTTCACCGCAGCGCTGGAAGGCTTGATCGAGCGCTATAACCTGCACGGTGTGCGCATGGGTGAAGTGGCGGCTGGAGCGCTGCTCAAGTATTTGCGTGATTACGGCCTGACCCGCGAATGCGTGCTCGGCTCGCGGTTGTCGCCGATGACGCCGGCCTATGACATCCAGCAAGCCTGCGGCACGGGGCTGGAGGCGACGTTGTTGGTGGCGAACAAAATCGCCCTGGGTCAGATCGAATGTGGCATTGCCGGCGGCGTCGACACCGCCTCGGACGTGCCGATCGGGGTCAACGAAAGCCTGCGCAAGATCCTCTTGCAGGCCAACCGCGCCCGAAGCACCGCCGACAAACTGAAAACCTTCCTGCAACTGCGTCCCCGCCACTTGATGCCCGACTTTCCAAGCATCGGCGAGCCGCGCACCGGCCGGTCGATGGGCGAACACTGTGAAATGATGGCCCAAACCTGGAGCATCCCGCGTGACGAGCAGGATCAGCTGACCCAGCAAAGCCATCAGAAACTGGCCGCGTCCTACGCCGAAGGCTGGCATAACGATTTGATGACACCGTTCCTCGGCCTGACCCGGGACAACAACCTGCGCCCGGACCTGACCCTGGAAAAACTCGCCTCACTGAAACCGGCCTTCGAGAAAAGCGCCAAGGGCACCCTGACCGCGGGCAACTCCACGCCACTCACCGATGGCGCGTCGGTGGTGTTGCTGGGCAGTGAAGAATGGGCGAAAGAGCGCGGCTTGCCGATCCTCGCTTATTGGCGTGACGGCGAAGCGGCGGCGGTGGATTTCGTCAACGGTGCCGAAGGCCTGCTGATGGCGCCGGCTTATGCCGTGCCGCGGTTACTGGCGCGCAATGGCCTGACCTTGCAGGACTTCGATTACTACGAAATCCATGAAGCGTTTGCCGCGCAAGTGCTCTGCACACTCAAGGCCTGGGAAGATCCGGAGTTCTGCAAAACCCGCCTCGGCCTCGACGCACCGTTGGGCTCCATCGACCGCAGCCGCCTCAACGTCAAGGGCAGCTCACTGGCCGCCGGGCATCCGTTTGCCGCCACCGGTGCGCGCATCGTCGCCAACCTCGCGAAGTTGCTGGACGCGGCGGGCAAGGGCCGAGGGTTGATTTCGATCTGCGCAGCGGGCGGTCAGGGCGTGACGGCGATTATCGAGCGCTGATTGCTGATTGCTGATTACTGGGGGGTGAGCACTGCCGCGCGTTGCTGCGCGGCCATTTCCCGGTTGCGGTTGGCGTAACCCTCTGCCATCACCGAGCAGACGATCAGCTGCAACGGGTGATAGATCATGATCGGCAGCAGGATCAAGCCAAGGCCGGGGTTGGCGCCGAAGATCAGCGCCGCCATCGGTGCGCCGGCCGCCAGGGATTTCTTGCTGGCGCAGAACACCGCGGCAATCTCATCGGCAGGGCTGAACTTCAGCACCCGAGCGGTGCGGGTGGTCATCCACAGGATGATTGCCAGCAAAATCGCACTGCCCATCAGTGCAGTCAGAATCACGCTGTTGCCCTGTTGCTGCCACATCCCCGACACCATCGAGTTGCAGAACGCCGAGTACACCAGCAGCAGAATCACCAGTTTGTCGGCGATGTTGGTGTAGCGCTTGTGCCGAGCGAAAAACTTGCCCAGTAACGGCCGCAGCAATTGCCCGAGCACCAGCGGCAATAGCAGCATGGCGCACAAGTCGAGCAGGGTTGCACCGAGGTCGATACCGCCAGCGCCGCTGCCGACCACGAAACTCAGCAGCAACGGTGTCAGAAAAATCCCCAGCACGCTGGACAGGCTCGCGTTGAGAATCGCTGCCGGTACGTTGCCGCCCGCGCTGCCGGTGAGCGCCACGGACGAGGAAATGGTCGAGGGCAGGGCGCAGAGGTAGAGGAAGCCAAGCATCAGCAGCGATGGAAGGTGCGAGCCCAGCAGTTTGTCGCTCAGCAGCCAAATCAACGGAAACACCGCAAAGGTGAAGGCCTGAACCATCATGTGCAGCTTCCAGTTCTTCAGCCCGTGGCGGATCTGCTCGCTGGAGAGGTTGATCCCATGGAGGAAGAACACCAGAAACACGCCGATGTTAATCACATACTCCGCGTGCATCCCGCCGCCGGTGGCGCCGAAGGTCGGGAAGACATACGCCAGCAGCGTGGCGAGCAGCATGCCGCACAAGAACCAGTCGGTGACCACGCGTTTGAGGTGTTTGAAGGCATGCATGATGGGCACCGAATACGTTTGTAAGAATTGATGACTTAGCCTAACGTCGGCTCCATCAGCCGTCTTGCGACATAAGGCCAATCAATGCCGACTAACGGACAACTTTCCCTCGAGCGGACCATCCCGGCACTGACGGCGTTGCCGCGTCCGTTGTATGCGCGGGCGGAAAGTCTGAACGCCGGTTCATGGACGTCGCCGCATCGTCACGATTGGGTGCAGTTTTCCTACGCCATCAGCGGCGTTCTCGGTGTGCATACCGCCGAGGGCAGCTTCTTTGCGCCGCCGCAGTGGGGGATCTGGATTCCGGCGGATCTCGAGCATCAGGTCGTGACGTCGATGCGTGCCGAGATGCGCAGCCTTTACGTGCGCCGCGAGGACTGCGAATGGGCGGAGGGGCGTTGCCGAGTGCTGGAAGTCACGCCATTGGCGCGGGAGCTGATCAAGCGCTTTTGCCTGCTTCCCGTGGAATATCCACAGGGCGACAGCCAGGAAGCGCGATTGGTGGGCGTGCTGCTGGATCAGTTGGCGAGTCTGCCGGAGGTGGGGTTTTCCCTGCCGCTGCCCCGGCATGAACGTTTGCTGGGTTTATGCAACGAGCTGATCGACAGCCCTGAGCGCAATGCGACCTTGCAGGAATGGGCCGAGCGTTTGGGTACGTCGGAAAAAACCCTGATGCGCTTGTTCCAGCGTGAAACCGGCTTGAGCTTCCGCGGTTGGCGCCAGCGCATGCGGCTGCTGTCGTCGCTGAGTTT
Source organism: Pseudomonas sp. PDM09 (assembly GCF_014852305.1). Lineage (NCBI taxonomy): Bacteria > Pseudomonadati > Pseudomonadota > Gammaproteobacteria > Pseudomonadales > Pseudomonadaceae > Pseudomonas > Pseudomonas sp. PDM09. Next base: position 31,861 of record NZ_JACVBI010000011.1, on the reverse strand, counting down.
GCTGGAGGAGGGGAACAGCGTGACCAATGCCGCGCTGTCTTGCGGGTATGACTCGACGTCGGCGTTTATTGCGGCGTTCAAGGGGTTGTTCGGGTTTACCCCGGGGGAGTTGTTTAGACAGTGACGGCCTCATCGCGAGCAGGCACGCTCCCACAGGGTTTTGCGCTGTCCTTGTGGGAGCGAGCCTGCTCGCGATTGGCCGCGAAGCGGCCACCGGGATTCTGGATCAGGTTCTGAACCGCCGAACCAACCCATCCAGCTCATTCGACAACCCCGCCAGACTCTGCGAATCCAGGCGCGCCGAGTTCGCCAGTTCTGCCACCAACTGCGCATCGCCATGAATCTGGCTGATGTGGCGATTGATGTCTTCCGCCACTTGGTGCTGTTGCTCCGCCGCCGTGGCGATTTGAGTGTTCATGTCGCGAATCACATCCACCGATTCACGAATCTGCCCGAAGCTGCTGCGCGCCTCGCCGATACGCGTCACCGATTGCTGCGACACTTCCAGGCTGGCATGCATCTGCTGCGTCACCTGGCTGGTACGCTTGGCCAGGTTGCCCAGCAGGCCGTCGATTTCCGCCGTGGAGTCGGCAGTCCGTTTGGCCAGGGCGCGAACTTCATCCGCCACCACCGCAAAACCACGACCCTGTTCACCGGCCCGGGCCGCTTCGATGGCCGCGTTCAGGGCTAGCAGGTTGGTCTGTTCAGCGATGGAACGAATGGTCCCGAGGATCGACTGAATGTCGTTGCTATCGCGCTCAAGCTGTTGCATCGATTGCGCCGACTGTTCGATTTCCTGGCTCAAGCGATCAACACTGCTCACTGCGGCATCGATCTGCTGCTGACCTTCGCGCGCCTGGCGCTGGCCGCTGTCGGCCGACTCGGCGGCCTGGCTGCAGGAGCGTGCGACTTCGTTGGCGGTGGCGACCATTTCGTGGAATGCCGTGGACACCATGTCCACCGCTTCACGCTGGCGCCCGGCGGCTTCGGCCATGTCGCTGGACACCTGCGTCGAACTTTGGGAGGTGGCGAGGATCTTGGTCGCGGCGCCGCCGATGCTTTGAATCAGGTTGCGAATCGCCGCCAGAAACTGGTTGAACCAGTTGGCCAATTGAGCCGTTTCGTCGCTGCCACGGATTTGCAGGTTCTTGGTCAGGTCGCCTTCACCCTGGGCGATGCCTTCCAGACCGCTGGCCACGCTGCGGATCGGCCGCACGATCAAGCTGGCGAAACTGGCGCCGACGATGGCGAAGAACACCGCCAGTACCGCCGCGATGATCGCGATCAGCCAGGTCAGTTGAGTGGCCGAGCTCATTACGTCGGTCTGCTTGATCAGGCCGATAAAGGTCCAGCCCAGTTGTTCCGACGGCCAGACGTTGGCCATGTAACGCTCGCCATTGAGCTCGACTTCTACCAGGCCTTTGCCGGCCTTGGCCAGTTGCGCGTAACCGTCGCCGAGACTGGTCAGGGCTTTGAAGTTGTTTGCTGGTTGCTTCGGATCGACCAGTACCGTGCCGGTGTTTTCCACCAGCATCAGGTAGCCGGTTTCTCCGAGTTTGATCTGTTTGACGATTTCAGTGAGCTGCTTGAGCGTCACATCAATGCTGACCACGCCGCCGTTGGTGCCCAGTTTGTTGTCGATGGTGCGCACGGTGCTGACGTAAGTCGCGTCATCCTGAGCCCAGTAATAGGCCTCGGTGCGAAATGGTTTGCCGGGTTTGGCCTGCGCGGCTTTGTACCAAGGGCGCTGGCGCGGATCGTAATTGCTCAGCTTCGCATCGTCCGGCCAGGACACGTAACCGCCCGCCGCCGTACCGAGGATGGCATAGGCGTAGGCCGGGTGGCTGTTGCCCAGGTCCTGAAGGAGGGCAAAAACCTTTTTGTCCGACTCGCCTTGGGGAATACTTTCGGCGTTGGCGCTCATGTAGGTCTTGAGGCTGTCGTCGGAGTTCTTGATCAGCGGTTGGGTGGCCAGGTAATCGACGTTCTGGCTGATGCCGTCAAAAAACAACTGCATGGCATTGCTGACCTGACGAATCTCGCGGCCGCTGCCGTCGACAAAATTATCCTTGGCATCGCTGCGCAAGTTCAGCACCACGAGGGTGGCGACCAGCACCACGGGCAAGCAGGCGATGATTGCAAACGCCCAGGTCAACTTCTGTTTGATGTTCATCCGCGCTCCAGTTTTTTCTTGTAGGCCCACGCAGTGCAGATGACTCGCGGATTATTGGCAGCCGAAAACGTTCGATACCCCGATCCTTGAGTGCGCCCTCGTTATCATTGTCGGGGCGATTGTCGGACAATTCCTTTTCTCTCTCATGACTTCGGCTGAGGAACGTGGAAATTGAGGCCTGTTGAGAAAAATCCGGCGAAGGGTAGGGATCTACGTGTCAGATTCTGTCGCAAATGCCCTTGTAGCCCTTCGTCAACAAGTGGCGCAGGCTCAGCTATGATCCTGAGCGGTCGATGAGTTGTGTCTGATTAATCCGGCACATTGTGTGCTTCTTGATGTTCATGGGAACGTTCATAGGTCGGCAACCCCTCCCGCGAATGAGTGGATTGCCGTATAACGAATGACTTTCGCGTGTTTGGTAATAAAGGACCCACAATAAAAGCTGATGAAGACTCCAAAACGCATTGAACCCCTGATCGAGGACGGTCTGGTCGACGAGGTGCTGCGCCCACTCATGAGTGGTAAAGAAGCAGCTGTTTATGTGGTGCGCTGCGGCAACGAGCTGCGTTGTGCCAAGGTCTACAAGGAGGCGAATAAACGCAGTTTTCGTCAGGCGGCCGAGTATCAGGAAGGCCGTAAGGTGCGCAACAGCCGGCAGGCTCGAGCGATGGCCAAGGGCTCCAAGTTCGGCAAGAAAGAAACCGAAGACGCCTGGCAGAATGCCGAAGTGGCGGCGTTGTTCCGCCTGGCCGGTGCCGGTGTGCGAGTCCCCAAGCCGTATGACTTCCTCGAAGGCGTGCTGCTGATGGAGCTGGTGGCCGACGAGTACGGCGATGCCGCGCCGCGTCTGAACGATGTGGTGCTGGAGCCGGACCAGGCGCGCGAATATCACGCGTTTCTGATTTCGCAGATCGTGCTGATGCTGTGTACCGGTCTGGTGCATGGTGACCTGTCCGAGTTCAACGTGCTGCTGACGCCGACCGGCCCGGTCATCATCGACCTGCCGCAAGCGGTGGATGCGGCGGGCAACAACCACGCGTTCAACATGCTGGAGCGGGACGTGGGCAACATGGCGTCGTACTTCGGTCGTTTTGCACCGGAGTTGAAACGCACCAAGTACGCCAAGGAAATGTGGGCATTGTACGAAGCGGGCACTTTGCACCCGGCCAGTGTGTTGACCGGCGAGTTCGACGAGCCGGAAGAACTGGCAGACGTCGGCGGGATCATGCGCGAGATCGAGGCGGCCCGTCTTGATGAAGAGCGTAAGCAAGCGATCCGCGCTGCGGACGACGCGCCACCGAGCAAAGCCGAAGAACCTCCTCCACCCTGGATGCAGTGATCGGTTGACCCATAACCCGGCTTCGGCCGGGTTTTTGTTCATAGGATCACCGAATACCAAAACTTGACGAAGATCCAATGTGGGAGCGGGCTTGCTCGCGAAGGCGGTATGTCAGCCGACATCACCGTTGACTGACATACCGCTTTCGCGAGCAAGCCCGCTCCCACAGTAGATTTTTGGTGTAAGTGAAACAGTGCTCACACCCTGCCCACATGCAGGTATCTTCAAACCCCCACACTCAAGGACTGAATGTGAACTCCACCTGCAATGCCCGACTGATCATCGCCGCCCGGCTGATTTCGGACTTCGGCGCTTTCCTCAACATGGTTGCCCTGGCCACCTACGTCTATCTGCTCAGCAACAGCGCGATGAGCGTCGGCATCTTCCTCGCCAGCCGTGTCGCCGGGGGGATTTTTGCCAGTTTGATCGGCACCCGGTTCTATCGCTGCTGGGCCGGGCGTCTGCCGCTGATTGCCTTCGACCTGCTGCGCGCCGGTTTGCTGGGCCTGCTGTTGGTGCTACCGGTCACCCAACAAACGCTGCTGTTACCGCTGATCGCGTTCGGCCTGGGGTTCGGCAATTCGATGTTCGCCATCGGCCTCAACAGCCAATTGCCGCACATGATCGATAAGGCGCAACTGCTCACGACCAACGCCTGGATAACCTCTGCATCGTCTGCGGCGATGGTCGGTGGGAGTCTGGTGGCGGGATTGTTGGTGGCGGGGTTTGGCTTTGAAACGGTGTTTGCCCTGAACGTGGCCACTTACCTGTTGGCGGCGTTGTTGATTGTGCCGCTGCGGTTTTCCAGACCAGCACCCAGTGATGAACCCCTTCACCAACAAGGCGAATGGTCAGCCCTGCGTCAGGGCTTGCGTACGGCGCCGGTGCTGACGGCGATGCTGGCCGTTGCCATGGCCGACACTTTGGGCAGCGCCGCGCACAACGTCGGCCTCCCGATCATTTCAAAACTGCTGACACCCGAGTCGCCCAGCACCACCCTGGGCCTGATGCTGGCGGTCTGGGCCATCGGAAAACTCATCGGAGCGCGGATCGCCAGTCGCCTGAAAGGTACGGACAACGCGCACCTTGAACGGCGATTTTTCTTCGGCGTGTTGCTGATGTCCTGCGGCTTCATCCTGATGTTCCAACAGCAAACCCTTTATGGCTTGCTGCTGTTTTCGTTGCCCGCAGGCTTGGGCGACGGGTTCTCGGAAGTCGGCCTGATGTCGCGTCTGCAACGTGAACCGGACAACCTGCGCCTGCCGATTTTCAGCTTTTTGACGCTGCTGCAAATGACCGGGTTCGGCGTTGGCATGTTGATCGCCGCGCCGTTCTATTCCTGGTGGACGCCCGGCGCGGTGGTGTTGTTGTTCCATGGCATTCCCCTCACCACGTTGCTGGTGGCGAAGGGGTTGGCGCTCAGGAATGGGCGGGTTCGGCGCAGCAGCCTGACGCCAGCTCCTTGAGGATCGGGCAGTCCGGACGGTGGTCGCCGTGGCAATGTTCTACCAGGTCTTGCAGGGTGTCGCGCAGTTGGCCGAGTTCGCGAATCTTCTGGTTCAGCTCGTCGATGTGTTGACGGGCCAGCGCCTTCACATCAGCGCTGGCTCGCTGACGGTCCTGCCAGAGGGTCAGCAGTTTGCCGACCTCTTCCAGCGAAAACCCCAGATCCCGAGAGCGCTTGATGAACGCCAGGGTGTGCAGATCGTCGTCGCCATAAACCCGATAGCCACTGTCGGTGCGATGGGCCGCCTTGAGCAGGCCGATGGATTCGTAGTAACGAATCATCTTCGCGCTCAGACCGCTCTGGCGGGCCGCTTGGCCAATGTTCATCGGTGATCCTCCAGGTCTTTGGGTTTCCAGGTTTTCAACAGTAACGCATTGCTCACCACGCTGACGCTCGACAGCGCCATGGCGGCGCCGGCCAGCACCGGGTTGAGAAAGCCGAACGCCGCCAGTGGCAGGCCGATCAGGTTATAGACGAAGGCCCAGAACAGGTTTTGGCGAATCTTCGCGTAGGTCTTGCGGCTGATCTCCAGCGCCGCCGGCACCAGCCGTGGATCGCCGCGCATCAGGGTGATCCCGGCAGCGTGCATGGCGACGTCGGTGCCGCCACCCATGGCGATGCCGATGTCTGCCGCGGCAAGGGCCGGTGCATCGTTGATGCCGTCGCCGACCATTGCCACCACACCGGTTTTTTTCAGTGCGGCGACGGTGGCGGCTTTGTCCGCCGGCAATACTTCGGCGTGGACATCGCTGATGCCCAGCGCCTCGGCGACCACCTTGGCGCTGCCGCGGTTATCGCCGGTCAGCAGGTGGCTGCTGATGTTTCGTGCGCTCAGTTGTTGCACCGCTTGCAAGGCGCCGGGTTTGAGCGTGTCCCCGAAGGCGAACAGGCCGAGCACTCGCGGTTCAGGGCTTTGTTCGATCAGCCAGGACAGGGTCCGGCCTTCGGTTTCCCAAGTGGTTGCGGAGTCAGCCAATGGCCCGGCGCTCAGGCCACTTTCTTCCAGCAGGCGCCGATTGCCCAAAGCCAGTCGCCGACCATCGAGACTGCCGGCAATGCCGCGTCCGGTCAGCGATTGACTGTCGCTGACATCCGCCACGGTCAGGCCGCGCTCGGTGCAGGCATCCAGCATCGCCTTGGCCAGCGGGTGTTCACTGCCGCGTTGCAGCGCACCAGCCATTTGCAGCAAGGCGGCTTCGTCACCTTCGAGGGCACTCAGGTGCGCGATGCGCGGCGTACCTGACGTCAGCGTGCCGGTCTTGTCGAACACCACGGCGCTGACTTCATGAGCGCGCTCCAACGCTTCGGCGTCCTTGATCAAAATCCCGTAGCGCGCCGCCACACCGGTACCGGCCATGATTGCCGTTGGCGTGGCCAGCCCGAGTGCGCAAGGGCAGGCGATCACCAACACTGCGACGGCGTTGATCAACGCGGTTTCCAGAGGCGCGCCGTACAGCCACCAACCGAGCAGGGTCGCCAGGGCGATCAGCAGAACCACAGGCACGAACACCTGGCTGACTTTATCCACCAGTTTCTGGATCGGTGCTTTCGCCGCCTGCGCGTCTTCGACCAGGCGGATGATCCGCGCCAGCACGGTTTCTGCGCCGAGCGCCAAGGTCCGAACCAGCAACCGACCTTCGCCATTGATGGCGCCGCCGGTGACCTTGTCACCTGGTTGTTTTGGCACCGGCAGGCTCTCGCCGCTGATCAATGCTTCGTCGGCGTGACTCTGGCCTTCCACAACGATGCCATCCACCGGGAAGCGTTCGCCGGGTTTGACCATCACCAGATCGTTGAGGCGCAAAGCGCTGATCGCAACGTCCTGCTCGCGGCCATCGATCACCTGAATGGCCCGCTCCGGACGCAAGGCTTCAAGGGCGCGGATGGCGCTGGCGGTCTGGCGCTTGGCGCGGCTTTCCAGGTATTTGCCCAACAGCACCAGAGCGATCACCACCGCCGAGGCTTCGAAATACAGGTGCGGCATGCGACCGGCAGCGGTGGCCCACTCGTAAACGCTTAGGCCATAGCCGGCGCTGGTGCCCAGGGCTACCAGCAAATCCATGTTGCCGGCACCTGCGCGCACGGCTTTCCACGCAGCGACATAGAAGCGCGCGCCGAAGATGAACTGCACCGGCGTGGCCAACGCAAACTGCACCCATGCCGGGAGCATCCAGTGCACACCGAAAGGTTGCAGCACCATCGGCAGCACCAGCGGCAAAGCGAGGGCGATGGCCGCCAGCAAGGCCCAGCGTTCGCGATGCAGGCGTTGCTGTTGAATGTCGGCTTGCGGGTGTTCGACTTCCCAGACGCTGGCGGAGTAACCGGCCTTGGTCACGGCGTCGATCAGGGTTTGCGGATCGACCTGGCCGAGCAGTTCTAGGTGCGCACGTTCGTTGGCCAGGTTAACGCTGACACTTTTGACCCCCGGCACTTTGGCCAGCGCCCGTTCGACGCGGCCGACGCAGGACGCGCAAGTCATGCCGTCGATGCTCAATTCCAGGGTCTGCTGTGGCACGCTGTAACCGGCCTGCTGCACCGCGTCCATCAAGGCAGGCAGGCTGTCACTGGGCGCTTGAACCCGAGCCTGTTCGGTGGCCAGATTGACGCTGACGGCCGTGGCGCCGATGACTTTGCTCAAGGCACGCTCGACACGTCCGGCGCAACTGGCGCAGGTCATGCCGGCAATCGGCAGATCGAAAGTGGTGGATTCGGACATCGGTCACGCTCCCTGTAGAAATTACCTACAGGATCAACCTTGCCATGCGGGCAAGGTCAAGCGCCATGTTTCAGATCAAAAGATCGCAGCCTTCGGCAGCTCCTACGGGATCGGGTTAACACGCGGTCAATGTAGGAGCTGCCGAAGGCTGCGATCTTTTTACAGACGACTCAATACTCGAGGGCGGCAGGCTTGAGGTACATCCCTTCCTGCGTCATTGCAATCCGGAACTTCAACACATCCCCGGCTTTGAGCGTGATGTCCTGCGAACCCGGCGCGAGCATGCCCGGGTTGCAACCCGGCACCTGGCCCGGCAGCAGTTTGAGGCGCAGGGACACATTGCCCGGCGGCAGGTTGAACGAGGTGCTCTGTTCCTGGAACAGTCGCGCCGATAGCTGATCCTGGATGTACACGCCGATCTCGCAGGAAGTCGAAACCTCCAGGCGCTCGCGGGAAATGATCAGCACGCCGTAGTCCTCCCCGGCGGCTTGAACCGAAGGTGTCGCGGCAAATAGGCTGAGGAAGCCAAACAGGCTGAGAGCTGACCAGCGCATGGCTGAATCTCCTGATGTCGAGTCATAGATGGACGCAGCTTGGCCGAGCACGACGCCGATTGCCAGCCCGGCAGCTTGCTTGAGAACTTGACCTTGCCATGGTGGCAAGCTCGAGACTGACCTCAACCCTCATTAAAGGAGTTGTCCCATGCAAGTGTTCAATGTTGAAGGCATGTCCTGCGGTCACTGCGTCAAGGCCATCACTCAGGCGCTGCAAGCCAAGGATCCCGCGGCCAGCGTGCGCATTGATCTGGCGGCAAAAGAAGTCGGCGTTGAAAGTGCGCTGACGGCCGATCAGGTGATCGCCGCGATCAGCGAAGAGGGTTATGGCGTCAAACTGGCCTGAGTTTTTTAATAGTTAGCGACCTAACGGAATGTTCAAGGCGTCCACGCAAGGCTAGACTGTCGGCCTGCCGATCCATGGCCAACCCGCATGCCTAACCTGGACGCCTGATGAACTTGCGCGCAATCCTGATTCTCGGCGCCTTGAGCGCTTTCGGTCCGCTGGCGATCGATTTCTATCTGCCGGCGTTCCCGGCGATGGCGTTCGCTTTCGGCACCGACGAAAAACACGTTCAACTAACCCTTGCGGCCTATTTCCTTGGCCTGTCCATCGGCCAACTGGCGTACGGCCCGGTGGCGGATCGCTTTGGACGACGGATTCCCTTGCTGACAGGTGTCGGCTTGTTCACCGTCGCTTCATTGGTCTGTGCCTATGCGCCGACGCTGGAGTGGCTGATTGGCGCACGTTTCGTCCAGGCGCTGGGCGGGTGCGCGGGCATGGTGATTTCGCGGGCGGTGGTCAGCGATAAATGCGATGCGGTGGGGTCGGCGAAGGTCTTTTCGCAGTTGATGCTGGTGATGGGCCTGGCGCCGATTCTTGCGCCGATGCTGGGCGGGTTGCTGGTCAATACGACGGGCTGGCAATCGATCTTTCTGGTGCTGACCGGTTTCAGTGCGCTGGCAGGGTTGGCAGTGGCCCTCGGGCTGCCGGAAAGTCTGCCGGCCCATGTGCCGCGCCAACCGTTGTCGGGCGCGCTGCGTCAGTATGGGCGGTTACTGGCGGACCCGATCTTCCTCGGCCATGCCCTGACCGGCGGTGTCGCCATCGCCGGGATGTTTGCCTACATCGCCGGTTCACCGTTCGTCTTCATCAAACTCTATGGCGTGCCGGCCGAGCATTTTGGCTGGCTGTTTGGCATTAACGCGGCGGGTTTCATTCTGGTGGCCCAGGTCAATGCCCGGATGCTGGCCAAGCGTGGTCCAGCCTTTTTATTGGCGCGTACCGTCTGGCTCTATCTGGCGGGTGGTCTGGCCCTATTGGCGGTGAGTGCGTTGCACACGGCGCAGTTGTGGCCGTTGCTGATTCCGCTTTTCCTCTGCATCGCCAGCCTGGGTTGTATTGTGCCCAACGCCTCGGCCTGCGCCATGAACGGTCAGGGCGCGCGGGCGGGCAGTGCCTCGGCGATGCTCGGTTGCCTGCAGTTCAGCGTTGCCGCCGGGGCCGCAGCATTGGTGGGGGTTTTGCATGATGGCAGCGCCATGCCGATGGCCATGGTCATCAGCCTGTGCGGGATTCTGGTGGTGAGCGCGGCGACGCTCACCCGACGTTTGCAAACTGCCCGGGCGCTGACGCAAGCCCAGGTCTGAGGACGGACTCAGCCAGCAGCGCGATGCTGACGGTCGGGAATCTGATGGGGCGCGTGCAAGCGCGCTTCAAGCGTTTTAGTGAAAGCCAGGGCTTCGGCCTCACTGCGGAACGTCACAGCGTGTTGATCCAGTCGGACCTGCCAGCAGGATGTTGCCACTTCTTTTATCAGGATCTTCATTGCTGAACTCCTTTCGTAAAAGACGTCTCGTAAAAGACATCACGTAAATGATTGTTCGCAGAGTTTTCGATTGTAGACCCGAATACGATCGCAATTGTGACAACGGTCAATTCTCTGACTGACGGCAACAGGGATCGACGTACATCCCGGATATTTCGGCCGTACCCTGTAGGAGCTGCCGAAGGCTGCGATCTTTTGATTTTGCTTTTAAAACACAAGATCAAAAGATCGCAGCCTCCGGCAGCTCCTACTCTTCAGAACCCTTCAAGCACAATTTTGCCCTTGGACTTGCCGCTCTCCAGCAGAGCATGGGCACGCCGCAGGTTGGCCGCGTTGATGGTCCCGAAGTGCTCGCCGACCGTGGTTTTCAGCGTGCCCGCATCGATCAGCCCGGCGACGCGGTTGAGCAGGTTGTGCTGCTCGATCATGTCTGCTGTTTCGAACAGCGAGCGGGTGTACATGAACTCCCAGTGCAGCGACAGGCTCTTGCGCTTGAGCTTGGTCACGTCCAGCGACTTCGGATCATCGATCAGCGCCAGTTTGCCTTGCGGCGCCAACGCCTCCACCAATTGATCCAGGTGTTGATCGGTCTGGGTCAGGCTGGCGACGTGGGTCACCTGCTCGAACCCCGCACGTTTGAGTTCTTCACTCAGCGGCTGGCTATGATCGATCACCTGATCGGCGCCCAGGTCACGCACCCAGCTCTGGGTCTGTGCACGGGAAGCGCTGCCGATGACCTTCAGCCCGGTGAGCTGGCTGGCCAATTGCGTGAGGATCGAACCCACACCGCCAGCGGCACCCACGATCAGCAGGCTCTGGCCCTCATCGGTTTTGCCTTCGCGCACTTGCAGGCGTTCGAACAGCAGTTCCCACGCGGTGATGGCAGTCAGCGGCAGGGCGGCAGCTTCGGCGAAACCGAGGGTTTTCGGCATATGACCGACGATTCGCTCATCCACCACATGCAACTCGCTGTTGCCGCCGGCACGGGCGATGGAGCCGGCGTAGAACACCTTGTCGCCAGCCTTGAACAAGGTCACTTCGCTGCCGACAGCCTTGACTACACCGGCCACGTCCCAGCCCAGCACCTTTGCCGCGCCGCCTTCCGGCTGGACGTTCTGGCGAACCTTGGTATCCACCGGGTTGACCGAGATGGCTTTGACCTCCACCAACAGGTCGCGCGGGCCGGCGACCGGTTCTGGCAGTTCGATGTCTTGCAGGGATTTTTCGTCGCTGATGGGCAGGGAGTCGTAGTAGGCGATGGCTTTCATATGGGTTCCTGAGCGGGAATAATTTCGATGGGGCAGATGATTGGTTATTTCCCGGCAAGATAAAACCCGCTAAAAGAGCAGTCTCTTTCAATATTTTTTTGATAATCGAGGCTGACGATGTTGCGTTTCGATGACTTGCAGTTGTTCGTTCGGGCTGCAGACCTGGGCAGCCTGTCGGCGGCGGCGCGGGTGATGGATATGTCGGCGGCGGTGGCCAGTGCGGCGTTGAAGCGCATCGAACAGCAACTCGGCGCCCGCTTGCTCGCCCGTTCTACCCGCAGCCTGCGCCTGACCGCTGAAGGCGAGGGCTTTCTGGAGTACGCCCGGGCAGCCTTGAGCAATCTCGATGAGGGCCGCCGCTTGCTGGCCAGCGGGCAGGATCAGGTCAGCGGGATTTTGCAGTTGTCGGCGCCTTCGGATTTCGGTCGCAACCTGCTGTTGCCATGGCTCGACGAGTTCCAGCGCGAGCATCCGAAGCTCACGGTCCGGTTGCTGCTGGGCGACCGCATCGCCGACCTGTTCCGCCAACCGGTGGACATTGCCCTGCGATATGGCGAGCCGGAAGACTCGAGCCTGGTGGCGTTGCCCATCGCCCCGCAGAACCGTCGTGTACTCTGCGCGGCGCCGAGTTACCTGGCCCGGCATGGCGAACCTCGGTATCTGGAGCAATTGGCTCAGCACAATTGCCTGTTATTCATGCTTGGTAGTCGGGTTCACGATCACTGGAGTTTCCACGATGGCAAACGCGAAATGAGCCTGACGGTCAGTGGTGATCGCTTCAGCGACGACGCCGATGTTGTGCGTCTGTGGGCCGTCGCGGGGGCGGGGATTGCGTATAAGTCCTGGCTCGATGTCGCCGCCGATGTGCTGGCCGGTCGGCTGAAAGTGCTGATGCCGGAGCTGCTCTGTGAGCGCGCCCCGCTGAATTTGCTGTGCGCCCATCGCGCACAATTGAGTAAGCCGGTGAACCTTTTGCGGGAAATGCTTGCCAGCCGATGCGCTCGAATAAGCAGTCAATTTCCGACGATTTCGGGTGTCGATCATTAGTCGCAGGCAAATAGCGAAATTTCTGTCAGGAACTATCACCACCAATGGATTCCCAAGGGCAGGAACCAGCGGTTAACCCGCTTATACTAGCGCCCGCCTCATGTACGCACCGTCGACCTCGCAATGGCGAGTCCAGGTTCGATTCGGTCATACCCGATGGTCATCACCGGACCTTCGTTGCCCCCACGAAGCAATGGCTTGGGTGAGTGGGTGGCTTTGCCCGGTCCATGGCGGTTTTCGCGTCTTGGCCGACGACACATTACTGGTCAAGATATCTCTGAGCAGTAGACGAAACGATTCAACAGGGAGTGAATACATGGAACATGCACCTTGCATCAGCCAGATCGCCACATTGCTGGCTGACCCCAAGCGCAGCGCGATGATGTGGGCCTTGATGGACGGCTCGGCGCGGCAAACCGAAGAGCTGGCGTTGCTGGCCGGCCTGTCGCCGTCTTCGGCCAGTGCGCATTTAGGGCGTTTGTCCGCCGGAGGTCTGTTGAAAGTCGAAACCCGTGGCCGCAAACGGTTTTTCCGGCTTGCCGCGCCCGAAGTCGGCGCCGCGATAGAGGCCCTGGCCAGCGCGACCCTGGCCAGCGCGCCTCAGGACATTCCAGAGGTTTTCAAACGCACGAGCCCTATCGCCAAACCTCAGGCGGCGCCTTCGTCATTGTTGCGGGCCAGGCTCTGCGACGACCATCTGGGCGGCACCCTGGCCGCCGACCTCTACCAGCGCCTGCTGGATGCGGGCTGGATAGAGCAATTCGATCAGCGGGTCATGATCACTCACAAGGGCGCCACACAATTGGCAACGCGCGGTGTGTTCATCCAGGCGCTGGCTCATCGCAACAGCAGAGTCGCCTGCGCTTGCCCGGACTGGAGCGAAAGACGCCCGCACATGGGTGGTTCATTGGGCGCGGCGTTGTTGCAGCTGTTCATGCAATCGGGCTGGTTGAGCCTGCCCAACGATTCGCGAGCGTTGCAAATCACCGCTGTGGGGCAACAGGAAATCCATCGCTTCGCCAAGGAAACCGAACTGGAAATGGCGTTTTAGAGTCATTGAGGGCGACGTCCGGGATTTGTTTCAGGCGTCGTTCAGAGCTGTGGACAGGTCGCATCCAGCAATAACCCCCAGCCACTATCGCGCACACTCGATCCGGGGACTTTCAGGATTGGGGGAATGTGGCATGGAAACACGAAGCTTCAGCGCGGCAGAACGATTGGAACGGCTGCCCATCAGCGGTTATCACCGCATCATTTTCATCATCATTGCCCTGGCGTTTTTCTTCGACTCCATGGACCTGGCGATGATGACCTTTCTGCTCGGCTCGATCAAAACCGAGTTCGGCCTGAGCACGGCGCAGGCCGGGTTGCTGGCCAGTTCGAGTTTTTTCGGCATGGTTCTGGGCGCATCGCTGTCGGGTATGCTGGCCGACCGCTTCGGGCGCAAACCAGTGTTCCAGTGGAGCATTGTGCTGTGGGGCATCGCCAGCTACCTGTGCTCCACGGCGCAAAACGTTGAAACGCTGACGCTGTTCCGAATCCTGCTGGGGATCGGCATGGGCATGGAGTTTCCGATTGCTCAGTCGATGCTGTCGGAGCTGATTCCGGCAAAGCGACGTGGGCGTTACATCGCGTTGATGGATGGTTTTTGGCCGCTCGGCTTCGTCGCGGCCGGGGTGCTGTCGTACTTCCTGTTGCCGGTGGTTGGCTGGCGCGACATCTTTCTGGTGTTGGCGGTGCCGGCGGTGTTCGTCCTGGCGATTCGTTTTTTCATTCCCGAGTCTCCGCGCTGGCTGGAGCAGGCCGGACATCATGACGCGGCGGATAAGGTCTTGCTCGGCATCGAAGATCGAGTCCGGGCTTCATTGGGCCGTGCGGATTTGCCTGAACCGATTCGTCTGCCCCGGGTGGCGAGTCAACCGGGCACTTTCTTCTCGGCGCTAGGGGAGATCTGGTCGCCGCAGTATCGCCAGCGCACGATGATGATCTGGAGCGTGTGGTTCTTCGCCTTGCTGGGTTTCTATGGCCTGACGTCCTGGCTCAGTGCGTTGTTGCAACAATCGGGTTTCGCGGTGACCCAGTCGGTGTATTACACGGTGCTGATTTCCCTCGGCGGGATTCCCGGTTTCCTCATGGCTGCCTGGCTGGTGGAGCGCTGGGGGCGTAAACCGGTGTGCGTCGTGACATTGCTCGGCGGCGGCATCATGGCGTTTCTTTATGGCCAGAGTGCAGTGTTCGGCGGCAACGTCAGTCTGTTGATTACCTCGGGGCTGCTGATGCAGTTCTTTCTGTTCGGCATGTGGGCGGTGCTCTACACCTATACCCCTGAGTTGTACCCGACGTCGGCACGCGCCACGGGCTCGGGGTTCGCGTCCGCCATCGGCCGCGTGGGGTCGTTGCTCGGGCCATTAGTGACCGGGTTGGTGTTCCCGATGACCGGGCAAGGCGGGGTGTTTGCGCTGGGGGCGATGTGTTTTGCGATTGCGGCGGGGGTGGTGTGGATGTTCGGGATGGAGACCCGGGGCAAGACGTTGGAAGAGTTGAGTGAGCCGGTGATCGTCCGTTAATCACCGAACGAATGTGGGAGCGGGCTTGCTCGCGAAAGCGGTATGCCAGTCGACATCATCGTTGACTGACACGCCGCCTTCGCGAGCAAGCCCGCTCCCACATGGGTTGTGCGGTGAACCTTAAGGTTTCACCAACCGCGCATCCAGGCTGTTCTGCGCCAGGCGCTTGGCCTGATCCTGGGTCATGCCCAGATCGGTGTACAGCGCGTGGAAGTTCTCGGTGACATACCCGCCGAAATACGCCGGGTCATCGGAGTTCACCGTGACTTTCACACCGCGCTCGAGCATGTCGAGGATGTTGTGCTGGGACATGTGATCGAACACGCAGAGTTTGGTGTTCGACAACGGGCACACGGTCAGCGGGATCTGCTCGTCGATGATCCGCTGCATCAAACGCTCGTCTTCGATGGCGCGTACGCCATGGTCGATGCGCTGGATTTTCAGCAGGTCGAGGGCTTCCCAGATGTACTCGGGCGGGCCTTCTTCACCGGCGTGGGCCACGGTCAGGAAACCTTCGCTGCGTGCACGATCGAACACCCGCTGGAACTTGCTCGGTGGGTGGCCCATCTCCGAACTGTCCAGGCCCACGGCGACAAATGCATCGCGGAACGGCAGCGCCTGGTCGAGGGTTTTCTGCGCTTCGTCTTCGCTCAAATGACGCAGGAAACTGAGGATCAAACCACTGGTGATGCCCAGTTGCTGCTCGCCATCCTTCAGTGCGGCGGCGATGCCGTTGAGCACTACTTCGAACGGGATGCCACGGTCGGTGTGGGTTTGCGGGTCAAAGAACGGTTCGGTGTGAATCACGTTCTGCGCCTTGCAGCGCAACAGGTAGGCCCAGGTCAGGTCGTAGAAATCCTGAGACGTGCGCAACACATCGGCGCCCTGGTAATACAGGTCGAGAAACTCTTGCAGGTTATTGAAGGCGTAAGCCTTGCGCAGCGTTTCAACGTCGCTCCACGGCAGGGCGATCTTGTTGCGTTCGGCCAGGGCGAACAGCAGCTCAGGCTCCAGCGAACCTTCCAGGTGCAAGTGCAATTCTGCCTTGGGCAGAGCGTTCAGCCAGTCGTACATTTTTGAAATCTCATCAGGTGCAATGAGGGCATTCTACAGATGCCCGCAGAAACAATGAGCAAAACCTGACCAGCCGGTTCATTACACGGCTTCCTGTTGCCGTCGATAGGCGTAGGTATCAGCGAAGCGCGACAACAGGAATTCGGCGCAGGTGGTGGCCGGATACTTGGCCGGATGCCCTTCGTCCTGACAACCGGGCAGGCATTCAATGACGGTGTCGGGGTGCGGTTCGGCAAAGAACGGCATCGAGTAACGATCCACTCCCAACGGGCTGATTACCCGGTGCGGCGTCGACAGGTAACGGTCGTTGCTCCAGCGCGCCATCATGTCGCCGAGGTTGACCACGAACGTGCCTTCGATAGGCGGCGCATCGATCCATTCGCCCCGCACATTGCGCACTTGCAGTCCGCCAGCGGCATCCTGATAAAGCAGGGTGATGCAGCCGTAATCGGTGTGAGCGCCGGCACCTTGCTGTTCTTCGGAGCTCGCAGTGTGGCGTGGCGGGTAATGGATCATCCGCAGCACGCTGACCGGTTCTTTGAAACGGCTATCGAAGAAATCGCGCTCAATGCCCAGCGCCAGGGTCATGGCCCGCAACAGGGTTTGAGCGAGCGCCTGCATGTCGATGTAGTGTTGCTCCATCAGCGATTCCCAACCGGGCATCGACGGATGACGGTTAGGCCCGCGCAAAGGTTTTTCCGCCAGCACCTCGGGATGATCAGCCGGCAGGTGCAGGCCCATGTCGAAGGTTTCTTTCAGGTCGCTGGGTTTACTCGGGTCGAGTTGCTCGGTGGCGATGGCGCCATACCCGCGGTGGTGGCGGGTTTGGGTGATGTCGATCTTGAGTTTTTCGGCGGCGGGTAGGGCGAAAAAACGTTGGGCATGCTCGAGCACGGCGGCGATACGCAACGGGGCGATCGGGTGGCCCTTGATATAGAAAAAGCCCCATTCGCGGCAGGCATGGTCGATTTGTGTGGCGATGGATTGCCAGGCGTTTTGGTCATCGCTGTAGAGTGGGGCGATGTCGATGATCGGGAGTTGGTTCATGTTGCTGTCCTACGCTGGCTGAAGAGTACCGAAGATCCATTGTGGGAGCGGGCTTGCTCGCGAAGGCGGTGTGTCAGTCGACATCAATATCGCATGACACACCGCCTTCGCGAGCAAGCCCGCTCCCACAGGGTTTTGTGTTCGCGCCGGAATTACTTCGGTATCTCGGCCTTCATGCCTTCGACGTAGTAGTTCATCGACGCCAGCTCCGCATGGGTTGCCGTCGCGCCCGCCGGGATTTTCTCCACGCCGGCCTGGTCCTTGATCGGTCCGGTGAACGGATGCAACGCACCGCTCTTGATGTCGGCAATGATCTGCTCGGCTTCGGTTTTTACCGCAGGCGGCACCAGGTCGCTGATCGGCAGCTCAACCGTACCTTCCTTCAGACCGCCCCAGTAATCCTGGGATTTCCATGTGTGGTCGAGCACGCTTTGAGTCGCCTGAATGTAATGCGGCCCCCAGTCATTGACGATAGACGTCAGCACCGCTTTCGGCCCGAAATGCGCCATGTCCGATGCATAACCGACGGCATACACGCCACGCCGTTCGGCCGCCTGGATCGGTGCCGGGCTGTCGGTGTGCTGGAACACCACGTCCACGCCCTGGTCGATCAGCGCATTGGCCGCGTCGGCTTCCTTGCCCGGGTCGAACCAGGAATTGACCCACACCACTTTGATCTCGGTGCCCGGGTTGTACTTGTTCAGGGCCAGTTGAATGGCGTTGATGTCGCGGATCACTTCCGGGATCGGGAACGAGGCGACGTAGCCGACTTTCTTGGTCTTGGTCATCTTCGCCGCGAGAAAACCGCCGACGTAGCGGCCCTCATAAGTGCGCGCCAGGTAAGTGCCAAGGTTCTTGTCTTGCTTGTAGCCGGTGGCATGTTCGAAGGTCACCTTGGGAAATTGCTTGGCGACTTTCAGGGTCGGGTTCATGTAGCCGAAAGACGTGGTGAAAATCAGGTCGTACTTGTCCTTGGCCATGTTGCGGATCACCCGCTCGGCATCGGCACCCTCGGCGACGTTTTCCACGTAGTTGGTGGTGATCTGCTCGCCGAATTTTTCTGCCAGCACCTTGCGTCCCTGTTCATGCTGATACGTCCAGCCGTGGTCACCGATCGGGCCGATATAGACGAAGCCGACTTTCAGCGGGTCGGCAGCACTGGCGGTCAGGCTGGCGCTCAGACCGATGGCTGCGGCGACAGCGCAGAGCAGCTTTTTCAACGGACGTTTATGCATGAACGGGAACTCCATTTTGTTGTGAGGTAGGTCAGGGCAATGCAAATTACTGACCAACAGGACAACTAATGGATCGGAATCGCGTAGCGGCCATCGCGGGCAAGCCCGCACAAGACCTGCGCAAATCCCGTAGGAGCGAGGCTTGCCCGCGAAGAGTCCCTGACGACCACCACAGAACCATCCCGGTGCACCGTCTCGAATCCACGCCATCCACTGGTGCGGGCGCCTCACACAAAA
Source organism: Pseudomonas sp. PDM09 (assembly GCF_014852305.1). Lineage (NCBI taxonomy): Bacteria > Pseudomonadati > Pseudomonadota > Gammaproteobacteria > Pseudomonadales > Pseudomonadaceae > Pseudomonas > Pseudomonas sp. PDM09. The sequence continues at coordinate 13,268 of NZ_JACVBI010000011.1, read as the reverse complement.
CTGTGGGAGCGGGCTTGCTCGCGAAGACGGTATGTCAGCCGACATCAATGTTGCATGACACACCGCTTTCGCGAGCAAGCCCGCTCCCACATTTGTTTGGTGTTGTGTCAGGTGCCGGCGATCAACTGCCGAGCGGCCTGGCTGTGATCGGCAATCAACCCTTTCAGATCCAGCCCCTCAACCTGACCGTCGATCACCCGCCACTTTCCGCCGACCATCACCCGGTCCGCCCGATCCGCGCCGCACAGCAGCAGCGCCGACACCGGATCATGGCTGCCGGAGAAGCGCAGTTCATCCAGTTTGAACAGCGCCAGATCCGCCTGCTTGCCCACCGCCAGTTCACCGATATCGGTGCGCCCGAGCAAACTCGCCGAACCCTTGGTCGCCCAGCCCAGTACCAATTCTGGGGTAATCTTTTCCGCGCCATAACGCAGCCGCTGGATGTACAACGCCTGACGGGTTTCGAGGATCATGTTCGACGCATCGTTGGACGCCGAACCGTCCACGCCCAGACCCAGCAGCGCCCCCGCAGCGGTCAGGTCCAGCGTCGGGCAAATGCCGGAAGCCAGGCGCATGTTTGAACTCGGGCAATGGCAAATGCCCGTGCCGGCCGCGCCGAGGCGCGCGATTTCGTCGGGGTTGAAATGAATGCCGTGGGCCAGCCAGGTACGCGGCCCGAGCCAGCCGACGCTGTCCAGGTAATCAACGGTACGCAGGCCGAAACGTTGCAGACAGAAGTCTTCTTCGTCGAGGGTTTCCGCCAGGTGCGTGTGCAGGCGCACGTCGAGGGTGTTCGCCAGTTCGGCGCTGGCGGACATGATTTGCGGGGTCACCGAGAACGGTGAACACGGTGCCAGGGCGATTTGAATCTGCGCCCCATCACCGCGCTCGTGGTATGCGGCAATCAAACGTTGGCTGTCATCGAGGATCACTTCACCTTCCTGGACGGTCTGCTGCGGTGGCAGGCCGCCGTCTTTTTCGCCAAGGCTCATGGAACCGCGAGTGAGCATGGCGCGCATGCTCAGTTCGCGGACGCTCTCGACCTGCACGTCGATCGCATTTTCCAGACCTTCCGGAAACAGGTAATGGTGATCGGCCGCAGTGGTGCAACCGGACAGCAGCAACTCGGCCAATGCGACCTTGGTGGCGAGGGCGAGTTTTTCAGGGGTGAGACGAGCCCAGACCGGATAGAGGGTTTTCAGCCACGGGAACAACGGCTGATTTACCACCGGCGCCCAGGCACGGGTCAGGGTTTGATAGAAGTGGTGATGGGTGTTGATCAGCCCTGGCAGGATCACGTGTTCGCGTGCATCGAAAACGTGGTCACAGGGCGCGGCCGGTTGCTGGCCGGCGCTGAGCACTTCGACGATCAAACCGTCTTGCAGCACCAGACCGCCACGGGCATCGAGCGCGTTGGCCGTGAAAATGGCGAGGGGGTTTTTTAACCAGGTACGGATCGCAGGCATGGTGGCCGGCTCCTCTGAAAGTTGGGTTCAGGGTTGCCAGCTCAGTGTTGCCCTGTCTGCTGATCCAGGGTCGCCGCGGGGGCGAGGTGCGGAGTTTCGAACAAAAAAGCTTCGCGGGCAAGCCCGGCCCGACAGGACAACGCAAGACCCCTGTGGGAGCGGGCTTGCTCGCGAAGGCGGTGTGTCATTCACATCAATGCCGACTGACACTCCCTCTTCGCGAGCAAGCCCGCTCCCACACTCGATCTGTGGTGTTACCAGGGAATGGTCTCACCCCTGTAGTTCACAAAATGATGCCCGCCCTTGCCGGCATACGCATTCACCTGATCGATCAACCCCCGGGTGCTGGTTTCCACATCAATGTCCGCGCCTTCACCGCCCATATCAGTTTTCACCCAACCCGGATGCAGCGACAGCACGGTGAGTTTCTGTTCGCCCAGTTGCGTGACGAAGCTGTTGGTCATGGAGTTCAGCGCCGCTTTGCTGGCCTTGTACAGTGCCAGCTCCGGCGCGTCGGGCATGGTCACGCTGCCCAGCACCGAACTCATGAAGGCCAGCACGCCGCTGCCATCGCGAATCTGCCCGACGAAGCGCTGGGCCAGATTGATCGGCGCAACGGCATTGGTGAAGAACAATTGCCCCACCTCGGCCAACGTCGCGCCGCCCGGCGTCTGGACCTCCGGGCCCTTGACTCCGGCATTCACAAACAACAAGTCGAAGACTTCCCCCTTGAGTTGTTGGCTAAGGGCAATGACCGCTTGCTGATCGTCCATGTCGAGTTTTTCGATCCGCACCTTGCCCAGCGCTTGCAAGGCTTCGGCGCCCTGCGGGTTGCGCAGGGTGGCGGTGACTTGCCAGCCGTCGGCCAGCAGGGTTTTCACCAGACCGAGGCCCAAGCCTCGGGAGGCACCGATGATGAGTGCGGTTTTTGCCTTGGACATGAATGGCTTCCTTGATGGATGAAAATCACGGATTTAATGGACAACGTTGACCGAGCCGATGTTGCAGTTCCTGACGCAAGACATCGAGTTCGGCGATGCGGGTTTCGATCAGGTTCAGTTTGTCTTGCAGCAGTTGGGTCACGGCATTGGCTGGGTCGGGCGCCTGCCACAGCGCAGCGACGCTGCTGCCGATCTCGCCAAGGGTAAAGCCCAGTCGCTGAGCGGTCTTGATGTACAGCACCAGTTGCACCATCTCCGCCGGATAGTCGCGATAGCCATTGGCGCTGCGTTGCGCGGCGATCAACCCGCGCTGCTCGTAAAAGCGCAATGTGTCGCGGCTGACGACGCTGGCCTGGGCTAATTCACCGATGCGCATCTTGATGTCTCGAGAGGGCTTGACCCTGGAGCATACTCCAGGCTTTAGCCTTGTTGCTCCCTGAATTTATGGAGCAAGACGGATGTGGACTTCAACGCAATATCGTCAAGTGGTGCGTGGCAGTGCGTGGTACGACCTGATCGTGACCGCTGCTTTTGTAACGCCGTGGAGTTTTGCGGCGTTGCATGGCGTGTTGTTGAGTCTGAGTCAGACTTTCAATGTGCCTGGCGAGCTACCGCCGTTCGAGCCGATGCACATGCTGATGGCGAATTTGTTGGGTTCGATTGTGTGCGTGTGGGCCGTGCTGCGGATTCGTGATCCGCAGCAGGTGTTTGGGCGGTATGACGCGGTGGGGCGGTTTCTGTTTTCGGCTTGGCAGCTGTATGCCTTGCTCCACGGCGCCAGCTTATTGCTGGTTATTTTTCTGGTCTTTGAATTGGTGTGGGGCGTTGTTCAAGTGTTGCCTGTTCGGGCGCCTTCGCGGGCAAGCCTCGCTCCTACAGGTTTTGTGTAGTTCGCCGATGACGTGAACGACTCAAATCCGTAGGAGCGAGGCTTGCCCGCGAAGAGGCCCGAACGACCAACACCTAATGCCCGGCCTGCCACGGCTGCCCCAACGACACCGGCGCATACAACCGTGTGCGCACGGCATCCTGGGACAGCAGCACCAACACCACAATGGTCGCGACATACGGCAGCATCGCCAGCAGGCTCGACGCAATTGCCAGCCCCAACCCCTGCGCCACCAAATGCAGGATGCTGGCGAGACCGAACAGATACGCCCCGAGCAGCAATCGCCACACCCGCCAACTGGCAAATACCACCAGTGCCAGGGCAATCCAGCCGCGACCGGCACTCATGTTTTCCGCCCACATCGGTGTGTAGGCCAGGGACAAATAAGCCCCGGCCAACCCCGCCATCGCGCCGCCAAACAGCACCGCCAGCGTGCGCACGCGCAACACCGGCAAGCCCATGGCACTGGCGGCATCCGGGTTTTCGCCGACCGCCTGAATGATCAACCCGACGCGACTTTTCAGAATCACCCAGGCCACTAACGTGAACAGCGCGAACGACAAGTACACCAACAAGTCCTGGGCAAACAGCATCCGCCCGATCAGCGGGATGTCACTCAACAACGGAATCGCCACCGGCTCAAAACCCGCCAACGGTTTACCAACCCACGCTGCGCCGACAAAGGTCGACAGGCCCACGCCGAAGATCGTCAACGCCAACCCGGTCGCCACCTGATTGGCGTTGAACACCAGTGCCACCAAGGCAAACAGCGACGACAACAGCATCCCGGCGAGCATCGCCAGCAACACGCCAAGCCATAGGTTGCCGCTGTTCAGCGCGACGATGAAACCGATCACCGCGCCAAACAGCATCATGCCTTCCTGCCCCAGATTGAGGACGCCACTCTTCTCGCAGATCAGCTCGCCCAGCGCCACCAGCAACAACGGCGTACCGCAGCGAACCATGGCGTAGAAAATATTGCTCAGCAGATCGATATCCATCACAAGGCTCCTGCGTGTACGGCGGTGGTTGGTGCACGGCGAGCCCAGCGCAGGTTCAAACGCGGTCGGTAGAGAATCAGCACGTCACTGGCCAGCAGGAAAAACAGCATCATCCCCTGGAACAATTGAGTGATGGCTTGCGGCAGGTTCATGCTCATCTGTGCGCTTTCGCCGCCGATGTACAGCAGCGCCATCAACAGGCTGGAAAACAGAATGCCGATGGGATTCAGCCGCCCGAGAAACGCCACGGTGATCGCCGCATAGCCGTAACCCGGCGAGACTTGCGGCACCAGTTGGCCGATCGGCCCGGTGACTTCGCACACTCCGGCCAACCCCGCCAAACCGCCGCTGATCAACAACGCCAGCCAGATCAGCCGCTTCTCGCGAAAGCCGACGAAACCGGCGGCGCGCTTGTCCAGCCCGAGCACTTTGATCTGGAAGCCGACGAAGCTTTTCTGCAGCAATACCCACACCGCCACGAGCGCGAGCAAGGCGAAGTACACACCGGCATGAACCCGGCCGTCCTCCATCAACAGTGGCAGTCGACTGGTATCGCCGAACATTGCCGACTCTGGAAAGTTGAACCCCGCCGGGTCCTTCAGCGGCCCGTGGACGCAGAACAGCAGCAGGTTCAGGGCGATGTAATTGAGCATGATGCTGGTGAGGATTTCATTGGCGTTGAAGCGCGTGCGCAACCACGCCGTCAGCCCGGCCCATGCAGCACCGGCCAAAGTGCCGGTGAGCAGGATCAACACCAGCGCCCAGCGGCTTTGCCAGCCAATGATGTTCACTGCCAACGCACTGCCGGCGAGGGCGCCGAGCAGCAACTGACCTTCGGCGCCGATGTTCCAGATCCGCGCCTGATACGCCACCGCCAGGCCCAATGCGCAGAGCAGAATCGGCAGTGCTTTGACCAACAATTCGGAGACACCGTACAAGTCGCTGATCGGTGCAATCAGCAACGTGTGCAAGGTCAGTAACGGATCGTGGTCCAGGGCGATAAACAGCAATGAGCCACAGCCCAGCGTCAACACGGCCGCCAGCAAGGGCGAGCACCACAACATCAGGCGCGATTGCTGGCCACGGGGTTCGAGAGAAAGCAGCATGTGAAACTCCGTTAAAGCGCTACGGGGGCAGGTGATTGAGGCGCGTCGAACTGGCCGGCCATCCAGCCGCCGACGTCGCTCAGATGGGTGTCGACGGTGGCCTGCAAAGGCGACAGCCGACCGCCGCACAGGGCGCCGAGGCGATCGCAGATCTGGAACAATTCGTCGAGGTCTTCGGAGATCACCAGGATCGCCGCGCCGGCATCGCGCAAGGCAATCAACGCCCGGTGAATGGTCGCGGCCGCTCCGACGTCCACGCCCCAGGTCGGGTGCGCGGCCACCAGTAATTCAGGCTGTTGAAGGATTTCCCGGCCGAGGATGAATTTTTGCAAGTTGCCGCCGGACAGACTGCGAGCAGGCGCCTGGGCATCAGGTGTCTTGACCCCGAAGCGGCGAATGATGTCTTCGGCCAGCGCTTCGACCTTGCCGCGCTGGATCAGCCCGTTGCTGACAAGCCCCTGTTGAAACGCAGTGAGCAGGGCGTTATCCGCCAGGCTCAGTTCCGGCACCGCGCCATGCCCCAGACGCTCGGCGGGGACGAACGCCAGGCCAAGTTTGCGTCGAGCATCCGGCCGCAAATGCGCCACCGGTTGCCCGCCGAAACTGATCGTCGCGCTGTCATCGCGGGGCAGCCGTTCTTCACCACTGAGCAAGGCCAGCAACTCATCCTGACCATTGCCGGCCACTCCGGCGACTCCCACGATTTCGCCGCTGCGCACGTCGAAATCAATGTCCTTCAGCGAGCAGCCGAACGGGTCCGGGTTGTGCCAGGACAACCCCGTCACGTTCAAAAACGCATCAGCCCCCATGACCTTTGGATAGTCGGTGATCAGCTCGGCGGCTTCACCGACCATCAACTGCGCCAGTTGCCGATCCGAGCACTGCGCCGGTACGCAATGCCCGGCCACCCGACCGCCGCGCAACACCGTGGCGCTGTGGCACAACGCACGCACTTCGCCGAGCTTGTGGCTGATAAACAGAATGCTGCAGCCCTCGCTCGCCAGCCGGCGCAATGTGACAAACAGTTCGTCGGCTTCTTGCGGGGTCAGTACAGATGTCGGCTCATCGAGAATCAACAGGCGGATGTCTTGCATCAGGCAGCGAATGATTTCCACCCGCTGACGCTCGCCGATGGACAGGCTGTGGACAAGTCGCTCCGGTTCCAGCGCCATGCCGTAGCGTTGGGACACTTCACGAATCTTCGGCTCAAGCTGCTTCGGCGTACCCGCCGCAGCGCCCATGGCCAGCGCAATGTTCTGCGCCACGCTCAGGGTTTCGAACAGCGAGAAATGCTGGAACACCATGCCAATCCCGAGGCCGCGAGCCTGGGCCGGATTGCGCATGGTCACGCGCTGGCCCTGCCAGATCATTTCCCCTGAGTCGGCGTGAGTGACGCCGTAGATGATCTTCATCAGGGTACTTTTTCCCGCACCGTTTTCGCCGAGCAGGGCGTGAATTTCACCGGGCGCAATGCTCAAGTCGATGGCATCGTTGGCCAGGCAACCGGGGTAACGTTTGCTGATTCTGCGCAATTGCAGGCGGGGTATTTGATCGGGGATCGGCACGGGGTTGGACATGACAGGCTCAGGTCGACAGAAGTTATACCTGGGGATAAAGCAATTTCCTGGCCATTGAGTCAGGAAATCGGCAAGGCCTTGCTGGTTTAGGGTTGTGGGCGGTGCCTCGCCTTATTCCAACTCCGAATCAGGCACCACTTGAGGGCACGTTCTTTGATCAGGCTCTGGTTTTGCGCGCGGTGAATTGATCAAGAAACGACCAATACCCTGCAAGCTATGTCGGACATGGGGCTGCGCCAGCCATGAACGGGTTATCCACAGGTTGTTCCACAGTATTTGTGCGCAAGCCGAGCGGAGGGGCATAAGCACTGAGGGGCTTTCTTCTAATGGCGATAAACCGCTCTAACTGTTTGTTTTTACGTGAAATAAATGTTGCTACTGGGGATTTGGATGAAAAATGAACAAAGCCCGCAAAGCCGCATGACAGAAGGGTTACAGGGGAATGTGCTCAGGTTATCCACAGCCGGGTGCACAGCAGATGTGGGCAAGTATCGAGAATAAAGAAAACCGGGGTGCCCCAAAAGATCGCAGCGCCCACAGGCGCGTAGGAGCTGCCGAAGGCTGCGATCTTTTGATCTTTCTTTTTATCGCTGCAACAAAATGCGCCCGCGACTCAAATCCGCCAGCTGCATCTGCAAGGTCTCTATTTGCCCCTCGCCGATCGCCAATTGCAATTCCACGCCATTGGCCGTGAAGATTTCCTCCACGACCAAACCGCCCAGTTCCGCCACCCGAAGTTTCACCAGCGCCAATTCACTAAATGCGCAGGCACAACTCACCGGCACCCGACTGATCAGCTCGACCTTCGACGCCCCTTGCAGGCATTTGTTGGCGCCGCCGCCATAGGCCCGGGCGAGGCCGCCGGTGCCCAGTTGAATGCCGCCATACCAGCGGGTCACCAGCACCGCGACCTGATCGCAATCCTGCGCTTCGATCGCTGCGAGAATCGGCCGGCCAGCGGTGCCGCCGGGTTCGCCATCATCGTTGCTGCGATATTGATCGCCGAGTTTCCAGGCCCAGCAATTGTGCGAGGCGTTCAAATCACTGTGCTGCTCGATGAACGCTTGGGCATCAGCTGCGCTAGTGATTGGTCCGGCGAGGGTGATGAAGCGGCTTTTGCGAATCTCTTCGCGGTATTCGCAAAAGCCGCTGAGGGTAAAAGGCATAAGTGTCTTAGATAGCAGGCGTCAGGCCGCAGCCTTTGAGAATGATGCGGATCAGGTTGTTGCCGGCGTCTTCCATGTCTTGCTTGGTCAACTTGGTGCGCCCGGTGACACGGCAGATCTGCGTGGCAAAATCGGCGTAATGCTGGGTGCTGCCCCACAGCAGGAAGATCAGGTGCACCGGGTCGACCGGGTCCATTTTGCCGGCGTCGATCCATGCTTGAAACACCGCGGCCCGGTCCTGAAACCAGATGCGATAGTCCTGGTTGAAATGCGCGCTCAGGCATTCGCCGCCGCTGATGACCTCCATGGCGAAGACCCGCGAAGCTTGTGGCTGGCGCCGGGAGAACTCCATTTTTGCGCGAATGTATCGCGTCAATGCTTCTGCCGGATCATCCTCGACGGTCAGGGTATTGAAAGTACTGTCCCAGAGTTCAAGGATGTTGCTCAGCACCGCCACATACAAACCGAGTTTGTTAGTGAAGTAGTAATGCAGGTTCGCTTTGGGCAACCCGGCCTTCTGCGCGATGGTGTTCATGCTGGTGCCTTTGAATCCGTGACGGGCGAATTCGTCTTCGGCGGCTTTGATGATGGTCTCTTCGTTCTTCTGACGAATGCGGCTGGCGGGTTTGCCGCCGTGGGCTGGGACTTCAAAGGTCATAGGCACTTCCGAACAGGTAAATGGGTGCAACCAGATGCGTTGATAGCGCACCCGCAGGTCGCAGACAAGTCCTGTTGCGATAAAACCTGAACACCATAATCCCTGTGGGAGCGGGCTTGCTCGCGAAGGCGGTGTGTCAGTTGCATTAATGTCGACTGATACTCCCTCTTCGCGAGCAAGCCCGCTCCCACAGGTTTCAGCGTGTTGCGGCCAGGCTCTCCAGAAAACTCTCCAGCACCAAGTGGGGTCGACGGCCCTTGCGTGTGACAGATGCCAGGCTCAGGTCATAAAAACGTGCCTTGGGTTTCAGCGCACGCAATCGGCCTTGTTGCACCCAGAGGCTGGCGTAATGATCCGGCAGATAACCGATGTAACGCCCGGTCAGAATCAGAAATGCCATGCCTTCGCGATCCGATGCACTAGCGGTGCAGTTGAGCGTCTGATAGTGGGCCTGAATCTCGGCAGGCAAACGGAAGGTCGGAGCGATGGCGTCCTGGCTGTTGAGACGCTCATCGTCCAGTTGTTTGTCGTCGACATAAAATAACGGATGCCCGACTGCGCAATACAGCAGCGAACGTTCGCTGTAGAGCGGCTGATATTCCAGACCCGACAGCGCACTGGCCTGCGGCACTACGCCGACATGCAAGCGACCGTCGAGCACGCCTTGTTCGACTTCATTGGGCGCGATCATGCGGATCTGGATCTGTACATCCGGACCACGCTCCTTCAACTGCGCCAGGGCATGGGTGATGCGCATATGGGGCAGGGTGACCAGGTTGTCGGTCAGGCCGATGGTCAACTCACCGCGCAAGTGTTGGTGGAGGCCGTTGACCTCGGTGCGGAAACTTTCCAGCGCACTTAATAGCTGCAGCGCTGATTGGTAGACCTCGCGGCCTTCTTCGGTCAGGGAAAAACCGGCGCGACCGCGTTGGCACAGACGCAGGCCGAGGCGTTGCTCCAGATCGCTCATCTGCTGGCTGATCGCCGAGCGACCGATCCCCAGCACCGATTCCGCCGCAGAGAAGCCGCCGCATTCCACGACGCTGCGAAAAATCCGCAACAGGCGGATATCAAAGTCACTGACTTGCGCCAGTGGATCGGGGCGGCGGGTACTCATAGTTTAGTCCGGGCCTGACTGAAGGTTAGAAAAGTTGGATTTCACCGACTTTATCTCCGTGGCAATTTAGCTGCAAGAACGCTTTTCATCTCCACGCCGCTTATTGCCCTGCGAGGTTTTGCCCATGAACGTGCCTGAAAACGCCCCGACTTCCCTGGCCAGCCAGCTCAAGCTCGATGCTCACTGGATGCCCTACACCGCGAACCGCAATTTCCAGCGCGACCCGCGACTGATCGTGGCTGCCGAGGGCAGTTGGCTGACAGACGACAAGGGCCGCAAGGTCTACGATTCGCTCTCGGGTCTTTGGACCTGCGGCGCCGGACACACCCGCAAGGAAATTCAGGACGCGGTGGCCAAGCAGTTGGGTACCCTGGATTACTCGCCGGGCTTTCAGTACGGTCACCCGCTGTCGTTCCAGTTGGCCGAGAAAATCACCGATCTGACCCCGGGCAATCTGAATCACGTGTTCTTCACCGACTCGGGTTCCGAGTGCGCAGACACGGCGGTGAAAATGGTGCGCGCTTACTGGCGCCTGAAAGGCCAGGCCACCAAGACCAAAATGATCGGCCGCGCTCGTGGCTATCACGGCGTGAACATCGCCGGCACCAGCCTCGGTGGCGTGAACGGCAACCGCAAACTGTTCGGTCAGGCGATGATGGACGTCGATCACCTGCCGCACACTTTGCTGGCGAGCAATGCTTTCACTCGTGGCATGCCGGAGCAGGGCGGTATCGCGCTGGCGGATGAATTGCTCAAGTTGATCGAACTGCACGATGCCTCGAACATCGCAGCGGTATTCGTCGAGCCATTGGCTGGTTCCGCTGGCGTGCTGGTTCCGCCGCAGGGTTATCTCAAGCGTCTGCGCGAGATCTGCGATCAGCACAACATCCTGCTGGTGTTCGACGAAGTAATCACCGGTTTTGGTCGTACCGGTTCGATGTTCGGTGCCGACAGTTTTGGCGTGACGCCGGACCTGATGTGCATTGCCAAGCAAGTCACCAACGGCGCGATCCCGATGGGCGCGGTGATTGCCAGCTCCGAGATCTACCAGACCTTCATGAACCAGGCGACGCCTGAGTACGCGGTGGAATTCCCGCACGGCTACACCTATTCCGCCCACCCGGTGGCTTGCGCTGCGGGCCTGGCGGCACTCGATCTGCTGCAAAAGGAAAACCTGGTGCAGAGCGTGGCGGAAGTGGCGCCGCATTTCGAAAATGCATTGCATGGTTTGAAGGGCTCGAAAAACGTCATCGACATTCGTAACTACGGGTTAGCCGGTGCCATCCAGATTGCGCCTCGCGACGGCGATGCCATCGTGCGTCCGTTCGAAGCCGGCATGGCTCTGTGGAAAGCCGGGTTCTACGTGCGCTTCGGCGGCGACACCCTGCAGTTCGGCCCAACCTTCAACAGCAAGCCGCAAGACCTCGATCGTCTGTTCGACGCGGTCGGCGAAGTGCTGAACAAAATCGACTGATTTTTCCCCTCTCTCTCTATATAGGCGTCCTTTCGCGGGCGCCTGTGGACAACTTTCAGGAGCCCTGCATGAGCCTTATCCCGCATTTGATCAATGGCGAACTGGTGACCGAAGACGGTCGTACGGCCGACGTATTCAACCCGTCCACCGGTCAGGCGATCCACAAACTGCCATTGGCCAGCCGTGAAACCATTCAAAAAGCCATCAACTCGGCCAAAGCTGCGTTCCCGGCTTGGCGTAACACTCCGCCGGCCAAGCGTGCGCAGGTGATGTTCCGCTTCAAGCAATTGCTGGAGCAGAACGAAGCCCGCATCGCCCAACTGATCAGTGAAGAGCATGGCAAGACCCTGGAGGATGCGGCCGGTGAATTGAAGCGCGGGATCGAGAACGTCGAGTTCGCCTGCGCGGCACCGGAAATTCTCAAGGGTGAGTACAGCCGTAATGTCGGGCCAAACATTGATGCCTGGTCGGATTTCCAGCCATTGGGCGTGGTGGCTGGTATTACCCCGTTCAACTTCCCGGCCATGGTGCCGTTGTGGATGTACCCGTTGGCGATCGTCTGCGGCAACTGCTTTATTCTGAAACCCTCCGAGCGTGATCCAAGCTCGACGCTGCTGATTGCTCAGCTGCTGTTGGAAGCCGGCCTGCCGAAAGGCGTGCTGAGTGTGGTGCATGGCGACAAGGCTGCGGTGGATGCCTTGATTGAAGCGCCGGAAGTCAAAGCGCTGAGTTTCGTCGGCTCGACACCGATTGCCGAATACATTTACGCCGAAGGCTCCAAGCGCGGCAAACGCGTCCAGGCGCTGGGCGGGGCGAAGAACCACGCGGTATTGATGCCGGATGCGGATCTGGATAACGCAGTCAGCGCACTGATGGGCGCGGCGTATGGTTCGTGCGGTGAGCGTTGCATGGCGATCTCGGTGGCTGTATGCGTCGGCGATCAGGTGGCGGATGCGCTGGTGGCCAAACTTGTACCGCAGGTCAAAGCGCTGAAAATCGGTGCGGGTACGACCTGTGGCCTGGACATGGGGCCGCTGGTTTCCGGTCAGGCTCGCGATAAAGTCAGTGGCTATATAGAAGACGGTGTTTCAGCAGGGGCGACCTTGGTGGTGGATGGTCGTGGTCTGAGCGTGACCGGTCATGAGGAAGGTTTCTTCCTGGGCGGCTGCCTGTTCGATAACGTCACGCCAGAGATGCGTATCTATAAAGAAGAGATCTTCGGCCCGGTACTGTGCGTCGTTCGGGTCAACAGCCTGGAAGAGGCGATGCAGCTGATCAACGATCACGAGTATGGCAACGGCACCTGTATCTTCACGCGTGATGGGGAAGCGGCGCGGTTGTTCTGCGATGAGATTGAAGTGGGCATGGTCGGCGTCAACGTGCCTTTACCGGTGCCGGTGGCTTATCACAGCTTTGGCGGTTGGAAGCGTTCGCTGTTTGGCGATCTGCATGCGTATGGTCCGGATGGCGTACGTTTCTATACTCGTCGCAAAGCTATTACCCAGCGCTGGCCGCAACGGGCGAGCCATGAGGCTTCGCAATTCGCATTCCCTAGTTTGTAAGTAGAAGGGAAGAAGGCCGGCCCCTAGGGGCCGGCCTTCGTGTTTTCGGGGCTTCTTTGCCTTATATGACAGAATTGTGAAATCAGGGCTTGACGGCAGATTCTGGACGTCTATAATTCGCCCCACTTCCGGCGCAGTCGAAACGGAAAACTCCTTGGTAAACAAAGAGTTAAGCAGTTTTCGACAGCGGTTACGCTTCAGTTCATCGAGGCCAGAAGGAGTTGAAAGAGCGGTGTTGTTTGGCTCTTTTGACGGTTCGATCTTCTCGGTCGAAAGCGGAGAAAAAGAGGTGTTGACAGCAGCGAGTAACG
>NZ_JACVBI010000010.1:0-285902 GCF_014852305.1 Pseudomonas sp. PDM09 | reverse complement strand
CTGGATGCCGTCGGGCAGGGTTTTGACCAATAGGCGTCCGGCCGCGTCCCGCTCATAAGCCGTGACCAGTTGCGAGCCGTCATCGCCAAACTCGATTTTCTCCAGCAGCTGGCCGTTGAGGTCGTAGGCATACGCTGTGCGCTGGCCGTCGAAGCCGGTTTCCTGTCGGATCAATCCGCCGGGGGTGTAGTCCAGCCGATAGTGTTCGCCGGCTTCGTTTTCGATGTCCGTGAGCAGCAGCTGGGCGTTGTCGTAGCGGTACTGGAGCTGGGTGCCGTCGGGGTTGATCCGGCGGCTGACCAGGTGCAGGTCGTCGGCGTATTCGTAGCGGGTGACGCGGCCCAGTTCGTCGCGTTCGGCGGTGATCTGGCCGTAGGCGTTGTAGCTGAAGCCGCGCGTGGCGCCGGTCGGCAGGGCTGTCTGAATCAGTCGGCCGACGGCGTCCCATTGGTAACGAGTAACGGCACCATGTTCGTCCTGACGGGTAATCCTTCGGCCCAGTACGTCGTAGGAAAAGCGCCGCGGACCACCGTCCGGCAAGGTTTCTTCGAGCAACTGGCCCAAGGCATTCCAGACGAACACATGCCGACTGGTGTCCGGGTAGCGGATCGACAGCAAACGCCCCTGAGCGTCGTAGTGATAATGGGTGACCTGGCCGTCGGGATCGGTCGCTTCGGTGACATCCCCCTGGGCATTGCGCTGATATTTCCACACCGCTTTGCCGCGATAGCGCGCATGCAGGAAACCGTTGCGGTACTCGTAGGCCGTTGGCTCGTCTTCCGGCGGAATCAGCGCCACCAGGCGTCCGACTTCGTCATAGCGATATTCGGTAACAGCGCCTAGCGGGTCCTGCTCGGCAATCAGCCGGCCGTTGTCGTCGTAGGCCTTGAGGTGTTCGCCACCGTCCAACTCAACCTTGCGCACCAGCCGCGCCCGATCGTCGTGGACGTAAACCTCTTCGCTGCCATCGATGTTCTGGACGGTGACACTGCCCTCGTCATCCCAGACATAACGCGTGTCCATCTGCGAAAACGACGCCCAGTGGCGAACACATCTGGCCGCCTTGCCGGCCCGCTCCCACTCCCAGAAGAAACTCGCGCCACCGGCCAGTTGCCGCTGCAGGATCACGTGTTGATCGTCGTAGTCGTAACGCTCGCTCTCGCCGGCGGCGTTGCTCGCCTCGATCAGTTGAGCGCATTCGTCGTAGCGGTAACTGACCAGCGTCTGCTCGGTGTGCCAGGCCTCATCGAGGGGCTGCGCCGGGACAAACACCTGATAGTCGACGGCGATCAGATGAGCGCGGTCGTAGCGCAACAGCAAGGCACGACCGGCGCCGTTGTCGAGGCGCTGGATGCGCTGCTGGCGGTCGCGGGTGATGCGCAAGCGGTTGTCGTACGCGTCGCTGATCGTGGTCAGAAAACCGTTACGGAAGTGGTAGAAACGCGGTTCTTCGCCGGCCTGGGCGAGGATCAGTTCCTCGGGTTCATCGCCGAGAAAAATCGCCGCGCGCGAGAGGCTGTTGTGGATCGCCGGGCGCTCAATGGATGGCAGCGGGAAGGTGGTGCGACGGTTTTCGTGGTCGATCCAGATGACCGTGTCGCCGTCGATTTCCAGGCGATGGGATAACGAATGGCTCCAGCCGAAACCCAGGCCACCATCGATCTCGGCGGCGCTGGTGCGGTAAAGGCGGGTGAAGTCGAACGGCAGGATGCCGTCCAGCGAACCATCGGTGAGGGTCAGCAGTTCTTCGCCGGTGACCATCGACACCGGGCAACCATTTTTGCAGGTGGACGGCGCGCACGTGGCGCTGTCGCCGTTGGGGTTTTTTGCTTGGACGGGGGAGTCGTCATGGTGTTCGTCTTTCTTCAGCGCAGCGTTGCGACGTGCGCTCCAGCTCAATTGCATCCGGCCTTTTTTCAAGCCCGCCGCGATGCCACGCGCAGCGACTTTTTTGTAGCGGTCGACGTAGCTGATGAAGTTATTGATGATCGTGAAAATCGCCTTCACGAGACGCAGAACGGCACTGAGTAACTGCGCGGCTCGATCAGCCAAACGCATCGTCAAATAGGCGATGCCAGCGCCCGCCCCGGCGAACGTCAGGACGATGCCAATCAGGATGTCGATCAACAGCTGCACCACCACCATCGACACCGCCTCGGCGGTTTTTCCAGCGATTTCGCTCGGTGGCAGCATGTCCAACCAAAAGCTGGCGCTGCGCACCAGCAAACACAGCGCCGCTTCGTCACTGGCTAGCAGCTGGGCTTTTTCCATGACATCCGGTGCGGTTGTTGCGAGCTTCTCCAGTGCTGCGGCGCTTTCACCCAACCGCTCTGCGAACTTCGCCGGATCCTTGAGAATGTCCGAAAGCAGGCTGATGCCGTCCCACACACCTTCAATTGCCGCCCAACTTCCCGCGAGCAATCCATTGCCTACAGCAACCGAAGACGATTGCGACCACTTCGGCTTGAATGTCTCCCATTCATCACGCAGCCATTTCTCAAGTTCCTTCGTCAGGCCGTTGTAGGAAGAGAAAAGATCTTCAACGTGCTGCGGTGTGACTTCGTGGTGGACGTGAATGCGGTAGAACTTGCCCTCCTCCCCTCGGAACGTTCCCTTTCCGTTTTTATCGAGCGTGACCGGCGTCGACATCCCGCTCTCTTGCGCAACCACATCGACCTGAATGTTGCCGACTGGAATGTCATAAACCGATTCAAACTTGCTCTCGATCTCGAGCTCTCCACCTTTCGGGCACTGGGCGACGGTGGAGAAAAATTCATCATCGTTGCTGCCGACAACTGTGCGGGAGCTGCCGAACCAGATGATCCGTTCCATGCCCATCAGCGACGGCAGATCCGCCACGTGGCTGACGTTGTCGGCGGCCCGGTTGAACCAGTGTTTGAGCTGTTCACGGTAGAGGGACAGGGTGCCCGGGAAACTGTCGAGTCCCTGCTCGATGCGGGCGACGTGCTCCATCAACGCACCGAACGATAGGAGGCGGGGTTAAAAATCGGTTCGAACATGAGCAATCCCTGGCGCAGAAAATTAGGCGCGAGACTTTGCGGGGGACCGATCAGGAAAGAAGACGGGAAAGGATGATGTTGCTGTAGGGCGATTCGCTAAAAGCGATCAACTCATTACTAAAGCAACCAGAAACAAAACGTGGCGGTAGGTTTCCCTCACGCCACGTTAATTTGTCAGACACTCAATTATTTAATCCGCAGAACCACGAGACGCCAATTCTTTCAATTTGAGTTCAGCCAGCGGATGCCCGGCCTTCGCCGCCATTTCCCACCAGCGAGCCGCTTCAGCCGGATCCGGCGCCTTGCTCGGCGTACCGGCCAGGCTGATCACGCCAACCTGATAGGCCGCCTTGCCATCCCCCGCCAACGCGGCCAGGCGCAGTAATCGCACACCCTCCTCGCGTGCCCCAAGACCGACGCCGCGAAAGGCCAGAATGTGGCCGTAGAAGCTCTGGGCGCCGACATCACCCAGGTTCGCCATACGGGCGAACTGGCCCTCGAGCCAATTCCAGCCTCGCGGCTGACGCACAAACCACGACCAATGGAACAACCGGCGGGCCAGCCAGTAACTGGCCCGCGCCTTGAGTCGTAAAAACACTCAGGCTTCCGCCGATTCGGGGTACTCGTATTCGAACACCCGCACCACTTCCGAGGCGTGCCAGGACGCGGCAGCCACGCCATCGGACGGGCCGGAAAAGCGCCCGAGTCGCTCGACACATTCAAAGAAGCCAGTGCGCGGCAAGCGGCTGGCCCCCTGGCTGATCACCAACGAGCTGCGCAACGGCTGCTCGGCTCTGGCATCCAGTGCGGCCAAGTGCTCAAGGGCTGCGGTCAAGGTTTGCATGGCCGGCGTGGGTAGCTGCAAACGCTCCAGTAACGCCCGATAAGTCAAAAGATGGCGCTGACGACGCGCCTGATCCAGCTCCCCCAACAATCCGTCCCAATGTTGACGACTGATGCGTACGCTCACGATTCATCCCTCCATCCTGGCACCGTCAATTCCCAGGCGAGGCTGCGGCGAATAGCAGCGTCGGG
Organism: Pseudomonas sp. PDM09; assembly: GCF_014852305.1. NCBI lineage: Bacteria > Pseudomonadati > Pseudomonadota > Gammaproteobacteria > Pseudomonadales > Pseudomonadaceae > Pseudomonas > Pseudomonas sp. PDM09. The sequence goes on along the minus strand of NZ_JACVBI010000010.1, from coordinate 281,847 downwards.
TTGACGCTCACCGCTTTCGATCAAGGCGAGATATGACGGGCTGATGCCTACCGTGCGGGCTAGCGCCTCAATGGCGATGCCCTTCCCTTCGCGCAAATTGCGTAGTTGATCCAGACCCGGAAGAATCTGGTCTGATGCTGCCGCGGGAGGCACTGTGGCGTCGCGCGGTGGTTGTTGCTTGATGCCTGCTGCTTTCAGTAGAGCCTGATACTGAGCCCATGGCAGAACCGCATATTCGGGCTCGCCTTCGCGTGTAATTATCTGAATATCCATGACTACCCCGTAGGACAACGACACTTAGCGAGTCGGCGCTTTTCCCTAGAAGTGTAATCCTAACAGCGGCCAAGGTCGCGGGGGGTATGAATATGGATGATCCTGAATCGGTTCAGGTTTTTTTCGGGCCCTGAAGTTGCAGTTGTTCCGGGGTATCGGGCAGGCGTTCGACCACTGCGAGCTTTTCCGGCAGCTGACGCTTGCGCCAGGCACGGAAGGCGTTGAGTTCGTCATCGAGGACTTTCATCAACCAGGCCAGTACGGCAATGTCGTCGAGCATGCCGAATACCGGGATGAAATCCGGGATGGCATCCACCGGACTCAGGAAATACATCAAGCCGGCCACCACTGAGACCAATGCTTTGGAGCTGATGGCCCGGTACTCACCACGCCAGTAGGCCAGGCAGAGTGCCTGCAACAAACGCAGATCATCTTTGAGTTTGCCCAGACGATTACCTTGGCTGGCACCTTTGCTGGCAACCGCGAACAGCAGGGTCGGCAAACGACCACGGGCGAGCAGGCGTCCAGCCAGAGGCAGGAAACGAGCAAAATTCCAGGGCGTTTTCATTTATTACTCCCACTGAAATGTTATCCACACAAATTGTGGATAACCTTGTGAACAGAGCTGCATTTCACCGCTGAAAGCCCCGTTTCATAAGGGCCTGACTCAGATCGGGCGTTTTTTACTCACATAAAAAAACCCAAGATTTCATTGACTTGGCGTTCTGGCCCGTCTAGCTCGAGCGCCCTCACTGGCTATGACTTCAGCGTACCGCATCCGTTCGCTTTGTTTACCTCCACTGAACGCCAGATGCAACAACGCCCCGCATAAGCGAGGCGTTGTTTTTAAAGCAGACGCGAATTACTTGGGGGCGTCTTGTTTTGCTGGATCCTTGATGGCCAGCAGCTCCAGGTCGAATACCAGTACCGAGTTGGCTGGAATCGCCGGGCTTGGGCTTTGGGCGCCGTAAGCCAGCTCGCTAGGGATGTACAGTTTGTACTTCTCGCCAACGTGCATCAGTTGCAGGCCTTCGACCCAACCCGGAATCACACCGCTGACCGGCAGATCGATCGGGCTGCCGCGCTCGACGGAACTGTCGAAAACGGTGCCATTGGTCAGTTTACCGGTGTAGTGAACAGTCACTACGTCGGTCGGCTTAGGCTGAGCGCCATCGGCTTTCTTGACCACTTCGTATTGCAGGCCGGAAGCCGTGGTCGTGACACCCGCTTTCTTGCCGTTCTCTTCGAGGAATTTCTTGCCGGCGGCTGCCGACTCTTCGCTCATCTTGGTCAAACGCTCTTCAGCACGCTTTTGCAGTGCAGCGAAGGCTTCAACCAGCTCTTCATCTTTCAGCTTCTGTTCTTTCTTGCCGACGGCATCTTCGATGCCCTGGGCTACCGCTTTGGAATCCAGATCATCCATGCCTTCCTGAGCCAGGCTTTTGCCCATGTTCAGGCCGATACCGTAGGAAGCTTTTTGCGCCGGGGTTTTCAGCTCTACGCTGGTTTGCGAATCACAACCCGCAAGTACCAGGCCAACCAGGGCCACCGCCGCCGCCAACCGATGCTGTTTCATGCTATTTCCTTGTTCATGCGCCTAAAGGGCAATCGAGTAAAGCCGCGAGCTTATCAGGCCGCCACGACCAATGGCTACCGGCATGAGAGCAGGAAACGTCTGATAAGTTCAGGTGTTTAAACGCATTTCGGCAATAGTTGGATGAAGCTTCTGTCATCTGCCTCCCACAGACTCAGTTGCCGGTTCCCACAGCCTCTGGCGTAATGGCCTCTTGCCGCACTTCGTGAGCTGAGGCATAAGAGAGTTACAAACTGACAAGGACGTTTATCGTGCGCCTCATATTCCGCTTGCTGATCCTGGTCGCAGTATTGCTGGGGCTGGGCCTCGCCGTAGTGCTGTATTACGTCGCCAACCCGAAATTGCCGGCCTGGTCACCGGCGCAACAGGTAAATTACCTGGAGCAATGGAGCGCCGCCGACCGACAGGCTTACTACTTCACACCTCAAGGTACCCAGGTCAAAGGCTTGCGCTATGACTGGTTCAATGCCCTGGAATTGCCCTTCTCACAAAAACGATTCGCCGCTCCTGAATACCTTGCACGCTTTGGTTTTCTGATCGACCCGAGCCAGAAAGCCACGCCGAACAACCCTGGTAACCTGCCCGTCGGTTTTGCCCGTCATCAAAACCCCGGCAGCCAGGACGAGTTTCTGGACATCACGTGCGCCGCCTGCCACACCGGCGAATTACGCTTCAATGGCCAGGCAGTGCGCATCGACGGCGGCTCGGCCCAGCATGTGTTGCCCTCCAGCGTCCCGACCCTGCGTGGCGGCAGCTTCGGCCAGGCACTGGTGGCCAGCCTCGCCTCGACTTACTACAATCCCTGGAAATTCGAACGTTTCGCCCGTAACGTTCTGGGTCAGGACTACGACGTACGGCATCAACAACTACGCCAGGATTTTAAAGTCTCACTCGATACCTTCTTGAAAGTGGCTTGGAACGACACCCATCGCGGCCTTTACCCCACCGAAGAAGGTCCCGGCCGCACCGATGCTTTCGGGCGCATTGCCAACGCCAGCTTCGGCGACGCGATTTCACCCGCCAACTATCGGGTGGCCAACGCTCCGGTGGACTACCCGCAACTGTGGGACATGTGGACCTTCGACTGGGTGCAGTGGAACGGTTCGGCGCAGCAACCCATGGCCCGTAATATCGGTGAGGCCTTGGGTGTGGGCGCCACGCTGAATTTCTTCGACAGCAGCGGGCAGCCGCTCAAGGGCGACGACCGCTACCCCTCCAGCGTCCGGGTGCGCGATCTGCATCGGATCGAGGAAACCCTGCAGCGACTCAAACCGCCCGCCTGGCCGGAAGCCCTGTTGGGCAATATCGACAAGCCCCTGGCCGCAAAAGGCCGCGATCTGTTCGCTGAAAACTGCGCCGGGTGTCATGTCCCCCGCGTCACCCAAAGCGACGGCAGACCAGTGCAACATCTGAAATTGCTGCCTGTGGAGGTGATTGGCACAGACCCCGGCGCCGCCAATAACATTGCCGATCATCGCTTCGATCTGACGGCTTTACAGTGGGATCCGGCAGAGCTTGCGCAACTGGACGTAAAACTGCATCCCAAACCCACAGAACCCTTGGATATGAGCCAGTTGTCCGTGGCCAAGGGACTGGCTTACGTTACTGCTTTCGTGGGCAACCAGGCCTACCGCGAAGCCAATGTGACACCCGCAGAGCGCCCGAACCTGGACGGATTCGGCCTGCCGATCGGCGTGCAGGAGTTGCGTAGCTACAAGGCCCGACCTTTGGCGGGCGTCTGGGCCACGCCGCCGTTTCTGCACAACGGTTCGGTACCGAGCCTTTATCAATTGCTCTCGCCACAAAGTGAACGCGCGACCACGTTCTACAAGGGCACCTTTGAATATGACCCTAAACACTTGGGCTATCGCACCGAAGCCTTCACCAACGGTTTTGTGTTCGACACGCGCATTACCGGTAATCACAACAGCGGTCACGAGTTCCGCGCAGGTGAACGCGGTAACGGCGTCATTGGTCGTCTGCTGCAACCGGAGGAACGCTGGGCGCTGCTGGAATACCTGAAAGTGTTGGGCGGCCCGATGGAGTCGCAGTTGCCAGACCGCCGTCTCAGTCAAAAGGATTGACCCATGCTGATCACTCTCTGGTTGCGCCTGGGCGCCTTCCTCGGCAAAACCCTGCTGGTGTTGTTGGGTCTGGGCCTGCTCGGCTGGGCGCTGATCATGGCCTGGTCTGCCTGGCAGCATCGCGGCCCGGTATCGGCTGAAGAACTGATTCCGGACGGCGAAGGGGCAATGACCCAGGACATCATCCAGACGGCCGTGCGTATCGTCGATCAACACCGGGAAAGCACCCGCTACCTGCGCGATGCCCATGCCAAGGCCCATGGCTGCGTGAAGGCCGAGGTTCAGGTGCTGCCGGGTCTGACGGCGGAGTTACGTCAGGGCGTGTTCAGCGAACCGGGCAAAACCTGGCAAGCGACGATACGGCTGTCCAACGGCAATGCGTATCCGCAGTTCGATAGCATCCGCGATGCCCGGGGCATGGCCATCAAACTATTCGATGTGCCTGGTAAACAGTTGCTGAGTGACCGACAAGGGCACAGCGAACAGGACTTCGTGATGTTCAACCATCCGAACTTCTTTGTCAGCGATGTCGCTGAATATCGTCAGAATGTGGCTGCTCAGGCTGATGGCAAAAAGGCGATGGCGTTCTTCCCGGGCTGGGACCCGCGCACGTGGCAAGTTCGCCATCTGTTTATTGCACTGGCGACGCTCTCCCCTGCCCCGGCAAGCCCGACGCAGACCACTTACTTTTCGGTTTCGCCGTACAAGTTCGGTAAAGCTAACGCAAAATTCCGCGTGATGCCGGACCCTGATAGCTGCCCGGTCTACACGCTGCCCACGCAAAATCAAAACCTGCCGAATTTCCTGCGCAGCGCGCTGAACCAGCAGCTGTCGACCGATCGGGTGCCGGCCTGTTTCGTTTTACAGATCCAGCGTCAGGATGCGGGCAAGTACATGCCGATCGAAGACACCAGTATCGAGTGGAACGAAAGCGACGCGCCCTTCGAAACTGTGGCCAGGATCAAGCTGCCTGCCCAGGATTTCGACACCCCGGCGCTGAACCTGCAATGCGACAACCTGTCGTTCAACCCATGGTTCGGGCTTGAAGCCCATCGGCCGATTGGCGGGATCAACCGGTTGCGCAAAGCGGTGTACGAGGCCGTCAGCGACTACCGGCACAGCCGTAACGCCGAACAATAGGCAGACAGAAACGAAAAAAGCGACCCGAGCAGGTCAATGCCTGTCAGTTCAGGTGCACAACTTGTGGGAGCGAGCCTGCTCGCGATGACGGCGGTACATTCAGCATCAATGTTGGCTGACCCGCCGCTATCGCGAGCAGGCTCGCTCCCACATGGATTGCGCTTAACTGGCATCGGCCGAACAGGTCGCTTTTTCAGTGGATCCGCTACAAAGCCAAATCCCAGACAGCAAAAAGCCCGCATTAAGCGGGCTTTCTGTGGTGATCTGGCGTTCAGCGTTCCAGATACCGAATATGGCGCAGCGGACGGGACTCGAACCCGCGACCCCCGGCGTGACAGGCCGGTATTCTAACCGACTGAACTACCGCTGCGCGTAGCGTTGAAAGTAAGTGGTGGGTGATGACGGGATCGAACCGCCGACATTCTGCTTGTAAGGCAGACGCTCTCCCAGCTGAGCTAATCACCCTTTACCTTCGTTGCGGGGCGCATTGTGCCACAGATTTTCATAAAGTGTTGATTTAATTGATAAAAAATCAAAAAAATCTGAAAACCGGTAAAACGACACACCCTGCAGGAACTTCAGACAGAAAAAAACCCGCGTTAGCGGGCTTTTCCGTGGTGACCTGGCGTTCAGCGTTCCAGGTTACCGAATATGGCGCAGCGGACGGGACTCGAACCCGCGACCCCCGGCGTGACAGGCCGGTATTCTAACCGACTGAACTACCGCTGCGCGTAACACTAAAGCGAATGGTGGGTGATGACGGGATCGAACCGCCGACATTCTGCTTGTAAGGCAGACGCTCTCCCAGCTGAGCTAATCACCCTTCACTTTCGGTGTGGCGCGCATTCTACGGAGCGACCCAACCTCTGGCAAGCACTTTTTTAATTAATTTTCTCAGGCCTTCCAAAGGCTTAGAGAAGGGTTGGCCTATGGCACACGGAGGACAATAATGCCCCCCTTTGTATAAAGGAGAGACTCACCCCATGTGGTTCAAAAACCTGCTTATCTATCGCCTGACCCAAGATCTGCCTTTTGATGCCGAGGCGTTGGAAACTGCACTGGCCACCAAACTGGCGCGTCCATGTGCAAGCCAGGAGTTGACCACCTACGGTTTCGTCGCGCCATTCGGCAAGGGCGAAGACGCGCCGCTGGTGCACATCAGCGGCGACTTCCTGCTGATCGCCGCCCGTAAGGAAGAACGCATTCTGCCGGGCAGCGTCGTACGCGACGCGGTGAAGGAAAAGGTCGAAGAGATCGAAGCCGAACAAATGCGCAAGGTCTACAAAAAGGAACGCGATCAGATCAAGGATGAAATCATCCAGGCCTTTCTGCCCCGCGCCTTTATCCGCCGCTCGTCGACCTTCGCCGCCATCGCGCCGAAACAGGGCCTGATCCTGGTTAACTCGGCCAGCCCGAAACGCGCCGAAGACCTGCTCTCCACCCTGCGCGAAGTGATCGGCTCGCTGCCGGTGCGTCCGTTGACGGTGAAGATGTCGCCGACCGCCACCATGACCGAGTGGGTCACCACCCAGAAAGCCGCGAATGATTTCTTCGTGCTGGACGAGTGCGAACTGCGCGACACACACGAAGACGGCGGCATCGTGCGCTGCAAGCGTCAGGACCTGACCAGCGAAGAAATCCAGCTGCACCTGAGCACCGGCAAAGTGGTTACTCAACTGTCGCTGGCCTGGCAGGACAAACTGTCGTTCGTGCTTGACGACAAAATGGTGGTCAAGCGCCTGAAGTTCGAAGACCTGCTGCAAGATCAGGCAGAACAGGACGGTGGCGACGAAGCCTTGGGGCAACTGGACGCCAGCTTTACCCTGATGATGCTGACCTTCGGCGACTTCCTGCCGGCGATGGTTGAAGCGTTGGGTGGTGAAGAGACCCCGCAAGGTATTTAAAGGCTTGTGATCTCTACTGTGGGAGCGGGCTTGCTCGCGAAAGCGGACTGACAGTCGACATTGATGTTGAATGTTATGACGCCTTCGCGAGCAAGCCCGCTCCCACATTGGTTTTGTGATGCTACTTAAACAAGGATCAGGCCATGCGCGCACTGGCTGCATTGAGTCGTTTTGTCGGCAACACCTTCGCTTACTGGGTACTGATTTTCGCCGTCGTGGCGTTTGTGCAACCGACCTGGTTCATCGGTTTGAAAGGCGCCATCGTACCGCTGCTGGGTCTGGTGATGTTCGGCATGGGCCTGACCCTCAAGCTCGAAGACTTCGCCGAAGTCGCTCGCCATCCGTGGCGCGTGGCGCTGGGCGTGGTCGCTCATTTCGTGATCATGCCCGGTGTGGCGTGGTTACTCTGCCAGGTTTTCCACCTGCCGCCAGAAATCGCCGTCGGTGTGATTCTGGTCGGCTGCTGCCCAAGCGGCACCTCCTCGAACGTGATGACCTGGCTGGCGCGTGGCGATCTGGCGTTGTCGGTGGCCATTGCCGCCGTCACCACCCTCCTCGCTCCGCTGCTGACGCCAGCGCTGATCTGGTTGCTGGCCTCGGCCTGGTTGCCGGTGTCGTTCATGGAGCTGTTCTGGTCGATCCTGCAAGTCGTGCTGCTGCCGATCGTGCTCGGCGTGGTTGCCCAGCGCGTACTCGGTGATCGGGTTCGTCACGCCGTAGACGTGTTGCCACTGGTGTCGGTGGTGAGCATCGTGATCATCGTCACTGCCGTGGTGGCTGCCAGCCAGGCGAAGATTGCCGAATCCGGCCTGCTGATCATGGCCGTGGTGATGTTGCACAACAGCTTCGGCTACTTGTTGGGTTACTTCACCGGGCGCCTGTTCAACCTGCCACTGGCCCAGCGCAAATCCCTGGCACTGGAAGTCGGCATGCAGAACTCCGGCTTGGGCGCGGCCCTGGCCAGTGCGCACTTCTCGCCGTTGGCAGCGGTGCCAAGCGCGTTGTTCAGCGTCTGGCACAACATTTCCGGAGCACTGCTCTCGACGTATTTCCGTCGTATGAGCGAGAAGGAAGACCGGCAAATCGCTGCTCAGCAGGCGGCGGATTAAGCCGCAAACTTGATCCTCGGATTAATGATGGGCACTCTATTGCGCAACGCGGGGACGACCTCGCGGCTCGATCGAATCATTAATCCGGGGACGACCCCATCCAATCGATGGAGGTCTCTGATGTCCTGGATCATTCTGTTTCTCGCCGGCCTGTTCGAAGTCGGCTGGGCCGTCGGCCTGAAATACACCGACGGTTTCAGCCGCCCTCTTCCTACCGCACTGACCATCGCGGCCATGGCGATCAGCCTTGGCCTGCTGGGCCTTGCCATGAAGGAATTGCCGCTGGGCACGGCCTATGCGATCTGGACTGGCGTGGGTGCGGTGGGCACGGTAATCGCCGGGATCATTTTGTTTGGTGAGTCCATGGCGTTGTTTCGGCTGGCGAGTGTGGCGTTGATTATTGCCGGGTTGGTTGGGCTCAAGGTTAGCGCTTAGGCTACCGCTTTCGCGAGCAAGCCCGCTCCCACATTTGACCGCATTCCCAATGTGGGAGCGGGCTTGCTCGCGAAGAGGCCCGCAAAGTCACCGACTACCTTACCGCCCCACGCAATTCCCCCACCAACCCTTGCAATGTCGCCGGCTCAGCCGCTTCAACGGCCACCGCCGGCCCCGCCACCAGGGTCACCCGCGACCACAATCGATGAAACACGCCCTTGTCCGGATCACGGCTGAAGAAACTCCCCCACAACCCCTGCAATGCCAGCGGAATCACCGGCACCGGCGTTTCTTCGAGAATCCGCGTCAGCCCGCCCTTGAACTCGTTGATCTCGCCATCGGCGGTCAACTTGCCTTCAGGGAAAATGCACACCAGCTCACCGTCCTTCAGATACCGGGCGATGCGGGTGAAGGCTTTTTCGTAGATCTGAATGTCTTCCTGGCGCCCGGCAATCGGAATCGTCCCCGCCGTGCGGAAGATGAAGTTCAGCACCGGCAGGTTGTAGATTTTGTAATACATCACAAAGCGAATCGGCCGACGCACTGCGCCGCCAATCAGCAACGCGTCGACGAACGAAACATGGTTGCAAACCAGCAATGCCGCTCCTTCATCGGGAATCAGCTCCAGGTTGCGATGCTCGACGCGGTACATGGAATGGCCGAGCAGCCAGATCATGAAGCGCATGCTGAACTCGGGGACGATTTTGAAGATGTAAGCATTGACGCCAATGTTCAGCAGCGACACCACCAGGAATAGCTGCGGAATCGACAGCTTGGCGATGCTCAGCAAGACGATCGACACAATCGCCGACACCACCATGAACAGGGCGTTAAGAATGTTGTTGGCGGCGATCACTCGCGCCCGTTCGTTCTCGACAGTACGCGACTGGATCAGCGCATACAGTGGCACGATGTAGAAACCGCCAAAGATCCCAAGCCCAAGAATGTCGATCAACACCAGCCAGGCGTGGCCAAACCCCAGGACTTCGATCCAGCCATGACCGGCAACGCTGTCTGGAATCGCGCCGGAATGCCACCACAGCAACAGGCCAAACACCGTCAGACCGAATGAGCCAAACGGCACCAGACCGATCTCGACTTTGCGTCCGGAGAGTTTCTCGCAGAGCATCGAACCCAGTGCGATACCGACCGAGAACACGGTAAGAATCAGCGTTACCACAGTCTCGTCGCCGTGCATCCATTCCTTGGCATACGCCGGGATCTGCGTCAGATAAATCGCCCCGACAAACCAGAACCATGAGTTGCCGACGATCGAACGCGATACTGCCGGGGTTTGCCCCAGGCCCAACTTCAAGGTAGCCCAGGACTGGCTGAAAATGTTCCAGTTCAAACGCATTTCCGGCGATGCCGCGGCAGCCCGGGGAATGCTGCGGCTGGCCAGGTAACCGAGCACGGCGATGCCGATGATTGCCGTGGACACGACCGGCGCATAGTTGCTGGCCGACATCATGATCCCGGCGCCAATGGTTCCGGCGAGAATGGCCAGGAAGGTGCCCATTTCCACCAGACCGTTGCCGCCCACCAACTCCTCTTCGCGCAACGCCTGCGGCAGGATCGAGTACTTCACCGGCCCGAACAGCGCCGAGTGGGTGCCCATGGCAAACAACGCGACCAGCATCAGCGACAGGTGATCGAACATGAAACCGATCGCACCCACCGCCATGATGACAATTTCCCCGAGCTTGATCAGACGGATCAGCGCGTCCTTGGCAAACTTTTCCCCGAACTGCCCCGCCAGAGCCGAGAACAGGAAAAACGGCAAGATAAACAGCAATGCACACAGGTTGACCCAGATCGATCGGTCACCCTCGATGGTCAGCCGGTACAAAATGGCGAGGATCAACGACTGCTTGAAAATGTTGTCGTTGAAGGCACCCAGGGACTGCGTGACAAAAAACGGCAGGAAGCGCCGGGTGCGAAGCAAGGTGAACTGCGAGGGGTGACTCATCTTCCATGTGTCCCTGATGTTGGGTAGCTGATGTTGGATAAAAAGTGGCGTGGCAATTGTTATTGGAATGTCGAGCGTCGATCCAGGCCACAGATTACCCAATCTTTGCCGGTTATTTGTTTAATCCTGCAATGCACGGCGAAACAAACAACTCACCTCGCCATGCGCCCTGCACCGTGCGTTTGGCAACAATCAGCCACATCACCGTCAGCAATGCCACCAGTACACAGCCAAAGACACTGAAAAACGTCAGGTGCAACGTGCTCGCCAGGTTCAACGTCGCCAAAGAATAGACGCCCAACGGGAAAGTGAAGCCCCACCAGCCGAGGTTGAACGGGATACCGGCGCGCAAGTAACGCACAGTGATCAACAGCGCAATCAGCATCCACCAGAGCCCGAAGCCCCACAGCGTGATGCCAGCCACCAAGCCAAGCCCAGCGGCGATCTCGCCGATACCCGGCAAACCGTTGGCGGCAAAGATCGCTGGCGCGTCGGCACCCAACAGCAACATGCCCAGCGCACCGGTGCCAATCGGCCCCAGAGCCAGCCAGCTTGAGGCGGCCATATTTTCGTGGGGCAATTTATGCAACGCCATGCGCAGCAACAGGATGGTCAGAATGCTGAACGCCACCGGCAGGGAAAAGGCCCACAGCACGTAGCTGGTCACCAGCACCACCAGTTGTGAATGAGCATCGACCAGATGCGGCGCCAGCAAGCCGCCGCTGGCCGCCGCCACTTCCGCCGCCACCACCGGCAACAGCCAGACCGCGGTCATCTGGTCGATGCTGTGCTCCTGACGGGTGAACATCATGTAGGGAATCAATACGCCGCAGGCCAGCGACATGGCCACGTCCAGCCACCAGAGCACTTCGGCGAGATGAATCACACCGTCACCCCAGCGCGGCAAACCGAACAGCAGGAAGCCGTTGATGATGGTCGCCAGGCCCATGGGAATGGTGCCGAAAAACATCGAAACCGTGGAGTGCCCGAAAATCCGCCGCGCCTCGTCGAAGAACATGACCCAACGCGCGGCATACATGGCCGTGAACATGACAAACAGGACAATGTTGAACAGCCACAGGCCTTCGGCAAACGCATGCAAACCGGGATTCGCCACCGGCCATTGCGCAAGCGCGAGCGCCAATACACCCGTGCCCATGGTCGCTGCGAACCAGTTGGGGGTGAATTGGCGGATGGCTTCTCGTGGGTGCTGCAAATGACTGAGCGGTTTGATACCGGGTTTAACGCTATGGGTGCAGGTCATGGTGAACTCCTGTCCTCTCGTGAGGTGGGAGCTCATGGTAGATCCGAATAGAATATCGATATAACGGGTAATATCTCTAACTGTTATCTGTTTTGCAGATAATCAGACGCTGCCTTCAGTCTCGATCACCAATACCCTCGCCACACCCAGCGGATAAGCCACATGCTCGGTGCCCACCGAGGCATAAAAGATATCGCCGACTTCGAGTAGCGTTTCCTTCTCCTGACCTTCTTCGCGATAACGCATCTGCACCTGCCCATCGAGCACCACGAACACTTCCTGACCGTCGTTGATATGCCACTTATAGGGCTGATCGGTCCAGTGCAAACGAGTGGTGATGCCATTCATGTTGGCAATGTCCAGCGCCGCCCAGGCGCGGTCACCAGTGAAGGATTTGCTGCGGATGATCTTCATGGGTCGGTCCGTCGAAATGAATGGCGGTGCCAAGGCTAACGGTCATCGAACATCGACGCCACAGACTTTGACGGACTGCTCACGCATCAACCCGACCAGCGCACCGAGCGACAGTATGATCAGCACCGCACCATAACCATCGGTGGTTGCCACCAGGCCAAAGGCCCGCGTCAGACCGCCAGCCAGCAACGACGGCAAGCAGAACGCCAGGTAACTGAGTGCGTAAAATGCCGACATCAAACCCGCCCGCTCATGAGGCAAGGCCAGCGGCACGATGCTTCGCAGGGCACCCAGGAAACCCGCGCCAAAACCGCCACCCGCCACCAGAGTGCCGAAGAAAAACAACGGCAGGCTGGCGCTGTTTACCGCTAGCAGAATCAGCGCAACGCCCGCAGGCAGTAGGCTCGCGCCCAACAGTAAGACTTTGTCGGCCGGCCGATTGCGCAAGGTGTAGATCATCAATGCGCCGGTCACTGTCAACACGGCCACCGTCGCCCCACCAATCAGATTCGAGGTGGACCCGGTGGCAGTCCGCACCAGGGACGGCGCCAAAGAAGCGAAAAAACCACCGAGCGCCCACACCGCTAGATCTATCGGCAGCACCCGCCACAGCATCCGCCGCGCCTGAATCGGCACATGCAGGCTCGGGCGTAGCGAGGCCCAGGCACCCGGTTGTCGAGTGACGCTTTCCGGCAGACGCCAGACATACAACGCTTGCATCACAAACAGCGCGAACAGCACCCAATAGGTCAATTGCAGCGGCAGCGGCGCAAACTCGGCCAACACGCCGCAACCCATGGCACCCAGCGCCATGCCCAGCAACGGCGCGACGCTATTGACCATCGGCCCTTGCTGACGGTCAGTGTCCAGCAGCGCCGCACTTAAAACGGCGGTGGCCATGCCCGTGGCAAAACCCTGCAGGACCCGCGCACTGATCAGCCAGGCAACGCTGTCGGCGTTGATAAACAGCAACATCGCCAGCATGTTCAGCAATACGGCGGTAAAAATCACCGGTTTGCGCCCCAGATAATCCGAGAGCGAACCGACCGTGAGCAGCGCCGCCAGCAAGCTGAGGGCGTAGACGCCGAAAATCAGGGTCAGGGTCGCTGCCGAGAACCGCAGGTGTTCTTGATACAAGTGATACAACGGCGTTGGCGCGGTGGAAGCGGCGAGAAAACTGAGTAAGGTGATCGCCAGAAACCACAGGCTGGAACGGTTTGACGTGAGACGGGACATAGGCACACTCCGCAAAAGCTAACTTTTTGCTTTTGCGGAGTGTGCTACCGACTAACGCTTAAAGCAAATTCTTTGTGTTAAGGTCCGCCGTATGGCTATTAAAGAAGGTTTACGCCCAGGTGGTCGTAGCGCCAGGGTCCAAGAGTCGATTCATTCGGCAGTCCGCGCACTCCTCGAAGAACAGGATCGCGCCAGCGTGACGGTGCCGCAAATCGCTGCCCGGGCCGGGGTGACGCCGTCGACTATTTACCGGCGCTGGGGTGATCTGTCGGCGCTATTGGCCGACGTCGCCCTCGCCCGCATGCGCCCCGACAGCGAACCGGCCAACACCGGCAGCCTGCGCGGTGACGTGCTGGCCTGGGCGGAGCAGTATCTGGACGAGATGAGTTCCGAACCCGGGCGCAACATGATGCGCGACGTACAATCCAGCGCCACACCGGGCTATTGCGTGACGATCATTGGTGCGCAGTTGCAGACGATTCTGGATCGCTATCTCGATCAGCCGAAGCCGGGTGTCGATCGGCTGATCAATATGGTGGTGGCGCCGACGGTGTTTCGCATCTTGTTTTCAGCGCAGGCGCTGGAGGTTGAAGAGTTGCATCGGTTAATCGATATTGCGTTGAGTCAGTGAGGCCGCCTTCGCGAGCAAGCCCGCTCCCACACTGGATTGAGGGTGCCCACATATTTTGTGTTCACTGACGATCGAGTGTGGGAGCGGGCTTGCTCGCGAAGAGGCCCCCAAACACACCAAAAATCGAACTGACTCCCAACCTGCGACACCCCGCCACGTCACGACCTTGGTCGACACTGACTAACTCAAGCGGTCATGCGAGACTGTCCTGACCGGGCGGAGCCCCGGAGGTCTTTTGTCTGGAGTTCCCATGTCGCTGTCCATCGGACTGATCGCCACCGTCGCCCTGGCCTATATGGCCATCCTGTTCGCTATCGCCTTTTACGGTGATCGGCGCAGCACGCCGTTGCCGCCACGGATGCGTGCCTGGGTGTACAGCCTGTCGCTGGCCGTTTATTGCACCAGTTGGACATTCTTTGGCGCCGTGGGCCAGGCGGCCGAACAACTCTGGTCATTCCTGCCGATCTACCTCGGGCCGATCCTGCTGCTGGTGTGCGCGCCGTGGGTCCTGCAAAAAATGGTGATGATCAGCAAGCAGGAGAACATCACCTCCATCGCCGACTTCATTGCCGCCCGCTACGGCAAATCCCAGTCGCTGGCGGTAGTGGTGGCGCTGATCTGTCTGGTCGGCGTGCTGCCGTACATCGCCTTGCAGCTCAAGGGCATCGTGCTGGGCGTGAACCTGCTGATCGGCGCCGGTGCCGACGCCATGGGCACACGCGCGCAAGACACGGCGCTGATCGTCTCCTTGGTACTGGCGCTGTTCACCATCGTTTTCGGTACCCGCAACCTCGACGCCACGGAACACCACCGCGGCATGGTGCTGGCGATTGCTTTTGAGTCGCTGGTCAAGCTGTTCGCTTTTCTCGCGGTCGGCGCGTTCGTGACCTACGGCCTGTACGACGGTTTCGACGACCTGTTCGACCAGGCCATGCTCGCCCCGCGCCTCGAAGCGTACTGGAAAGAAACCATCAACTGGCCGTCCATGGTGGTGCAAACCGGCGTGGCGATGATGGCGATCATCTGCCTGCCCCGGCAGTTCCATGTAACCGTGGTGGAAAACATCGACCCCCAGGACCTGCGCCTGGCCAAGTGGGTGTTCCCGGCCTATCTGGCGCTGGCGGCGCTGTTTGTCGTGCCGATCGCACTGGCCGGTCAGATGATGCTGCCCAGTTCGGTGCTGCCGGACTCATTCGTCATCAGCCTGCCTCTGGCCCAATCTCACCCTGCCCTGGCGATGCTGGCGTTTATCGGCGGCGCTTCGGCGGCGACCGGTATGGTGATCGTGGCCAGCGTGGCGCTGTCGACCATGCTTTCCAACGACCTGTTGCTGCCGTGGTTGCTGCGACGTAACAACGCCGAGCGCCCATTCGAAGTGTTCCGCCAGTGGATGCTTTCGGTGCGCCGGGTGAGCATCGTGGTCATTCTGCTGCTGGCCTACGTCAGTTATCGACTGTTGGGCTCCACCGCGAGCCTGGCAACCATCGGCCAGATCGCCTTTGCCGCCGTGACCCAACTGGCCCCGGCCATGCTTGGCGCGCTGTACTGGAAACAGGCTAACCGTCGTGGGGTATTTGCCGGGCTGGCCGCCGGCACGTTCCTCTGGTTCTACACGTTGGTGTTGCCGATCGCCGCCAACAGTATTGGCTTGCCCCTGAGCAGTTTTCCCGGCCTGGCCTGGCTGCAAGGTAACCCGTTGAACTTGCCGATCACGCCGCTGACCCAAGGCGTGGTGCTGTCCCTGGCGGGCAACTTCACCTTGTTCACCTGGGTCTCGCTACTGTCACGCACGCGGGTTTCGGAGCACTGGCAAGCCGGCCGCTTCATCGGCCAGGAAATCAGCGCGCGACCCAACGCCCGCTCAATGCTGGCAGTACAGATCAACGACTTGCTGCAACTGGCTGCCCGTTTTGTCGGCGAAGAACGCGCTCGTCAGAGTTTCATCCGTTTCGCCTACCGTCAGGGCAAAGGCTTCAACCCGAACCAGAATGCTGACGGTGAATGGATCGCCCATACCGAACGCTTGCTGGCCGGCGTACTCGGCGCATCTTCGACCCGGGCGGTGGTAAAAGCCGCCATCGAAGGCCGGGAAATGCAGCTCGAGGATGTCGTGCGGATCGCCGACGAAACCTCGGAAGTGCTGCAGTTCAACCGCGCCCTGCTGCAAGGCGCCATCGAGAACATCACCCAGGGCATCAGCGTGGTCGACCAGTCGTTGAAACTGGTGGCCTGGAACCGGCGCTACCTTGAACTGTTCAATTACCCCGACGGTTTGATCAGCGTTGGCCGGCCGATTGCCGACATCATTCGCTACAACGCCGAGCGCGGTCTGTGCGGCCCCGGCGAAGCGCAAGTGCACGTCGCCCGTCGCTTGCACTGGATGCGTCAGGGTCGGGCCCATACCTCCGAACGGTTGTTCCCCAATGGTCGAGTGATCGAGCTGATCGGTAACCCGATGCCCGGCGGCGGTTTCGTCATGAGCTTCACCGACATCACCGCATTCCGCGAGGCCGAACAGGCACTGACCGAAGCGAACGAAGGCCTCGAGCAACGGGTCATCGAACGGACCCACGAATTGTCGCAACTCAACGTTGCCCTGACCGAAGCCAAGGGCACCGCCGAATCGGCGAACCAGTCGAAAACCCGTTTCCTGGCCGCCGTCAGCCATGACTTGATGCAACCGCTGAACGCTGCGCGGCTGTTCTCTGCCGCCCTCTCCCACCAGGAAGAAAATTTATCCAGTGAAGCCCGCAAGCTGGTTCATCATCTGGACAGTTCGCTACGCTCGGCCGAGGACCTGATCAGTGACCTGCTGGACATTTCCCGCCTGGAAAACGGCAAAATCAACCCTGATCGCAAGCCCTTCGAGCTCAATGAGCTGTTCCATACGCTGGGCGCCGAGTTCAAGGCTCTGGCGCAGGAACAGGGGCTGAAATTTCGCGTCAGGGGCAGCGCGCTGCGGGTCGATAGCGACATCAAACTGCTGCGACGGATTTTGCAGAACTTCCTGACCAATGCCTTCCGCTACGCCAAAGGGCCGGTGCTGCTCGGCGTTCGGCGGCGCAACGGCGAGCTATGCCTTGAGGTCTGGGACCGTGGACCGGGTATTCCAGAAGACAAACTGCAGGTGATTTTCGAAGAATTCAAACGCCTCGACAGCCACCAGACCCGGGCCGAGAAAGGTCTGGGCCTGGGCCTGGCGATTGCCGATGGGCTGTGTCGCGTGCTGGGTCACACCTTGCGCGTGCGTTCCTGGCCGGGTCGCGGCAGTGTGTTCAGTGTCAGCGTACCGCTGGCTCGGGTACAAGCCGCGACGCCGGCCAAAGTGAACGAACTCAATGGCCATTTGCTCAGCGGCGCGCAGGTGCTGTGTATCGATAACGAAGACAGCATCCTCATCGGCATGAACAGTTTGCTGACGCGCTGGGGTTGCCAGGTCTGGACCGCGCGCAACCGTGAGGAATGCGCGACGCTGCTCGGCGATGGGATGCGCCCGCAACTGGCGCTGGTGGATTACCACCTGGACGATGGCGAAACCGGGACCGAGTTGATGGCCTGGTTACGCACGCAACTGGGCGAGCCGGTGCCTGGGGTGGTGATCAGTGCCGATGGACGGCCGGAGACGGTGGCCCAGGTGCATGCAGCGGGCCTGGATTACCTGGCCAAACCGGTGAAACCGGCGGCGTTGCGGGCGTTGTTGAGTCGGCATTTGCCGTTGTAGTGCGGCAGGTTTGAACTCTGCAGTGGGGCGATTGACGCCTTCGCGAGCAAGCCCGCTCCCACAGTGGATTGGCGTTGTGGCACAAATAGAGTGAACAACCACAACCCCCTGTGGGAGCGGGCTTGCTCGCGAAGCTTTTCGGCTACTCCGGCAGTTCGGCCAAGCCATCGACATCGGTCATCGCCCGCTCCAGCAGGTCCGCCGGCAAGCTCTTGCTGGCTCGCGCTCCAAGCAACTTGAGCTGTTCGCTGCGACTGACCAGGTTGCCACGGCCTTCAGTCAGCTTATTGCGTGCAGAGCTGTAGGCTTTGTCCAGTTGCTGCAGGCGATTGCCGACTTCATCCAGATCCTGAATGAACAACACGAACTTGTCGTACAGCCAACCGGCGCGCTCGGCGATTTCCCGAGCGTTCTGGCTCTGGCGCTCCTGCTTCCACAAGCTATCGATGACCCGCAAAGTGGCCAGCAACGTGGTCGGGCTGACGATCACGATATTGCGGTCGAATGCCTCCTGAAACAGCGTCGGCTCAGCCTGCAACGCCGCAGAAAACGCCGCTTCGATCGGGACGAAAAGCAGAACGAAATCCAGACTGTGCAAGCCGTCGAGCCGCTTGTAGTCCTTGCCGGCCAAGCCTTTGACGTGAGTGCGCAGGGACAGCACATGCTGCTTGATGGCGATCTGGCCGATGGCATCATCCTCGGCCGCCACGTATTGCTGATAGGCCGTGAGGCTGACTTTGGAGTCGACCACGACCTGCTTGTCGCCGGGCAGGTAAATAATCACATCCGGCTGGAAACGCTCACCGTCCGGCCCCTTGAGATTGACCTGGGTCTGATACTCACGCCCCTTCTCCAGACCCGCGTGCTCAAGCACCCGCTCGAGAATCAGTTCGCCCCAGTTGCCTTGGGTTTTCTGCCCTTTCAAGGCCCGCGTCAGGTTAGTGGCTTCGTCGCTCAGGCGCAGGTTCAGTTGTTGCAGCCGTTCCAGTTCCTTGGCCAGGGAAAAGCGCTCGCGGGCTTCAGCCTGATAGCTTTCCTCGACGCGCTTTTCGAACGACTGAATGCGCTCCTTCAACGGATCGAGCAACTGCCCCAAACGCTGCTGACTGGTTTCGGCAAAACGCTGCTCACGTTCGTCGAAGATCTTGCCCGCCAGCTCGGCGAATTGCGCGCGCAGTTCGTCCCGCGAGCCTTGAAGGTCGTTGAGGCGCTGCTGATGGCTTTCCTGCTGCTCACGCAGCTCGGCGTTAAGGGAGGCGGCCTGAGCGTCGAGGCGACGCAACTCAGCCTCTTTGCCGGCGCGTTCGATGTTCCAGGCGTGAGATGCGTCGCGGGCGTCGTCGCGTTCGATCTGCAGCAGTTCTACTTCACGGCGCACGGCGGCCAGATCGGCCTGTTTGGCGGCGTTGGCCTGGCTCAGGTCTGCGATTTCATCACGGCAAGTGTCAAGCTGAGCATTCAAGCCGTCCTGCGTCAGTTGGGCGATGGCAAGGCGCTCTTCCAGCAGCGCCAGCTCGGCCTGCCCCGCACTCGCCCGACGCTGAAGTTGCCAGGCCAGTACCAGTAACGGCAACCCGGCGCCCGCCAGCCCCAGCAATGCGCTGGTCAAGTCCATCGCCATAACCACTCCTGCCGATTCGATAAAGCGTGAAGGTTAACCAAGGCGTCAGGTCTTGGACAGCTCAGTCTTCGCTCAGGCCCAGTTCCTGTTGCGCACGTCGGTCGCCCGCACGCGCGGCCTGACGCAGGAGCTCCTGGCCAATGCGCCGATCCCGGGCGTTACCGCATTCGCGGCACATTAGCTGGCCGAGACGGCTTTGCGCGGCCACGACGCCTTCACGGGCAGGCTGCTTGAGCAAGCGTCCGGCGAAGTGTTTGATGTTGGAGTTTTCGCCCAGGCGCGGGCTGTCGAGTAGCCACTCGGCCACGCGCATCGAAAAGCGCTTGGGTGGGGTAACACTGCGGGGGGTGGAAGCAGCAGAGATTGATACTGAGCGAAACTTCATAAAGCACTGTAGGGCAGATCGGAAGGCGCGCCACTCTACTCTTTTTTTCGTACAGGTAAAGTCGAAAAAAGCCTGCACGCCCGTCCTAGAGCAAGCGCTTGGGACAATCCACAGAAGCTGTGGATAACTCAGTGGACAACCGTCTTTGAACTCGCGCAAAGCCGTGTGGCGTGGGGCTCGCAGTCAAACTGACGATTTTTTCACCAGTAAAAAAAAGCGATGTTTTTCATTGACTTAAATTTTCATTACAGGCACCCACTCCTGTTGAGGCGAGGATGACAGTGGGATGACAGTTCGCGCAATTTATGTGCACAACTACCTGTTAGGCGGTTATATCGATGCGCTTTTTCGGCGCGTTTTTCGGTAGCGTGTGGGGATAAACCCGAGCAACCCGTGCCGCCGGTCGATCCTGACTCGCTCGTTCGCTCGGATCAACGGTCGGGTTCTGGGCTATTGCGGGGCACTGGCCTGCTCTTTGACCGCTCAATCGAGACTTGCCGACAGGCACTTCAGCGCTTTTTTACAAACGGACTTCCCTTCTGCAGTTCAATCCGTTAGTATCCGCGGCGTTAGTACCAAGCTGAAAGTCAATTCTGGTCGAACAAATCCCCCGGTCAGCCTTCCCTAAGAGAAGCCTCCACCGACAAAACGGGATCGACCACCTCGATGGTTTCCAGGTAAATCTTGCGCCAACACAGCCTTTGAATCGAAAGCAAAGGGTGTTGCCAGGCTCACTTACTCTGACCGAACCAGCCTGCAAATTGATCAGGATCTTCACCCCGGGCCCAGAACCTTTGCCCTTGATGTGTTGCCTGCCCTCCTAAGTACCTACCTGCCAGCCCAAGCGCGCCAATTTATCAGCGCTTCAAACTGGCTGCTTTGTTCCAGTCGGGTTCTTCGTTCGACCAATGGTGGTCGTCGTCACTGGAACGTTTTAACTTTGCACGGTTCTTATCCGTGTCGCTTGTAGGAACACCAATTATGTCCACTCAAATCCACACTCAGGATGCCATTCGCACCCTAACCAACGCTTTTGCTCCAATGAACTGCCTGATTATGGCCGCTCGCAAAGGCTGCTTCAGCTTCACTCTGGTCAACGAACACGGCATCGCTCGTCACAGCGAACGCCTGTACCCTGATCAATACTCCAGCGCAGAACCGCTGCAGGCTGTGATCGAGCGTACTCGCCAGGCACTGGTTGCCTGAGACGCCAGAAAAGCTGAAAACCTAAAAAGCCCTGCTCAAAAGCGGGGCTTTTTATTGCCCGATATTTCTCATTTCGCGACCTGCGGCTAAGCACCAACCGATATAACGGTTATAACTCGAAGCCGGAAATATTTTAAAAACAGTCCTTTACAGCGAAATAATGACACTACACTTCAACTCAAGCGGCTTGATCCGCTTGCGGCGAGCCTGAATCGATCCATTGCTGCCAAGGCCCTTCAGGTATCGCCGACCACTTCCTGTTTCGAGGGCTTTATGGGAATCGCTGCCAGCGAACTGTGTCGTTATGTGATCCGTCCGACGTTGATCTACCTCGGACGCCATAGCGCAACTGCCGAATCCCTGCTACTGGGCATCGCCGCCAGTCAGTCAGCCCTTGGTTCAGCCCTGCATGACCGCCGTGGACACGGCCTGTACCGAATCACCGAACCCCGCCACCAGGCCCTTTGGGATCACTATCTGGCCCTGGACCCGGATCGGGCAAGCCTGGTCCGCGGCCTTGCCAGCCAGCATGCTTTTCTCAGCGGGCCGCATCTGGAATTGACCGTCAACCTGCGTTACGCCACCGCCATTGCCTGGCTGCTGGTAGAAGAACAGAACACTCCCCTCCCCGCCTCCGATGACTTGTTGGGAATGGCCCGAATCTGGCGCCAGACTTTCCAGCCCCAAGGTCGCCTGCGAGATTTCACCTACGCGTGGCAGACCTGTGTTTCATCGTTGAATCAGGTCGCCTGCTGATCCACCCATTTCCGAAAATCGCACAACAGGTAGCGATTTTGGTCGGATTGTCCTACAAAACCGCTCTAACTCAAGCGTTACAGGCTATAGCGCCCAGACGAAAATCTTGGTAATTTCCGCCCCGGTGATCACCAGGAATTCTAATAATGAAAAAAGTAATGCTCAAAACCACCATTAGCCTCGCCGTTGCCATGGCATCCACCCAACTCTTCGCAAGTGGCTTCGCACTCAACGAACAAAGCATCAGCGGGATGGGGACAGGTTTTGCCGGGCGATCTTCATCTGCCGACGACGCATCTACGGTTTTTGGTAACCCTGCCGGCATGTCTCGCCTCAAGCGCGAACAAGTAACCGGTGGTGTTGCATTTATCGACGCGCACGCTGATATCAGTGATGCGAGTTCCAGTCCGAATAGGGGCACCAACAAAGGTGACATGGTCCCTTTCATGGGCGTGCCCATGGGCTACTACGTAAAGCCAATCGATGACCAGTGGGCATTCGGTTTCGGCGTCTACGCTCCATTCGGCCTGGTGACCGACTACGAGAACGGCTTCGCCGGCAAATACTTCGGCAGCAAGAGCGAAGTCAAAATCGTGACTCTTCAGCCAACCGTCAGCTACGCCTTCAACGACAAGGTGTCGATCGGTTTTGGTCCGACCATCAACCACATCGACGGCACCCTGGAATCGAACTTGTCGATCACTCAGGCCGCGCCGGACGGCAAGGTCAAGATCGAGGGTGACGACATCGCGCTGGGCTACAACATCGGCGTGCTGGTTCAAGCCACCGATAGCACGCGCGTCGGCCTGACCTACCACTCGAAAGTGAAGTACAAGCTCGAAGGCGACACCAAGGTCAATTACAACCTCCTCGGTGCCGTTGGTCAGAACCCGAACCAGAAGTACGATGCGTCTCTGGATATCACCACGCCTGAGTCGGTCGACTTCTCGGTCACTCATCAACTGGATGACCAGTGGACACTCTACGCAGGTAGCACCTGGACTCGCTGGAGCCGCCTGAAAGAAATCACCGTCGAAAACAAAGGCGTTCCGGCCCTCCTCAATGGCCAGTTCGGTACCATCACCGAAGAACAGAACTGGCATGACACCTGGGCGCACGCCATCGGCGCTTCGTACCAGTTGAACAAACAATGGGTCCTGCGTACCGGCCTGTCCGTTGACCAGGCACCGACCAATAACGAAAACCGATCCCCGCGCATTCCGACTGGCGATCGCAAGATTTTCAGCCTGGGCGCCGGCTGGAGCCCGACCGACGACCTGACCATCGACGTAGCGTACTCGTACCTGCGCGAAGAGTCGGTCAAGGTCAACAACAGCAACGGCCGTCAGAACTACAGCGCAGAGTATGAAAACTATGCGAATGGTTTCGGTGTTGGCGCAACATACCGTTTCTGATGATTCACGGCGACTCCCTCGCCGCCTGAATTGAAAAAGCCCCGCGCTCTTGTACAGAGGCGGGGCTTTTTAGTGCGCGTCGATCAGGGTTTCGATGCGAGGGCTTTCTCCACCGCCTCGATGAACTCGGGATTATCCGGCTTGGTCAGGCTGGAGAAATTGGCGATTACCCTGCCTTGGCGATCGACCACGTACTTGTAGAAATTCCACTTCGGCGAACTGCTTTGTTCAGCGAGAACCTTGAACAAATGCGTTGCGTCATCGCCGCGGACTTTCTGCGGCTCGGTCATGGTGAAAGTCACGCCGTAGTTCACGTAACAAACCTTGGCAGTCTCTGCGCCATCCTTGGACTCCTGCTTGAAGTCATTGGACGGCACACCAACCACTTCAAGCCCTTGATCCTTGTAACGCTGATACAGCGCCTCAAGGCCTTTGAATTGCGGAGCGAAGCCACAGAAGCTCGCGGTATTG
Source organism: Pseudomonas sp. PDM09 (assembly GCF_014852305.1). Taxonomy (NCBI): domain Bacteria; kingdom Pseudomonadati; phylum Pseudomonadota; class Gammaproteobacteria; order Pseudomonadales; family Pseudomonadaceae; genus Pseudomonas; species Pseudomonas sp. PDM09. The sequence continues at coordinate 258,219 of NZ_JACVBI010000010.1, read as the reverse complement.
ACCACCACCAGCGGCTTGCCGGCGAAGCGCTGGCACAGATCGATGGATTCCTTGGCGCGCAGCTTGGGCAAAGAGCCTTGTAACAACTCCGGGCATTCTGCCGCCTGGGCCAAACCGGTGAAAGCCATCAACAATGCGGGAACTGCAAGCCAGCGCATCAGCATGTCGGTGCATCCTTGAACAATCGTCAGAAAACGAAATTACTCGCCTTCGCCGCTCGCTAGCAAGCACCCATGCCCAGCTGCATCAATGCCAGGCCACCCTGATGCCAGCCCCACCACGCCAGGGCCAGTAACAATATGCCGACGCCGATAGCAGCCATCTGCGGCCAGAGACTGTTCATGCAGCACTCATCCGGGTTTGCAGACGCGCCACCGGCTGCTCGCGCACCGGCCAGTTCAGAGCTGCGGCCACCAGACTCAAGAGAATCGCCACCTGCCAGATCAAGTCATAACTCCCGGTTCGGTCATACACCACCCCACCCAACCAGCCGCCGAGGAACGAGCCGAGCTGATGGAAGAGGAAAACGATCCCACCGAGCATGGACAAATTTCGTACACCGAACAAGGTCGCCACCGTGCCATTGGTCAAGGGCACCGTAGACAACCAGAGAAACCCCATGGCCATGCCGAACAGATAAGCCGTGACCTGAGTGACCGGCGCCCAGAGGAACAGCACAATCACCACCGCCCGCAACAGATACAGACCGGTGAGCAAGCGCGGCTTGGACATCCGCCCGCCAAGCCAGCCCGCGGTATAGGTACCGAAGATATTGAACAGCCCGATCAGCGCCAGCACCGTGGTGCCGACGGAGGCCGGCAAGTGCTGGTCCACCAGATAAGCCGGCAAGTGCACACCGATGAACACCACCTGAAAACCGCAGACAAAAAAACCGAACGCCAACAGCCAGAATCCTGAATGGGAGCAGGCTTCGCGCAGCGCTTCAGAGAGGGTTTGCTCGTGTCCGAGAACCGGCAGCGGCTTGTCCTTGAGCATGCTCACCAGCGGCACGATCAGCGCCACCACCAGGCCCAACACCAGCAATGCCGCAGACCAGCCAAGCCAGCCGATCAACCCCAGCGTGCCGGGCAACATGGCGAATTGACCGAAAGAACCGGCGGCGCTGGCGATCCCCATGCCCATGCTGCGTTTTTCCGGTGGCACGGCACGACCGACCACGCCGAGGATCACCGAAAACGAGGTGCCTGACAGGCCGATACCGATCAACAGCCCCGCGCTCAAGGACAAGGTCACCGCCGAATCGGACAGCCCCATGAACACCAGACCCAGGGCGTACAGAACACCACCGATCAACACCACCTTCGCAGCGCCAAAGCGGTCGGCCAGCGCGCCGGTGAATGGCTGGGCCAGGCCCCAGATCAGGTTCTGCAAAGCAATGGCGAAGGCAAACACTTCGCGACCCCAGCCGAACTCGGCACTCATGGGCGCCAAAAACAGCCCGAAGCCGTGTCGCACACCCAATGACAACGCCAGAATCAGCGCACTCCCCAACAGCACCCAACCGCATGTACGCCACATTGATGTCATTCTTGTTCTCCGGTAGCGGGTATATACCCGCTTAAGATCGAACAAACTGGCCTCAAGCCAGTTCATCCAGCAATTTCAGCAAAATTTCACGCTTCTCGGCACCCAGGCGATCGATCAACCGCTGCTGCGCCGCTTCCCAGGCTGGCAACGCCGCCGCCAGGCGTTCGCGCCCTGTCTCGGTGAGCAGGACGATGCGATTGCGCATGTCCTCGCCTTCGACCAGCGTCACCAGACCTTCGCCCTCCAGCACCCGCAGATTACGCCCGAGAGTGCTGCGATCCAGACCCATGGCTTCGGCCAGGGACGAGATGCTTGGCTGATCCAGACGCTGCAGATTGCACAGCAGAGAATACTGGGCAACGTTGATCCCGAAGCCGTCGAGGGCGCCGTCGTAATGCCTGCTGACGCCACGAGCGGCGCGACGCAGGTTAGTGCACAAACATTGAGAAGGAAGCATAGTGCGTGTATATACCCGCGGTTAAATGAAAGCAAATTTTTTGATACATATTACTCGTAGGGGCGAGCGGTGCGTGCAAGCCTCGGTCCTACAACAGCAATGCAAGCCCCACCAGTACCGCCACCTCCAGCAATTCCAGCAACGCCCCCGCCGTATCGCCCGTCGTCCCGCCCAATCGTCGCACCATCACTTGCCGTAACCAGACAAACACCGCGGACGCCAGTGCAAGCGCCCATACGGCGCTGAGGCCAGCCATCAGCACACAGGCCACCGCACTGATCACCAACACCTGTTTGCCGGCCAAACGCGGCAGATGATCGGCCAGCGCCTGCCCCAGCCCACCGGGACGCACGTAAGGTGTGGAGAGGAATAACCCCAGTAACGCGCTGCGGCTAATCAATGGAACGATGATCATGACCACGCTGTGCTGTTGCTCGATCAACGCCAGCAACGCGGCAAACTTGAGCAGCAATACCAAGACCAGCGTCACCACGGCGATCGGCCCGCTGCGCGGGTCTTTCATGATGGTCAAGGTGCGTTCACGGTCGCCGTACCCCCCGAGCCACGCATCGGCGCTATCGGCCAGGCCATCCAGGTGCAACGCGCCGCTGAGCACGACCCAAACACTGAGCAGCAGTGCGGCGTGAAGCAATAATGGCGCGCCCAGCAATAGCCAGTTCAGCCCCCACAGAATCACGCCGAACAGCAAACCGACCAGCGGATAAAACAGCAGCGACCGGCCCAGTTCCTCAGGCGTCGGCATACCCGGCAAACGAATTGGCAGGCTGCTCAAAAATTGCAGGGCGATCCAGAACGGCAGCATGGTCAGATCGCTTCCCTTAACAAGACGCCGGGTTCGACCGACAACGAGAACAACGCGCCGTGGCCGACTTCAACGTTGAGCAACTGCTCACGCGGCAATCCGCGCGCTTGAGCCAGCAACAAACGCATGACGCCGCCATGGCTGATCAGCAAGATTCGCTGACCCGCATAGGCCGTGTGCAGTCGTTCGATGGCCGCCAACACTCGCGCAGAAAAGTCCGCCACCGGTTCACCGTCTGGCGGCGTGAACGAATAAGGATCCGCCCAGAACAAGCCCAACGCCTCGGCGCTGGTTTCCATCAACGCCGCGGCGCTCTGCCCTTCCCAGGCGCCGAAGTGTAGTTCTTGCAGATCCTTATCCAGCTGCACTGGCAACCCCAGTTGCGCCCCAAGCTCTTCAGCAAAAAGCGCACAACGCTGCAACGGCGAACTGACCAGTCGATCCCAGGGCCCCTGCTCGATCACCGCGGCGCGCATTTGCTCCCAGCCCTTGCCGGTCAGCGCATCGTCGAGGCTGCCGCGTAAACCGCCGCCGAGTTCGGTTTCGCCATGGCGCAACAGGTCCAGGCGCAAGGTCATGCCGGGCGATCCGCCACTGCGGCTTCGGCGAACGTCGCCATCTGCCCGTGCAGGTCACACGCCAGACGCAACAATGGCACGGCCAATGCCGCACCACTGCCCTCGCCCAGTCGCAGGCCGAGGTCCAGCAACGGTTCGGCGTTCAGGGTTTCGAGCACATGGCGATGGCCTGGCTCGGCGCCGCGATGACCGAACAGCAGCCACTCACGGCAGGCCGGATTCAAACGCACCGCCACCAGCGCGGCGACGCTGCAAATAAACCCGTCGACCAACACCGCGACGCCTTCCTGAGCACAGGCCAGGTACGCGCCGACCAGCGCAGCGATTTCGAAACCGCCGAGGTTGAACAAAGTTTGCAGCGCATCGCTACGCTGAGCGCCATGCAACACCAAGGCGCGCTCGATGACCTGGGCTTTATGGCTGACACCCGCTGCGTTCAATCCGGTACCCGGCCCGGCCAGATGCACCACCGGGCAATCGAGCAACGCACAGGCCAACGCGCTGGCCGCAGTGGTGTTGCCGATGCCCATTTCGCCACCGATGAACAACTGCACGCCGGCTGCGATGGCGCGCTGCACACTGTCGCGGCCGGCCTGCAAGGCAAGTTCCCCCTGGGCCTGAGTCATCGCCGGCCCCTGAACGAAATTCGCCGTGCCCGGGCCGATGTTCAGGTGACGCACACCCGATAGATTCAACGACGGTGTGACAGTGCCGAGGTCGACCACTTCCAGGGAAGCCCCCAACTGCCGCGCCAACACGCTGATCGCCGCGCCGCCGCTGACAAAGTTGTGCAGCATCTGCCCGGTGACTTCCTGCGGAAACGCCGACACGCCTTCAGCAACCACACCATGGTCACCGGCAAAAATCGCAATCCACAGCTGATCGAGTGTCGGCTTGACCTGCCCCTGCAACCCGGCCAGTTGCACCGCCACCGATTCGAGCCGGCCGAGTGAGCCGGCAGGTTTGGTCAGTTGCTGTTGACGCACCAGCGCCTGTTCGACCGCTTGCGCGTCGATTGGCTTACACGGGTTCAGCCACCAGGCGTGAGTCATAACGCAGTTCCTTTCAAAGTCAGGGGCAGGCCGGCAACGGTCAGGACGACTCGCTGACAGCGCTCGGCCAAGGCTTGATGCAGCCAACCGGCTTCATCGACATAGCGGCGAGTCAATTCGCCCAACGGCACGACACCCATCCCGGTCTCGTTGCTGACAAAAATGATTTCACCCGGCAATGATGCCAGGCAGTCCAGCAGGGCTTCGCGTTCGGCCGACAAGCGCTCGGCATCGTCGAGCATCAGCAGATTGGTCAGCCACAGCGTCAGGCAATCCACCAGCAAGCAACGATCGGCACTGGCGTTTTCGCGCAGCTCACGGGCGAGCTCCAGCGGTTCTTCGATCAATGCCCATTCGGCCGGACGACGGGCGCGGTGATGGGCCACCCGTTCGTTCATTTCACCGTCTTGAGATTGGCTGGTGGCGATGTAGGTGGCTATATAAGTGACTTGGAGCTGACTGTCTGTCGCCAGTTTTTCAGCCAGGCGGCTTTTGCCGGATCGAGCGCCGCCGAGGATCAGTTGCAGCATGTTCATCTACCTATTAATTGGCGGCGTGGCGACTTAAGTCATCGCGAGCAGGCTCGCTCCCACAGTTGACCGCATTCCAATGTGGGAGCGAGCCTGCTCGCGATGGCGGTCTCGAATTCACCTTAAATCCCACAGAGCTCACACAACAGCGAGGTATCCAAATGCTTCTCCACCAAATCCGCCAACCGTTCGATATCGCGCTCACGCAAGGCGTAGTAATCGACTTCCTGCACATCCTGCAACCCGGCCCAGCGCAACAGCGCACTGCACGCCGCCGGTGACTCGAACAGGCCATGCAGATACGTGCCGAAAATCTGCCCATCGGTACTTTGTGCGCCATCGCAGCGACCATCGTCGAGCTGTACGGCGGCATTTTCCAAGGCCGGCCCGGTGGTCACGCCGGCATGAATTTCATAGCCACTGACCTGCGCATCTTCTAGCGCCAGGCGCCCACGCACATTGCGCAATTGCTTCTCTTCTTCAAGCTGAGTTTCGAACGCCAGCAGGCCCAAGCCAGCACTGGAACCCGGCGCGCCTTCAAGGCCCAGCGGGTCGTGCACGTGCTCGCCGAGCATTTGCAGACCACCGCAGATCCCCAGCACTTTTCCGCCATAGCGCAAGTGCCGCGAGATCGCCGTGTCCCAACCGTTGGCCCGCAGGTACGCGAGGTCGCTGCGCACGCTTTTCGAGCCAGGAAGAATGATCAGGTCGGCCGGCGGAATCGCCTGACCGGGGCCGATGAATTGCAGGTCCACTTGCGGATGCAGGCGCAGCGGATCGAAATCGGTGTGGTTGCTGATGCGCGGCAGTACCGGCACCACCACGTTGAGTACCTGGTCGGCCTTATCGGTCTGCCGCTGATCGAGACCATCCTCGGCCTCAAGATGCAGGTCCATCACATAAGGCAAAACGCCGATCACCGGTTTGCCGGTGCGCGCCTCCAGCCAATCGAGACCTGGTTGCAGCAAGGCAATGTCGCCGCGAAACCGGTTGATGATGAAGCCTTTGACCCTTGCCTGCTCGCTGGGGGACAGCAGCTCCAGCGTACCGACCAAATGCGCGAAAACTCCACCGCGATTGATGTCGGCAATCAGTACGACCGGGCAGTCCACCGCCTCGGCAAACCCCATGTTGGCGATGTCGCCGGCCCGCAGGTTGATCTCTGCCGGCGACCCCGCCCCTTCGACCATCACCACCGGATACGCCGCACTCAACCGCTCATGGGAGGCCAGTACCGCTTGCATGGCGATGGCTTTGTAGTCGTGATAGGCGACAGCATTCATGGTGGTGACCGCGCGACCATGAATGATCACTTGGGCGCCGGTATCGCTATTGGGCTTGAGCAGCACCGGGTTCATGTCGGTGTGCGGTTCGAGGTTGGCGGCCTGGGCCTGCACCGCTTGAGCGCGACCGATCTCGCCACCGTCAGCAGTCACCGCGCTGTTGAGGGCCATGTTCTGCGGTTTGAACGGCACGACGCTGACACCCTGGCGCGTAACCCAGCGGCATAGCGCCGTCACCAGTGTGCTTTTACCGGCGTCCGATGTAGTGCCCTGCACCATCAAAGTCGCGCCCTGCACCATCAACGTAGTCATTGCGCTTCCTTAACGTAAGCTTCAAGCGCTTGCTCAAGACGCAGCCAATCCGCCTCATCGGCGGGCAAGCCAAACCGCACGCTGCTGTTGTGGGTGAACAACCGCAGCAGAATGCCGCGCCGGGCCATGAATTCGTGAAGCGCTTCGGCGCACTCGGCGATCAGCCATTGGAACAATGCGCAGCCGCCCTGAGGTTTGAAACCGTACTGTTCAAGCAGCAACGCCAGACGCTCGCCGGCCTCGTCAGTACGAATGCGCTGTCGAGTGTGCCCGTCCGTATCCGTCAGGCACGCCTGGCCCAACACTCGGGTCGGACCGCTGACCGCCCAAGGCCCGACCTGTTCGGCCAGCAGCTTGAGCAACTTGCGCTCGGCCAGCACAAACCCCAGTCGCACACCGGCCAGGCCGAAAAATTTGCCGAAGGAGCGCAGCACGATCAAACCGATCTGATTGGTAAACGGCGCCAGGCTCAAATGCGGGGTGTTGTCCATGAACGCCTCGTCCACCACCAGCCAGCCTCCGCGCTGGGCCAGCCGCGCATGCCAATCCAGCAGGCGAGCCGGCGTCAGGCTCAACCCCGTGGGATTGTTTGGGTTGACCACCACCAGCACGTCGAGGCTGTCGAGAAAGAAATCGACTTCCGACTCCAGCACTTCACGCACGATGTACCCGTCGCGACGCCAGGCTTGGGCGTGTTCGGCGTAACACGGCGACAGCACGCCGACCTTGCCGGCCCGGCGCAACCGCGGCAGCAACTGGATCGCCATTTGCGAGCCGGCCACCGGCAACACCTGAGCCGCACCGTAATAGTCGCAGGCAGCCTGCTCCAGACCGTCATCGGTTTCCGGCAACCGCGCCCAGGCCCGCAGCGGGATGTCCGGAACCGGGAATGGCCAAGGCGCCAGGCCACTGGACAGGTCGAGCCAATCGGCTTCGGCAATGCCGTATTCAAGCGCCGCCTTGCGCAAGCGGCCACCGTGTTCAAGCATAGAATTCAGCCCCCACGCAGAGAATCAGCAGCCATAACCATACCCCGCGCTGGACCAATTGCCAGCCACGGTCGATGGAATCGGCATCCGCCGGCACGCCTTCGCCCAACTGCGGACGCTGATGCAGTTCACCGTGATAAATCGCCACCCCGCCCAACTCGACACCCAGCGCGCCAGCACCGGCCGCCATCACCGGCCCGGCATTCGGGCTGTCCCAGGTCGGGCCCTGGGTACGCCAGCACTTCAATGCCAATCGGGTTTTGCCCAGCAGCGCGTAGGTCAACGCCACCAGACGTGCGGGAATGTAGTTCAGAACATCATCGATTTTCGCCGCAGCCCAACCGAAACGTTCGAAGCGATCGTTGCGATAACCCCACATCGCATCGAGGGTGTTGCTCAGGCGATAGAGCACCACGCCGGGCGCACCCGCCACGGCAAACCAGAACAGCGCGGCGAACACCGCATCGCTGCCGTTCTCCAGCACCGACTCGGTGGCGGCGCGGGCGACTTCGGTTTCATCCAGTTCGCTGGTCTGACGGCTGACCAGATAACCAACACGTTTGCGCGCCTCGATCAGATCATCGCTGCGCAGGGCCTTGGCCACCGGCTCAACGTGCTCGCCGAGACTGCGCATGCCGAGGGCACAATAGAGCAAGAGAATCTCGACAATCCAACCAACGTAAGGCGCCCAGGAAAGTGCGGTGGCCAGCAAGGTCAGCGGCACGACCGCCATCACCCAGGCCGTAACGCCGTGACTGCGCCAGCCGCGGCCACCGGAGTTGAAACGTTGCTCGATGCGATCGGCAAAACGACCGAACGCCACCAGCGGATGCCAGCGTTTGGGCTCACCCAGCAGCGCATCCAGCGCGACCGCGGCGACACTCAACAACGCCACACTCATTGACTCACTCCCCAATAATTTTCATACAGCAATTCGCTGAGTGGACGCGCCTGCGCCCAGCCTTCGAGTACCAGCATCGGCGCCGGATAGAATTCCTTGACCGGCCCCAGGCAAAGAACGGCCAACGGCTTGGCCCCGGCCGGTAAACCCAGCAAGTCCGCCAGCGCTTGTGGCTCGAACAATGACACCCAGCCCATGCCCAGGCCTTCGGCGCGGGACGCGAGCCAAAGGTTCTGGATGGCGCAGGACAGCGAGGCCATGTCCATTTCCGGCAGCGTACGACGGCCGAAAATGTGCCGCTCACGATCGTCCATCAGCGCGGCGACCAGCACCTCGGCGCAGTCGTTGATGCCTTCGACCTTGAGCTTCATGAATTCGTCGGAGCGCTCGCCGAGGGCTTCGGCGGTGCGGATGCGTTCTTCTTCCACCAACTGCTGAATCTTGCCGCGCAGTACCCGGTCGCTGATGCGGATGAAACGCCAGGGCTGCATCAGGCCGACACTCGGCGCTTGGTGCGCGGCTTCGAGCAGACGTCTCAGTAACTCGGGTTCGACCGTACCGCCGCTGAAGTGCCGCATGTCGCGGCGTTCGGCGATGGCTCGGTAAACGGCTGCGCGTTCGGCTTCGGAAAATGCGTTGTCCGTCATGGCCTCTTCGCGAGCAAGCCCGCTCCCACATTTGAAATGCGTTCCCCTGTGGGAGCGGGCTTGCTCGCGAAGGCGTCCTCAAGGTCAGGCACAAACAGCGCTGCAATCGCCGATGGATTGGACGGAAAATAAAAATGTACATAAGAGGCCGTCATCCGCCCCTCACGATAAACCGCCTCCGCCCCTCGCCCGCCATTCGGGCTCAGCCCACGAGCAATCGGCTCAAGTTCAGTGCTGGTCAGCGAGTGGTGATAGGTGTGCCCACGCAGCAAACCTTCCGGCAATTCGACCGCCTGCAAGGCCAACGCGGCAAGACGCTTCTGCATCACTGCATCACCGGCCAGCAAGCCAACCAGTTCAGCGCGAGTGCCCTCGACATCGGTCAAGGAATCCAGCAGATACAGCATGCCGCCACACTCGGCCAGCAACGGTTTGCCCGCCGCGTGGTGAGCGCGGATCGCAGTCAGCATCGGCGTGTTTTGCGACAACGCTACATGGTGCAATTCAGGGTAACCGCCCGGCAGATAGAGGCTGTCTGCCTCAGGTAATTCGCTGTCGCGGATCGGCGAAAAGAAAGACAACTCGGCGCCCATGGCCCGCAGCAGATCCAGGCTCGCGCCGTAGGTAAACGCGAAAGCTTCGTCCCGGGCCACGGCAATCCGCACACCGGCCAGCAACGGTTCGGCTGCGATCATTTCAGGCGCGGCGAATTCCACGGCTGGCGGCAGCGCCACATCGCAACTGCTGGCCAGTGACTCGGCCGCCGCATCGAGACGCAGGTCGAGATCATTCAATTCACTGGCCTGAACCAGGCCGAGATGCCGACTTGGCAATTCAATGCCGGTCTCCCGGGACAGCGCGCCATACCAGCGCAAGCCTTCAGTCAGGCTGCCTTCGAGCAACTGCGCATGGCGCACGGTGCCGACCCGATTGGCCAGCACACCGGCAAACGGCAAATCCGGCTGATAACGCGCAAGGCCCAGGGCCAGCGCGCCAAAGGTCTGTGCCATGGCGGTGCCATCGATCACGCCGAGCACCGGCACACCGAAGTGCCGCGCCAGGTCGGCGCTGGACGGCGTACCGTCGAACAGCCCCATGACGCCTTCGATGAGGATCAGGTCGGCTTCGCCAGCGGCTTCCCACAATAGCCGTCGACTTTCTTGCTCGCCGACCATCCACATGTCGAGTTGATAGACCGGCGCACCGCTGGCGCGCTCGAGAATCATCGGGTCGAGAAAGTCCGGGCCGCATTTGAACACACGAACCTTGCGCCCCTGATTGCGATGCAAACGGGCGAGCGCGGCGGTGACGGTGGTCTTGCCCTGACCGGAGGCCGGTGCGGCGATCAGTACCGCCGGGCATTGACGATGGCTATTCATAAAGTGCAGTTCACAACTCGACGCCTTTTTGCGCTTTGATTCCGGCCTGGAAGGCGTGCTTGATCATGCCCATTTCAGTGACGGTGTCGGCCAGTTCGATCATCTCCGGTTTGGCGCCACGACCGGTGACCACCACGTGCTGCATCGGCGGACGCGCCTGCAAGTCGCTGAGCACCTGATCGAGATCGAGGTAGCCGTGCTTGAGGGCGATGTTCAACTCATCGAGCACCACCAGACCGATGGCCGGATCACGCAGCAATTCGCGGGACACTGCCCAGGCGGCTTCGGCGGCGGCGATGTCGCGCTGGCGATCCTGGGTTTCCCAGGTAAAGCCCTCGCCCATCACATGAAAACGCACTTGCTCCGGGAAGCGTCGGAAGAACAGCTCCTCGCCGGTGCTGGTACGCCCCTTGATGAACTGCACCACGCCGCACTGCATGCCGTGGCCCATGGACCGCGCAAGCATGCCGAACGCCGAACTGCTCTTGCCTTTGCCGTTACCGGAAAGCACCAGCAGCAAACCGCATTCATTCGGCGAGTTGGCGATGCGTTCGTCGATCACCGCTTTTTTGCGCAGCATGCGCGCCAGATGGCGTTCGTCACGATCGGGAGTATCAGTCATGGGGGAGCTCTCCGTTGGGGCTGGATAACGGCGGGCAGGCACAAGAATAGACGGCAAGAAGCCTGGCATCGCCCACCGTGATGCCGTTGGATGAATCAGGCCGGTCTCCGGGCTCATGAGCAGCTTGCGCCTGACTGCGCGCCTTCCCATGTCGACAGTCGACACAGTGGCTAGGGCCTGATGACAGGCCCTCGCGCAGCTTTTACTCATTTACCGTTGCGGGGGCAGCGCCGGGATCGTGATCATTCTTCACTGGAAGAAATTCACTCACCGGCTTCCCTGTTTCACTCTGTCGACCAAGGTCACAGAGCACCTGAAACAAGCCGCGAAGGTTAGAGGGTTGGGGGTGGAGCGTCAATTAAAGCCGGGGCGCCGCTGAGCGAATAACTGCCGTCGATCAATTTACTGACGCCAATCTTGTGCCACACTGTCAGCAGTGATATCAAAGAGCCACAACCTGACAACACAATAACAAGGGTGAGCCACATGCAAGGCATGATCATCAGCAATCCGAAGCTGGAATTCCTGCGGCCGGTGCTGGAACGCTGGTTTGACTGTATCGACCGCTACAACGCCGTGCGCGGCGATAACGATACACCTTACTGGTACGACGAAAACGCCAACCTCGGCCTGCTCTGCGCCGCGGCCTGGATGGCAGAAATGGTCACGCTGGCACAGACGTCGACCCGCAAACAGATCGAAGAAGGCGAACGCAACGCCCGCGCCGATCTGTTTATCGCCAGCAGCGAAGAGCGCGCGTATCTCCAGGCCACCCAGCGCTGGCCACGGGTCAATAGCCTGAACCTGACGCAGGCACTGGCGGACATCACCAGTGACGCGAAGCGAATCAGCTACGCCAGTGATCTGAAACTCGGCTGTCTGTTTGTCGCGCCACAAAAAGCCCAACACAGCGCCACCCCGGAAGAACTCCAGGACATGGTCGACGACCTGCAAAAGGAACATACCTGCGCCGTGGCCTGGTATTTCCCTTACGCCTACCGCAAGTTGCGCAATGAAGCCGGCAACTACCATCCAGGCATCGCTGTTCTGCTCAAGGAAGCCCGCGGCTGACCGGTTGAACCATCGAACGTCTACGCTTCTCTATGATTACGTCAATGCATTCATAGGGAAGATCAGTAATGCGCAAACCCCAACTCGTTTTCATCATCGCGCTCGCCGGAGGGCTCGCCGCCTGTGGTGAAACCTCCAGTCTGCAAGTCTCGGATGGCACAGGCCCCTCGCCCAAGCTGCCAGAACCGAATAAAACCCTGATCCCGACGGTGAACATCGCCCCGGCGATCGGCTGGCCTGAAGGCAAGAAACCCGTCGCCGCGACCGGGACTCAAGTGGCGGCGTTTGCCGAAGGCCTCGATCATCCGCGCTGGCTCTACGTATTACCAAACGGCGATGTGCTGGTGGCCGAAACCAACGCACCGCCCAAACCCGAAGATGGCCAAGGCATTCGCGGCTGGGTCATGGGCAAAGTCATGGGCCGTGCCGGTGCTGGCGTCCCCAGCCCGAACCGCATCACCCTGCTGCGGGACAAGGACCACGATGGCGTTGCCGAAACCCGCACGGTATTCCTGGAAAACCTCAATTCGCCCTTCGGCATGACCCTGGTCGGCAATGACCTGTACGTCGCCGACACTGATCGCCTGCTGCGTTTCCACTATGAAAACGGTGAGACGGCGATCAAGTCGCAGCCCATCAAGGTGGTCGACCTGCCGGGCGGCACGCTGAATCATCACTGGACCAAAAACGTCATCGCCAGCAAGGATGGCAGCAAGCTGTACGTCACCGTGGGCTCGAATAGCAACGTCGGTGAAAACGGCATGGATCAGGAGGAAGGTCGCGCGGCGATCTGGGAAGTGGATCGCGCCACCAGCAATCATCGAATCTTCGCCTCGGGGATTCGCAATCCAAACGGTCTGGCCTGGGAACCGCAGAGCGGCGCACTGTGGACAGCCGTCAACGAGCGTGACGAAATCGGCAGCGACCTGGTGCCGGACTACATCACATCCGTGAAGGATGGCGGGTTCTACGGCTGGCCCTACAGCTATTACGGCCAGCACGTCGACATTCGCGTCGAGCCGCAAAACCCCGATCTGGTGGCCAAGGCGATTGCACCGGACTACGCGGTGGGGCCGCATACCGCGTCACTGGGCCTGACGTTCGCCGAAGGCAGCAAGTTGCCCGCGCCGTTCACCCAAGGCGCCTTCATCGGCCAACACGGCTCGTGGAACCGCAAGCCGCACAGCGGCTATAAAGTGATTTTCGTGCCGTTCACCGCCGGCAAACCGACCGGGCAGCCGGTGGATGTGCTCACCGGCTTCCTCACTGACGACGAAAAAGCCATGGGCCGGCCGGTGGGTGTTGTGATCGATCAGCAAGGCGGCTTGCTGGTGGCGGATGATGTGGGAAACAAGGTGTGGCGCGTTTCCGCAGCTAAATAACTGCAACCCATATCACCTGTGGGAGCGAGCCTGCTCGCGATGGGGTCAGCACATTCAACAACGATGTTGTCTGACGCACCGCTATCGCGAGCAGGCTCGCTCCCACAGGGATCAGCGTTTACGACAGAACGTCAACCTATCGCCCGACGGTAACAGCCACAGATCCACACGCGAGTCATCCCTCAAGCGAGCGGTCCTGACAACTTCCACTACGGATTATGTGCCAAATGCTCAGGTTGCAAGACGCGCTTGGCACTCAGGTAGGCTTTCTGCCAGTAAGCCTTGGACAAGCTGTCCAGCTTGACCGTGCCGCCCGTGGCCGGCGCGTGGACGAAGCGGCCTTCGCCAACGTAGATACCGGCGTGGCTGACCTGGGAGCCGCCATTGGTGGCGAAGAAAATCAGGTCGCCGGTTTGCAGGCCTTCCTTGCCGACACTGGGGGCTTGCATGCCGATCATCTCGCGGGTGGAGCGCGGCAAGGAAATGCCGGCGACATCGCGATACACATAACCGATCAGACCGCTGCAATCGAATCCGGAATCCGGCGTGTTGCCACCCCAGCGATAAGGTGTTCCCACCAGGCCCAGCGCGCGAAACAGCACGTCTTCTGCCGCAGGGGAAAAGGCTTGGGAAGGACCGAAAACAATGGGAGCGCGAACCACCGGCGCAGGTGGCGGTGTGCGGCTGGCGCAGGCGCTGAGCAACGCTGCGAAGAATATGAGTGTGAGGCGGGCCGACATCGTCATAAACAGAACATCCTGATCTGGCTGCGGCTTTTTCCACCAAAAAGGCAGAAAAGAAAACCGCCTGCGCAGAACGCAGGCGGTTTGCCATCAATAATAGATCAGGATTCTAGCGGCTACGTGGCAAACTTCAAGTAAGACTTTAAGTTCGCCTTATAAACTGTCCGCTTACTTGCGAGCCGTGACGATAGCCGGGGCCGCAGTCGGCGCCATCGCGAGTGCGCGCTTGGCTTCGATGAAGGTTTTGCTCCAGTAGCTGTCGCCCAGACTATCAATCCGGACACCACCGCTTTTGCGGCTGCTGGAGTGGATGAACTGGTTGTCACCCAGGTAGATCCCGGCGTGACTGACACGACCGCGACGACCATTGGTGGCGAAGAACAGCAGGTCACCCGGTTTGAGGGCGCTGCGAGCAACCAGAGGAGCGTCAACATTGATCATTTCGCGGGTGGAGCGCGGCAGGTTCATGCCGGCCTCTTCACGAAACAGATAACCAATGAAGCCGCTGCAGTCGAAGCCGGCCTCAGAGGTGCCGCCGAAACGGTAACGGGTACCGATCAGAGACATGCCACGTTCGAGGATGCTGTCGGCGAGAACCGGAAGCTGGTACGACTTGCCGCCGGCGAAGTCTGCCAGTTCTTTATCGGTGACTAGCTCTTCCTGGAAAAGAACGGAAGAAGACTGCGCGGTAACTGAATTTGAAACCTGCTGTTTTGGCTCTTGCTGGGACACTGGAGAGTGGGCAGCGCAACCGAACAACAGGGTGACGAGTGCGAGAGGCACGAGGGGTGCGAAGCGATTTAGCATGGGCACGACCGTGGCTGATAGTTTCTAAAGAAGCCGCGACTATGCCCGCTATCGACCTCATTTGCAAATTCAATCGATCTGTATGTGACTTTTCGGTTTCTCGTTTACATCTAAGCGCTTAAGCCCATTTTGAACCTTTGCGCAGCCTGCCCTCTTGCAGGAAAGCGGGTTTGTTGACGCCTGGAATATGCCGAAACCTGCGTAAAACCTGCGCTTGATCAGGTTTTTACCAACCCAGCGTTTCTTTCAGGAACGGGATTGTCAGCTTTCGCTGAGCTTGAAGGGAGGCCTGATCGAGGCGTTCAAGCAGCTCGAAAAGCGCACTCATGCTGCGGGTACCGCGGGTCAAGATAAAATGCCCGACTTCATCGGTCAGGTGCAGGCCGCGACGGGATGCGCGCAACTGCAAGGCACGCAATTTGTCTTCGTCAGAGAGTGGGCGCATCTGGAAGATGAGTGCCAGTGTCAGCCGCGACTTGAGGTCTGCCAGCTTCACCGGTAGTTCACGCGGGGATGTCGAGGCGGCAATCAGCAGACGCCGGCCGCTGTCACGCAGGCGATTGAACAGATGGAACAGCGCCTCTTCCCAATCCGCCTTGCCGGCGACCGCCTGCAGATCGTCCAGGCAGACCAGTTCGTATTGTTCGAGGTTATCGAGGATTTCAATGCCGCGGTCCAGCAACTCGGCCAACGGCAGGTACACCGCCGGTTCCCCCAGTTGTTCGAAGCGCAGACACGCCGCCTGCAACAAATGCGTGCGCCCTACCCCGTCTTTGCCCCAGAGGTAAATCAGGCTTTCCGTCCAGCCGGCGTCGGCTTCGCAGAGCCGCTCGACATAGCCGAGTGCAGCGGCATTGGCGCCTGGGTAGTAATTGATAAAGGTAGCGTCATCACGCAGACGCACACCTAGGGGCAGCTGAATCGGTTTCATGCTGACTGAACAGTTCCAAAGGAACCGTTAGTGGCCTCTGTGTAAAGTTTGCGAAGTTTATACCCGTGAGGCTGACCGCACAATGCGACAGACCACAAGCAAAATCAAAGGTTTGCGTTAGGGGGCGCTCTCAATTAGTTTTCCCGCCGCGCCGGGTCTGCTGTTGTGCAGGGCAAGGCGCGAGAAGCGTGGTTTGGTCATTCCAAATAAGCTTCGAGCAACGCAGCCCTGCACAACAGCAGGCCCGGCCCTTCGGGTTGTGCCTTAAAGCGGGCCAGGCTGCGTTGCAGGCCTTGGAAAGGGAACAACCATTCCCAGCGGCCTGCGCCTTGCCTGGCCCGCTTTAAGGCGACAACGCGGCGGGAAAACTAATTGAGAGCGCCCCCTGATGCACTGGTTTTATGACAGTTTCTTTGGCGGCGCATGTGACAGCCGCACGAGGGATACGGGCAAACCTGGCACGAAACCAGGCTGCCTGCCATGAGCGATCAAAAACCCTTACAGCGCGGATTCGTCGACACCACCATAGATATCCGAATCCTTATACAAATCATGTACGTGACGCACCAGGACCATGATCACCGCCGCCACCGGCAACGCCAGCAACACACCGGTAAAACCAAACAGCTCGCCGCCGGCCAGGATGGCGAAGATCACTGCCACCGGATGCAGGCCGATCCGGTCTCCCACCAGCAACGGCGTCAGGACCATGCCTTCCAGCGCCTGGCCGACCATGAACACCGCGACAATACCGATCATGGGATACAAATCGCCACCGAACTGGAACAGACCGGCAATCAATGCCGCACCAATCCCGATGACGAACCCCATGTACGGCACGATCGCCGCCAACCCGGCAATCAGACCGATCAACAGCCCCAGCTCCAGCCCGACGATCATCAAGCCTGCGGCATAGATCACGCCCAGCGCCAGCATCACCAGCAACTGCCCGCGCACGAAGGCCCCGAGCACTTCATGGCATTCTCCCGCCAAGGTCATGACGCGCTCTTCACGATCACGGGGCAGCAGGCTGCGGATCTTGGCCATCATCAGATCCCAGTCGCGCAACAGATAAAAGCTCACCACCGGAATCAGCACCAGATTGGCCAGCAAGCCAATCAGTGCAAGACCTGAGGCCGTCGCTTGACTCAGCACCACGCCGACCACATCGGTGGTCTGGCCCATGTGCTCGCTGAACGCCGCCTTGAGCTTGTCGAATTTCCAGAAGCCGTCCGACAACCCCATCTTCGATTGCGCCCACGGCACGGCGGTGTGCTGCAACCAGTCGAGCATTTGCGGCGCCAGTTCATACAAGCGAAACAGTTGCTTGGCGAGCATCGGCACCAACACCAACAGCAACGCGGTGACGAGCAATGTGAACAAGGCAAACACCGCCACCACACCCCAGGTCCGTGAAAGGCCGTACTTTTCCAGACGATCCACCAGCGGGTCGAACAGATAAGCCAGCAACAGCGCCACCAAAAAAGGCGTCAGGATCGGGTGCAACAGGTAAACAAACGCGCAAAGCAGGACCACCCCACCGAGCCAGAACCAACGCCGTGTATCGGCCATGTACCACTCCTGCTTCTATATAAAGAAAAACTACCAGCGAAAACGTAACAGTGGTGTCGGTGCCGGGGCTGGCGCTACGGCCGGTGTCGAGCCAGCAACCACGGGCTGAACAGGCACCGTTGGAGCCGGCGCCTCACCGGCCGGAATTTCCTGCAACCTGCCCAAAGACAACTGCGCCCGCAGCTGATCGGGGCTGCCGTTGACCCGATAAAGCACGCGGTCGCCGTCGACACTTTGCAGGCGTGCGCCAAAAGGCTCCAGCAAACGCCCGAGCGTTGCATAACGCTCCAGGCTCATCCCTTGCACTTCCAGCAATTGCTCGCTCGAAGCGCCCGGTTTGGCGGCAAAACGCGGCGCCAGGCGTTGACTGACCGCCAGCATCACCGCATCGGCCAGCGCGGCGGTATCGGCGCCCTGCACGCTACCGGCTTCTTTCTGATCGCCCAACCATAAACGCCACTTGGCTTGCCATTGGCCACCCTCTTCACGGGCATGCACCGCCAGCAAGGCATCGGCATTGTAACGGTCGGATGCTCCTTGCAGCGGCGCAGGGTCTGCACTTTCCAGATTCGGCGCAGTGGCGACAATCTGCTCGTTCAGGTCCGCCAGCGGCAAACGCAGCGGCAGACCACGATGTTGCGCCGCTCGAAGCAGTGGTGTGGCGCTGGCCTGGCCATCGCCGACCAGGCTCGAACCTTCAGTGGAATCGTTCAACCACCAGCCGAGGATCGACGGCCGATTGGCACCCCACACAGCCAACCCGGCACGCCGCAAGGCCTGTTCGGTGGTGGCCGGGTCGAAATCGACTTTCAGCACTTGCGGTGGCCCGGCGTCATATCCGAACTGACTGATGATCTGCTGAGGGTCTTTGCGCACGGTCGCCAGACCCGGGCTCTGCGCCGCCTTTGGGTCGCCAGTCAGGCGCAACACCAACGTATCCAGCGCCCGCTGAGTCGCCTGATCGCGCTCCTCCGGTGTCTGGCTGCTGACGGGCTCGCGCACTTGATAGAGGCCTTTGACGGTTTCGGCATAACCGGTCAGGCTGGCCATGGTTAAACAGCCGACGAACAAGAATTTAAGAAAACGCATAAAAAGATTCCTGACGACAAGAGCGGCTGGAACAGACCGCGTGAAGATGATTGAACCAAGGGTCTGTTGACCACACATTCAAGCAAAACATTCACCCGATTCCGGTAAGTTTTCGCACTGTCATAACGATAGACGGTTAATGTCGATACCTTATACAGCCATCCGGGATGCCACCAACACGGGCAATATCGGTTTTTTTAACGCGATATGCCCCTGCCCGTCGGTACGAGGATGGCCGCTGCCCCTCAAGCCTGATAAAATCGCGCGCCTTCGCAGACCGGCAACAGCCGGGCACCCTGAAATTCGCGGATGGCACTCGCCTTCGTCTGTTTCGGCGGTCCCACTGGACTCGGTCGTTACCCCTGAATCCCCCCTAAAGGCCTGGATCATGAGCAAGCAACCCTCCCTGAGCTACAAGGACGCCGGTGTAGACATCGACGCCGGTGAAGCATTGGTCGAACGCATCAAGAGCGTCGCCAAGCGCACTGCGCGCCCGGAAGTCATGGGCGGCCTGGGCGGTTTCGGCGCCCTCTGCGAAATCCCGGCCGGTTACAAACAACCGGTACTGGTCTCGGGCACTGACGGCGTCGGCACCAAGCTGCGCCTGGCGCTGAACCTGAACAAGCACGACAGCATCGGCATCGACCTGGTTGCCATGTGCGTGAACGACCTGGTGGTCTGCGGTGCCGAGCCGCTGTTCTTCCTCGACTACTACGCCACCGGCAAACTGAACGTCGAAACCGCGACCCAGGTCGTGACCGGCATCGGCGCTGGCTGTGAACTGTCCGGCTGCTCCCTGGTCGGCGGCGAAACCGCTGAAATGCCGGGCATGTACGAAGGCGAAGACTATGACCTGGCCGGCTTCTGCGTCGGCGTCGTGGAAAAGTCTGAAATCATCGACGGTTCCAAAGTCGCTGCAGGCGATGCCCTGCTCGCCCTGCCGTCTTCCGGCCCGCACTCCAACGGCTACTCGCTGATCCGCAAGATCATCGAAGTGTCCGGTGCAGACATCGAAAATATCCAGCTCGACGGCAAACCGCTGACCGACCTGCTGATGGCCCCGACCCGCATCTACGTGAAGCCGCTGCTCAAGCTGATCAAGGAAACCGGCGCCGTCAAAGCCATGGCCCACATCACCGGTGGTGGCCTGCTGGACAACATCCCGCGCGTTCTGCCAAAAGGCGCACAAGCGGTGGTTGACGTTGCAAGCTGGACTCGCCCTGCCGTGTTCGACTGGCTGCAAGAGAAAGGCAATGTCGACGAAAACGAAATGCATCGCGTGTTGAACTGCGGCGTCGGCATGGTTATCTGCATTGCTCAAGAGCACGTTGAAACTGCGCTGAACGTATTGCGTGAAGCCGGCGAGCAACCTTGGGTCATCGGTCAGATCGCCACCGCAGCCGAAGGCGCGGCCCAGGTTGAACTGAAGAACCTCAAGGCTCATTGATGTCCCAGACCTGTGATGTGGTGGTGCTGTTGTCCGGCACTGGCAGTAACTTGCAGGCCTTGATCGACAGCACGCGGACCGGCGACAGCCCGGCCCGCATCGCTGCGGTGATCTCCAACCGCGCCGACGCCTACGGCCTGCAACGCGCCAGGGACGCGGGTATCGACACCCGCACCCTGGATCACAAGGCTTTCGAAGGTCGCGAGGCCTTCGATGCCGCGCTGATCGAACTGATCGACGCCTTCAACCCCAAACTCGTGGTACTGGCCGGCTTCATGCGCATTCTCAGCGCTGACTTCGTGCGCCACTATCAGGGTCGCCTGCTCAATATCCATCCCTCGCTGCTGCCCAAATACAAAGGGTTACACACCCATCAGCGCGCGCTGGAGGCCGGCGACACTGAACACGGCTGTTCCGTGCACTTCGTCACCGAGGAACTCGATGGCGGACCACTGGTCGTACAGGCAGTAATACCGGTAGAGTTGCACGATTCGCCGCAGAGTCTGGCGCAGCGAGTCCATACCCAGGAACACCTGATCTACCCGATGGCCGTACGCTGGTTTGCCGAAGGTCGTTTATCACTCGGTGAACAAGGTGCTTTACTGGACGGACAGTTACTCGCGGCCAGCGGCCACTTGATTCGAACCTAGGAGATTTTATGCGTCGCGCCCTGCTCTTCGCTTGCGCTCTGCTCGCCCTGCCGTTTGCGCAGGCCGCAGACCTTCAACCTTTCTCCGCCAGCTACACCGCCGACTGGAAGCAGTTGCCCATGAGCGGCACCGCCGAACGCAGCCTGACCAAGGGAGCCAACGGCGTCTGGAAACTCAGCTTCAAGGCATCGATGATGATCGCCAGCCTGACCGAAGAAAGCACCCTGACCCTGGACAAGGACACGCTGCTGCCGCAGTCCTACCATTTCGAACGTGGTGGCCTGGGCAAAGCCAAGAAGGCTGATCTGGACTTCGACTGGACCAACAAAATGGTCACCGGCACCGATCGTGGTGACGCCGTCAAGCTTCCACTCAACCGCGGCATGGTCGACAAGTCCACCTATCAACTGGCGCTGCAGCATGACGTGGCCGCCGGCAAGAAAAGCATGAGCTATCAGGTCGTCGATGACGGCGAAGTCGATACCTATGACTTCCGCGTGCTGGGTTCGGAAAAAGTCGACACCAAGGCTGGCCAGATCGATGCGATCAAGGTCGAGCGCGTGCGCGACCCGACTCAAAGCAAGCGCATCACCGTCCTGTGGTTCGCCAAGGACTGGGATTACCTGCTGGTCCGTCTGCAACAGGTCGAAACCGACGGCAAGGAGTACAACATCATGCTCCTCGACGGTACGGTCAACGGCAAGACGGTCAAAGGCAGCTGATCCGCACCAACATGAAAGCCCCGCAAACGCGGGGCTTTTTTTCGCCTGGCATTTGGTTGGGCGAGAGAGCGATCAGCGCACGGTAAAGCGTTGCTGGGCCAGCAGACGGTCGCCCTGGAACACCATGAAACGCCATTCACCGGGAACGACTTCATGGCTTTCGGTGAACTCATACGCCATCACATCCTGCGGAGCACCGGGTACCAGTTTTTGAGTCACTTCCAGTTTGTCGTGACGCACGCCATCCGGAGTACGAATGCCCGGCGTGAAATAGAGCAACGTCAGCGGCTGGTCTTCGGCGACCTTGCCAGCCAACTGGTAACGCATACCGAATTTGGTGCCGAGTTTGGCGGGGACGATTTCGGTTTGCTGGATCTGTTCATTGCTGCGGCGCAAAACTCGCTCGCCCGATTGCAGTTCGGCTTTGGGGCCAGCGAACACGCCGTATTCCACTGGGCCTTCGACGCGGACTTCGGCACTGGCCAGACTACTGACAAACATCATTGCGGCCAAGGCGGCTAAACGGGTGAGGTGCATGGTGCGCTCCTTGATTGAGATGAGCGCGAGGGTATGACGCCGGGGTGACAGGACGATGACAACCTTGGGTCCAAACACAATCCTGTGGCGAGGGGGCTTGCCCCCTCGCCACAGATGTTGTGGTCACTTCGCGACAGCATTAGGCAAGATCCCCCAACAAGAAAGTGGAACGCGAATTTGAAGGGATGCTCTATAACTTCAGGGTCTTTTTTGATCGAATGACTTTTCCCACTGTCTGCGAGGTTTCTTATGACTGTTACCGTCAATACCGTCTCCGCCGAAGGTTTTCGTCACAGCGTCCAGATCGATGACCACGAACTCTTTGCCGATGTGCCGAAAACCTCTGGCGGCGAAGGCACCGCACCTGAACCCCACGACTACTTCGATGCAGCCCTCGGTGCCTGTAAGGCCCTGACGCTGAAAATGTACGCCAGGAAAAAGAACATCCCGCTGACGGGCGTCGAGGTTGAGGTCACGCGCGACAACAGTGAAGAGCAGAAAGGCAAATACGCCCTGAACGTCGAACTCACGCTCAAGGGTGTGCTCACCGACGCCCAGCGTGACGAACTGCACCGCGTGGCCGACCGCTGCCCGGTACACAAGCTGATGACCACCTCCGAAGTCAGCATCGAAACCTATCTGTCCGAAGGTGCGTTCAGCCAATAGCGGCAAGGGCTGCGCAAGCGGGTTATGCTCCGTGCGTCACCCGCTCAGCCTGGAATGCACCATGCACACGCCACTCGTGATTCGCCCTCGCGCCGAAGATGTCGAAGGCCAGCCAATTCTTCGCCCGTTGCCCTCAGCCAAATGCCGCAACGTCGGACCTTTCGTGTTTTTCGACCACATGCTCGAAACCCGTTATCCGGCGGGCAAAGGCATGAACATCCGTCAGCATCCACACATCGGCCTATCCACCCTCACCTACCTGTTCGAAGGGCAAATCCAGCACAAGGACAGCCTCGGCTCCGATCAGGTGGTAAATGCCGGTGATGTCAGCTGGATGACGGCGGGCAGCGCCATTGCCCACGTCGAACGCACACCCGAACCATTGAAAGACAGCGGTTTTACGATGCACGGCTTACAGATCTGGCTGGCTTCGCCCAAGGATCGTGAACACGGTCCGGGACATTACAGTCACCACCCGGCTGCCACGCTGCCCGTCAGCGATAACCTTGGCGTGAAGATACGGATGATCGCGGGGTCAGGCTTTTGCCTCGAATCGCCGGTCCCGGTGCTTTCTCCTACGCTGTATGCCGAATTGAACCTGCAAACGGCGACCACATTGCTGATTCCCACCGAGCATGAAGAACGAGCACTGTATGTGCTGAGCGGTGAAGCGCAACTGGATGGCGAGCTGCTGGAACCGCACTCGCTGGTGGTGTTGCCGGCCGGAGAAGAGATGACACTGTTCGCCGAGAGCGACTGTCATGCCGTGCTGTTTGGCGGCGCGCCGCTGGATGGGCCACGACGGATCAACTGGAATTTCGTGGCCAGTGATCCGGCATTGATCGATGAAGCGCGTCGGCGCTGGGCGGCCGGGGATTGGCCGACAGTGCCAGGGGAAAGTGAGCGGATCGAACTGCCGAAACACCGAAGCCCGCCAACGCCCCTGTAATTGATCGGCTGATCGTTCCCACGCTCTGCGTGGTTGCAGCCCGTGACGCTCCGCGTCCCTAGAGGCATTCCCACGCAGAACGTGGGAACGATCAAAAAACCCGCCGAAGCGGGTTTTTTTACAACGCGGTTAAACCGACAGTTCAACCAGCAGCTTGTTCAGACGGCGCACATAAGCGGCCGGGTCTTTCAAGCTGTCGCCGGCCGCCAGGGCCGCCTGATCGAACAGAATGTGCGACAGGTCGCCGAAGCGCTCGTCGCTCTGCTCGTTGTCGAGTTTCTCGATCAGCGGGTGAGCCGGGTTGAATTCGAAGATCGGCTTCGAATCCGGAACCTTCTGACCGCTGGCTTCCAGGATCTGACGCATTTGCAGGCCCAGGTCCTGCTCGCCGATGGCCAGAATCGCCGGGGAATCGGTCAGACGATGGGACACCCGCACTTCAGCAACAGAGTCGCCCAATGCCGTCTTCAGACGCTCAACCAGGCCTTCTTTGGACTTGGCGACTTCTTCTGCGGCTTTCTTGTCTTCTTCCGAATCCAGATTACCGAGGTCCAGGTCACCGCGTGCCACGTCGACAAAGCTCTTGCCGTCGAAGTCGTTGAGGTAGCTCATCAGCCACTCGTCGATGCGGTCGGTCAGCAGCAGCACTTCGATGCCTTTCTTGCGGAAGACTTCCAGGTGCGGGCTGTTTTTGACTTGTGCGTAGGTTTCGCCAGTCAGGTAGTAGATCTTGTCCTGACCTTCCTTGGCGCGGGCCAGGTAGTCGGCCAGACCTACAACTTGCTCGCCGTCGTCGCCCTGAGTGGACGCGAAACGCAGCAGGCCAGCAATTTTCTCTTTGTTGGCGAAGTCTTCTGCCGGGCCTTCTTTCATGACCTGACCGAAGTTCTTCCAGAAGCCTTTGTATTGCTCAGGCTCGTTCTTCGCCAGTTTTTCCAGCATGTCCAGAACGCGCTTGGTCAGCGCCGACTTCATGGAATCGATGATCGGGTCTTTCTGCAGGATTTCCCGCGACACGTTCAACGACAGGTCGTTGGAGTCGACCACGCCTTTGATGAAGCGCAGGTACAGCGGCAGGAACGACTCGGCCTGATCCATGACGAACACACGCTGCACGTACAGCTTCAGGCCTTTCGGCGCTTCACGCTGGTACAGATCGAACGGAGCACGGGTCGGCACATAAAGCAGCGAGGTGTACTCGAGCTTGCCTTCGACCTTGTTGTGGCTCCAGCTCAGCGGGTTTTCAAAATCGTGAGCAACGTGCTTGTAGAACTCCTGGTATTCCTCGTCCTTTACTTCAGTGCGAGGGCGAGTCCACAGGGCGCTGGCGCGGTTGACGGTTTCCCATTCAACGGCAGGCTTGTCTTCACCTTCAACGGCTGCCACTTCTTTGGGCAACTCGATCGGCAAGGCGATGTGGTCGGAATACTTCTTGATGATGTTGCGCAGACGCCAGCCATCGGCGAATTCGTCTTCACCGGATTTCAGGTGCAGGACAATGCGCGTACCACGGTCAGCCTTCTCGACGGTGGCGATTTCGAATTCGCCTTCGCCTTTGGACGACCAGTGCACGCCTTCGCTGGCAGCGAGGCCGGCACGGCGACTGAATACGTCAACTTTATCGGCAACGATGAAGGCCGAGTAAAAACCGACACCGAATTGACCGATCAGGTGCGAGTCTTTTTTCTGATCGCCAGACAGGTGTTTCATGAAATCGGCAGTGCCGGACTTGGCGATGGTGCCCAGATGGGTCACCGCGTCTTCACGGCTCATGCCGATGCCGTTGTCTTCAAGGGTGACGGTTTTAGCGTCTTTGTCGAAGCTCACACGGATCTTCAGTTCCGCGCCACCTTCCAGCAAGTCAGGCTTGGCGAGGGCTTCAAAGCGTAATTTATCGACAGCGTCAGAGGCGTTCGAGATCAATTCGCGAAGGAAAATTTCCTTGTTGGAATACAGCGAATGGATCATGAGGTGCAGCAGTTGCTTCACCTCGGTCTGGAAGCCCAGGGTTTCCTTTTGAGTTTCCACACTCATGGTCATCAAACTCCAATCAGATGGCATAAGCCGCGACCTTGAGGTCGACGGCGGGTTGTCCTCAGAGTTGGGGGCTGAGATCAGGATTTCAAGGGCTCTTCGATTTTGAAGTGAGCGCGGGCCGTGGCAATGGGCTCGGCCTCAGTGCTTTGCCAAGCGGTAATCGCCACGTTTGCCACCCGCCGCCCCTGTCGGCACACCTGGCATCTGGCCCAGGTATCGCGAAACTGCCCCGCGCGCAGGTAGTCGAGGGAAAAGTCGATAATCTTCGGCACGCCGGGTGAGCCGGTGAAGATCAGCAGGTGCAGTGCCGCCGAGAGTTCCATGAACCCGGCAATCACCCCGCCATGAATCGCCGGCAATAAAGGATTACCAATGTTGTCCTTGTTGGCCGGCAGGCGAAACAGCAGCTCATCCCCGACACGCGAACATTCGACGCCGATCAGTCTGGCGTAAGGAATCAGGTGCAGCAGCGAGGCGTAGTCCCCTTGGGCATGGGCCTGTTGAAGCTGTTCCTTGAACGTGTCGGTCATTTCGCCCCTCCAGCAATGACGCCGCCAAAACCTTTAGTGCCTTTAATGCCCTTGCCCATGCGCATGAAGGTACCCACCGCATGGGCGATGGGCTGCTCGGGGTCGTCCTGATAGGCAAAACCGCGCGCGAAGATGACGTCGGTGGTCACTCGGTAGCATTGGGCGAAGCCGTACACGTCCTTGTGCGGCTCGGCGGCATGCATGTAGTCGATGCGCAAGTCGAGCGTCGGACAGACTTCGAATTCGGGCAGCACGCAAAGGGTAGCCATGCCACAGGCGGTGTCCATCAGCGAGGTCAAGGCTCCGCCATGAATCACCTCGGTTTGCGGGTTACCGACGATCTGCGGGCTGTACGGCAGAATCACCGTCAATCCTTCGCTGCTGGCGCTGTGAACGCGCATGCCGAGTACCTGACAATGCCGCAACGCCGACAGGAATCGCGTCGCACGCTCAAAAACGGGGTTTTCGGCCATTGGATTAAACTCTTCTTAGTGTCTGGGCAAAGTAGCAGGCAAGAAGGAAAAAGTTCCGCTGCAAAACAAACTTATATATCTGTGCGAATTGAGGAACTTAACCCTATTCGCCGTGCTCGAAAGGCCAGTAGATATTTTCCATCAGGAGAAACACCCCATGCGTAAGACTTTAGCTATTGCCTTGATGTTGACCGCTTCCCTCGGTCTCGCTGCCTGCGATAAAAAATCCGAGGACAAAGCTCAAGATGCTAACCAACATGCCGAGCAAGCTCAGGAAAAAATGAGCGAAGCTCAGGATAAAGTGAACGAGGCAGCAAAAGAAAACGCTGAAGCTGCCAAAGCTCAGGCCGAATCGAACGCAGCAGCGACAAAAGAAGCCGCGCCAGAAGCACCTAAAAACTAAAAGCGTTTTTAGTGATAAAAGAAAACCCGCCAAGTGCGGGTTTTCTTTTATCTGCGGCTTTTGTTTGCAATGCAGTATTAGATCAAAATCGTCCTAAAAGTCGGACTAATCATCAGCAACAACGAACACACTAAGCCGACGAACCACACCAGGCTGCGCTGCCAGGCCAAGTCCGCCCAATAGCACAACAGATATATGATGCGCGCGATCACAAAGACGATCGCCAGCGTATCGATCAGCCATCCCGCCGTCTGCGTGGTATGCGCCATCAACACCCCCACCGCAAAGATCATGAACGCCTCGAAACTGTTCTGATGGGCCGCCAATGCACGGGCACCGAAGCCTGTAAGTTGCGCCTGCTGTTGGCGCGGCAGGTGATTGTTGTAACCACCCTGCTCGTTCATGGCTTTGGCCACCGGGATCTTTGCCAGGAAAATCAACAATGCACTGATAAACACACACCAGAACGGAATACTCATCAAGCAACCTCCTTGTTAACTTCAGGCAATGGCGCCTCTGTGGGGGTATAGACCATCACATCGAGAACGTCGGAGTGAAACTCGCGGCGATACAGCACCAGCACGACGCCGGCACTCATCAACATGAACAACCAGGGACTGACGAACCACGCCAGCATGGTCATGCCGAAGTAATAGGAACGCAGACCGAAGTTGAACTGGTTGGCCGCCATGGAAATGACACGTGCCGCTCGGGAAGCAAAGGCTTTACGCTCTTGCTCGGACACATGGCGCTCTCCGATCATCGGTGCCGAGCCCACGAGAATGGCCGCAAAGTTGTACTGACGCATGCACCAGCTGAACGTAAAGAACGCATAGACAAACACCAGCGCCAGGCACAACAACTTGATCTCCGACATGCCCTGGGAAGCCTGTTGCACCATCGGGATATCCGCCAGTAACGACACGGCTCTGTCGGACGCACCCAATACCGTGAGAATACCGGCCAGGATAATCAGCGTGCTGGAAGCGAAGAACGAGGCATTGCGCTCCAGGTTACCGATCACACTGGCATCGGCAATGCGGTTGTCGCGCAACAGCATGCGGCGCATCCAGTCTTCGCGATACAGGTGCAACACGCTGGCCAGGCACGCGGTGTCGCGGCCTTTCCATGTCGCGTAACGGGTGTAGCCACCCCAGCAGATGACAAACCAGAGCGCGGCGAGGATGTGGATCAGATTGGCGTGGATGAACGACATGCAGGTCCTTGTGGTGCGTTTTCGGAGAACTGAAACCTGTGGGAGCGAGCCTGCTCGCGATGGCGGTAGATCAGCCAACATATCACTTGAATGTAAAGCCGCCATCGCAAGTGGGCTCGATCCCACATTAGATTTGGCAATGCTTCGACGTTAGCGCAAGGAAAAAGACACTGCATCACACGCATAAAAAATGCCCCGTATCGATTGATACGGGGCATTTCCATTTTTGCCAGGACTCAGCGCAAGGCCCGCTTATGGCAGGCCATGAAGCCGCTTAAGCCAGCGCTTCTTCGCGCTTGCCCAACAGACGATCGCAGACCACCGCGACCACCAGGGTCATGACCGCCGGCACCAGCCACGCCAGACCCTGCTCGCTCAGTGGCAGGTGAGTCAGCTGGGTCGGCATCCAATCGGCCAGACCGGCGCCCTTGAGGGCATCGATCAGACCGAAGATGAACGACACCAGCATCACCGGACCGACGATGCGGCCCTGCTCATGCCAGAAGTCCTTGCAGAAGCTCAGCGCTATCAGGGCGATGCACGGCGGGTAGATGGCGGTCAGCACCGGGATCGAGAACGCGATCAGCTTGGTGAGGCCCAGATTGGACACCAACAGGGAGAACGCAGCCAGGATGATCACCAGCGTCTTGTAGGACAGTGGCAGTACACGGCTGAAGTATTCGGCACAAGCGCACGTCAGACCGACCGCTGTCACCAGGCAGGCCAGGGAGATCAGCACCGCAAGGAAACCGCTGCCCAACGAACCAAACGTGTGTTGAACATACGCGTGCAATACCGCCGCGCCATTGGCAGCACCAGCCGCCACTTCATGGCTGCCCGAACCGAGACGGAACAGACTGACGTAAACCAGCGCCAGGCCCACGCCGGCAATCAGACCGGCGATGATCGCGTAACGGGTGATCAGCGCTGGTGATTCCACGCCACGGGAGCGGATCGCATTGACAATGACAATGCCGAATACCAGCGCACCCAGGGTATCCATGGTCAGGTAACCATTGATAAAGCCCTGGGAGAACGGTGCAGCGACATATTCAGGCGTGGCCACGCCGATATCACCGGCCGGCAACGCAAACGCGGCGATGCCAAGAACGGCCAGGGCGATGATCTTCAGCGGTGCAAGGAAACGTCCTACGGTGTCGAGCAGGCGGCCCGGGTAGAGCGAGATGAAGAACACCACCAGGAAGTACACCGAGCTATAGAGAAACAACGCCAGCGGGCTCTCGCCAGTCAGCGGCGCCAGGCCCACTTCGAACGACACGGTCGCGGTACGTGGCGTTGCGAACAACGGGCCTACAGCGAGGTAGCACGCAGCTGCCAGCAGGCCACCGGCGACTTTACCGATCGGGCTGCTCAAGGCATCCATTGCACCACCGACCTTGGCCAGGGCGACAACGGTGATCACCGGCAAACCAACCGCGGTGATCAGAAAACCCAGCGCCGCCATCCAGACATTAGGCCCGGACTGCAAACCGACGATAGGCGGGAAGATGATGTTGCCAGCCCCGACGAACAGAGCAAATGTCATAAAACCCAGTGCCAGGATGTCCTGGCCTTTCAACACTTTCATTAAGGAAATACCACACTACTGAATCGGAATTTAGAGAGGGATTTCCCTTATGGGTGAGGGAAATGCTGTCGGCCCGTATAGGACTAACCCGTTTAGCGCGTCGCTGCCTTGTGGGCCGCGGACGCAAAAATGGCTGCTAGCCTAACGAATTTACACGACAAACGCACTGTTACAGGGCGAACTATCCGATACGCGACATTTCAATGTCGCGTTTACATACCTAATTTTCCTACCTTGGCACAGATCGTTCCCACGCAGAGCGTGGGAACGATCACCCGGAAACGACAAAGGCCACCCGAAGGTGGCCTTTGTCTGGCGAAGCGTCAGTTAAGCGCGAGGCTTACTTGACAGCCCAACCGGTCAGCTCGGCCAGGGCCTTGCCGATGTCTGCCAGCGAACGCACGGTTTTAACGCCTGCGTCTTGCAGAGCAGCGAATTTCTCGTCTGCAGTGCCTTTGCCGCCAGAGATGATTGCGCCAGCATGGCCCATGCGCTTGCCCGGAGGAGCAGTCACACCAGCGATGTAGGAAACAACCGGTTTGGTCACGTGTGCCTTGATGTAGGCAGCCGCTTCTTCTTCAGCCGAACCGCCGATCTCGCCGATCATCACGATCGCTTCGGTCTTCGGGTCTTCCTGGAACAGCTTCAGGATATCGATGAAGTTCGAACCCGGGATCGGGTCACCACCGATGCCGACGCAAGTCGACTGACCGAAACCGGCATCAGTAGTCTGCTTCACAGCTTCGTAGGTCAGGGTGCCGGAACGGGAAACGATACCGACCTTGCCTGGCAAGTGAATGTGACCTGGCATGATGCCGATCTTGCATTCGCCTGGAGTGATCACGCCTGGGCAGTTAGGACCGATCAGGACTACGCCCAGCTCGTCGCACTTGACCTTGGCATCCAGCATGTCCAGGGTAGGAATGCCTTCAGTGATGCAAACGATCAGCTTGATGCCGCCGAAGGCTGCTTCCAGGATGGAGTCCTTGCAGAAAGGAGCTGGAACGTAGATCACGCTGGCGGTGGCGCCAGTGGCAGCTACAGCGTCTTTCACGGTGTTGAACACTGGCAGACCCAGGTGCTCGGTGCCGCCTTTGCCAGGAGTTACGCCACCAACCATCTTGGTGCCGTATTCGATGGCTTGCTGGGTGTGGAAACTACCTTGCGAACCGGTAATACCCTGGCAGATAACTTTGGTGTCTTTATTGATCAGGACGCTCATTATTTGCCCTCCGCAGCTTTGACAACTTGTTGAGCAGCGTCGGTCAGGCTGGTAGCAGCGATGATGTTCAAACCGCTTTCTGCCAGTACTTTAGCGCCCAGCTCAGCGTTGTTGCCTTCAAGGCGAACAACAACCGGGATTTTCACGCCGACTTCTTTCACTGCGCCGATGATGCCTTCGGCAATCATGTCGCAACGAACGATGCCGCCGAAGATGTTGACCAATACTGCAGCGACGTTAGTGTCGGACAGGATGATCTTGAACGCTTCGGTTACGCGTTCTTTGGTAGCACCGCCGCCCACGTCGAGGAAGTTGGCTGGTTTGCCGCCATGCAGGTTGACGATGTCCATGGTACCCATGGCCAGGCCAGCACCGTTGACCATGCAACCGATGTTGCCTTCCAGTGCTACGTAGTTCAGTTCGAACTTGGCAGCGTGCGCTTCGCGCGGATCGTCTTGCGACGGATCGTGGAAAGTCTTCAGCTTAGGCTGACGGTACATGGCGTTGGCGTCGATGTTGATCTTGGCGTCGAGGCAATGCAGATCGCCGTCAGCCTTGATCACCAGCGGGTTCACTTCCAGCAGAGCCAGGTCGTGATCCTTGAACAGCTTGGCCAGACCTACGAAGATCTTGGCGAACTGAGCAACTTGCTTGCCTTCCAGACCCAGCTGGAATGCCAGCTCGCGACCCTGGAATGGCTGAGCGCCAACCAGTGGATCGATAGTGGCTTTCAGAATTTTTTCTGGAGTGTCGTGAGCGATTTTCTCGATGTCCACGCCACCTTCGGTGGAAGCCATGAACACGATGCGACGGCTCGAACGGTCAACGACAGCGCCCAGGTACAGCTCTTTAGCGATATCAGTGCACGATTCAACCAGGATCTTGGTGACTGGCTGGCCATTGGCATCAGTCTGGTAAGTCACCAGACGCTTGCCCAACCACTGTTGAGCGAATGCTTTGGCGTCTTCTTTGCTGCGAACCAGCTTTACGCCGCCCGCTTTACCGCGACCACCAGCGTGGACCTGGGCTTTGACAACCCACTCGGTGCCGCCGATTTTGTCGCAAGCTTCTGCTGCTGCTTCCGGGGTGTCTACTGCGTAGCCGGTGGAAACTGGCAGGCCGTATTCAGCGAACAGCTGCTTACCCTGATACTCGTGAAGATTCATGCTTATTACCGTCTTCGTTAGGTACTGCGCATTCGGTGCTGCACCGTTCTGGTGCCGCACCACCTGTGACTGCTGCTTGCGTAGCTTTCCAGTTACCCGGTGCAGCTACGCAAGACTGCGTCCAGCGGACATTCCGCGGTGAGTCTTGCACGCAAGGCTCACGACGGGCCGTACCGCCGTGGTTTCTTATTGTCTTAACGCTTCTTGCGGTTGGCGATGTGGATGGCGCCGCCATTCACAGCCAAAGCTGCTTCGTGCAAGGCTTCAGACAGGGTCGGATGGGAGAAAACCATCATGCCCAGGTCTTCAGCGCTGGTGCCGAATTCCATACCGATCGCGCCCTGCTGAACCAGTTCTGCAGCGCTCGGGCCAATCACGTGGACGCCCAATACGCGGTCAGTCTTGGCATCGGCAATGACTTTCACGAAACCGCCGGTGTCGTTGGCTGCCATGGCACGGCCACTGGCTGCGAACGGGAAGGTGCCAACGTTAACTTCAACGCCTTCAGCCTTCAAGGTCTGCTCGGTTTTGCCGACCCACGCGATTTCCGGGTGAGTATAAATAACTGACGGGATCAAGTCATAGTTCATCTGGGCTTTGTGGCCCTTGATGCGCTCGACAACCATGATGCCCTCTTCCGAGGCCTTGTGTGCCAGCATCATGCCGCGAACCACGTCACCGATGGCGTAAACGCCCGGTACAGTGGTGGCGCAGTGATCGTCAACGTGCACGAAACCGCGCTCGTCCAGGGTGACACCGCAATCGGCAGCCAGCAGATCAGTGGTCACCGGACGGCGACCAACGGCTACGATCAGCTTGTCGAAAGTGATGTTCTGTTCGCCGTTGGCATCGGTGTAGTTCACAACGACTTCGTCGCCGTTCACTTTGGAACCGGTAACGCGAGCGCCCAGCTTGATGTCCAGACCTTGTTTGGTCAGGGTTTTCAGCGCTTCCTTGGAAACGGCAGCGTCAGCGGCCATCAGGAAGGTGTCCAGCGCTTCAAGAACAGTCACTTCTGCGCCCAGACGGGACCAGACCGAACCCAGTTCCAGACCGATCACGCCAGCGCCAATCACGCCCAGACGTTTTGGAACCGATTGGAATTCCAGCGCGCCAGTCGAATCAACAATCACATTCTGGTCGACAGGAGCCGGTGGAATGTCGATCGGACGCGAACCTGGAGCCAGAATCACGTTCTCGGCTTCAATGATTTCTACCGAACCGTCAGGCTTGGTGACTTCGACTTTCTTGCCGGCCAGCAGTTTGCCGTGGCCCTGGATCGAGGTCACACCGTTTGCCTTGAACAGGGTGGCAACACCCGAGGTCAGGCCTTTGACGATGTTGGCTTTACGGCCGACCATTGCTGGCACGTCCATGGTCACGCCAGCGTGGTTGATACCGTGGATCGCGAAGCCGTCTTGAGCTTCGTGGAACTTCCAGGAGCTGTCCAGCAGCGCCTTGGATGGAATGCAACCGACGTTCAGGCAAGTACCGCCGAGGGCCAGTTTGCCTTCCTTGTCGGTGTATTTCTCGATGCAGGCAGTGGAGAGGCCCAATTGCGCTGCTTTAATGGCAGCCACGTAGCCGCCAGGGCCCGCGCCAATCACTACCACGTCGAATTTCTGAGTCATGTGTCATTCCTTCTCGAATCAAACCGGACGGCCCCTTTTGGGGACCGTCGTGGGACGAAGCTGGTCATTACAGAAGGGCCGTCCATCGCTGAGCGGCCCGTGCAACGAAATCAGATATCCAGCAGCAAACGAGCCGGGTCTTCCAGCAGGTTCTTGATGGTAACCAGGAAGGTCACAGCTTCTTTGCCGTCGATCAAACGGTGATCGTAGGACAGAGCCAGGTACATCATCGGACGGATAACGACCTGGCCGTTGATCGCCATAGGACGCTGCAGAATGTTGTGCATGCCCAGGATGGCCGCTTGTGGCGGGTTGACGATCGGAGTCGACATCATCGAACCGAAGGTACCACCGTTGGTGATGGTGAACGTACCACCGGTCATTTCGTCCATCGACAGCTTGCCGTCACGAGCCTTCTTGCCGAAGGTGGCGATGCCGCCTTCGATTTCAGCCAGGCTCATCAGTTCGGCGTTACGCAGAACCGGTACAACCAGGCCGCGGTCGCTGGAAACAGCAACACCGACGTCGGCGTAGCCGTGGTAAACGATGTCAGCACCGTCGATCGACGCGTTGACAGCCGGGAAGCGTTTCAGCGCTTCGGTGGCAGCCTTGACGAAGAACGACATGAAGCCCAGGCGCACGCCGTTGTGGGACTTCTCGAACAGATCCTTGTACTTCGAACGCAGGGCCATGACTTCGGTCATGTCGACTTCGTTGAAAGTGGTCAGCATTGCCATGTTCGATTGAGCTTCAACCAGACGCTTGGCAACGGTGGCCCGCACGCGGGTCATCGGTACGCGCTTCTCGATGCGATCGCCGGCAGCGAACACTGGAGCAGCAGCGGCAGGCGCAGCAGCCTTGGCAGGCGCGGCAGCCGGAGCGGCTTTCTTGGCAGCTACAGCGGCAACAACGTCTTCCTTGGTCACACGACCGCCTTTGCCAGTACCGGCAACGGAAGCGATGTTGATGCCGTTTTCTTCAGCCAGCTTGCGAGCAGCCGGTGCAGCAACAGGATCGTCTTCGCCCGCTTCGGCAGGAGCAGCGGCAGCGGCAGGTGCAGCAGCGGCGGCAGGAGCAGCGGCGGCAGCACTGCCCTCACCGATGGAGCCCAGAACTTCGTCGGACAGAACGGTGTCGCCTTCGTTCTTGACGATAGCGCCCAGCACGCCATCAGCGGTGGCCAACACTTCCAGTACGACTTTGTCAGTTTCGATGTCGACGATCAGTTCGTCACGCTTGACGGCGTCGCCCGGTTTTTTGTGCCAGGTGGCAACGGTGCCATCGGCAACCGATTCCGGGAAAGTGGGGGCTTTGATTTCGATAGCCATTATCTGTGGGTCCTTAAATTCGGTTTCAGGTGCGCGAAGGCGTTAAACAGTAAAGGCGTCTTGCAGCAGTTGTTCCTGCTGCTCAGCGTGCATCGATGCATAACCACAAGCAGGTGCAGCAGAAGCCTCACGGCCCGCGTACTCGAGTACGAGAGACTTGTTGAGCGTACTGATGCTACGACGCAAGTGGTGTTGGCTGCAGTACCAGGCACCCTGGTTCATCGGCTCTTCCTGACACCAAACGGCATGCTTGGCGTTGGTGTAAGGAGCCAGGACTTCTTTCAGGTCGTCCTCAGGGAATGGGTACAGCTGCTCGATACGCACGATGGCGATGTCATCACGACCTTCGGCACGGCGTTTTTCCAGCAGGTCGTAGTAGACCTTGCCGCTACACAGAACAACGCGCTCGACCTTTTTCGGGTCCAGGGCATCGATTTCCGGGATAACGGTCTGGAACGAACCTTCGGCCAGATCTTCCAGGGTCGAGATGGCCAGTTTGTGACGCAGCAGCGACTTCGGAGTCAGGACGATCAACGGCTTGCGCAGCGGGCGAATCACCTGACGACGCAGCAAGTGGTAGATCTGAGCCGGGGTGGTCGGGACGGCAACCTGAACGTTGTGCTCGGCGCACAGTTGCAGGTAACGCTCCAGGCGGGCCGAAGAGTGCTCCGGACCCTGACCTTCATAACCGTGCGGCAGCAGCATGGTCAGACCGCAGAGACGACCCCACTTGTGCTCGCCACTGGTGATGAACTGGTCGATAACCACTTGGGCACCGTTGGCGAAGTCGCCGAACTGGGCTTCCCAGATCACCAGCGCCTCAGGCGTGGTGGTCGAGTAACCGTATTCGAACGCCAGCACGGCTTCTTCGGACAGGAACGAATCGTACAGGTCGAAACGTGGCTGGCCCTTGTACAGGTTTTGCAGCGGGACGTAGGTACCCGCGTCTTTCTGGTTGTGCAAGACAGCATGACGGTGCGAGAACGTACCGCGACCGATGTCCTGGCCCGTCATGCGAATCGGGTGACCTTCGAACGCCAGGGTCGCGTACGCCATGGTTTCGGCGTAACCCCAGTTGATCGGCAGGCCGCCGGCTTGCATTTTCTGACGGTCTTCGTAGATTTTCGAAACCTGGCGCTGAACCACGAAGCCTTCCGGAATTTCCAGCAGCTTGGCGGACAGTTCCTGCAAGGTTTTCAGATCGAAACGAGTGTCGTGACGCGCGGTCCAGGCATGTCCCAGATACGGACGCCAGTCCACGAACAACTCTTTGTTCGGCTCTTTGACCAGGCTTTTTACAACATGCAGACCGTTGTCCAGCGCATTGCGGTATTCGTCGACTTTCGCCTGAACACGCTCTGCGTCCAGCACACCGCTCTGGGTCAGACGATCGGCATACAGCTCACGGGTGGTGCGCTGTTTGGTGATCTGCTGGTACATGATTGGCTGGGTGCCGCTAGGCTCGTCGGCCTCGTTGTGGCCGCGACGACGGTAGCAGACCATATCGATTACCACGTCACGCTTGAACTGCATGCGGTAGTCGATGGCCAGTTGGGTCACGAACAACACGGCTTCCGGATCATCACCATTCACATGGAGGATCGGCGCCTGGATCATCTTCGCAACGTCGGTCGCGTACTCGGTGGAGCGCGAGTCCAGCGGGTTGCTGATGGTGAAACCGACCTGGTTGTTGATCACGATGTGCACGGTGCCGCCGGTCTTGAAACCGCGGGTCTGCGACATCTGGAAGGTTTCCATGACCACACCTTGACCGGCGAACGCCGCGTCACCGTGGATGGAGATCGGCAGAACCTTCTCGCCGGTAGGGTCGTTACGACGATCCTGACGGGCGCGAACCGAACCCTCGACCACCGGGGAAACGATTTCCAGGTGGGAAGGGTTGAAGGCCATGGCCAGGTGAACTTCACCACCGGTGGTCATCACGTTGGACGAGAAGCCCTGGTGATACTTAACGTCACCGGAACCCAGCTCGACCTTCTTCTTGCCTTCGAACTCGTCGAACAGCTCGCGCGGGTTCTTGCCGAAGGTATTGACCAGCACGTTGAGACGGCCACGGTGGGCCATGCCAATCACGATTTCCTTGGTGCCATAAGAACCGGAACGCTGGATCAGCTCGTCGAGCATCGGAATCAGGCTCTCGCCGCCTTCCAGACCGAAACGCTTGGTACCCGGGTATTTGGTCCCGAGGTATTTTTCCAGGCCTTCGCCAGCGGTGACGCGCTCAAGCAGGTGGCTCTTGATGTCGACGGAGTACGTCGGACGGCCGCGCACGCTTTCCAGACGCTGCTGGAACCACTGACGCTGCTCGGAATCGGTGATATGCGTAAATTCAGCGCCGATGGTGCGGCAATATGTCTGCTGCAACGCTTCGTGAATTTCGCGTAGGCTCGCCTCCTCTTTGCCGATGAACAGGTCGCCGGCACGGAAGGTCGTATCAAGATCGGCATTGGTCAAGCCGTAATGATTGATTGACAGGTCTGCAGGTGCAGGACGCTGCCACAGCCCCAGCGGGTCAAGCTGGGCTGCCTGGTGGCCACGCATACGGTAGGCCTGGATCAATCGCAGCACTTCAACTTGCTTCTTCTCGTGCTCACTGCTCACGCTACCGGCGGAAACCGGTTGGGCGCGGCGCTGGTTCTTTGCCAGCAAGACGAAATGATCGCGAATTGTGGAGTGCGAAACATCGGTGACAGGGTTGCCATCAGCAGGCAACTTCTGGAAGTAGGTGCGCCACTCTTCTGGCACAGCGTTAGGGTCGTGCAGGTAGAGCTCGTAGAGCTCTTCCACATAGGCAGCGTTACTACCGGATAGGTAGGCGCTGTTCCACATGCGCTGCATCACGCTTTCTTGCATGCTTGGTCACCCTCGGTTAGGGGAACACCACCGGCGTCGACACCGAGCAAACTTGCAGAAGTCCGAATGCAGCGACTAAAACAAGCCACTTAGGATCACGCTGATAGTCCGGGTACCAGCCCGGATGCCCCTGCTTGTCTCATTTCTTCAAAATAAGAGCGGCAGCCTTTTAAGCTGCTGCTCAGGTTAAAACTACGGCGCCGGTTGAAGCCTGCGCCGTAGCATCTACGGGTACTGCGGTCCTACGGGTACAGCAGCTGAATCACACGCCGCTTTGCAGCAGCATGTTACGAATGTGACCGATGGCCTTAGTCGGGTTCAGGCCTTTCGGACAAACGTTGACGCAGTTCATGATGCCCCGGCAGCGGAATACGCTGAACGGGTCATCCAGCGAAGCCAGACGCTCGGATGTCTTGTTGTCGCGGCTGTCTGCCAGGAAGCGATAGGCTTGCAGCAGAGCAGCCGGACCCAGGAACTTGTCCGGGTTCCACCAGAAGGACGGGCACGAAGTCGAGCAGCAAGCGCACAGGATGCACTCGTACAGACCGTCGAGCTTTTCACGCTCTTCAGGGGACTGCAGACGCTCGATGGCCGGAGCCGGCGTGTCGTTCTGCAGGTATGGCTTAACCTTTTCATATTGCTTGTAGAAGATGCTCATATCGACGACCAGGTCACGGATAACCGGCAAACCTGGCAGCGGACGAACGATCAGCTTATTACGTTTAACGACGGCAGACAGCGGCGTGATGCATGCCAGACCGTTTTTGCCGTTGATGTTCATGCCGTCGGAACCGCAAACACCTTCACGGCAAGAGCGACGATAGGAGAAACCTTCGTCCTGCTCTTTGATCAGGGCCAGCACGTCCAGCACCATCAGGTCTTTACCACCGGTATCAACCTGGAATTCCTGCATGAACGGCGCAGCGTCCTGATCAGGGTTGTAACGATAAACACTGACTTGCAACATGGCGGCCACCCTTAATAAGTCCGAATCTTAGGTTCAAAAGTCGGAACAGTCTTCGGCGAGAAGTTCACAGCACGCTTGGTAACGCGCTTGTCACCCGGGAAGTACAGGGTGTGGCACAGCCAGTTTTCATCGTCACGGTCTTCGAAGTCTTCACGGGCGTGAGCACCGCGGGACTCTTTGCGCACTTCTGCAGCGATAGCAGTGGCTTCGGCCACTTCCAGCAGGTTCTGCAGTTCCAGCGCTTCGATACGCGCCGTGTTGAACGCCTGGCTCTTGTCGTTGATCTTGACGTTGGCGATACGCACGCGCAGATCAGCCAGCTGAGCAATACCCTTCTGCATGTATTCGCCGGTACGGAACACACCGAAGTAGTTCTGCATGCAGCTTTGCAGTTCGCGACGCAGGGTTGCCACGTCTTCACCTTCGGTACGCTCGTTCAGAGCGGACAGACGGGCCAGGGCCGCGTTGATGTCGGCGTCGGTGGCGTCATCGTATTCGATACCGTCGCTCAGCGCTTTTTCCAGGTGCAGGCCGGCAGCGCGGCCGAATACAACCAGGTCAAGCAGCGAGTTGCCGCCCAGACGGTTGGCGCCGTGAACCGATACGCACGCCACTTCACCCACTGCGAACAGGCCAGGGATGATTTCGTCGACGCCTTCGTCGTTCTGGGTGATTGCCTGACCGTGAATGTTGGTCGGAACGCCGCCCATCATATAGTGGCAGGTCGGAACGACCGGAACCGGAGCAACAACAGGGTCAACGTGTGCGAAAGTCTTGGACAGTTCGCAGATGCCTGGCAGACGGCTGTGCAGCACTTCCTCGCCCAAGTGGTCGAGTTTGAGCATTACGTGGTCGCCATTCGGACCGCAACCGTTGCCGGCGATGATCTCTTTAACCATCGAACGGGCAACGACGTCACGACCGGCAAGGTCTTTGGCGTTCGGAGCATAACGCTCCATGAAACGCTCGCCGTGCTTGTTGATCAGGTAACCACCTTCACCACGGCAACCTTCGGTAACCAGTACACCGGCGCCGGCGATGCCGGTCGGGTGGAACTGCCACATTTCGATGTCTTGTACCGGTACGCCGGCACGCAGCGCCATACCAACGCCATCACCGGTATTGATCAGGGCGTTGGTGGTCGAAGCGTAGATACGACCTGCACCGCCGGTGGCCAGTACGGTGGCCTTGGCGCGGATGTAGGTGGTTTCGCCGGTTTCGATGCAGATGGCAATCACGCCGACGAATGCGCCGTCCTGGTTCTTCACCAGATCAACAGCGTAGTACTCGTTCAGGAACGTGGTGCCGGCTTTCAGGTTGCCCTGATAAAGGGTGTGCAGCAGCGCGTGACCAGTACGGTCGGAAGCGGCGCAGGTACGGGCAGCCTGCCCGCCTTTACCGTAATCCTTCGACTGACCGCCGAATGGACGCTGGTAGATGCGGCCCTGTTCGGTACGGGAGAACGGCAGACCCATGTGGTCCAGTTCGAAAACTGCAGCCGGGCCTTCCTGACACATGTATTCGATAGCGTCCTGGTCACCGATGTAGTCGGAACCCTTGACGGTATCGTACATGTGCCAGCGCCAATCATCGTTCGGGTCAGCGGACGCGATGGCGCAGGTGATGCCACCCTGGGCCGATACGGTGTGCGAACGGGTCGGGAAAACCTTGGTGATCACGGCAGTCTTGTGACCGCCTTGTGCCAGTTGCAGCGCTGCGCGCATGCCGGCACCGCCGCCACCAATAATGATGGCGTCGAAAGAAATCGTTGGAATGTTAGCCATGGATCAGATACCCCAGAGAATCTGCACACCCCAGACGAAGTAAGCGAACATCGCAACGCCGCATACTGCCTGGAAAAGGAAACGTACTGCAGTCGCGGACTTGCCCAGCGCCATCGGCGTCAGGTAGTCAGTCGCGATGGTCCACATGCCGACCCAGGCGTGAGCACCCAGGGCTACAAGGGCCAGCAGACTGAAGATACGCATCCAGTTGCTTGCGAACAGTTCGTGCCATTGGGTGTAGCCAATGCCAGGATTCGCAACGAGGTATCCGATCAGGAAGATGAAATAAGCCGCGAGAACGACCGCAGACACACGCTGTGCCATCCAGTCATAGAGGCCCGAACGCGACAGGTTCGTAACGCTGGTTACCATATCCAAACTCCCGCCAGAACGATCAACACCGCAGATACGGCGATAATGATTTGCGAGCCCAGCTTGCCGCCTTCCAGCGTCTCACCGATGCCCATATCCATAATCAAATGGCGCACACCGGCTACCAGGTGATACAGAAGAGCGGACAGGAGGCCCCATGCTACGAACTTGGCCAGCGGGCTGGTCAAGCATGCCTTCACCTCGGCAAAACCTTCCTCGGAACCCAGAGACTTGCCCAATGCATAAAGCATGAAGCCAAGGCCCAGGAAGAGGATGATGCCGGAAACACGGTGAAGAAACGACGTAACGCCGGTGATGGGGAGTTTGATGGTCCTTAGGTCTAGGTTTACAGGTCGTTGGCTTTTCACGGCTTTTTTTTCACACTGAAGAGCCCCTAACAATCAGGGCAAAGTTGTTGGGGAGTGCACTGGTCAGGTAATCACCACCCAGGGATGCGACCCCCAATAAAGCAGGCCCAAAAGCCCCTGGCGGTCGGTGGCCGAGTATAGACAGTTAGGCTACTAATGACAACGCGTTCACCTTCCCCTAATAGCTGATTGCACAAGTGACATAAAAGGCGTAAATGGCAGTCAATTTCGAGGAAAAAGTCCGGTTAAAGCCTTCTGGAGCAAGACTTTAGGCAAATTGACATTCGAATTTATCTCACTATAGTGGTGCGGGCCCTGCGTGGGGGGTCTGTCTGATGATTTCAAGCATAAATAGGAGGCCACATGGCTGACAAAAAAGCGCAGTTGATCATCGAGGGCGCAGCCCCCGTCGAGCTGCCCATTTTAACCGGCACCGTTGGTCCCGATGTTATCGACGTTCGGGGCCTGACGGCCACGGGCCGTTTCACCTTTGACCCTGGTTTCATGTCGACTGCCTCCTGCGAGTCGAAGATCACCTATATCGACGGCGACAACGGCATTTTGCTGCACCGCGGCTACCCGATCGAACAGCTGGCTGAAAAGTCGGACTACCTGGAAACCTGCTATCTGCTGCTCAATGGCGAATTGCCGACCGCAGAACAAAAGGCCCAGTTCGTCGGCACCGTGAAGAACCACACCATGGTTCACGAGCAATTGAAGACCTTCTTCAACGGCTTCCGTCGCGACGCCCACCCGATGGCCGTCATGTGCGGCGTAGTGGGCGCCCTCTCGGCCTTCTACCACGACTCCCTCGACATCAATAACCCGCAGCATCGCGAAATCTCCGCGATCCGCCTGGTTGCCAAGATGCCGACCCTGGCCGCAATGGTTTACAAGTACTCCATGGGCCAACCCATGATGTACCCGCGCAACGACCTATCGTACGCGGAAAACTTCCTGCACATGATGTTCAACACCCCGTGCGAGATCAAACCGATCAGCCCGGTACTCGCCAAGGCCATGGACCGGATCTTCATCCTCCATGCCGACCACGAGCAGAACGCATCGACTTCTACCGTACGTCTGGCCGGCTCGTCGGGTGCCAACCCGTTCGCCTGTATCGCCGCCGGTATCGCTGCACTGTGGGGCCCTGCCCACGGCGGTGCGAACGAAGCCGTTCTGACCATGCTTGACGAGATTGGCGATGTTTCGAACATCGACAAGTACATCGCCAAGGCCAAGGACAAGAACGATCCGTTCAAACTGATGGGCTTCGGTCACCGGGTTTACAAAAACCGCGACCCTCGTGCCACCGTCATGAAGCAGACCTGCGACGAAGTACTGAAAGAACTGGGCATCACCAACGATCCGCAACTCGAACTGGCTATGCGCCTGGAAGAGATCGCCCTGACCGATCCGTACTTCATCGAACGCTCGCTGTACCCGAACGTCGACTTCTACTCGGGGATCATCCTCAAGGCGATCGGCATTCCAACCAGCATGTTCACCGTGATCTTCGCTCTGGCGCGGACTGTCGGCTGGATTTCCCACTGGAAAGAAATGCTCTCCAGCCCGTACAAGATCGGCCGTCCGCGTCAGCTGTACACTGGCTACGAGTCGCGCGACATCACCAAGCTGGAAGACCGCGAATAAGACTTGTCTTGCGATAATGTCTTGAGCTGTACCGGGAACGGCCTCTATTTAGATAGGGGCCGTTTTTGTTTGTGCCTGACGTTATATTCGCAGCGGCCTGAGGGCCGACTGGCTCTTTGGTCGGGTACATATCCTTTTCTGCGGTAACGGCTGCTGACGGTTCCGCTCTTACAGCGGGTCACTTTCGAAAAGCGCGAAAGTAACCAAAGCGCTCTTGCCCCTTTCGTTCGGTGCCTCGCCTAGGCTCGGCATGCCCTCGCTCCGATTCTGCTCCGTGGGCCCGCCGCGATCGGCCATCCATGGCCGTACGCGGCTAACCCGGCATCCATGCCGGGTTGCCCACTGCGCAGAACCTCCACTCGGCCTCTCGAGGGGGCGGTGCATCAAGATCAAAAGCTGCAGGCGAGCTAACGCTCGGCCTGTTTAGTGGTGAAAAGCAGAGCGGCTGTGCTCTGATTTTTTGTGGGAGCTGGCTTGTCGGGTCGCTGCATCGCTGCGATGGCGGCCTGTCAGCCGACCAATCTTCCCCCGGATGCACCCAGCCCAACTGTGGGAGCGAGCCTGCTCGCGAAGCTTTTGATCTTGCCGTTGCCGTTGCCGTTGCTTCGGCTTTGGCTTTGGCTTTTGATCTTGATCTGCCGCCCCTTTCCCAGAGGCCGAACGCAGGCGTTGCGTAGGGGGCACCGCGGCAAGGATGCCGCGGTAGCCGCCCCCGGCCATGGATGGCCGATGGCGGCGGGCCCCCGGAGCAATGCCGGAGTGAGGGCATGCCGAGCCTAGGCGAGGCACCGAATGGAGGGGTAAGAGCCCTTTGGTTACTTTGGGGCTTTTCCAAAATGACTCGCTGTAAAAGCGAAACCAATAGAAGCCGTAACCGCAGAAACGGATATGTACACGATCAAAGAGCCCAGTCGACTATCAGGCCA
Source organism: Pseudomonas sp. PDM09 (assembly GCF_014852305.1). Lineage (NCBI taxonomy): Bacteria > Pseudomonadati > Pseudomonadota > Gammaproteobacteria > Pseudomonadales > Pseudomonadaceae > Pseudomonas > Pseudomonas sp. PDM09. The sequence goes on along the minus strand of NZ_JACVBI010000010.1, from coordinate 213,994 downwards.
CCTTCGCGAGCAAGTCAAACAAGGGCCGATAACCGCCCAATAAAAAAATGCCCCAATCTCTCGACCAGGGCATTTTGTGTAGCTCAGCTTATATATAGAAACTCAAAGCCTTAGTGCGAAACCGCCCCACTCGCCCCCAACCCGGTCTGCGAACGAACAAACTGCGGGAAGAACAGCGCCCGCTCGTTCACACCTTCGGCGGACTTGTCAGTGACCGAGAAGAACCAGATCCCGACAAACGCAATGGCCATGGAGAACAGCGCCGGGTATTCATACGGGAAGATCGCCTTCTCGTGACCCAGGATCTGCACCCAGATGGTTGGCCCCAACACCATCAAGCCAACTGCACTGACCAGACCCAGCCAGCCGCCGATCATCGCACCACGAGTCGTCAGCTTCTTCCAGTACATGGAAAGCAGCAGTACCGGGAAGTTGCAGCTTGCCGCGATGGAGAACGCCAGGCCCACCATGAACGCGATGTTCTGCTTCTCGAACAGAATACCCAAGCCGATCGCCAGCACCGCCAGAGCGATGGTGGTGATTTTCGAGACACGGATCTCGTCCTTCTCGTTGGCCTTGCCCTTCTTGATCACACTGGCGTACAGATCATGGGACACCGCCGAAGCACCGGCCAGGGTCAGACCAGCCACCACCGCCAGGATGGTTGCGAACGCCACCGCCGAGATGAAGCCCAGGAAGATACTGCCACCCACCGCGTTGGCCAAATGCACCGCCGCCATGTTGTTGCCGCCCATCAGCGCGCCAGCCGCATCTTTGAAGGCCGGATTGGTGCTGACCAGCAGAATCGCGCCGAAGCCGATGATGAAGGTCAGGATGTAGAAGTAGCCAATGAAGCCGGTTGCATACAGCACGCTTTTACGCGCTTCTTTAGCGTCGCTCACGGTGAAGAAGCGCATCAGGATGTGCGGCAGGCCAGCGGTACCGAACATCAGCGCCAGACCGAGGGAGAACGCCGAGACCGGATCCTTCACCAGGCCGCCCGGGCTCATGATCGCTTCACCTTTAGGGTGAACCTTGATCGCCTCGGAGAACAGCGCGTTGAAGTCGAAGTTGACGTGCTTCATCACCATCAGTGCCATGAACGAGGCACCGGACAGCAAGAGCACCGCCTTGATGATCTGCACCCAAGTGGTCGCCAGCATGCCGCCGAACAGCACGTACAGGCACATCAGGATACCGACCAGGATCACCGCAACGTGATAGTCGAGACCGAACAACAGCTGAATCAGCTTGCCAGCACCCACCATTTGCGCGATCAGGTAGAACGCCACCACCACCAGCGAACCGCATGCCGACAGCGAGCGGATCTGGGTTTGCCCGAGGCGGTAGGACGCCACGTCGGCAAAGGTGTATTTGCCCAGGTTGCGCAGGCGCTCGGCGATCAGGAACAGAATGATCGGCCAGCCCACCAGGAAGCCGATCGAGTAGATCAGGCCATCGTAGCCAGAGGTAAACACCAGGGCGGAAATACCCAGGAAGGATGCCGCGGACATGTAGTCACCGGCAATCGCCAAGCCGTTCTGGAAACCGGTGATCTTGCCGCCCGCCGCATAGTAGTCGGCGGCCGAGTTGTTTTTCTTGGAAGCCCAGTAAGTGATGCACAGGGTTGCACCCACGAATGCCACGAACATCAGGATCGCGGAAATGTTGAGTGGTTGTTTCTGTACCGCACCCGTCAGGGCTTCAGCCGCCCAGGCGCCAGGTGCGAAGGCTGCGATGCTCAATAGAGCCATTAGACGCCGGATCATTGCTGAGCCTCCTTGAGAATCGCATTGTTCAAGTCGTCGAATTCGCCGTTGGCGCGTCGCACGTAGATACCCGTGAGGACAAAGGCCGAAACGATCAGCCCGACACCGATCGGAATGCCCCAGGTAATTGAGGACTCGGGGCTGATTTTTGCGCCCAGGATATGCGGTCCGTAAGCAATCAAAAGAATGAATCCGGAGTACAGCCCAAGCATGATCGCTGAAAGAATCCAGGCGAATCGTTCTCTCTTGCTGACCAGCTCCTTGAAGCGCGGGCTGTTTTGAATCGAGAGGTAAATGCTGTCGTTCATTGTTTTTATCCTCGCAGCACAGATTTAGTTGGAACGGTATCCACTCTATGCGGCTGCCGGACAGGTTCCAGACGACCTTAGTATTAGAACGACATGACAGAGTCGCCATTTCTCATGCATGCGTTAAACACATAAAAAAGCAAAAGGCCCCTTGGCATAAATGCCAAGGGGCCTCGAGAGGTACTGACTAGACGCTTCTAATCAAATCATTTGACCCAGTCGGCAACGCGATCCGGGTGTTTGGCCACCCAATCCTTCGCTGCGGCTTCAGGCTTGGCACCCTCCTGAATCGCCAACATGACTTCGCCGATTTCGTCTTTCGACGCCCATTGGAAGTTCTTCAGGAACTTCGCGACTTCAGGTGCTTTGGCATCCAGGCCCTTGCTACCGATGCTATTTACGGTTTCAGCCGCACCGTAAACGCCTTTCGGATCTTCCAGGAAACGCAGTTTCCACTTGGCGAACATCCAGTGCGGCACCCAACCGGTGACGGCAATGGATTCGTTTTTCTTCTCGGCACGGGTCAGCTCGGCAATCATGCCGGCGCCGGAACTGGCCTTGAGGGTATAGCCGTCCAGGCCATAGTCCTTGATCGCCTGCTCGGACTTGAGCATCACGCCTGAACCGGCATCGATACCGACGATACGATTTTTGAAGCTGTCGTCGGTTTTCAGATCGGCAATGGACTTGGCCTTGACGTACTCCGGCACGATCAGGCCGATTTTTGCATCCTTGAAGTTCGGGCCGTAATCGACGACCTGATCCTTGTTCTTGGTCCAGTATTCACCGTGAGTCACGGGCAGCCACGCCGACAGCATGGCGTCGAGCTTGCCAGTGGCCACACCCTGCCACATGATCCCGGTGGCAACCGCTTGCAGCTTCACGTCATAACCGAGTTTCTGTCTGATCACTTCCGCGGCCACGTTGGTCGTGGCGACGCTGTCCGACCAGCCGTCTACATAACCGATCGTCACTGCCTTGCCTTCAGCACTGGCCATCGTAGAACTGATCGCCAGCACCAAAGCGGCACCTGCGCCCAAGAGTCGTCGCATCTTCATCGTTACTTCCCCGAAAGTGCTGCGCTCGACGGATGCCGAGCCGCTCAACGTATTGTTATGGTGCACAGCGCCCCCATCACGCCTCACCGCAAACTCGTTCAAACATCAGCGGAGTACTGACGATTGGATGATCAACCTGACGCCCACTGCGACCTGCTCTGCCAGCGACCTCAAGGCATCGAGAAACGACATCAGAAGGCCATTAATTGCAACCGTCGCAAATCCATCCGCCACCCCGCCTGAACTTTGCATGTCAAAATTATGCGGGCCACCAAGCGCGGGACAAATGCAGGTAACATGCGCGGCTTTGTTCCCAGACGGCCTGACCATGCCCGCGACATCCCGCTTTCCTCTTCTTGCTTATTTATTTGCCTGCCTGCTGGGGCTTTTTGCCCTCGGTGGCTTCTGGTATGGACTCGGCAAACCGGTGATCCTGCCGGACGTGGCCAGCGCAACACACAAGCTGCAATGCGCCTCCTACACCCCGTTCGACAAAGACCAGTCGCCGTTCGATGTGCCGTTCAAACTGCGCCCCGAGCGCATGGACGCCGACCTCGCACTGCTGGCAACCCGTTTCGAATGCATCCGCACTTATTCCATGACCGGCCTCGAGGCTCTGCCCGATCTGGCACGCAAGCACGGCTTGAAGCTGATGATCGGCGCCTGGGTCAACAGCAACCCGGTGGACACCGCCAAGGAGGTCGACCTGCTGATCGCCTCGGCCAATGCCAACGCCGATGTAGTGACCTCGGTGATCGTAGGTAATGAAACCCTGCTGCGCAAGGAAGTCACCGGCGCACAGTTGGCAACGCTGATTAACAAGGTCAAAAGTCAGGTCAAACAACCGGTGACCTACGCCGACGTCTGGGAATTCTGGCTCAAGCATCCCGAAATCGCTCCGGCGGTGGACTTCCTGACCATTCATTTGCTGCCGTACTGGGAAGACGATCCGTCGAACATCGACGCCGCGCTGCAGCATGTGGCCGAAGTGCGTCAGGTGTTCGGCAACAAATTTGCGCCCAAAGACGTGATGATTGGCGAAACCGGCTGGCCGAGCGAAGGCCGTCAGCGCGAAACCGCTTTGCCGAGCAGGGTCAACGAAGCCAGGTTCATTCGTAGCTTTGTGATCATGGCCGAACAGCAAGGCTGGCATTACAACCTGATCGAGGCATTTGACCAGCCCTGGAAACGCGCCAGCGAAGGTGCGGTCGGGGGTTACTGGGGATTGTTCGACGCCGATCGTCAGGATAAGGGCGTACTCGCCGGGCCAGTCTCGAACGTGCCGTACTGGTCGCAATGGCTGGCGCTGGGTGGGTTGATCTTCATCGGCACACTGATCCTCGGCGGTCGCGTTCGCAGCACCCGTGCGGCGCTGGTACTGCCGCTGCTCGGCGCGCTGGCCGCCTGCTCGATGGGTGCCTGGGGCGATCTGGCTCGGGTCACCACACGGTTTGCCAGTGAATGGCTGTGGGTCGCTTTGCTGACGGGGTTGAATCTGTTGGTGCTGGCCCATGCCGCGCTGGCCTTGAGCGCTCGTACCGGCTGGCGTGAACGCGCCTTCAATGCACTGGAACGTCGTGCCGGCTGGTGGCTGGCAGCGGCAGGTTTTGCCGCGGCGGTGATGATGCTGGAGCTGGTGTTCGATCCGCGTTATCGCAGCTTCCCGAGTATTGCGTTCATCCTGCCGGCGCTGGTGTATCTGTGCCGTCCGGTCAGTGTGCCGCGCCGGGAAATCGCCCTGCTGACCTTCATCATCGGCGCCGGCATTGCGCCGCAACTGTATCAAGAAGGTTTGCAGAACCAGCAGGCCTGGGGTTGGGCGCTGGTGAGTGTGTTGATGGTGGCGGCGTTGTGGCGCAGCTTGCGGGTTCGCAAAGGATAATCTTCAGCGCGTCTACCGACCTCTTCGCGAGCAAGCCCGCTCCCACATTCGACCGCATCTAGCATGAGAACGCGGTTAAATGTGAGAGCGGGCTTGCCCGCGAAGGCTGCCCATCAGGCGCTACGAGAAGCCCGAACCAGACGCAATGCAGCAATCACCACCGCAAACACCGCCAACGTGGTGTTGTACAACGCCAGCGCCGGAAACCCGAACACCAGCGCCAGCACCGCCAGCCACCACCCCGCTCGCCCTGGTAGAACAAAACCAATCACGGCGGCAGCCAATGCTACCCAGCCCAGAACCTTGAAATGAATCATCAAGCCGAGATTCGACCGAATCTGGCATTCCCAGCGACTGGCCTCATCTACGCAGATGCCGACCCACTGCGCATCCTCCATGAAGCCATAACGCGCGCCATAACTGGCGGCCAGCCATAACGGCAGAAGAACGAGCAACAGGATCACGGGCAGACGGCGGGACATGAAGCACTCCAATAAACGAAATCGGCGGCCAGCTTAATCCCCCGCCCGCGGTAAGCAAGTGACATCAACAGATAACTGTTCATCAAATAGCTGCAAAGTGTATCGTCCAGCTACCGTTGCTCCGAAATCAGGCCTGATTGGTGCCCGTCATGGCACTTTGGCGCAAATCCTGTGGTCATAGCCTGCGAACTTCATCCGGCACCTTCCTCTAAGGGATCTAGTCATGCTCCGTTCCTTGCGCTGCGCCGCCCTGTTTGGCGGCTTGATTTTAAGTGCGTCCGCACTGGCGGCCGACATTGATGCCGCCAGTTACGGCTACCCCCTGACCAACCCGTTCGAGGCGACTATCGCCACGACACCGCCGGAGTTACGCCCGGAGTTGCCGCTCGACGACGATATCAATCAGGAGGATCGCAGCGTCACATTGCGCCCGGAGCGTGAATTCAGCCTGCCGGACAATTTCTGGCCGGTGAAGAAACTCACCTACCGCATCGCCACGCAAGATCAAGCGGCACCGTTGATCTTCCTGATCTCCGGCACGGGTGCACGCTATGACAGCACCCTCAACGAGTACCTGAAAAAGCTCTACTACAAGGCTGGCTATCACGTGGTGCAGCTGTCGTCGCCGACCAGCTTCGACTTCATGACCGCCGCTTCGCGTTTCGCCACACCGGGCGTGACCAAGGAGGATGCCGAAGACATGTACCGGGTGATGCAGGCCGTGCGGGCGCAGAACCCGAAGCTGCCGGTCACCGATTATTTCCTGACCGGTTACAGCCTTGGCGCACTGGATGCGGCATTTGTCGCGCACCTGGATGAAACCCGTCGCAGCTTCAATTTCAAGAAAGTCTTGCTGCTCAACCCACCGGTCAACCTTTACACCTCGGTCACCAACCTGGACAAGCTGGTACAGACAGAGGTAAAGGGCATCAACAACAGCACCACCTTCTATGAACTGGTACTGGACAAACTGACCCGCTACTTCCAGCAGAAGGGCTACATCGACCTCAACGATGCCCTGCTCTACGACTTCCAGCAGTCCAAGCAGCACTTGAGCAACGAACAGATGGCCATGCTGATTGGCACTTCGTTCCGTTTCTCTGCAGCGGACATCGCCTTCACCTCGGACCTGATCAATCGTCGCGGCCTGATCACGCCACCGAAATACCCGATCACCGAAGGCACCACCCTCACGCCGTTTCTCAAACGCGCACTGCAATGCGACTTCGACTGCTACCTGACCGAACAGGTCATTCCGATGTGGCGCGCCCGCACCGACGGCGGCAGCCTGCTGCAACTGATTGATCAGGTCAGCCTGTATGCACTCAAGGATTACCTGCACGACAGCCCGAAAATCGCCGTCATGCACAACGCCGACGACGTGATCCTCGGCCCTGGCGACCTGGGGTTTCTGCGCCGGACCTTCGGCGACCGTTTGACTGTTTATCCATTGGGCGGCCATTGCGGCAACCTCAACTATCGCGTCAACAGCGACGCCATGCTGGAGTTTTTCCGTGGCTAAATACCCCCTGCTGATCGCAGCGTTACTCTGTGCAGGCGTCGCCAGCGCCGACAACAGCAAAGCCAATGCACCTGTGGTGGTCGATAGCGACGGCTTCAAGGAACCGCTGAGCAAACTCAAATTCAACCCGGGGCTGGATCAGCGCGAGTTCGAACGTTCGACGCTCAACGCGCTGAACGTCTACGACCCGCTGGAAGAATGGAACCGCCGCGTCTACCACTTCAACTACCGTTTCGACCAATGGGTGTTCCTGCCCGTGGTCAACGGCTATCGCTACATCACCCCAAGTTTCCTGCGCACCGGCGTCAGCAACTTCTTCAACAACGTCGGCGATGTGCCAAACCTGGTGAACAGTTTGCTGCAATTCAAAGGTCAGCGTTCGATGGAAACCACCGCGCGCCTGCTGCTCAACACCACCATCGGTGTCGCCGGCCTGTGGGACCCGGCCACCGCCATGGGGCTGCCGCGCCAGAGCGAAGACTTCGGTCAGACACTGGGCTTCTACGGCGTACCGGGCGGCGCCTACTTCGTGCTGCCGATCCTCGGTCCGTCGAATCTGCGTGACACGGCTGGCCTGGTGGTGGATTACACCGGTGAATCGGCGATCAACTTCTTGAACGTGGCCGAAGTCAGCTCCAACCATCCGGAAGTCTGGGCACTTCGCGTCATCGACAAGCGCTATCAGAACAGCTTCCGCTATGGTCAGCTGAATACGCCGTTCGAGTATGAAAAAGTGCGCTACGTGTACACCGAGTCGCGCAAGCTGCAGGTTGCCGAGTAATTGCATCGGCAACACCACAAAACAAATGTGGGAGCGGGCTTGCTCGCGAAGGCGGTATAACAGTCAACATTGATGCTGAATGTTATTACCTCTTCGCGAGCAAGCCCGCTCCCACACTTGATCGTATTGCCAGGCTTCAACCTTTGACTGCTTTCCAGGTCTTGCTCACCGCCATCACTCCCACCAACACCGCCGCACCCGCCACAATCCCGGCCACCGCATTCAGCAACGTCGGCACAATAAACCCGGTCCCACCAGCACCCGCGCTGACACTCTCGATCCAGTGATGAACCACCGGCACGCCGTGGGTCAGAATTCCGCCGCCGACCAAGAACATCGCCGCGGTGCCGATCACCGACAGGCTTTTCATCATGTACGGCGCTGCACGCAGAATCCCGCCGCCGATGCTTTTGGCTATTTGCCCGGGCTTCTGGGTCAGCCACAGACCGAGGTCATCGAGCTTGACGATGCCGGCCACCAAGCCGTAGACACCGATGGTCATGACGATGGCGATGCCCGATAGCACGATCACTTGCTGGGTCAGCGAAGCGCCAGCCACGGTGCCCAGGGTGATGGCGATGATTTCCGCCGAAAGGATGAAGTCGGTACGAATCGCCCCTTTGATCTTGTCCTTCTCGAACGCCACCAGATCGACCGCCGGGTTGGCCACGGCCTCGACCAGCTCTGCGTGTTCGGCCTGATCTTCGGCTTTGCTGTGGAGGAATTTGTGGGCGAGCTTCTCGAAACCTTCGAAGCACAGGTAAGCGCCACCGACCATCAACAACGGCGTGACCAGCCACGGAATGAACGCACTGATGGCCAAGGCCGAGGGCACCAGGATCAGCTTGTTGAGGAACGAGCCTTTGGCCACGGCCCACACCACCGGGATTTCCCGCTCGGCACGCACGCCGGAAACCTGCTGGGCATTGAGCGCCAGATCGTCGCCAAGCACGCCGGCGGTCTTCTTGGCGGCCATTTTGGTCATCAACGCCACATCGTCCAGTACGGTGGCGATGTCGTCGATCAGCACCAGCAAACTGCTTCCTGCCATGAATCAGGTTTCCTTCTTGAATGAATGGTGCGCAGCATAGCGCGACCCGAGGCCAGACGGGGCATTCTTGAGCGCCGCGCGAGGCCGGTGCTACCATGCGCAACCGCCAGAACAGGCAAGGAACTCCTTGGTTTATGAGCACCATCCGCGAGCGCAACAAAGAACTGATCCTGCGTGCCGCCAGTGAAGAATTTGCCGACAAGGGCTTCGCTGCGACCAAAACCAGTGACATCGCGGCCAAGGCCGGGCTGCCCAAGCCTAACGTCTACTACTACTTCAAATCCAAGGAAAATCTCTACCGCGAGGTCCTGGAAAGCATCATCGAGCCAATCCTGCAGGCCTCGACGCCGTTCAACGCCGACGGCGTGCCCAGCGAAGTGCTGAGCGGCTACATTCGCTCGAAAATCCGCATCTCCCGTGACCTGCCCTTCGCCTCCAAAGTGTTCGCCAGCGAAATCATGCACGGCGCCCCGCACCTGAGCCCCGACCTGGTCGAGCAGCTCAACGGCCAGGCGAGGCACAACATCGACTGCATCCAGACCTGGATCGACCGCGGCCAGATCGCCCCGATCGACCCCAACCACCTGATGTTCAGCATCTGGGCTGCGACCCAGACCTATGCCGACTTTGACTGGCAGATCTCTGCGGTTACCGGCAAGGCCAAATTGGATGAGGCCGACTATGAAGCCGCGGCGCAGACGATTATCCGGTTGGTGCTCAAGGGGTGTGAGCTGGATCGGTAAACCGTGGTGCGGCCTTCGCGAGCAAGCCCGCTCCCACATTGGATCTACTGCGTACACAAAATCTGTGAACAACCGAGATCAACTGTGGGAGCGGGCTTGCTCGCGAATGGGGCAACTCGGTCCCACATCAAACCCAGATAGCATCCCACAACGGATAGTCGCCAAGCTTTTCAATCAGCCCCGCCCGCAATGAGTTCGCGACAACATATCGAGCGAGCTTCACCAAATCCTCCTCTCGCCGCAATGCATGATCATGAAAACTCTGTTGCCAAAGGCTGCCTACCCTGCCAGCCGCCGCATTGATCGATCGAGTACTCAACGATTTGGTCTGACACATCAGTTGTCCCAGCGATCCTCTTTGTAGCTGGATTAACCAGTGAAAATGGTCAGGCATGACCACAAAGGCCAAGGAGTCGGCAAAACCCTGATCCTGTGCTTGCTTGAATTGATGTACGACCATCCTGCCCAAGGTGTAATCCTTGAAAACAGGCTCCCGCCCAAGGGTATTGGCCGTCAGTAGGTAGATGCGGTTTTGCTCTGCATAACGACCAATGCGCAGGCGATGTGATGCTGACAGTTCAGGCATTCCTTTGCCCCTTCATGGATGAAATCATGAAAAGGCTAGATCAGCGAATACCGGATAGTGGGGCATACTTTTAGCTGGATGTGTCTGGAACATCGCCTTCGCGAGCAAGCCCGCTCCCACCGTTGATCTGCGGTGTTCACACAATTTGTGTCCACCGACGATCCCGTGTGGGAGCGGGCTTGCTCGCGAAGGCGGTAGATCAGTCACCCAATAATCAAGCCGTCACCCCCGCATCCGCCCTCAACCCCTGCGTCTCGATCGCCCTGATCGCACATTGCTCGTCCACATCAGACAAATCACCGCTGATACCCACCGCCCCCAACACATTCCCATCCTGATCCCGAATCAACACGCCGCCCGGTACCGGGACGACGCTGCCCTGCCCCAGGCTATTCAGCGCGGCGAAGAAGGCCGGGCGTTGTTGGGCGTCCTGGGCCAGCAGGCGTGAGCCTTTGCCCAAGGCGATCGCGCCCCAGGCTTTGCCGATGGCGATCTGTGGGCGCAGCAAGCTGGCGCCGTCTTCGCGTTGCAGCGTTATCAAGTGGCCGCCGGCGTCCAGCACGGCAATGGTCAAGGGCGCGGCAGAGATTGCACGGCCTGCGGAGATGGCCTGGTTGGCCAGGTTGACTGCGACGTTCAAGGTTAAAGCGCTCATGGTGCCGTCCTCATTTTGTTATTGGGAAAGCCGTTGGATTGCTTTCTGTTGCGCAATCCGATGCAACAAATAGAACACAATGAATTATTTTTTTGTATACAATAATTCTCGAAAAGCTCCACATGCGACGAAAAGCCACAGTCCTTCGGGCTTCCGACGAATGAAACAGCTGCTTGAGAAAATGGATTGACCTGCGCCGTCCGCCATGAATACACTCTGCGCAAAGCCACTTGTATACAATTACAAAACGTAAGAGGCACAAAATCATGAGCAAAATGAGAGCAATCGAAGCCGCCGTTCTGGTGATGCGCCGTGAAGGGGTTGATACCGCTTTTGGCATCCCGGGCGCCGCGATCAACCCGCTGTACTCCGCCTTGCAGAAGGTCGGTGGCATCGATCACGTCCTCGCTCGCCACGTTGAAGGCGCCTCGCACATGGCCGAGGGCTACACCCGCACCAAGGCCGGCAACATCGGCGTGTGCATCGGCACCTCGGGACCTGCCGGTACCGACATGGTCACCGGGCTCTACAGCGCCTCGGCCGACTCGATCCCGATCCTGTGCATCACCGGCCAGGCACCGCGGGCCCGTATGCACAAGGAAGACTTCCAGGCTGTCGACATCACCAGCATAGTCAAGCCGGTCACCAAATGGTCGACCACCGTCATGGAGCCGGGCCAAGTGCCTTACGCGTTCCAGAAAGCCTTCTATGAAATGCGCTCCGGCCGCCCTGGCCCAGTGCTGATCGACCTGCCGTTCGACGTGCAGATGGCTGAAATCGAATTCGACATCGACGCCTATGAACCGCTGCCGCTGGCCAAGCCGACCGCTAATCGCGTACAGATCGAGAAGGCTCTGACCATGCTCGATCAGGCTGAACGTCCATTGCTGGTGGCCGGTGGTGGCATCATCAATGCCGACGCCAGCGAGTTGCTGGTGGAGTTCGCTGAGCTGACCGGCATTCCAGTGATCCCGACCCTGATGGGCTGGGGCACCATCCCGGACGATCACCCGCTGATGGTTGGCATGGTCGGTCTGCAAACCTCACACCGTTACGGCAACGCCACGATGCTGAAGTCCGACGTGGTGCTGGGCGTCGGTAACCGTTGGGCTAACCGTCACACCGGTTCGGTCGACGTTTACACCGAAGGCCGCAAGTTCATTCATGTCGACATCGAACCGACCCAGATCGGCCGGGTGTTCACCCCGGACCTGGGCATCGTGTCCGACGCTGCTGCCGCGTTGACCGTGTTCATCGAAGTCGCTCGCGAATGGCAAGCCGCCGGCAAGTTGAAAAACCGTAGTGCCTGGCTGCAAGACTGCCAGCAACGCAAAGCCAGCCTGCAGCGCAAGACTCACTTCGACAACGTACCGGTCAAGCCGCAACGCGTTTACGAAGAGATGAACCAGGTCTTCGGTAAGGACACCTGCTACGTCAGCACTATCGGTCTGTCGCAGATTGCCGGCGCGCAGTTCCTGCACGTCTACAAACCGCGTCACTGGATCAACTGCGGCCAGGCCGGCCCGTTGGGCTGGACCATTCCGGCCGCACTCGGCGTGGTCAAGGCTGATCCGACCCGTAAGGTTGTGGCACTGTCTGGGGATTATGACTTCCAGTTCATGATCGAAGAACTGGCAGTAGGCGCGCAGTTCAAGCTGCCGTACATCCATGTTGTCGTAAACAACTCGTACCTGGGTTTGATCCGTCAGGCTCAGCGCGGTTTCGACATGGACTACTGCGTGCAGTTGTCTTTCGACAACCTCAACGCTCCGGAACTCAACGGTTACGGTGTCGACCACGTCGCTGTCGCCGAAGGCCTGGGTTGCAAGGCGTTGCGGGTGTTCGAACCGGCTCAGATCCAGCCTGCCCTGCGCAAGGCTCAGGAACTGATCGAGGAGTTCAAGGTGCCGGTGATCGTCGAAATCATTCTGGAGCGCGTGACCAACATTTCCATGGGCACCGAGATCAACGCCGTCAACGAATTCGAAGACCTGGCGCTGGTCGGCAACGATGCGCCAACGGCGATTTCGCTGCTCGACTAACTGCTGATCGTTCCCACTGTGGGAGCGGGCTTGCTCGCGAAGGCGGCGGCACAGTCAACATTGATGTCGCCTGACACACCGCTTTCGCGAGCAAGCCCGCTCCCACAGGGATCTGGGAACGACGACCACACCTATACGGGAGACCACCATGCCGCGTTTCGCAGCCAACCTGTCCATGCTGTTCACCGAGCAGGATTTTCTTGCCCGTTTCGACGCTGCCGCCAAGGCCGGCTTCAGTGGTGTCGAATACCTGTTTCCCTACGATTTCAGCTCCGCCGAAATCAAGGCCAGGCTCGATGCCAATGGCTTGACCCAGGTGCTGTTCAACCTGCCGGCCGGTGACTGGGCCAAGGGCGAGCGCGGTATTGCGTGCCTGCCGGATCGGGTCGAAGAATTCCGCGCCGGTGTCGATCTGGCCATCGCTTACGCCAAAGTGCTGGGCAACACCCAGATCAACTGCCTGGCCGGTATTCGTCCGCAAGGTGTCGACGATGCCACCGTGGAAAAGACCTTCGTCGCCAACCTCAAGTACGCGGCCGACAAGCTGCAAGCGGCGGGCATCAAACTGGTGATGGAAGCGATCAACACCCGTGACATCCCGGGCTTCTACCTGAACAACACGGCGCAAGCCCTGTCGATTCGCGAGCAGGTCGGCAGCGCCAACCTGTTCCTGCAATACGATATCTATCACATGCAAATCATGGAGGGCGACCTGGCCCGCACCATGGCCGCGCACCTGGGCGAGATCAACCACATCCAGTTGGCCGACAACCCAGGGCGCAACGAACCGGGCACCGGTGAAATCAACTACCACTTCCTGTTCGAACACCTGGATCGCATCGGTTATCAGGGCTGGATCGGCTGCGAATACAAGCCGCTGACCACCACTGAAGCGGGCCTGGGCTGGTTGAAAACCCATAACGCGATTTGAAGTTGAAACAGAACCATTGTGGCGAGGGAGCTTGCTCCCGCTCGGCTGCGAAGCAGTCGTAAAACCTGCGAGCAAGTTTTACCTGACACATCGAGGCGGTTGGTTCGGGGTCGCTTCGCAACCCAGCGGGAGCAAGCTCCCTCGCCACAGGATGTGTCTACCTCAGCCACGCGCACATTATTTGGCGACACAAAAACAAGAGGATTTTCTCATGGCTAAAATCGGATTTATCGGCACCGGCATCATGGGCCACCCAATGGCGTTGAACCTGCAGAAAGCCGGTCACAGCCTGTTCCTGTCGGCGCACCACGACCCCGCGCCTGCCGACCTGGTGGCCGCTGGTGCCGTCGCCCTGGCGAACCCGAAAGAAGTGGCCCAGGAAGCTGAATTCATCATCGTCATGGTCCCGGATACCCCGCAGGTCGATGACGTGCTGTTCCGCGCCGATGGCGTTGCGGCTGGCGTGAGCAAGGGCAAAGTGGTGATCGACATGAGTTCGATCTCGCCGACTGCCACTAAAGCCTTCGCAGCCAAAATCAACGAGAAAGGCGCGCAGTACCTCGACGCCCCGGTTTCCGGCGGCGAAGTCGGCGCCAAGGCTGCGACCCTGAGCATCATGGTCGGCGGCGATGCCGATGCCTTCGAACGCGCTCTGCCGCTGTTCCAGGCCATGGGCAAGAACATCACCCTGGTTGGTGGCAACGGCGACGGTCAAACCGCGAAAGTGGCGAACCAAATCATCGTTGCGCTGAACATCCAGGCCGTGGCCGAAGCCCTGCTGTTCGCCTCGAAAAACGGTGCCGATCCGGCCAAGGTGCGTGAAGCGCTGATGGGCGGTTTCGCGTCGTCGAAGATCCTTGAAGTGCACGGCGAACGCATGATCAAAGGTACCTTCGACCCGGGCTTCCGCATCAGCCTGCACCAGAAGGACCTGAACCTGGCCCTGGCCGGTGCTCGCGAATTGGGCATCAACCTGCCGAACACCGCCAATACCCAGCAAGTGTTCAGCACCTGCGCGGCCATCGGTGGCAGCAACTGGGACCACTCTGCGCTGATCAAAGGCCTGGAACACATGGCGAATTTCTCGATTCGCGATAAATAACACCATCACCCGCCCCTGTAGGAGCGAGGCTTGCCCGCGAAGGGATCGCCTCGGTGCAGCAGAAACACCGAGGTGGCCGGTTCGCGGGCAAGCCTCGCTCCTACAGGGGCAAGCAGCTTTCTCCAATAACAAGAATTCCGGGAGCCCGCCATGTCGGTCGATCCGCAACAATTGCTGCGCGAACTGTTTGCCACAGCCATCGACGCGGCCCATCCGCAGCACGTCCTCGAAGCTCATTTGCCCCAAGATCGCAGCGGTCGGGTGATCGTCATCGGCGCCGGTAAAGCCGCAGCGGCCATGGCTCAGGTGGTCGAGCGCTGCTGGCAGGGTGAAGTGTCCGGCCTGGTGGTGACCCGTTACGGTCACGGCGCCCCGTGCGAAAAAATCGAAGTGGTCGAAGCCGCGCACCCGGTGCCGGATGCGGCTGGTTTGGCTGTCGCAAAGCGGGTGCTGGAACTGGTCAGCGACCTGAGCGAAGACGACCGCGTGATCTTCCTGCTGTCTGGAGGCGGCTCTGCCCTGCTCGCCTTGCCCGCTGCCGGCATCACCCTCGCCGACAAACAGTCGATCAACAAAGCCCTGCTCAAATCCGGCGCGACCATCGGCGAGATGAATTGCGTGCGCAAGCACCTCTCGGCGATCAAGGGCGGTCGTCTGGGCAAAGCCTGCTGGCCGGCCACGGTTTATACCTATGCGATTTCCGATGTACCGGGCGACCTCGCCACGGTCATCGCCTCCGGCCCCACCGTGGCCGACCCGAGCACCTCGGCCGAAGCGCTGGCGATCCTCAAGCGTTACGACATCGAAGTCCCGGCCTCGGTGCGCACCTGGCTGCAAAGCGCGGCATCGGAAACGGTAAAACCCGACGATCCGAGCCTGGCCCGCAGTCATTTCCAGTTGATCGCACGCCCACAGCAATCGCTCGAAGCGGCAGCGGTGAAAGCCCGTCAGGCCGGTTTCAGTCCATTGATTCTCGGCGACCTGGAAGGTGAATCCCGGGACGTGGCGAAAGTCCATGCCGGCATTGCGCGGCAGATCGTCCAGCACGGCCAGCCGCTGGCAGCGCCGTGCGTGATTCTGTCCGGCGGCGAAACCACCGTCACTGTGCGCGGCAATGGCCGTGGCGGGCGCAACGCCGAATTCCTGCTGAGCCTGACCGACAGCCTCAAAGGCCTGCCCGGCGTCTACGCGCTGGCCGGCGACACCGACGGTATCGACGGCTCCGAAGACAACGCCGGCGCCATCATGACCCCAGACAGTTACGCCCGCGCTGCCGCCCTCGGCCTCGCTGCCTGCGATGAACTGGACAACAACAATGGCTACGGCTATTTCGCCGCGCTGGATGCGCTGATCGTCACCGAGCCGACCCGCACCAACGTCAACGACTTCCGCGCCATTCTGATTCTCGAGAGCACTAAACATGACGCCTGATAAGAAGGTCAAAATTCTCGCCACCCTTGGCCCGGCTACCAACGGGATCGACGACATCCGTGAGCTGGTGCAGGCCGGGGTCAATATTTTTCGCCTGAACTTCAGCCACGGCGATCACGCCGACCACGCCCAGCGCTATCAGTGGATTCGTGAAGTCGAGCGCCAGCTGAATTACCCGCTGGGGATTCTGATGGACCTGCAAGGCCCGAAATTGCGGGTCGGCAAATTCGCCCAAGGCAAAGTGCAGCTGCATCGCGGTCAGGCCTTGCGTCTGGACCTGGACCCGACGCCGGGCGATGAGCGCCGGGTCAACTTGCCTCACCCGGAAATCATCGCTGCGCTTACGCCTGGCATGGACCTGCTGCTGGACGACGGCAAGCTACGCCTGCGGGTGGTGACCAAGTACGCCGATGCCATCGACACCACGGTGCTCAATGGCGGCGAGCTGTCGGATCGCAAAGGCGTCAACGTGCCGCAAGCGGTGCTGGACCTGAGCCCGTTGACCACCAAGGATCGTCGCGACTTGAGCTTTGGTCTGGAGCTGGGGGTGGATTGGGTCGCGCTGTCGTTCGTGCAACGCCCGGAAGACATCCGCGAAGCCCGCGCACTGATCGGCGACAAGGCGTTTTTGATGGCGAAAATCGAGAAGCCATCGGCCGTGACTCAATTGCGGCAAATCGCCGAATTGAGCGATGCGATCATGGTCGCTCGCGGTGATCTGGGCGTGGAAGTGCCGGCCGAAAGCGTGCCGCAAATCCAGAAAAACATCATCAGCACTTGCCGCCAACTCGGCAAACCGGTGGTGGTGGCGACGCAGATGCTGGAGTCGATGCGTTTCTCTCCCGCCCCGACCCGCGCCGAAGTCACTGACGTCGCCAATGCGGTGGCCGAAGGCGCGGACGCGGTGATGCTGTCGGCGGAAACCGCGTCCGGCGAGTATCCGCTGGAAGCTGTGCAGATGATGAGCAAGATCATCCGTCAGGTGGAAAACGGCCCGGACTATCAGGCCCAACTGGACGTGAGCCGACCGAAAGCCGAGGCCACGGTGTCGGATGCGATCAGCTGCGCGATCCGCCGCATCAGCAACGTGCTGCCGGTGGCGGTGTTGGTGAACTACAGCGAGTCCGGTACCTCGAGTCTGCGCGCGGCGCGGGAACGGCCGACGGTGCCGATCCTCAACCTGACGCCGAATTTGCAAACCGCGCGGCGTTTGACGGTGGCGTGGGGCGTGCACTCGGTGGTCAATGATCGGCTGCGCCAGGTGGATGAAGTGTGCTCGACAGCGTTGGAGATTGCCCAGGCACAGGGCATGGCTCAACGCGGCGATACGTTGCTGATTACGGCGGGAGTTCCGTTCGGGCAGCCGGGGTCGACCAATTCGTTGCGTATCGAAACCCTGATTTAACCCCTACACGATGATCGTTCCCACGCTCTGCGTGGGAATGCAGCCCGGGACGCTCTGCGTCCCAAGAGCAGACGCAGAGCGTCCATTGAGGCATTCCCATGCAGAGCGTGGGAACGATCTGTACTGAACGACCCTTATCATGCCTGCCAACCATTTCAACACCCAATGCCCCGACTGGGCCACTGCCCTGCTCAATGGCTTCAGCCAGATCTTTCTCCAGCGCCATCCGCTGTGCGGTCTGCTGTGTCTGTTGGCGATTCTGTTCAGCGCCCCGGCCCTGCTCGGCGGTGCGTTGCTGGGAGGGGTCGCCGGGTTGCTCACCGCGCAACGTCGCGGTTACACAAAGGCTGATCGTCAGGCCGGCCTGTTCAGTTACAACGGTATTCTGCTCGGTCTGCTGCTGAGCCTTTATTTCCCATGGTCGGTGCTGTTGCCACCGCTGATCATTGCCGCTGGGGGGCTGAGCGCGATGCTCACTCAGCAATGGCTCAAGCATTCGCGCGATCTTCATTGCCTGCCCGCCTACACCGCGCCCTTTGTCGGGATGAGCTGGTTGCTACTGTCGTTTGCCGCTCCCCAGCAACCCGCGCCGCTGATCGAAATGACCACACTCAATTTGCTCGCCGCGTCATTGAAAGGGCTCGGTCAGGTGCTGTTTCTCGGTCATCCGCTGGCCGGTGCTCTGATTGCCACAGGTTTGATGATCGCTGACCGTCGTGCCTTCCTGTGGGCGCTGCTCGGCTCCGCTGCTGGTCTCATCTTCGCCTTGCTGCACCACGACACTTCAAGCGCCTTACAGGGCTTGAGCGGCTACAACACCGTGCTCGCCGCCCTCGCCTTCAGCCAAAATCGTCGCCAGCCTTGGCTGCCATTGTTGGGAATCCTGCTGGCGGTGTTGCTCACACCGGGGTTCGCCGCACTCGGCCTGGCCACGTTGACGGCCCCCTTCATCCTCGCCTGCTGGATGATTCGCGCAGGTATGCGGGTGTTGCGTCAGGCCGCCATGGACAGCGCGCCTTGCGCTACCGGGGAGAATCGACCTAGGCTTCGCTGATTCTTGGTTCAGGCGTTCTCCATGGACAGCAATAAAAACTGGCGTGAAGACCTTTACGTCATCATTTTCCAATCCGATACCCCGGCCGGTCGCCGCTTCGACAGCATTCTGTTGTTGATCATCCTGGCGAGCCTGGTGATCGTGATTCTGGACAGTATCGACAGCGTTCATCAGAACTACGCCGACATACTGGCGTACATCGAATGGGGCTTCACCATCGTTTTCGCCATCGAATATGGTCTGCGCCTGTACTGCTCGCCCAAGCCGCTGCGCTACGCGTTCAGCTTCTATGGGCTGGTGGACTTGCTGGCGATCGTGCCCGGCATTCTTGCGCTGTATTACAGCGATGCACAGTACCTGCTGATTATCCGGATCATTCGGATGCTGCGGATTTTCCGCGTGCTCAAGCTCAGCCCGTATCTGAAGCAAGCCAACTATTTGATGACGGCGTTGCGCGGCAGCAAGCAGAAGATCGTGGTGTTTCTGCTCAGCGTCAGTACCCTGGTGACGGTGTTCGGCACGCTGATGTACGTGATCGAAGGCCCGGAACACGGCTTCACCAGCATCCCCAAAGGCATCTATTGGGCCATCGTCACGCTGACTACCGTGGGATTTGGCGATATCGTGCCCAGGACGCCATTGGGTCAGGTGGTTTCGTCGCTGGTGATGATCACCGGTTACTCGATCATCGCCGTGCCCACAGGGATCTTTACCGCGGAACTGGCCAACGCGATGCGCGGCGAACAATTGCAACACGATTGCCCGACCTGCGAGAAAAACAGTCACGAACACGGCGCAGCCTTTTGCTCCCGTTGCGGCAACGCGCTGTTCAAGAAACTGGAATAAGCAAAGTGCTTTTTAATCTTTAAAGGACTATGCGAGCCCGGCTATAGTTGCTGGCAAATTGCCAACACTTTCCATAGAACATGTTTGATAAAACAAGGAATGCGCAGTGAAAAAACTCTTTGGCGCCTCACTTCTGGCCGCTGGCCTGGTCTTGGGCAGCGTGGCTCAGGCTGCACCGACCCTGCTTAACGTTTCCTACGATGTGATGCGAGATTTCTACAAGGACTACAACGCTGCCTTCCAGAAACACTGGCAAGCCGAGCACAACGAAAACATCACACTGCAGATGTCCTTCGGCGGTTCCAGCAAACAGGCGCGTTCAGTGATCGATGGCCTGCCGGCGGACGTCATCACCATGAACATGGCCACCGACATCAACGCCCTGGCGGACAACGGCAAGCTGGTCCCGGACAACTGGGTTACGCGCCTGCCGAACAACAGCGCGCCCTTCACGTCAGCCACGGTGTTTATCGTGCGCAAAGGCAACCCGAAAGCCTTGAAAGACTGGCCTGACTTGCTCAAGGACGGCGTGCAAGTGATCGTCCCCAACCCGAAAACCTCGGGCAACGGCCGCTATACCTACCTCTCGGCGTGGGGTTATGTGCTGAAAAACGGCGGTGACGAGAACAAGGCCAAAGCCTTCGTCGGCAAACTGTTCAAGCAAGCGCCAGTGCTGGATACCGGTGGCCGTGCAGCGACTACAACGTTCATGACCAACCAGATCGGCGACGTGCTGGTGACCTTCGAAAACGAAGCGGAAATGATTGCGCGTGAATTTGGTCGTGATCAGTTTGAAGTGATTTACCCAAGTGTTTCCGCTGAAGCGGAACCTCCGGTGTCCGTGGTCGACAAAGTGGTCGAGAAAAAAGGCACTCGCGCTGCTGCCGAGGAATATTTGAAGTACCTGTGGTCGCCGGAAGGTCAGGAGATTGCGGCGGCCAACTACCTGCGTCCGCGTGATCCGGCGGTATTGGCCAAGTACACCGATCGCTTCCCGAAGGTTGATTTCCTTTCGGTGGAGAAGACCTTTGGTGACTGGCGCACTGTACAGAAGACCCACTTCAATGATGGTGGGGTTTTTGATCAGATTTACAGCGGTCAGTAATTCCTGAGGCCAATGAAAAGGCGACCTTCATAGGTCGCCTTTTTTGTGGGAGCCAGGAGACCCAATGAACGGCCTCTCTCAATCATTCTTCAGAGGCATGATTACTATCACCCTATTCCCCCTTCCGCCGCTCCAGCCAGCCGATTAGCCTCTGCGCATTCCTTCTTGTTCAACGAGCCACGTTATGAACCCAGCGACTCAGGCGCCCCACGGTGCCACCACAATGACCCGAGGCATGGTGCTGCTCTTCGCCTTCTGCTGCGGCGCTATTGTGGCCAACATCTACTACGCCCAGCCGATCATCGGCCTGATCGCGCCGGACATCGGCCTGACCGACACCATGGCCAGCCTGATCGTTTCGCTGACGCAGATTGGTTATGCGCTGGGTCTGTTCTTCCTGGTGCCGTTGGGTGATCTGCTGGAAAACCGCCGCTTGATGATCATCACCACCGTGGTGGCGATTGCCAGTTTGCTGGGCGCGGCGTTCACCGATCAGCCGAACGTGTTTCTGCTGATCTCGTTGCTGGTGGGGTTCAGCTCGGTGTCGGTACAGATCCTGATTCCACTGGCCGCCCATCTGGCGCCGGAAGAATCGCGCGGCCGCGTGGTCGGCGGCATCATGGGTGGTTTGCTGCTGGGGATTCTGCTGGCTCGACCAGTGTCCAGCGTAATAGCCGATCACTTCGGCTGGCGTGCGATGTTCGTCATCGCTGCGGTATTAATGGCGGCCATCAGCATTGTGCTGGGCCTGACCATCCCCAAGCGCCAGCCTGATCACAACGCTTCTTATGGCCAGTTGCTGGGTTCGCTCTGGACGCTCTTGCGTCAGCAGCCGGTGTTGCGTCAGCGCGCGTTTTATCAAGCCTGCATGTTCGCCACCTTCAGCCTGTTCTGGACTGCAGTGCCGCTGGAACTGTCGCGTAATCATGGGCTGTCGCAAACCCAGATCGCGATCTTCGCCCTGGTCGGCGCCATTGGCGCGATTGCCGCACCCATCGCCGGTCGACTGGCCGATGCCGGTCATACCCGCATCGCCTCGCTGCTGGCCCTGCTGTTCGCCAGCCTGAGCTTCCTGCCCGCCTTCATCCACCCGGTCTACAGCGTTATCGGCCTGGCGGTGACGGGGGTGGTGCTGGATTTCTGCGTGCAAATGAACATGGTCCTCGGCCAGCGAGCGGTCTATACCCTCGACGCTAAAAGCCGCGGCCGTCTGAATGCGCTGTACATGACCAGCATCTTCATCGGCGGCGCGTTTGGTTCTTCAGTGGCCAGCGCGGTGTACGAGCATGGCGGCTGGTTGTGGATCGTGATTGTGGGTAGTGCGTTTCCGCTGTTGGCGTTGTTGCGGTTTTTGAGTGTTTCAGAGAGGCGCTCGTTGGCAACGGCTTAGGACGCTAAAAGCTTCGCGGGCAAGCCTCGCCCCTACATTTAGGGGTAATGGTATGAGGCTTGCCCGCGAAGGCGATTCGGTTGATACCCCTCAATGCCGAACCAGCTCGGGCGTTTGTCGATTACGTCTAGACCTTGCTGGCAAAAGAGCCTTAAACAAGCTCTGGTTTCGTTTATTGCGATTTTCTTTTGATTCGAATAGCCTTCCAGCATCGCTACTCAGAATGTTGGAATTTCATCATGTCCTTAGTCCTCCACCCACCGATCAACTTGCCCATGGCGCGCGAAGTTCAGGCCGCTATCGAAGGCCAGCGCGCTCTCGCTGCCTATCTCGCGACTCAGTTCGAAACCCAACGCATTCAGATTTTCGACGAGCAAAATGAAGCTCACAGCGTCGAACTGCCCACTTCAGCCCTTCGATTGCTGGTCGACATCCTGGCTGCATTGGCCGAAGGCAATGCGGTAAAGGTCGTCCCGGTTCATGCGGAACTGACCACCCAGGAAGCGGCGGACTTACTCAATGTCTCACGCCCGCACCTGATCAAACTGCTGGAGTCCGGCGAGTTGTCCTACCACAAAACCGGCAAGCACCGACGTGTGCGCTTTGCCGATTTGATGGACTATAAAAACCGGCGCGACACCGCCAGTGAGCAAGCAATGACGCTTCTCGCCGAGCAAGCACAAGCGTTAAGGACAGGATACGAGTGAGGCACTCCCCTTTTACCGCTGTATATGACGCATGTGTTTTGTACCCAGCGCCCCTAAGAGACTTTCTGATGTGGCTCGCGCTCTCAGGACGTTTCAGGGCGCGATGGTCACTGGAGATACACAACGAATGGAAGCGCAATCTGTTGAAAAACCGTCCGGACCTGACAACAGAGCAATTGGATCGCACGTCCGACTTGATGGATCAGGCCATACCCGATGCTTGCGTATCCGGTTACGAAAAGCTAATCGAAGGGCTCACACTGCCCGACATCGATGACCGACATGTTCTGGCTGCCGCCATACGCTGCAACGCCAGTGTCATTGTGACTTTTAATCAGAAAGACTTTCCCAATGAAACACTCGGACCTTTTGGCATCGAGGCCCAGCATCCTGACGAGTTCGTCGATAACCTCTTTGACCTGGACCCGGCAGCGGTTGTCGCGGCAGCACAACGGCAACGCAAACAGCTAAAGATGCCGCCGATGGATGTCGGCACCTATCTCGATCTGCTGCTGCGCCAAGGCCTCATTCGGTCGAGCAAGGCGTTGACCCACTATCGAGCGATTCTTTAATCGCCTTCCACAAACCCCAAAAAGCAAAACGGCGATCCTCAGATCGCCGTTTCCATTCACTGCCCGAATTTTCTGCCTAACCCACCCGGCACGCCATGGATGTCCGTCTCTTCCCATGGCCCGTTGGGGCTGATCGAGCGACTCCAGCCGTTGTTCCAGCGATAGTAGGTGCGCTGGCGGTAGAAGGTGTTGGTCTGATCATCGAGAACGTAAACGCCGAGTTTCGCATCCCAATGACTGTTGCCCCCCGGTGGCGGGGCGAAGCTGGCGGAAGTGCGTGGAATCGGCTTGGACGGTTTGACCGGGATGCTCGGTTTGCTCGGTGTCGTCGTTGGAGGCGGTTTGGTGCTTGGCCCCGAAGGCGGGATTGGCGGCAGCCGTGTGGGCTCGGGCTGCTGGACCGCACAGGCGCTTAACCCCAAAACCATACTGAGGAGAGTGATACGAGCGATGGCGGTCATGGTGGTGCTTCCTGTTATTTATCCGGGCTGTCGATGATCAGTTTTTGTTGCGCGGTGGTGCTGGTGGCCAAGGGTTGGCTGCGACCGATCCATTCGCCGGCAGTCGGTTGGCCAGCGCGGGAGATGCGCGCAACCAGTTGGACTTCAGGGAAGTTCGACAGTTTCAACTGCGGCATCATGGCGTCGGCATCACCCAGTTCGACGGTTGCCGGCAAGTCGGCGACGGTCAGACGCTTGGCGGCCAGCGGCGCGGGCGGGCCGGAGATGGCGCGGGCGAAGATGAACACGCTGTCACCCGGCAGGACCTTGGCTTTCAGCTCTGGCGAAAGATCGACTTGCACTTTGAGCAATGCTGCAGCTTTAGCTGCAGGCGCTTGGGCAACCTTGCCACCGCTGGCTTCCAGCTTCTCGGCGGCCCGAGTAATGCCGCCTTGCAGCGCGACGCGGGATTTATCATCCGGCGGCAGTTGCGCCAGCAGGCGGTTCCAGTAGTCGATGGCGTCCTGATAACGCTCGCCTTCAAAGGCCGCAATGCCCAGCAGACCGAGGCTGGTGACTTCTTTCGGATCAGCTTTCAGCGCTTCGTCGGTCAGGGCCTGGACCTTGTCCGACCACTTCTTGCCATCGGCGAAATATTGGGCCTGGGCCCACTGCCCGAGCAGTTCCGGCTGCCGCCCGGCCAGAGTCACTGTGCGCTCGAAGATCTTCGCCGCATCGCCCGGACGGTCCTGAGCCATGTAGGTGCGGCCAAGGAAGTACAGGCCCTCGGCCGAGTCCGGTTGGGCGGCGACCGCACGCTCCAGACGACGGGTCATTTCTTCCATCGACTGCGGCGCCTGGGCGAATTCGCGGGTCAGCTCGACTTTGTCGCTGGCGCCGAAATGCAGGTACAGCCCAAGGCCCAACACCGGCACCAGAATCGCCGCCAGCAATGGCAACGGCTTGCCCAGACGCGATACGCGCGGCGCCTCGACGCCTTCGGTGTCGGCGAGCAGTTCACGGGCAGCTTCGGCGCGGCCGGTGTCCATTTGTTCGGCGTTGAGCACGCCCTCTTCCTGCTGACTCTGCAACTCAGCCACGCGCTCCTGATAAAGCGCGACGTTCAGCGCCGTACGGTCCTCTTCCAGCTGAGCGCGGCGACCGCGCAGAACGGGGATCAACAGAAAACTCAGGGCAACCAGGAGCAGCAGGCCTGCAGCGAGCCAGAAATCAATCATTCTTGGTTTTATCCAACAGGTGGTCGAGGCGCTCGCGCTCCTCGGCGGAAAGCGTGTCCGGGCTGTCAGTGCGTTGTACGCGACGACGACGGACGATCACGGCGATGATCACAAAACCGCCCAGCAGCAGGCCGGCGGGGCCGAACCAGAGCAGTGCGGTTTTGGCGTTGAGGGCAGGTTTGTAGCGGACAAAATCACCGTAACGGTCGACCATGAAATCGATGATCTGCTGGTTGTCCTTGCCCTCGCCGAGCATGCGAAAAATCTCTTTGCGCAGGTCGGCAGCGATCGGGGCATTGGAATCGGCGATGTCCTGATTCTGGCACTTGGGGCAACGCAGCTCTTTGGTCAGCTCGCGAAAACGCTCACGATCGCCTTCTTTGGCGAACTCGTAGGTGTCGATGGCCGCGTGGGCCACACCGACCATGCTCAAGCCCAGAACAGCGGCGGCAATCCAGCGCTTCATGGCTTGGCCTCGTCGACCAGCGCCTGATACTTGGCGGCCAGTTTTTCGCGCCAGACTTGTTCGTCGATCACGCCGACGAATTTGTCGCGGATGATGCCCTTGGCGTCGATGAAGAAGGTTTCCGGAGCGCCGTATACGCCGAGGTTCAGGCCCAGGGTGCCGGCATCGTCCCGGATGTCCAATTGATACGGGTTGTGGAACTCGGCCAGCCACTTCAAGGCATCGGCGTTGACGTCCTTGTAGTTGACGCCGTAGATCACCACGCCTTGCTGAGCTAATTTGTTCAGCACCGGGTGCTCGACCCGGCAGGAAATGCACCAGGTGCCCCAGACGTTGACCAATGCCGGTTTACCCAGAAGATCCGCTTTAGTCAGGGTTTTGTCACCCAGCACCGATGGCAGCGAAAACTCAGGGAACGGTTTGTTGATCATCGCCGAAGGCAGCTCGGCCGGGTTCAGGTACAGCCCCCGATACAGAAAAACAGCAACCACCAGAAAAATCGCCAGTGGCAACAGCATCAACCAACGTCTCATGCAGTGGCTCCCGTCATGCCGAGCGCTTCACGCACGCGGCTTTTCACCTTGACCCGATAACGGCGATCCAGCGCCGCCAGCAAACCGCCGAAACCTGTAAGCAGACCGCCGAACCAGATCCAGCGCACGAACGGTTTGACATGCACACGAACCGCCCAGGCGCCCTCGCCCAACGGCTCGCCCAGCGCGACGTAAAGGTCACGGGTGAAACCGGCGTCGATCCCGGCTTCGGTCATCACCGAGTTCTGCACGGTGTAGAGGCGTTTTTCCGGGTGCAGCACGCTGATTTCCCGGCCATCGCGGATCACCCGCACGGTGCCCTTGTCGGAGGTGAAGTTCGGCCCTTCGAAGTGCTTGGCGCCGTCGAACACAAACTGATAACCGGCCAGGTTCATGGATTCACCCGGCGCCAGGCGCAGATCACGCTCGGCACTGTTCTGGCTCGACAACACAACACCCAGCGCGCAGACGGCAATGCCCAAATGCGCGATCTGCATGCCCCAATAGCTGCGGGTAAGGGTCGGCAGACCTTTGATCAAACCCTTGTGACGCGTTTTGTCGAAGATATCCCGCACACCGGCCAGCAACACCCAGGCAGCCAGCATGAACGTCGCCAGCACCGCCCAGTTGAAATCGCCGTAAGCGACGCCCGCCACGACGGCCAGTGCAGCGCTGCCGAGCAACACCGGGGTCAACATGCTCATCAGCCATTTGACCGGGGTGTCTTTCCAGCGCACCAGCATGCCGACCGCCATCACTACCATCAGCAACGCCATCAATGGAATGAACAGCGCGTTGAAGTACGGCGGGCCGACCGACAGTTTGGCGCCGGTCATCGCGTCGAGAATCAGCGGATACAAGGTGCCGAGCAGGATCATCGACGCGGCCACCACCAGCACCAGGTTATTGCCCAGCAGCAGGGTTTCCCGGGACCAGAGGTTGAAGCCGACATGGCTCTTGACCACCGGCGCGCGCAGGGCGAACAGCGTCAGCGAACCGCCGACCACAAACAGCAGGAAGATCAGGATGAACACACCGCGTTCAGGGTCGGACGCAAAGGCGTGAACCGAGGTCAGCACGCCGGAGCGCACGAGGAAGGTGCCGAGCAAACTCAATGAGAACGCGGCGATGGCCAGCAACACCGTCCAGCTCTTGAACACGCCACGTTTTTCCGTGACCGCCAATGAGTGAATCAGCGCCGTGCCCACCAGCCAAGGCATGAAGGATGCGTTTTCCACCGGGTCCCAGAACCACCAGCCACCCCAGCCGAGTTCGTAGTAGGCCCACCAGGAGCCCAACGTAATACCGATACCGAGGAAGGCCCAGGCGACGATCGTCCACGGACGGGACCAGCGCGCCCATGCCGCATCGAGACGACCGCCCAGCAGCGCGGCGATGGCGAAGGCGAAGGCCACGGAGAAACCGACGTATCCCATGTACAACATTGGTGGGTGAACGATCAGGCCAATGTCTTGCAGCAAGGGATTGAGGTCGCGCCCATCCGTCGGCATCTGCGGCAGGATGCGTTTGAACGGGTTGGAGGTCATGATCAGAAACAGCAGAAAACCGGTGCTGATCATGCCCATCACGGCCAATAC
Organism: Pseudomonas sp. PDM09; assembly: GCF_014852305.1. Taxonomy (NCBI): domain Bacteria; kingdom Pseudomonadati; phylum Pseudomonadota; class Gammaproteobacteria; order Pseudomonadales; family Pseudomonadaceae; genus Pseudomonas; species Pseudomonas sp. PDM09. Next base: position 186,297 of record NZ_JACVBI010000010.1, on the reverse strand, counting down.
GCGAGCCAGCATCACTTGTGGCAATTGCCGGGAGAACACCGACACAGCGAAGGTCCAGCCGCCGAGGATCAGTGCCCATAGCAGCAATGAACCTTCGTGAGCGCCCCAGACGGCGCTGAATTTGTAGTACCACGGCAAAGCGCTGTTGGAGTTGCTGGCCACATAAGCGACGGAGAAGTCGTCCGCCATGAAGGCATACGTCAGGCACCCGAAAGCGAACAGCAAAAACGCGAACTGCCCCCATGCTGCGGGCTGAGCCAGGCTCATCCACAGACGGTCGCCACGCCAGGCACCAAGCAACGGCACCACGGCTTGAACCAGCGCGAAACACAGCGCCAGGATCATGGCCAGGTGGCCGAGTTCGGGGATAAAGATGCCGGAAGTCATGGATCAACCCTCCTTCGCGGGTGTTGGAGCGGATTGACCACTGTCTTTCAGCGCCTTGGTCACTTCCGGCGGCATGTACTTCTCGTCGTGCTTGGCCAGCACTTCATCAGCCACCACCACGCCGTCAGCGTTGAGCTTGCCGAGGGCGACGATGCCCTGCCCTTCGCGGAACAGGTCCGGCAGGATGCCGCGGTAGCTGATGGTCACGGATTTGTTGAAGTCGGTAACGATGAATTTCACGTCCAGGGAATCCCCGGAACGTTGCAGCGAACCTTTCTCGACCATGCCGCCCGCGCGGATGCGTGTGTCTTGCGGCGCTTCGCCGTTGGCGATCTGGGTCGGGGTGTAAAACAGATTGATGTTCTGCTGAAGGGCGCTCAGGGCCAGGCCAACGGCAGCGCCGACACCGACCAGGATCGCGAGAATGATCATAAGACGCTTTTTACGCAGCGGATTCACTTGCCGTTCTCCCGGCGCAGACGACGCGCCTCTTGTTGCAGATACCGCTTGCGGGCCAGGATCGGCGCCGCCACGTTGAGGGCCAGCACCGCCAGGCTTATGCCATAGGCTGACCAGACATACAGGCCGTGATGGCCCATGGCGAGAAAGTCGCCGAATGAAGCGAAACTCATCGAGCGGCCTCCAGGCTGTTCTGCACTTCGGTTTTCACCCAGCTCGCCCGGGCTTCGCGCTTGAGCACTTCAAGGCGCATGCGCAGCAACAGCACCGCGCCGAAGAAACAGTAGAAACCCAGCGCCGACAGCAGCAGCGGCAGCCACATCTCGGCGGGCATCGCCGGTTTTTCGGTGAGGGTGAAGGTCGCGCCCTGGTGCAGGGTGTTCCACCACTCCACCGAGTATTTAATGATCGGGATGTTGATCACGCCGACGATTGCCAGCACCGCGCAAGCCTTGGCCGCACTGTCACGATTGCTGATGGCGTTGCCCAGCGCAATAAGACCGAAGTACAGAAACAGCAGAATAAGCATGGACGTAAGTCGCGCATCCCAGACCCACCACGAACCCCAGGTCGGTTTGCCCCAGATCGCGCCGGTGACCAGCGCCACGGCAGTCATCCACGCACCAATCGGCGCGGCGCATTGCAGGGCAACGTCGGCCAGCTTCATCTTCCAGACCAGCCCGACGATGCCGCACACGGCCAGCATCACGTAGATGGACTGCGCCAGCATGGCGGCGGGAACGTGGATGTAAATGATGCGAAAGCTGTTGCCTTGCTGATAGTCCGGCGGCGCAAAGGCCAGCCCCCAAACCACGCCGATGCTGATCAGCAGCAACGCCGCGACGCTCAGCCATGGCAGCAGTTTGCCACTGATGCCGTAAAACCATTTGGGTGAGCCGAGCTTATGAAACCAGGTCCAGTTCATTGCTGTTTCCATCACGGGTGCTCTTCGCTTTGAAGAGCCAAGGGTCCTGCCTTTCATCAAAAGAAGTGATCAACTTTTGACCAGGGCCTCATTATTATTCGCCGACGCTGATCTTCAGGCCAGCAGCTATTGCAAAAGGTGTCAGGGTTATCGCCAGGGCGGTCAGGCTACCAAGCCACAAGAGATAACCGGTCGCCGGCATGCCCTGCAATGCCGCCTGCAAGGCGCCACTGCCGAGAATCAACACCGGGATGTACAGCGGCAGAATCAGCAGCGCCAATAACAGGCCACCGCGCTTCAATCCTACCGTCAACGCCGCGCCCACCGCACCGAGCAGGCTCAGCACCGGTGTACCGAGCAATAAAGAAAGCAGCAACACCGGCAGACAGGCGGCAGGCAAACCAAGCATCAGTGCCAGCAAGGGTGCGAGCAAAACCAGCGCCAGGCCGGAAAACGCCCAGTGTGCCAGCACCTTGGCCAAAACCAGAATAGGCAGGGGGTGCGGCGAAAGGACCCACTGCTCAAGCGATCCGTCTTCGAAATCACTGCGAAAGAGCCCGTCCAGCGAGAGCAAGACCGATAAAAGCGCTGCCACCCAGACCAGCCCCGGGGACAAGGTTTGCAACAATTGAGGCCCGGCGCCGACCGCCAACGGGAACAAAGAGACGACGATGGCGAAGAACACCAGCGGATTCGCCAATTCGGCAGGACGGCGGAACAGCAAACGTGCCTCGCGGGCGACCAACAGGCCGAAAACACTCATACGGCCCAGTTCCCCAAGTCAATGTCACGATAGCCGGCAGGCACCCGGGTGAGCGTGTGGTGAGTGGTGAGGACCACCATGCCCCCCCGCTCGCAGTGCGCCGCCAGGTGTTCTTCGAGTTGCGCCACGCCTTGTTTGTCGAGCGCGGTAAACGGCTCATCGAGGATCCAAAGCGGCGGGCTGTCCAGATACAACCGTGCCAACGCGACGCGGCGTTGCTGGCCGGCAGACAGGGTATGGCAGGGAATATCCTCGAAGCCGCGCAGCCCCACCGCCGTCAGCGCCTGCCAGATCGCCTCATGGGAGGCCGGTTGATGCAAGGCGCAGAGCCAACTGAGGTTTTCCTCAGGGGTCAGCAGGTCCTTGATGCCGGCGGCATGGCCGATCCACAACAGGTTGCGCGCCAGTTCGCTGCGCTGTTCGTTCAGTGGCAAGCCGTTGAGCAGCACCTGCCCGGCAGTCGGATGCATCAAGCCGCAAAGCAGACGTAAAAGGCTGGTCTTGCCACTGCCGTTGGGGCCGCTGATCTGTACCATTTCGCCACTGGCCAGTCTCAATTCGAGATTTTCGAAGAGCAGCCGAAGGTCTCGCTCACAGGCAAGGGCAACGGTTTGCAGGACAGGACTGGTCAAGAGATCACGGGCCTTTTGCGGTTCAAGTCGGCGGCAGGGCGGCCGCTAAAGAGATGCAGCATAGATGCATTGGCGGCTTGTTCTAGAGAGCCAGGTCAAACAAATGCAATGTTTTCGCCACTCCCCGAAGACGGGCGGCATTATACATGCCATGCCCTACTCTAAAGAGTGCATTTTCCTCAGGTTGTGACCGCGTATGACAGGCGAAATGAACATCCTCCCGCTGCCGCCGACCACGCCCGCGACTTCGCGGCCGCTGGTGGTGAGTGGTGATCTACTCAAGCTGCTGACGCCGATGGAGGGCCTGATCTCCGTTGGGCAAACCGCCAAGGCTGAAGTGCTGTCGCTCAAGCAGACGGATCAGACCTTTCAACTGTTGCTCAAGGTCACCCTCGACAGCGGCCGCCAGACCACGGTCCAGGCCACCAGCACTCAGCCGTTGCCCCAAGGCACCAGCCTGGCGATTACCCAGCCATCGGCGGGCAACCTGGCGGTCACGGTGCAACAGGCCATCGCCTCCAGCGTTGCGACGCTCACCCGCATCGACACGACGCAACTGCCGGTCGGCACCTTGCTGCAAGGCAAAGTATTGACCTCTCAGGTCATGCCGCAGGTGCCGGGTCAGCCGACGGTGTTTCACTCGATGGTGAGCCTGCTCAATACCGCGCTGAGTGGCAGCACGCTGAGCATCGACAGCCCGTCGCCACTGCGCATCGGTACCTTGCTGAGCGCCTTGGTGCAGGACACCCAGACCCTGAAGTTCGTCCCGTTGAGCAGCCGTCAGGAACAGTTGGCGGTGACGCAGCAATTGGTCAGCCAGCAAAGTCGCCAGGGCTCTCTGGATGGCTTGCTCAAATTCCTGCAAAACCTGCCTCCATCGGATCAGACCTCCAGCGACCTGCGCGCCGCCGTAGACAAATTGCTCGCCGGCCTGCCGGACGTTCAGCAATTGAGTACACCAAAAGGCCTGGCCCAGGCGTTGGCCAACAGCGGTCTGTTCCTTGAAGCGAAACTGCTGACCGGGCAAAACCCGACGCTGACGCCAGACATGAAGGGCGACCTGCTCAAGCTGATCGCGCAACTGACGCCAGGCCTGCCGGCCAATACCAATCTCAACGCGATCATCGCCGCCAATACACTGGCGCAAGCGCTGCCCAGCTTCGTGCGCAGCGCCTTGGGAATGCTTGGACAAGTCAGCGCCAAACCGTTGCCGACCAGTTTCCCGCTCCCCGAGCGCCTGCTGCAAAGTCAGGACGGTGAAGGCGATCTGGAACATTTGCTGCGCCTGGCAGCAGCGGCTGTCTCGCGCCTGCAAAGCCATCAACTGTCGAGCCTGGAACAGACCGGCCTCACCGACGACGGTCGCCTGCTCAGCACCTGGCAACTGGAAATCCCCATGCGCAACCTGCAGGACATCGTGCCATTGCAGGTCAAATTCCAGCGCGAAGAAGCACCTGAGAAAGAACAACTGCACGAACGCCGCGACGAACACGAACCCAAGCAACAATTGTGGCGAGTCGATCTGGCGTTCGACATGGAACCGCTGGGGCCATTGCAGATTCAGGCGCAGCTGATCAAAGGCAGCCTCTCCAGCCAGCTTTGGGCCGAGCGCCCGTACACCGCAAGCCTGATCGAAAGCAATCTGGCCGGGCTGCGCGAACGCCTGCTGGCATCAGGCCTGAACGTCGGCGATCTGGATTGCCACCTCGGCACACCGCCTCAAGGCCCTCAAACCCGCCTCGAACAACGCTGGGTCGACGAAACCGCATGAACGAATCCACCACACCGCGCCAGGCCATCGCCCTCAAATACGACGGCACCCACGCCCCCACCCTCACGGCCAAAGGTGACGAGGAACTGGCGGAAGAAATTCTGCGGATCGCCCGGGATTACGAAGTGCCGATCTACGAAAACGCCGAGCTGGTGAAACTGTTGGCGCGGATGGAATTGGGGGACAGTATTCCGCAAGAGTTGTATCGCACGATTGCGGAGATCATTGCGTTTGCGTGGAATTTGAAGGGCAAGTTTCCCGAGGGGCATGATCCGCATGCGCCGATGGTCGAGAAGGATGTCACCGATCGAGGGGATGATTACTGATCGTTCCCATGCTCTGCGTGGGAATGCAGCCCGTGACGCTCTGCGTCACACAACAGCGGAACGCAGAGCGTCCCAAGAGGCATTCCCACGCAGAGCGTGGGAACGATTTCCATTGCGCACGCCCTGTAGGAGCTGTCGAGTGCAACGAGGCTGCGATCTTTTGATCTTCTCAGTTCCTGTGCAACTTACTCATCAACTCCGCCTCAGCCTGGGTCAACCCGCAGGACTGCGTCAGCTCACTGACGCTCGCGCCCATCCCCACCAGGCGTGCCGCCTGGGCGAATGAAAGGCTCGACGGATCACGCTGCTCCAGCTGCGCCAGTTTGTCCGGCAACGGCCCGACGACGGCGCGCAGTTCGTGCAGGTCTTCACCCATGCGCACGTTGCCGTTCTGGTAGTCGTCGACGCGTTTGGCCAGGTCCTTGATGCGCTGATCGCGCAGCGCATCGCCCTCGGCCTGTTGCGCGGCGATCTGCCGCTGAGCGCGGATGTACGCCAGGAACATCGCCAGCGTGCCTGCCCATAAAAGGAACAGGACAATGACAGCCACCTCAAGAATCAATCAGATACTCTCCAGTTCCGACCATTCTTCTTCGCTCATCATCTTGTCCAGCTCGACCAGGATCAGCAGTTCGTTGTTCTTGTTGCACACGCCTTGAATGAACTTGGCGGACTCTTCGTTACCGACATTCGGCGCGGTCTCGATTTCCGACTGACGCAGGTAAACCACTTCAGCCACGCTGTCGACCATGATCCCGACCACTTGCTTGTCGGCTTCGATGATGACGATACGGGTGTTGTCGCTGATCTCGGCATTCATCAGGCCGAAGCGCTGACGGGTGTCGATCACGGTGACCACGTTACCGCGCAGGTTGATGATGCCCAGTACGTAGCTCGGAGCACCCGGGACCGGGGCGATTTCGGTGTAACGCAGGACTTCCTGAACGCGCATCACGTTGATGCCGTAGGTTTCGTTGTCCAGTTTGAAGGTTACCCATTGCAGGATCGGATCTTCAGAACCTTTTGCATTCGTCGCTTGATTACTCATACCCTGACCCCTCGAAAAACCGCCTCTGGCGGTGTGTGTTCTGTAGGCAGCATTCAACAATGCCGTCGCATACTTGTTATGTCGGCAGCTATGTCGGTTTGTGAAGTGGCTTGCTGCCGCTCATGTGCTTTGCCCCGCCGCTGGCGATCAACTCGGCCAGGGCAGAAACGTCCAGCAGCGCACACATGTGCTCAATCACCGTGCCGGCGAGCCATGGCCGCTGACCTCGATGACTTCTCCATTTGATTTCGTTCGGGTCCAGGCGCAATGAGCGGCTGACCTGATGCACCGCCAGCCCCCACTCGTAGCCCTGAACCGAAATGACGTATTGCAGGCCCTGGCGGAAATCATCGCGATAACGATCCGGCATGACCCAGCGCGCGGTATCCAGCACTTTCAGGTTGCCGGCCTGGCTCGGCAGGATCCCGAGGAACCATTCCGGCTGGCCGAACAACGGCGTCAGCTCGTGACCGGCCAGGGAATAAATCGAGCCCAGGCACACCAGCGGCACCGCCAGGGTCAACCCGGCGACGTCGAACAACAGGCACTCGAACGGCTCGGCAGCCCATGTCGGACGACCGTCGGTTTCCACCGGTGGCGGCGTGTTGCTGGGCGGCAGATGAACTTCAACCAACGGCGGCACCAATGCTTGCAGCAGGGGTGCAATCGTCGACACGGGCGCCAGAATCGGTGCCGGCGCGTCGATCACGGCCAGCGGTGCTTTCACCACTGGCGCAACGATGGGTGCAGCGGCCACGGCCGGTTTCTGCGCATCACGGGCCTGCTCTTCAAGCACGGCAGCCTGAAACTCATCCAGCGCGGCCTCAACCTCGACAACCTCGACAACCTCGGGCAGCGCCTCGACTTCTGGCAACAACTCTTCGGTCGCGTCCTGCAGCAATGCGTCCAGATAGGACTGGAGGGCCAGTTGCGGACGCGAGGTGATCTTCACCGGACGAGTCATGCGCACACCATCGTAGGAGCTGCCGAAGGCTGCGATCTTTTGGCGGATTCGAAGGTGTCACAAAGCAAGATCAAAAGATCGCAGCCTGCGGCAGCTCCTACAGGAGTTGGGTTCATCAGGCCACCGCCGGGACAAGTTGTGCGGCCAACAGGTGCTTGAGCAGTGCGCGGTAAGCGAGAACGCCACGGCTCTTGCCGTCGAATTGTGAGGGCGTCAGCCCTGCCCTGCTCGCGTCACGCAAGCGGGTGTCGATCGGGATGTAGCCTTGCCAGATTTCTTCCGGGTATTTGTCGCGCAGCACGCGAAGGGTGCCGAGGGACGCCTGGGTGCGACGGTCGAAAAGGGTCGGCACGATGCTGAACGGCAGCGCCTGTTTGCGCGAACGGTTGATCATCGCCAAGGTGTTGACCATGCGTTCCAGGCCTTTGACCGCCAAGTGTTCGGTTTGCACCGGAATCACCAACTGCTGGCTGGCCGCCAAGGCATTGACCATCAGCACACCGAGCAACGGCGGACTGTCGATCACCGCGTAATCGAAGTCCTGCCACAACTGCGCCAGGCTCTTGGCGATCACCAGGCCCAAACCACTCTGGCCCGGCGACTGGCGCTCAAGGGTTGCCAGCGCGGTGCTCGATGGCAACAGGGAAATGCGTTCGTCACTGGTGGGCATCAGCAACTGACCGGGCAAGCCTTGCGGCACACTGCCCTTATGCAGAAACAAGTCGTAACTGCTGTGTTCCAGGCTGTCGGGGTCGTAACCGAAGTAGCTGGTCATGGAGCCGTGGGGGTCGAGATCGACCACAACCACGCGCTTGCCCGCCTCAGCCAGCAAACCGGCTAAAGCGATGGAGGAAGTGGTTTTACCGACACCACCCTTTTGATTGGCGACTGCCCAGACTCTCATTCGGATTGTTCCTCCCGGTCGAAAAGATTGACCGAGAAATAGCTCAACGTATTAATGCGGGTGACGGAGAATTGACGGCGCTCTCTCGTCCCGGCGACTTGACCGGAGCCGGTGCAGTTTGTGTGCCAGCCCGCTTCAACGCGGCATCCGGTTGTGCATGAGCCGTTCCGGTACCCGTGAGGCTGCGGCGTACATCGAGATTTCGTGAAACCACCAACACCACCCGACGGTTGCGCGCCCGACCTTCGGCGGTGGCGTTATTGGCCACCGGCTGGAACTCGCCATAACCCACCGACGCCAGACGACCGGGGTTCACACCCTGCATCGCCAGCATGCGCACGATGCTTGCCGAACGGGCCGAGGACAGCTCCCAGTTGGTCGGGTATTGCGCGGTGCGAATCGGCTGATCGTCGGTAAAGCCTTCGACGTGGATCGGGTTATCGAACGGCCTCAGGATCGCGGCGACCTTATCGATAATGTTGAAGGCGATGTCGCTGGGCATCGCATCGCCACTGCCGAACAACAGGCTGGAATTGAGCTCGATCTCGACCCACAACTCATTGCCGCGCACGGTCATCTGGTTGGAACTGATCAAGTCGCCAAACGCCGCGCTGATGTCATCAGCAATGCTTTTGAGCGGATCGTTGGCAGCCTGGGCGATGCCGGCGTCAATCTGTTCGCTGTCCTTGACCAGCGGCTTGGCCGGGGTCACGGTCTTCGGTCGCTCGTCACCGATCGGGATCGGCTTGAGGGCGCGATCGGAATCGGTAAACACCCCGATCAGCGCCTCGGAAATGACCTTGTACTTGCCTTCGTTGATCGAAGAAATCGAGTACATCACCACGAAGAAAGCGAACAGCAACGTAATGAAGTCGGCGTATGAAACGAGCCAGCGTTCATGGTTTACGTGTTCTTCAGGTTGCCGACGACGAGCCATGAGGTTATTCCCTTAATCCATGAAGCCCTGAAGCTTCAACTCAATAGAGCGAGGGTTTTCACCTTCGGCGATCGACAGAATCCCTTCCAGCAACATCTCGCGATAACGCGACTGCCGCAACGCGATGGACTTGAGCTTGGCGGCAACCGGCAGCAATATCAGGTTGGCACTGGCCACGCCATAGATGGTGGCGACAAAGGCAACGGCAATGCCGCTGCCCAGCTGCGATGGATCGGCCAGGTTGCCCATGACGTGGATCAGGCCCATCACCGCACCGATGATGCCGATGGTCGGCGCGTAGCCGCCCATGCTTTCAAAAACTTTGGCGGCTTCGATGTCACGGCTTTCCTGGGTGTAGAAATCCACTTCCAGAATGCTGCGAATCGCTTCCGGCTCGGCGCCGTCCACCAGCAGTTGCAGGCCTTTGCGTGAGTAGCTGTCGGGTTCGGCGTCGGCCACCCCTTCCAGACCGAGCAAACCTTCCTTGCGGGCAGTCAGGCTCCAGTTCACGACGCGATCGATGCCGCCAGCCAGGTCCACGCGCGGTGGAAACAGAATCCAGGCGAGAATCTGCATGGCGCGCTTGAAGGCGCTCATCGGCGATTGCAGCAGCGCTGCGCCAACGGTCCCACCGAGTACGATCAACGCTGCCGGGCCGTTGGCCAACGCGCCGAGGTGACCGCCTTCAAGGTAGTTGCCGCCAATGATGGCGACAAACGCCATGATGATCCCGATAAGGCTGAGTACATCCATCAGAGACACGCCTCGACCAGATGACGGCCGATATCGTCCAGGCTGTACACCGCGTCCGCGAGCTCGGCTTTGACGATCGCCATGGGCATGCCGTAGATCACGCAGCTGGCTTCATCCTGAGCCCAGATCGCACTGCCGCCCTGCTTGAGCAGACGCGCGCCTTCGCGACCGTCGGCGCCCATGCCGGTGAGTACCACCGCCAGAACTTTGTCGCCGTAGGATTTGGCCGCGGAACCGAAGGTGATGTCCACGCACGGCTTGTAGTTCAGACGTTCATCGCCCGGCAGGATTTTCACCGCGCCGCGGCCGTCGATCATCATCTGCTTGCCACCCGGCGCCAGCAGCGCCAGGCCCGGACGCAGGATGTCGCCATCCTCGGCTTCCTTGACGCTGATGCGGCACAGCTTGTCCAGACGCTCGGCGAAGGCCTTGGTGAAGGCTGCCGGCATGTGCTGGATCAACACGATCGGTGCCGGGAAGTTGGCCGGCAACTGCGTCAGTACCCGTTGCAGGGCAACCGGGCCACCGGTGGAGGTGCCGATGGCGACCAGTTTGTAGGCTTTGCGTTTCGGCGCTGGCGACGCCGGCGTCGCTGCATGGCTGCGAGCCGGAATCGGTGCCGGGGCCGGACGCGCAGGCGCACTGCTGCTGCCGTAGCTGCTGACGCTCGAAGGCGCAGGTGTCGGGGCGGGTGCGGCCACTGGAGCCGGGGCACTGTAGGCGCTGACACGACGGTTACTGCGCGAGATGCTGAGAATTTTCTCGCACAGCAGTTGCTTGACCTTCTCCGGGTTACGCGAGATGTCTTCGAAATTCTTCGGCAGGAAATCCACCGCGCCAGCGTCCAGCGCATCGAGGGTGACCCGCGCGCCTTCGTGAGTCAGCGAGGAGAACATCAACACCGGGGTCGGGCAGCGCTGCATGATGTGCCGCACTGCCGTGATGCCATCCATCATCGGCATCTCGTAGTCCATGGTGATCACGTCTGGCTTGAGCGCCAGCGCCTGATCGATCGCCTCTTTGCCGTTGGTCGCCGTACCGACGACCTGGATATTGGAATCCGCTGAAAGAATTTCCGAGACGCGGCGGCGGAAAAACCCCGAATCGTCCACCACCAGGACTTTGACTGCCATAAACACTCCGTTAGACGGGGCGAGGCTCAGTCGCCCCGCTCCCGCAGAATCAAATACGCCGTGCGGCGTAACGCTTGAGCATGCTCGGAACATCGAGAATCAGCGCAATGCGGCCGTCACCGGTAATGGTGGCGCCGGACATGCCCGGGGTTCCCTGGAGCATTTTGCCCAATGGCTTGATGACCACTTCTTCCTGGCCCACCAGTTGATCGACGACGAAGCCGATCCGCTGAGTGCCCACCGAAAGGATCACCACATGGCCTTCGCGCTGCTCTTCGTGAGCGGCGGAGCTGACCAGCCAGCGCTTGAGGTAGAACAGCGGCAACGCCTTGTCCCGCACGATCACCACTTCCTGGCCATCCACCACGTTGGTGCGCGACAGGTCGAGGTGGAAGATCTCGTTGACGTTCACCAGCGGGAACGCGAACGCCTGGTTGCCGAGCATGACCATCAGCGTCGGCATGATCGCCAGGGTCAACGGGACCTTGATGACGATCTTCGAGCCCTTGCCCTTGGTCGAGTAGATATTGATGGTGCCGTTGAGCTGGGCAATCTTGGTTTTCACCACGTCCATGCCCACGCCGCGCCCGGAGACATCGGAAATCTCGGTCTTGGTCGAGAACCCCGGAGCGAAGATCAGGTTGAAGCAATCGGTCTCGCTGAGACGGTCCGCCGCATCCTTGTCCATCAGGCCTTTCTTCACGGCGATACCGCGCAGAACATCGGCGTCCATGCCTTTGCCATCATCGGAGATGGACAGCAGGATATGGTCGCCTTCCTGTTCCGCGGACAGAATCACCTTGCCGCTGCGAGGCTTGCCCATCGCTTCGCGCTCAGCCGGCTCTTCAATACCGTGGTCGACCGAGTTGCGCACCAAGTGGACCAGCGGGTCGGCCAGGGCCTCGACGAGGTTCTTGTCGAGGTCGGTTTCTTCACCGACCAGCTCCAGGTTGATCTCTTTCTTGAGCTGGCGAGCCAGGTCGCGAACCAGACGCGGGAAGCGCCCGAAGACTTTCTTGATCGGCTGCATCCGGGTCTTCATGACCGCGGTTTGCAGGTCGGCCGTGACCACGTCGAGGTTCGACACGGCCTTGGACATGGCTTCGTCGCCGCTGTTGAGGCCCAGGCGGACCAGGCGGTTACGCACCAGTACCAGCTCGCCGACCATGTTCATGATCTCGTCGAGACGCGCGGTATCGACCCGCACGGTGGTCTCGGCTTCGCTGGCCGGTTTTTCCGGTGGCGGTGCGGTCGGGGCACGAGCAGGTGCCGGTGCAGCAGCGGCGGCCGGTTTCGGCGCTTCGGCTTTTGGCTCGGGCGCTTTGGCCACAGGTTTCGCAACCGGTGCTGGCGCCTTGGCGACAGGAGCAGAAACCACTGCGCCAGTGCCAACCTCGGTGAACTTGCCTTTGCCATGCAATTCGTCGAGCAGTGATTCGAACTCGTGATCGGAGATCAGATCGTCGCCGGCCGCTTTAGCGGTTGGCGCAGCCGGGGCCGGAGCCGAAGCAATCGCCGACTCCAATGCATCGACCGCAAAGTTGCCTTTGCCGTGCAACTGGTCGAGCAGTGCTTCGAACTCGTCGTCGGTGATGTCGGAGCTGTCGCCTGCCGCTTTCGGGGCCGCCGGTGCGGCGGGCGCCGCGACCACTGCATCGGGGGCGAACTGGCCTTTGCCGTGCAATTGATCGAGCAACGACTCGAACTCGGCATCGGTGATTTCGTCGCTGGCAGAGGCGTCGCTGGTCGGCACTGGCGCAGCCGCTGGAGCCTCGGCTTGAGCCTTGACGGCATTCAGCGAGTCCAGCAATTGTTCGAATTCGTTATCCGTAATGTCGCCCGATTCTTCAGCGGCAGGTTCTTCCACCACCTCGGCGACCGGTGCCGACTCATCGGCGGTTTGCGGCTCGGCCAGACGGGCCAACGCTGCAAGCAACTCAGGCGTGGCAGCCGTGATCGGGCTGCGTTCGCGGACTTCGCTGAACATGCCGTTCACCGCGTCCAGTGCCTCGAGAACCACGTCCATCAGTTCCGAGTCGACGCGTCGTTCACCCTTGCGCAGGATGTCGAACACGTTCTCGGCGATGTGACAGCACTCCACCAACTCGTTGAGCTGGAGGAAGCCGGCGCCCCCTTTTACAGTGTGAAAACCGCGAAAAATTGCATTGAGCAAATCCGCATCATCCGGTCGGCTTTCAAGCTCGACCAGTTGTTCGGACAGTTGCTCTAGAATCTCGCCGGCCTCAACCAGGAAATCCTGAAGGATCTCTTCATCGGCGCCGAAGCTCATTAAGGGGGGTGCTCCTGAGGTCTAAAAACCTAAAAAACCTAAAATGCCAAAACTCTAGAATCCTAGGCTGGATAACAAATCGTCCACATCGTCCTGACCGGACACAACGTCTTCTCTTTTATCGGCATGAATCTGCGGACCTTCACCCTGAGAGAGATGTTTTTGCGGATCTTTTTCAGCCAGCATCGCTTCACGGTCATGTTCGATACCCGCAAAGCGGTCGACCTGACTGGCCATGAGCACGAGCTTGAGCAGGTTGCTTTCAACTTCGGTGACCAACTGGGTCACGCGCTTGATCACCTGACCGGTGAGGTCCTGGTAATCCTGGGCCAGCAGAATGTCGTTGAGGTTGCTCGACACGATGCGGTTGTCTTCACTGCTGCGGGTCAGGAAACCGTCGACCCGCCGAGCCAGTTCGCGGAACTCTTCGGCCCCGACTTCGCGACGCATGAACCGTCCCCAATCCGTGCTCAGCGCCTGAGCTTCGTCGCTCAGGCTGTTGATCAGCGGTGTGGCGTTTTCCACCAGGTCCATGGTGCGGTTGGCCGCGGCCTCGGTCAGCTTGACCACATACCCCAGGCGCTCGGTGGCATCCGTGATCTGAGACACTTCCTCGGCTTGCGGCATGTGCGGGTCAATCTGGAAATTGACGATCGCGCTATGCAGCTCGCGAGTGAGCTTGCCCACTTCCTGATACAGGCCGCGGTCACGGGTCTGGTTGAGCTCATGGATCAGTTGCACAGCGTCGCCGAACCTGCCTTTTTCAAGGCTTTCGACCAGTTCGACCGCGTGTTTTTTCAGGGTCGACTCAAAATCACCCTGTGAAGATTCGTTATGCTCCATAGCTCCCCCGTGACGGACTGGCTTTGCACATCAACCGATGCGTTCGAAGATCTTTTCAATCTTGTCTTTCAACGCTTGAGCCGTGAATGGCTTGACCACATAGCCGTTCACGCCCGCCTGAGCGGCTTCGATGATTTGCTCGCGCTTGGCTTCGGCCGTGACCATCAACACCGGCAGGTGTTTGAGTTTTTCATCGGCACGCACGTGGCGCAGCAGATCAATACCGGTCATGCCGGGCATGTTCCAGTCCGTTACCAGAAAGTCGATGCTCCCGCTGTTGAGGACCGGAATCGCGGTAATACCGTCATCCGCCTCGACCGTGTTGGTGAACCCAAGGTCACGCAACAGGTTTTTTATGATCCGCCGCATCGTTGAGAAGTCATCAACAATGAGGATTTTCATATTCTTGTCCAATTCGACCTCCAAGCAGTCTTAAAACGCGCGCAGCACCTGAACGCGCCGTTAAATCAATTCGGCGTAACACTCAACAGTTGTATGGATTACAACGGGCCGTGGCCGATGCAGCAAAATGCCGTACCCACCTCGTTCGCAGTGTCCCCACACTGCCTGTCAGCGCGCTCGCCACTCCCCCAAACGCCCCCGCAAACGGGCCGCGCACTGGCTGTGTAACTGGCTGACCCGCGATTCGCTGACCCCCAGGACCTCACCGATTTCCTTGAGATTCAACTCTTCGTCGTAGTACAGCGCCAACACCAGTCGCTCACGCTCCGGCAAATTGGCAATCGCGTCCGCCAGCGCCGCCTGGAAGCGTTCATCTTCCAGATCGCGTGACGGCTCGAGATGAGCACTGGCGCCATCCTCGTGCAGCCCTTCGTGTTCGCCGTCCTGCAACAGATCGTCGAAACTGAATAACCGGCTACCGAGGGTGTCGTTCAAAATCCCGTAATAATCGTCGAGACTCAATTGGAGTTCGGCCGCAACTTCGTGATCTTTAGCGTCACGGCCGGTTTTAGCTTCAATCGAGCGAATTGCGTCGCTGACCATGCGGGTATTGCGGTGAACCGAACGTGGCGCCCAGTCCCCCTTGCGCACTTCATCGAGCATCGCGCCGCGGATTCGAATGCCCGCGTACGTCTCGAAGCTCGCGCCTTTGCTGGCGTCGTATTTGGTTGATACTTCAAGCAGGCCGATCATCCCGGCCTGGATCAGGTCTTCGACCTGGACACTGGCCGGCAAACGCGCCAGCAAGTGATAGGCAATGCGTTTGACCAGTGGTGCGTAACGCTCGATCAGCTCGTACTGCGCGTCACGTGCCGACTTCTTGTAGAGGTTGTAGCCACTGGCTGTCATAGGACGGGTCCTGCGGTCTGTTGCACGAGGCGTTCGACGAAAAACTCCAGGTGCCCACGCGGGTTGGCCGGCAGTGGCCAGGTATCGACCTTCTGCGCAATGGCCTTGAATGCCAGGGCGCATTTGGAACGCGGGAAGGCTTCGTAGACAGCACGCTGCTTCTGCACGGCCTTGCGCACGCTTTCGTCGTAAGGCACGGCACCAACGTACTGTAAGGCGACGTCGAGGAAACGATCCGTGACCTTGGTCAACTTGGCGAACAGATTGCGGCCTTCCTGCGGGCTCTGCGCCATGTTGGCCAGGACGCGGAAGCGGTTCATGCCGTAGTCGCGATTCAGCAATTTGATCAGCGCGTAGGCGTCGGTAATCGAGGTCGGCTCATCGCACACCACCAGCAGCACTTCCTGGGCTGCGCGAACGAAACTGACTACCGAGTCACCAATACCCGCAGCGGTGTCGATCACCAATACGTCGAGGTTGTCGCCGATGTCGCTGAAAGCCTGGATCAGGCCGGCATGCTGGGCCGGGCTCAAATGAACCATGCTCTGGGTGCCGGACGCCGCCGGGACGATGCGGATGCCGCCGGGTCCTTGCAACAGCACGTCGCGCAGCTCACAGCGGCCTTCGATCACGTCGGCCAGCGTGCGTTTGGGTGTCAGTCCCAGCAGGACGTCGACGTTCGCCAGTCCCAGATCGGCATCCAGCAGCATGACGCGCCGGCCGAGCTCAGCTAGAGCCAGGGACAAGTTCACTGACACGTTAGTCTTCCCGACGCCACCTTTGCCGCCGGTCACCGCGATCACCTGTACGGGATGCATGCTGCCCATGTTATTTCTTTACCTTGTCTTACTTAGACGGAGGCCACATTACTGGCTGCGCGTTCATCAACAGAACAATGCATGGCAGACCATCGATGTAGGTACAAAAACTGTTCATTAGTACCTCAGCCAACCTGCTTGGTCGGGCTGTGGTAAATATCAGCGAACATGTCAGCCATGGCTTCTTCGCTGGGTTCTTCCTGCATTTGCACGCTAACGGCGCGGCTGACCAACTGATGACGACGCGGCAGATGCAAATCATCCGGAATCCGCGGACCATCGGTCAGGTAAGCCACCGGCAGTTCATGACTGATGGCCAGGCTCAACACCTCGCCCAAGCTTGCCGTTTCATCCAGTTTAGTCAGGATGCAGCCGGCAAGGCCGCAACGTTTGTAACTGTGATAAGCGGCGGTTAGAACCTGTTTCTGGCTAGTGGTTGCCAAGACCAGATAATTTTTTGATTTGATGCCCCGTCCGGCCAGGCTTTCGAGCTGCATGCGCAGTGCCGGATCGCTGGCTTGCAGGCCGGCGGTATCGATCAGCACCACGCGTTTGCGCAGCAAAGGCTCCAGCGCCTGCACCAGCGATTGGCCCGGGTCGACGTGGGTGACCGACACGTTGAGGATGCGGCCCAGGGTCTTGAGCTGTTCCTGAGCGCCGATGCGATAGCTGTCCATGCTCACCAGCGCGATGTTTTGCGCGCCGTACTTGAGCACATAACGCGCTGCGAGCTTGGCTAGCGTGGTGGTCTTGCCCATGCCGGCCGGGCCAACCATGGCAATCACACCACCCTCTTCCAGTGGCTCGACTTGCGGAGTGGCGATCATCCGCGCCAGGTGCGCGAGCAACATGCGCCAGGCCTGACGGGGTTCATCAATATCGGTAATCAGTGCCAGCAGATCGCGCGACAACGGGCCGGACAGACCGATGCGTTGCAGGCGACGCCAGAGGTTGGCCTGGGCCGGACGGCTGCCTTGCAGCTGATTCCAGGCCAGCGAGCCGAGTTGCACTTCCATCAGTTCACGCAAGCTGTTGAGCTCGAAACGCATCGAATCGAAGGCTCGCGGGTCAACTCCACCGGAGGCTGGCGCGGGGGCTGGTGCAGCACGACGAGGTTCAGCGTAAGTCGATTCGATCAGTGGCTCGGCGGCGGTCAGCGGCAGGCCGGCGAACAATTGGCGATTGGTGCTGTTGTCGCTCTCGCCGTCGCTACGCAGGCTCAATTCGGCCTGGGCGGTCACGATCCGCGACTGAGTCTTGCGCAGCTCGTCCTCGAGCTCCATGTTCGGAACACGCGGGGCCAGCGCCGACAATTTGTAATCCAGGGCAGCCGTCAGCTCGACACCGCCGGCAATCCGGCGATTGCCAATGATGGCGGCATCAGCGCCCAGCTCATCACGAACCAGTTTCATGGCCTGACGCATATCGGCGGCGAAAAAACGCTTAACTTGCATAAACCACTACCTCAGCCGTTGGGCCCTACTGTCGCAACGATGGTCACTTGCTTGTTGTCAGGGATTTCCTGGTAAGCCAACACATGCAAACCCGGGACTGCCAGTCGGCCGAATCGCGAGAGCATCGCGCGAACCGGACCGGCCACCAGCAGAATCACCGGTTGACCTTGCATTTCCTGACGCTGCGCCGCTTCGATCAACGAACGTTGCAGTTTCTCTGCCATGCTTGGCTCCAGCAGAACGCCCTCTTCCGAGCCTTGTCCTGCCTTCTGAAGACTATTGAGCAATATTTGTTCCAACCTTGGCTCCAAGGTGATCACAGGCAGCTGCGACTCAGTGCCTACAATGCTTTGGACGATTGCACGGGATACGCCGACGCGCACCGCGGCCACCAAAGCGGCAGTATCTTGACTCTTGGCGGCGTTATTCGCGATGGCTTCGGCGATGCTGCGAATGTCCCGTACCGGCACCTGTTCGGCCAGTAATGCTTGCAAGACCTTGAGCAGCTGCGACAGCGTAACCACCCCCGGCACCAGTTCCTCAGCCAGTTTCGGTGAGCTTTTGGCCAGCAATTGCATGAGTTGCTGGACTTCTTCGTGGCCGATCAACTCGCTGGAGTGCTTGTACAAAATCTGGTTCAAGTGGGTTGCCACGACTGTACTGGCATCGACCACGGTGTAGCCGAGGGATTGCGCCTGGGCACGCTGGCTGATTTCGATCCAGACCGCCTCCAGACCAAAAGCCGGATCTTTGGCGGTAATGCCATTGAGCGTGCCGTAGACCTGCCCCGGGTTAATCGCCAGTTCGCGGTCCGGGTAAATCTCGGCCTCGGCCAGGATCACGCCCATCAGGGTCAGGCGGTAGGCGCTTGGCGCCAGGTCGAGGTTGTCACGGATATGCACCGTCGGCATCAGAAAGCCCAGGTCCTGGGACAGCTTTTTACGCACGCCCTTGATCCGTGCCAGCAACTGACCACCCTGGTTGCGATCCACCAGCGGGATCAGGCGGTAGCCGACTTCCAGGCCGATCATGTCGATCGGGGTCACGTCATCCCAGCCAAGCTCTTTGGTTTCCTGGGCGCGAGCCGGCGATGGCAACAGTTCCTGCTGACGCTTGACCTCTTGCAGGGCCTGAACCTTGACCGTGTTCTGCTTCTTCCAGAACAGGTAAGCGCCGCCGGCCGCCAAGGCGGCCATGCTGAGAAAGGAGAAGTGCGGCATGCCTGGCACCAGACCCATCACCGCCATCAAGCCAGCGGCCACTGCCAAGGCTTTCGGCGAGGCGAACATCTGACGATTGATCTGCTTGCCCATGTCTTCCGAGCCGGAAGCACGGGTCACCATGATCGCAGCGGCAGTCGACAACAGCAGTGATGGCAATTGCGCCACCAAACCGTCACCGATGGTCAACAAGGCGTACACCCGACCGGCATCGCCAAAGGTCATGCCGTGCTGGAAGATACCGACCGCCATGCCGCCGATCAGGTTGATGAACAGAATCAGCAGGCCGGCGATGGCGTCACCGCGCACGAACTTGCTGGCACCGTCCATGGAACCGTAGAACTCGGCCTCCTGGGCCACTTCCATCCGGCGCAGTTTCGCCTGGTTCTGATCGATCAGGCCGGCGTTCAAGTCGGCATCGATGGCCATCTGTTTGCCGGGCATCGCATCGAGGGTAAAACGCGCGCTCACCTCGGAAATCCGCCCGGCACCCTTGGTCACTACGACAAAGTTGATGATCATCAAAATCGCGAAGACCACGATACCAACCACGTAGTTGCCGCCGATCACCACCTCACCGAAGGCCTGAATCACCTTACCGGCGGCGGCATGGCCATCCTGCCCGTGGAGCATCACCACCCGTGTCGAGGCCACGTTCAACGCCAGTCGCAACAACGTCGCCACCAGCAGAATGGTCGGGAACACCGCAAAATCCAGTGGCCGCAAGGCGTACACGCAGACCAGCAACACGACGATGGACAAGGCAATGTTGAAGGTGAAAAACACGTCCAGCAGGAACGGCGGCACTGGCAGCATCATCATGGCCAGCATGACCAGCAGCAACAGCGGCACGCCCAGATTGCCCCGACTGAGGTCGGCAACGTTTGTGCGTGCAGTGTTGATTAACTGAGAGCGATCCACCGGTTTTCCCCGTTCCTTTAAAGCAAACTTTTGACGCCTGAAGCAGGCGCAGGGCGGCTATTGCAAGAAGCCTTCCAACTTTTGCTTCAGCGAAAAAAGGGCTTGCGGCAAGGAGTTATGACGCGGGATGAGGTGGCATCTGCAAGGTCGCTCGCGGGCATGCCTCGCCTACGATTCTGTGGGAGCGAGGCTCACCCGCGAGCGACCTTGCCTCCAACCAATCGGAACAACAACTTTCCGAGCCTGTAAAAATCTTGAACAGTTGTTCATTGGAATTAATATTTCCAGCATGACCGGAAAAACAGTTAGAGCCAATATGATAGATAAGCCCACCAAGTTCGGGCCGGACAGTATTGATAAAAACATTCAGATTACCGGGAATATGCTGCCTAGCCATTTCTTCGAAACGCTCGCCCCAAGAGACAACTTGCCCCCCACCAAATAACCGACAGTTCCCTCCAACTGCTTATATTCAGTCTTGCGTCGTTCCATAGGTCATCCATCAGACCTGAATTGATAGGGCACTGCCGCCTTTACCCAGCACGACAGAGCTAGAGGCGATGTTGTGGGTCAGTTCCAGCAGCCCGAGCCGGACTCATTAAAAATCCGATACCAGCTTAGGTATCGGATTCTGATTTTTTGCAACCAAAGATCAAGCAGAGAGGCTTATCGATTGGCATTAAGCTTTTTAGCTGCCAGTCCTACTAGATAGGCCGTTAAGGCCTCCCATTTCATTTCTTTTTCCTTATCAAAAAATTGGACTTCCAAGGTAAGACTCCCTTGGCCGCCGTGTGTAAAAAAATGCACATCGTGTAGTACACCGACATCAAAGTCGTATCTGGGCTCGATCGATTTTAGTTTAATTTCACTAGCTGCCATGTTCTCAACCCTCTATCCATGATAATTGCTGTTCCCTCGAAACTCGTCGAGACCACTGAGTTGCGGGGAAGTGTAGGGACGATTTCCCTGGCGCCATCACATCGCAGTTCCAGCCCCTCGTCTACTATCAAAAGTAACAGGTAGAGGAGGTTCTCCGACGGGCGGCTTGAAACAGTTAAGCCTTATTTGGAAAGGCGAGCACAAAGTTATCGCATACGTTGGGAGGGGCATATCTCACAAAACGTGCTCGCCTATGCTCGCCACACCAACAGACCAAGAGGTGCGGCCTGAATTAACAACAGATTACAACGTCGATGATGCTTGTCCGCACAGTACTTGCGAAATCACAATTTTCTCTCAGGCATCACGCCGCAAATCCGGTGGAATCGGCAAATCATCCTGGAGCGGATCCGGGCGTTTGCCCTTGCCGGCGCGGTACTGGCGAATCTGGTAGACGTAGGCCAGTACTTGGGCGACCGCCAGATACAGCCCACCGGGGATTTCCTGCTCCAGCTCGGTGGAGTAGTAGATCGAACGCGCCAGCGCCGGCGATTCGAGCAGCAGCACATTGTTGGCCACGGCGATTTCGCGGATTTTCAAGGCAAGGAAATCGCTACCCTTGGCCAACAGCACCGGCGCATTGCCTTTGTCCGGGTCGTACTTGAGGGCTACGGCATAGTGAGTCGGGTTGGTGATGACCACGTCGGCCTCGGGAATGGCCGCCATCATCCGCCGCTGCGACATCTCGCGTTGCAACTGGCGAATGCGCTGCTTGACCTCTGGTTTACCTTCCTGATCCTTGTGCTCGTCGCGCACTTCCTGCTTGGTCATCTGCAGCTTCTTGTGGCTTTCCCAGAGCTGCACCGGCACGTCGACCACGGCGATGATGATCAGCCCGCAAGCCATCCACAAGGTACTCCAGCCGACCACCTGCAAGCTGTGAATGATCGCCATGTCCAATGGCTCGTGGGCGATGCGCAACAGATCATCGATGTCCGACGACAGGACCGCCAACGCCACGAACAAGACGATGAAAAACTTCGCCAGAGCCTTGAGCAGCTCAACCAAAGCCTTGGCCGAGAACATCCGTTTCAGGCCCGCGCCGGGGTTCATGCGACTGAACTTGGGCGCCATGGAGCCGGCCGCGAACAGCCAGCCACCGAGAGAGATCGGGCCGATCAACGCAGCCAACAGCAAAGTGATCATCACCGGCTGAATCGCCAACAGGGCAATCTGTCCCGAGTGCAGCAAGAAGGTACCCATGTTGCGCTGATCCAGAATCACTTCCCGCGACAGCGTGAAGTTCATCCGCATCAGCTCCATCATGTCCTGCGCCAATGCACCACCGAAAATCAGTAGTGCACCGGCGCCGGCGAGCATGACCGCCAGAGTATTGAGCTCCTTGGAGCGCGCAATTTCGCCCTTCTCACGGGAGTCCTTTTTACGTTTCTCCGTGGGGTCTTCTGTTTTGTCCTGACCGCTTTCGCTCTCAGCCATGACTCAGCGCGCCCGTGCCAGTTCGCGTAACAACTGCAAAGCCTCGGCGGCCAGCGGTTGATACTGATTGAGAATGTCTGCCAGACCGACCCAGACAATGAACAGCCCGAGCACCAGGGTCAGCGGGAAGCCGATCGAGAAGATGTTCAACTGCGGCGCCGCACGGGTCATCACGCCAAACGCAATGTTGACCACCAGCAACGCCGTGATCGCCGGCAACACCAGTAACAGCGCCGCACCAAGTACCCAGCCGAGTTTGCCGGCCAATTCCCAGAAATGATGGACCATCAAGCCGCCGCCGACCGGCAGCGTGGTGAAGCTTTCGGTGAGCACTTCGAACACCACCAGATGGCCGTTCATTGACAGGAACAGCAGGGTCACCAGCATGGTGAAAAACTGCCCGATCACCGCCACCGACACACCGTTCGTAGGGTCGACCATCGAGGCGAAGCCCATGCCCATCTGGATCGCGACAATTTGCCCGGCAACCACGAACGCCTGGAAGAACAGCTGCAAGGAGAATCCCAGTACCGCACCGATGATGATCTGTTCGGCAATCAGCAGCAGCGCACTCAAGTCCAGCGCATTGACGGCGGGCATGGGCGGCAGCCCCGGCGCAATGACCACGGTGATCGCCAGCGCGAAGTACAAACGCACGCGCGTGGGCACCAGCGTCGTGCCGAAAATCGGCATGACCATCAGCAACGAACCGATGCGAAACAACGGCAACATGAACGTTGCCACCCAGGTGCTGATCTGGGTATCGGTCAACTGCAGCAGCGACATGGTTTAGCCGATGACCTGAGGAATACTGCCGTACAGCTGCAGGATGTATTCCATGAAAGTCTGCACCAGCCACGGACCGGCAACGATCAGCGTCACCAGCATCACCAGCAGGCGCGGCAGGAAGCTCAGGGTCTGTTCGTTGATCTGGGTGGCGGCCTGGAACATCGCCACCAACAAACCCACCAGCAAGCTCGGGATCACCAGCACGGCGACCATCATGGTGGTCAGCCACAGCGCTTCACGAAAGATGTCTACGGCCACTTCCGGCGTCATGGTGAAACGCCGCCAAAGCTGCTGGCCAAGGTACCGATGATCAACGCCCAACCATCCACCAGCACAAACAACATGATTTTGAACGGCAGGGAAATGATCAGTGGCGAGAGCATCATCATACCCATCGCCATCAACACGCTAGCCACCACAAGATCGATGATCAGGAACGGGATGAAGATCATGAAGCCGATCTGGAACGCGGTTTTCAGCTCAGAGGTCACGAATGCCGGCACCAGAATCGTCAGTGGCGCCTGATCAGGCGAAGCAATGTCAGTGCGCTTGGACAAGCGCATGAACAGTTCCAGATCGCTGCTGCGAGTCTGGGCCAGCATGAAGTCCTTGATCGGCACCTGTGCCTTGGTCACGGCATCCTGAGCGGTGAGTTTCTCCGCCAGATACGGCTGCAAGGCATCCTGATTCACGCGATCGAACACCGGCGCCATGATGAACATGGTGAGGAACAACGCCATGCCGGTGAGGATCTGGTTCGACGGTGTCTGCTGCAAGCCCAGGGCCTGACGCAGGATCGAGAACACGATGATGATCCGGGTGAAACTGGTCATCAGCATGACGAACGCCGGGATGAAACTCAGCGCAGTCATGATCAGCAGAATTTGCAGGCTGACCGAGTATTCCTGAGCGCCTTCGGCGTTAGTGCCCAAGGTAATTGCCGGGATCGACAACGGATCGGCGGCGAACGCCAGCGGCGCGGCCAGCATCAGGGCCAGCGTCAAGACGATGCGTAACGCACCCATTACTTCTTATCCTTCTGATCCTTGCCGAGCATTTTCAGCAGATGCTGGGCAAATTCCGGCGTGGCTTTCTCGGCATTTTCCAGCACCTGCACCGGTTCCTTGAGTACATGCAACGCGGTGATGTTGCCGGGACTCAGGCCGAGCAGAATCTGTTCGTTGCCGACCTGCACCAGCATCAAACGGTCCCGGGGACCCAGCGCGCGCGAACCGATCAGCTCGATCACCTGACCCTTGCCGGCCGGCCCGGCCTGCTGGACCCGGCGCAGCAGCCAGGCGAGGAAGAAGATCAACCCCAGCACCAGCACCAAGCCGAATACCAATTGCGTCAATTGCCCCGCCACACCGCTGCTGACGGCCGGCGTGGCAACCGCTGTCGCTGCTGTCGTTACCGGCTCGGCCGCCAACGCGCTGAACGGCAAGGCCAGCGCCAACCCCAGCACAAAACCCGGAACCTTTTTCACTCAGCGCAGCTTCTTGATGCGTTCGCTTGGGCTGATCACGTCGGTCAGGCGGATGCCGAACTTTTCGTTGACCACCACCACTTCACCGTGGGCGATGAGCGTGCCGTTGACCAGCACGTCCAGCGGCTCGCCGGCCAGACGGTCAAGCTCGATCACCGACCCCTGGTTGAGTTGCAGCAGGTTGCGGATGTTGATATCAGTGCTGCCGACTTCCATGGAAATCGACACCGGAATATCGAGGATCACGTCCAGGTTCGGACCGTCCAGCGTCACCGGATCGTTGTTCCTCGGCACGCTGCCAAACTCTTCCATCGGCAGACGGTTGGACGGCGAACCGGCGGCGTCGGCGGCCAGCAAGGCATCGATATCGTCCTGCCCGGCGTCACCGGTTTCTTGCAGGGCCGCAGCCCACTCATCAGCCAGTGCCTGGTCGTCCTGGGCGTTCATATCGTCGTTCATCATTTGTCCTCGGCGGGCACCTGCTCAATCAAGAGCAGTCAATTAAAGGGGGGGGGGGGAGAGCGCCGGTCAGCGGCGCTCGATCGGCTCGATCACTTGCAACGCGAGGTTGCCCTTGTGCGAGCCCATCTTGACCTTGAAGGCCGGTACGCCGTTGGCGCGCATGATCATTTCTTCCGGCATCTCGACCGGAATAATGTCCCCGGGCTGCATGTGCAGGATGTCGCGAAGGCGCAGCTGACGGCGGGCCACGGTGGCACCGATCGGTACATCGACGTCCAGCACGTCCTGGCGCAAGGCGTTGATCCAGCGTTCGTCCTGATCGTCGAGGTCCGACTGGAAGCCGGCGTCGAGCATTTCGCGCACCGGCTCGATCATCGAATACGGCATGGTCACGTGCAGGTCGCCGCCACCACCATCGAGTTCGATGTGGAACGTCGACACCACGACCGCTTCGCTCGGGCCGACGATGTTGGCCATGGCCGGGTTCACTTCCGAGTTGATGTACTCGAAGTTCACTTCCATGATCGCCTGCCAGGCTTCCTTCAAATCGACGAAGGCCTGTTCCAGCACCATGCGCACCACACGCAGTTCAGTAGGGGTGAATTCACGCCCTTCGATCTTCGCGTGACGGCCATCGCCGCCGAAGAAGTTGTCCACCAGTTTGAACACCAGTTTGGCGTCGAGGATGAACAGTGCCGTGCCGCGCAGCGGTTTGATCTTGACCAGGTTGAGGCTGGTCGGCACGTACAGCGAGTGCACGTATTCGCCGAACTTCATCACCTGCACGCCACCGACGGCAACGTCCGCCGAGCGGCGCAGCATGTTGAACATGCTGATGCGGGTGTAGCGGGCGAAACGCTCGTTGATCATTTCCAGGGTCGGCATGCGTCCACGGACGATGCGATCCTGGCTGGTCAGGTCGTAGCTTTTGACGCTGCCGGGTTCGGCAGCGTTATCGGTCTGTACCAGACCATCGTCGACGCCATGCAACAGCGCATCGATCTCATCTTGGGACAGCAGGTCCTGCACGGCCATGTCGTGTTCCTACTGCAGTACGAAATTAGTGAAAAGCAATTGTTCGATCACCACTTTGCCAAGCTCTTTCTGCGCCACTTCCTGGACGCTGGCGGTGGCCTTCTGGCGCAACATTTCCTGGCCGACCGGGGTCGCCAGCGTGGCGAAATCCTGACCGGAAAACAGCATCACCAGGTTATTGCGAATCACCGGCATGTGGACTTTGAGCGCTTCCAGATCGGCCTGATTGCGGCCCTGCAGGGTGATGCTCACCTGCATGTAGCGCTGGCGACCGTTCTGGTTGTAGTTGGCCACGAAAGCCGGCGCCATGGGCTCGAAGATCGCTGGCTGCTTGCCGATCACCGCCGTTTCAGCCGCGGGGGCAGGCTTGCTCTGGGCGCTATGCATGAAGAACCAGGTCGCCCCCACGGACAAGCCGATCGCCAGCAACAGGGCCACGACGATCACGATGATCAGCTTGATTTTGCCTTTGGTTGCGGGGTCTTTCACGGGTGCTGCGTCGCTCTTAGCCATGCCAATAATCCGTCACTATTCGGGTTTTCACAGTCGCACGGCAAGGCAAGAGCAAGTGTTATGCCAGAAGTGTCTGGAGGGAGTTGAGGCGCGGAGTTAAGAGACACCACAAAACAAATGTGGGAGCGGGCTTGCCCGCGATGAGGTCGTCACATTCAACATATAAGTCGAATGTTAGATCGCCATCGCGGGCAAGCCCGCTCCCACAAGGGGTGTTGCGCTTGATCAGGCGTAGTAGTCGACGGCGCTCGAACCAATCACGCTGGTAGCCGTAGCAGCCACCTCGGCGACAGTCGCGGGAAGCTCATCATCGGCAGACTCGAGGCGACCGCCATTGGCGTTGGCACGCCCACCCTGCCCCTGTTGAGCCTGTTCCTGACCCTGCCCCTGCCAGCCACGGGACTGATCGGAAACGTTGACGTCGACCTGGCCCATGCCCTGCTGCGCGAACATGTCACGCAGGCGATGCATTTGCCCGTCGAGCGCTTCACGAACGCTTGGATGGGCACTCATGAAGGTCACCTGGGTCTGCTGATCCGGAACCATGTTCACCCGAATATCCAGGCGCCCCAGCTCGGCCGGTTGCAACTGAATGTCGGCCGCCTTGAGATTGGCGCTGGACAGGTACATCACCCGGTTGACCACCTCTTCGGTCCAACCGCTCTGATGCATGGCGATTGGCTGGTTTACCGGTAATGCATTGGCAGTCTTCGGCGTTGCCGCCTGGGTCAATGCCGCCAGACGGTTGGCGAAATCATCGACACGGGTATCGCTGCTGGCGGACTTGAGATCCTTGAGGCCGTCATCGATCAGGCCACTGAAAGCCTTCTCGCCGCCCTGGCTGGTGCTGTCCTGATCGGCTTGCACATCGAGCATGCCCGCCATGCCCGTGGCAAAGTTCTGTGCCGAAGTTGGCTCGCCGTCGACTTGAGCCGAGATCGGTGCCGCCTTGGGCTGGGCCTGGCTGGCGGGCGAAACGTGCCCGCCCTGCTCCATGGCCATGCGCAAGGCTGGCAGCGCATCGAGAGGATCGGCTTCGGGATCGAAATCCGGATCGATGGTTGCAACAGTCTGTGCCGCAGCCGCAGTAACGACGGCAGCGACAGGTGCCTCAACTTGTGATTGCGCAGTGGCCACAACTGTTGGCGTTTCCGGCACAGGAGCGGGCAACACCGGCTGCACCACCAACGCAGGATCGAGGGCCGGATCGACAGGCGCGGTATCAGCCACCGGCGTCGACGCCTCGGCCGTATCCGACGCGTCATCGCTGGCCGTCTTGTCGTCAGCCTGCGCCGGTTTATCGGCGGGCAAGGATTTGCCGCTATCGGCAACCGTCGGTTCCGGGGCGGCAGACTTGTCGTTGCTGACGTCCTTTTTGCCGACGCTGTCCGAGACTTTGTCGCGTGCGGGTTTAGCCGAGCCGTCCGCCATGGCGGAGGGTTTATTCTGCGCCTGATTGGCATAGACCTGAGCGAAGCTGGAGGCCTTGTCCCCGGGCTCGGCCGTCAGCGCCGGTGCATTGGCGGATGCGGCTTGAGCCTTGGCCGTCGTGGCGGCCTGAAGAAGGATGTTTGGGGTAACGGGCATAAAACGGTCTCCGCTGCACTGGGATCGTAGGTACAGTTGAGTAAGTTATTAGCAAGGGTCGAGCCAGCTTTGTTCGCTGGCTGCTAAAAACGCCGGACGGATGCTGGTTCAGCCAGGGAACGCTGGCGTTCCGCCTCGTAGAGCGGTCGGACAATAGCGAATTCGCCGTCAATGTCATCAATGAGCCGTTCAATGCCAACAAGACTCTTTTCTTTGGCACGCTGCTCCAGCTCACCGCACAGTTTGGCCAGATAACTGGCGCCCATGTTGCTGCTGCTACCTTTGAAACTATGGGCAGCATTCATAAGCTGCGCGGCATCCTCGGCCTTTCGCAGGACGCGTAAACGCTCTTCGGAATCGGCGAGAAAGGTATCGAGCAATTCTGGATACCCGTCCTCCATAACTTCCTGCAACGCGCTCAGCACGTCACGGTCCAGATGTGTGTCGTCCACTTGTTCACTCCTTGATCAAGAATGCCTGGCATTATGCCAGAGCCTCCCAGAAAAACTCCACGCGAGCACTTCTTCCATTATCGGACCAGGTCGCATGATCGCTCAACTGGCGGATCAAATTGACCCCACGTCCTGACAGACGGACGTCATCGACGGGACGCGCCATGACCCGCGCCACATCGAAGCCTTTGCCACTGTCTTCGACCCGGACCACCAGGCAACCGCCCTCGCCTTTTGGCGTCACCTGCAAATGCACCCGCACATAGCCATCGCGCAACTCGTCCAGGCGTGCATTGCGCTGCTGATAATAACGCGCAAAACCTGCCGCATCGCGTTTCAAACTCGAATCCAGGCCCAACACGCCATGCTCCAGAGCATTGGAATAAAGCTCTGCCAGCACACTGTAGAGTGCGCCACTCTGAGCCCGCAGACCATGCACCTCAAGCAGCAACTGCAACAAGTACGGCAGAGGATTGAAGCGCTTGAGGGTGGCGGCGCGGAACTCGAAACTCACCGACCAGTCCAGCGGGCACGACTGGCCGCTGTCGGAATACACTGGCGTCGGCGGGCTCAGTTGCGCGGCCTCCAGCAGACGGACCTCGACCATGCTCACGTCATCACGAGCCTCGCCACGAAAATCCCGCAGTGCCTGCTCGATCTCTTCAAACAGTGCATCGGGCTGACGATTGGTTGCAAACACTTGCTCCAGCCGCTCTACGCCAAACAACTGCTCATTGGCATCACAGGTATCGATCACCCCATCGGACAGCAGGAACACCCGATCGCCGACGGCCATCGGGAACACCTCGGTGCGATCATCGAAGGTTTGCGAGCTCAGTACGCCCAGCGGCAAGTGCCGCGCCGTCAGCGCCGTGCGCTCGCCACTGGCGATACTGTGCAGGTATCCGTCCGGCATCCCGCCGTTCCATACTTCCACCGACCCTCGCTGAAAGCTCAGGCACAGCAGCGCCGCACAGCAGAACATGTCCACCGGCAAAATACGTTTGAGCTTGGCGTTCATCTCGCGCAGGGTTTCGGACAAACCGTAACCCTTGGCCGTCATGCCATAGAAGACTTCGGCCAACGGCATGGCACCGACAGCGGCCGGCAAACCATGGCCGGTAAAATCACCGAGCAGCACATGCATGTCGCCAGCCGGAGTGAACGCGGCCAGCAACAGATCGCCATTGAACAGCGCATAGGGCGATTGCAGGTAACGGATGTTCGGGGCATTCAGGCAACCGGAGTGAGCGACCTTGTCGAACACGGCTTTGGCTACCCGTTGTTCGTTGAGCAGGTAATCGTGGTGCCTGGCGATCAGGTCGCGCTGCTCCAGCACCGTGGCTTGCAAACGTCGCAAGCGGTCCATCGCCTTGACCTTGGCCGCGAGGATCACCTGGTTGTAAGGCTTTGCCAGAAAATCGTCGCCTCCGGCCTCCAGACAACGGGCCAAGGCTTCGCTTTCGGTCAGCGACGTCAAAAAGATGATCGGCACCAGGGTTTCGCCGGCCAGCGCCTTGATCTGCTGCGCCGCCTCGAAACCGTCCATCACCGGCATCATGGCGTCCATCAGCACCAGGTGCGGTCGCTGCGAGCGGAATACTTCAACCGCCTCGGCGCCGTTGGCGGCCGTCAGCACTTCATGGCCCTGGCGCCGGACGATCGTCGACAGCAGCATGCGATCGGCCGCACTGTCTTCGGCGATCAGAATCGTCAGCGGTTCGAGCGACTGCATGACGGTCAACTGATGTCGAACAGTTTGTCGAAATTGGAGATGGCGAGGATTTTCTTCACATCGGAACTGCTGTTGACGACGCGAATATCGGAGTTGTCGCCACCGGCGTGATCGCGCAGCAAGAGCAACATGCCCAACGCCGAGCTGTCGAGATAAGTGGCTTTCTTCAGGTCCACCACAATGGAATCGGGTTTACTGTTGAGTTTTTCGTAGGACTCGCGAAACTCCTGATGCCGACCGAAATCGAATCGCCCCTCGATCGAAATCGTCAGCTTTTTCCCATCTTGAGATACTTCTGTAACGACTGACATTTCACGGCTTCCTTGTCATTGGCGAACGAACGTACGTGTA
Organism: Pseudomonas sp. PDM09; assembly: GCF_014852305.1. Lineage (NCBI taxonomy): Bacteria > Pseudomonadati > Pseudomonadota > Gammaproteobacteria > Pseudomonadales > Pseudomonadaceae > Pseudomonas > Pseudomonas sp. PDM09. The sequence goes on along the minus strand of NZ_JACVBI010000010.1, from coordinate 155,652 downwards.
CAAGGTTTAGCACCTGATGGGTGCTGGAGCAAGGCTGAAGAGTTGTTCGGTTTGTGAAATCGCTTTCGCGGGCAAGCCTCGCTCCTACGAAAAATGGTCGAACACACCGTTGCGCTCGACACTGCCTCTGTAGGAGCGAGGCTTGCCCGCGAAGAACGATAACGCGGTCTTCAATACGGATCCTGACGCGGCAACCGCTGGGACAGCTCATCGAGCAGCTTCTGCTCGCGCTTGTCTTCCAGTTGCCGCGCTTCATCCCTGTAGCGCTGAACCAGTTTGCGCAAGCCTTCGACCCGGGCAAACGCCTGCTGCCAGGCTTCCCGGGATTTGTTCAGGTTATTTTGGTGCCAGTTCAGGCTCTGACGCTGCTGGTCGATGGCCGTGCCCAATTGTGCGAGAAACCCCTGATAACCCAGCAACCATTGGCCCGACACGCCGCTACTGCCGCGTACGATCCATTGTTCCTGGTATTCGAGGCGGAAGTTTTCCAGGTCGGCGAGTTTGCTTTCCGCCAGGCGAACCTGGCCCTGAAAGTGCCCCAGGCGCAGGACCGCGGTCTTTTCGGCCTTTTCAGCCATTTCCACCACAGGCGCCAGTCGTGCTGCGCGGCTCGAGGCCATGACGGGTTAACCGCCCGGCGCTGGCGCAAAGATCGAAGCGAGATGGTTCTCGCTGGCGCCCATGCTGATGTTGTCGTTCAAGCCCTGGCGCAGGTACATGGTCATGGCCGGTTGCAGACTGATCGCGGTATCGGTTTCGCGATCACCGCCAGACACATAGGCGCCGACACTGATCAAGTCGCGGCTCTGCTGATAGCGCGACCAGTATTGCTTGAACGTCTGCGCGTGGTTCATGTGCTTGATGCCCACCACCGACGGCATGACCCGGCTGATGGAGGCTTCGATATCGATGGCCGGGTAATGCCCTTCCTCGGCCAGACGCCGGGACAGCACAATGTGTCCGTCGAGCACACCCCGCGCCGAGTCGGCGATCGGGTCTTGCTGATCGTCGCCTTCGGACAATACCGTGTAGAACGCGGTGATCGAACCGCCGCCCTTTTCAGCGTTACCGGCCCGCTCCACCAGTTTCGGCAACTTGGCGAACACTGACGGCGGATAGCCTTTAGTCGCTGGAGGTTCGCCGATGGCCAGGGCGATTTCCCGCTGGGCCTGGGCGAAGCGGGTCAGGGAATCCATGAGCAACAGGACGTTCTTGCCCTTGTCGCGAAAATACTCGGCGATTCGCGTGCAGTACATGGCCGCGCGCAGCCGCATCAGCGGCGCATCGTCCGCTGGCGACGCCACCACCACCGAACGCTTGAGCCCTTCTTCACCGAGGATGTGCTCAATGAATTCTTTAACTTCTCGACCTCGCTCACCGATCAGCCCGACGACGATGATGTCGGCCTCGGTGAAGCGGGTCATCATGCCCAGCAGCACACTCTTGCCCACGCCAGTACCGGCGAACAGCCCGAGCCGCTGACCGCGACCCACCGTCAACAAACCGTTGATGCAGCGAATGCCCACGTCCAGTGGCTCGCTGATCGGTTCGCGCTTGAGCGGGTTGATAGTCGGGCCGTCCATCGGCACCCAATCTTCTGCCTTCATGCCCCCCTTGCCATCCAGCGCACGCCCGGCGCCATCGAGCACCCGCCCGAGCATGCTCATGCCCATGGGCAAGCGACCGGTATCAGCCAGGGGAACCACACGGGCACCGGGGGCGATGCCGGCGACGCTGCCAACTGGCATCAGAAAGACTTTGCTGCCAGAGAAACCCATGACCTCGGCTTCAACCTGCACCGGGTGATAACTGTCATCGTTGATGACCATGCAGCGGCTGCCCATGGCGGCGCGCAAGCCTTCGGCCTCGAGGGTCAGGCCGACCATGCGCAGCAGGCGACCTTCGAGGATCGGCGCACTGGCAAGCTCCGTGGCCTCGGCGTAGCTGCCGAGGCGCTTGGCGAAGCTGGTGCGATCAAGGCGCATCGGGATCGTCCAGTGTCGGCTCGACCGGTGTAACCGCGGGTTTTTCGTCGATTGGCAGTTCCAGGCTCAGGTCCGGTGCGGCCGGGTGCAGCGCCTGATCGTGCAATTGATCGAACAGCTTGGCCATGACTTGGGTAACACGGGTTTCGATGGTGGCGTCGATACGGCTGTGCTCCGTTTCGACCCGGCAGCCGCCCGGCAACAAGGACTCGTCCTCGACAATGCGCCAGGTTTCTTCATGGCGCTCGCGCAGGGCTTTGACCTGTTCGAAATCCTGCGGATTGATGTACAGCCGCACATTGCCCACACCCAGCGGCAAAAGCTTGAGCGCTTCGCGCATGACGTGTTCGATCTGCGTCGAGTCGATGGCCAGTTCGCGCTGAATCACTTGTTTGGTGATGTGCTGCACGAGGTCAACCAGCGATTTTTCGATCTGCGTGTCCTGCTCGGCAATCGGCTCGAACAGGTTGGTCATCAGTTGCTCCAGGCCCGCGATCTTGGCCGTCAGGGCCACTTCGGCTTCCTGACGGACCTTGAGCGTGGTGCTGTGAAAACCTTCTTTCTCGCCAACGGCGAAGCCTTCGTTGTAGGCCTCCTGGCGAATGCTCTCGAGCTCTTCGAGGGTCAGTGGCTGGACTTCTTCCAGCGGCACTTCTTCCATTTCCGGCGGTTCGGGTTCCGGTTCCGGCTCGGGTTCTGGCACAAACGGGTCGAAGCTGGGCAACGACCAGATGTCGAAACCACCGACGTCCTTGGCACGGATCAGGTCGGTATTGGACTCATCATGTTTGGACGACATAGTGACCTTAGATCATCTCTTCGCCGCCCTTCCCGCCGAGAACGATTTCTCCGGCTTCGGCCATACGGCGGGCAATGGTGAGGATTTCTTTCTGTGCGGTTTCCACGTCGCTGACGCGCACCGGGCCTTTGGCCTCGAGGTCGTCGCGCAACAGTTCGGCCGCCCGTTTGGACATGTTCTTGAAGATCTTTTCCTTGACGCCTTCGTCCGAGCCTTTGAGGGCCAGCACCAGGACGTCCGAGGACACTTCGCGCAACAGCGCCTGAATGCCACGGTCGTCGACATCGGACAGGTTGTTGAACACGAACATGAGGTCTTCGATCTGACCGGACAGGTCTTCGTCGACTTCGCGGATCGAGTCCATCAGCTGACCTTCGATCGAGCTGTCGAGGAAGTTCATGATGTCGGCCGCACGCTTGATGCCACCCAGGGTGGTGCGCGAGGCATTCGAGTTGCCGGAGAACTGCTTCTCGAGAATCTGGTTGAGTTCTTTCAGGGCTGCCGGTTGCACGGTGTTCAGCGAAGAGACTCGCAGGATGATGTCCAACCGGACCTTGTGGTCGAAGTTGCCCAGCACTTCACCGGCCTGATCCGGGTCGAGGTAGGCGACCACGATTGCCTGGATCTGCGGGTGCTCGTAACGGATCACGTCGGCGACGGCGCGAGGCTCCATCCACTTCAGACTGTCGAGGCCACTGGTGTTGCCGCCCAGCAGGATCCGGTCGATCAGGCCGTTGGCCTTGTCTTCGCCCAATGCCTGAGTGAGCATTTTGCGCACGTAGTCATCGGAGCCGACGCCCAGGCTGGTCTGGTCGCCGACGATGTCGACGAACTCGCTCATCACCTGTTCGACCTGCTCACGGTGCACGTTGCCCATCTGGGCCATCGCCACGCCCACACGCTGGACCTCTTTGGGCCCCATGTGGCGCAGCACTTGCGCAGCATCGGTGGAACCGAGGGACAGCAGCAGAATCGCGGCTTTGTCGACCTTGGTCAGTTTGGCGGCAACGGCTCGGTTATCACTCATCTGCGTTAATCCACTCTTTCACGACCTGGGCCACGCGACCCGGATCTTCTGCCACCAGACTCTTGATTGCGTTCAACTGTGCGTCATAGCCTTCGCTCGGGCTCGGCAGCAGGATGCTGGTCGGGCCACCAAGGCTGACGCGGTCGTTGGACAGTTCGCCGTCCAGGCCGCCCATGCCACCGAGCTCCACGTCGCTGCCCAGGCCTGCAAGTTGCTTGTCTTTGCCGCCACCGGTGATGTTGTTGAGCACCGGACGCAGCACACCGAACACCAGCACCAGGATGAACAACACACCCAGCACTTGCTTGACGATGTCCCAGAACCACGGCTGGGAATAGAACGGAATCTCGGCAATCACTTCACCGCGCTCGGCGGAGAACGGCATGTTGATCACACTGACGCTGTCGCCACGGCTGGCGTCGAAACCGACGGCGTCCTGTACCAGACGAGTGAAGCGCGCCAATTCATCGGCGCTCCACGGCGCGCGAGTCGTTTCGCCGTTGGCCGCGTTGACCTTGACCTGATCATCCACCACCACCGACACCGACAGGCGATTCAAACGGCCCTGCTGTTGTTTGGTGTGACTGATGGAACGGTCGAGTTCGAAGTTCTTGGTGGATTGTTGACGCTTGTCCGCCGGGTACGGCGCCAGCATCGGCTGGCCGGTGGCCGGGTCCATGATTTGCTGACCGTTGGCATCGAGCAATGGCTGGCCTGGTTGCACCATGCCGGCCGACGCGGTGGCGCCACCGGTGGTTTGCGGCGCCGAGGCTGGCGATGGCGGCTGGTTGCTCAGGGCACCCGGCACACCTTGCGGGCCATTGCTGGCGGTGCGCTGTTCGTTGACCGATTGCTCACTGCGCAACGCCGGCTGATCCGGGTTGAATTGCTCGGAAGTCGACTCGACGGCGCTGAAATCCACATCGGCCGACACTTCGGCTTTATAGCGATCATTACCCAACACCGGTTGCAGGATGTTGTGTACCCGCTGGGTCAACATGCTTTCCATGCGACGACTGTAATCGAATTGCTTGCCGGCCATGGTCAGTTCGGAGTTTTCCGCCTGATCCGACAGCAGGTTGCCCTTCTGATCGACCACTGTGATCTGCGACTTGCTCAGTTCAGGAACGCTGGTGGCAACCAGATTAATGATAGCGACGACCTGGCCCGGCTCCAGCGAGCGACCGGAATAGAGTTCAACCAGAACCGAAGCGCTGGGCTTGCGCTCGTCACGCACGAACACCGAACTTTTCGGAATCGCCAGGTGCACGCGGGCACCCTTGACGTTGTTCAGGCTGGAAATGGTCCGGGCCAGTTCGCCTTCGAGGCCGCGACGATAACGGGTCGCTTCCATGAACTGGCTAGTGCCCAGCCCCTGCTCCTTGTCGAGGATCTCAAAACCGATGTTGCCGTCGCTGGGAGTGACACCAGCGCCCGCGAGCTTGAGCCGCGCACGGGACAGGTCATCGGCCTTGACCAGCAAGGCACCGGAGTTCGGTTCAACGGTATAGGGGATGTCGGCTGCGGCCAGGGTTTCCATGACCTGCTTGGCGTCCATACCGGCAAGGCTGCCGTACAGAGGCCGGTAGTCTGGCTGCTGGGACCACAACACCACGGCAAAACCAATCGCCACGCTCGCGGCCAGGCCGACCAACAGGCCCACCTGACGCAACATGGTCATCTCGGAGAGGTTTTCCAGGAAGGACAACCCGAACAGCGGCGGTTTGCCGTCTATTGGAGTGGCCTTGGCCGGAACATTATCGGCGATTGCTTCTGCCATGACTCAATCTCGTCCTTAAACCGGCATCTGCATGATGTCTTGGTATGCCTGAACCAGCTTGTTACGCACTTGGGTCAACGCTTGAAAAGACACGCTGGCCTTCTGCGAGGAAATCATCACGTCCGTCAGATCGACGCCGCTTTTACCGATCTCGAAAGCACTGGCCAACTGATTTGACGCCTGCTGGGTGTCGTTCACTTTATTGACGGCCTGACCGAGCATGTCGGAAAAGCTGCTGCCACCCAATTCAGGGACTGCGGCAGTCGATTTCGGCGCAGACATGGCATCCATTTGCATGGAGCGCATATCCAGCATCAACCGATTGAATTCAATACCTTGGCTCATGGTTTCTCTCTTTGACGAAGCTACGTCTCTGGCTACCCGCAATTTTTTGACACTCACTCGGCGGGTAGTGAGGTGTTAGCAACAAGGGTGCCAGCTCGGTGATCGCTTTAAACAAAAGCCTTCCGGATCTTGCTCAACCTTGAACCACCGCAAAACAAATGTGGGAGCGGGCTTGCTCGCGAATACGGTTTCCCATTCAACAGAGATGCTGGCTGGTTTACAGCTTTCGCGAGCAAGTCGAATCGTCGCACCGCCGCTCCCACATTTGGATCGGTGTTGCTGCGTCAACTTTCAGGTGGCGAACAAGTAGCCTTCCACATCCATACCGGCGTCACGCATTTGCGCCAGCTTGTAGCGCAAGGTGCGCGGGCTGATGCCCAGTCGCTCGGCGGCTTCTTTGCGACGGCCACGCTCGGAACGCAAAGTGTCGATGATCATCTGAAATTCACGGCGCCGCAGGTCATCGCCGAGGGCGCCCGCCGATTCAGCTTCGACGTCCACCGTACGTGTGGGGGGCGACGCCAATGGCGGCAACGGCGCACACGCCACAGGCCCGGTCAGGCAAAAATCCTGCGGCTGGATCAAACCGCCCTGCTGCAGAATCAAGGCTCGCTGGATCGCGTTATCCAGCTCACGGACGTTGCCCGGCCACGGATAAGCGATCAGGCAAACTTGCGCCTCGGGCGAGAGCTTCGCCGCGGCATGCTTCATTTTATTGACGTACTTGGCCAACAGTCGCTCGGCCAGCGGCAGGATATCGGCGGTGCGCTCGCGCAGCGGACGCCAGGCCAGCGGGAACACCGAAAGGCGATAGTAAAGATCTTCGCGAAAACGCCCCGCCGTCACTTCGGCGGCAAGGTCACGGTTGGTGGTAGCCACCACTCGAATGTCCAGCGTGATCGGCTTGCGTGCGCCGACTCGCTCGACTTCACGCTCTTGCAATACGCGCAGTAATTTGGCTTGAAGGCCGAGGGGCATTTCGGAGATTTCATCGAGCAGAATCGTGCCGCCATCGGCCTGCTCGAACTTGCCGGCCTGCGCCGCAATGGCGCCAGTGAACGAGCCCTTTTCGTGACCGAACAAGGTGGCTTCGAGCATATTGTCCGGGATCGCTGCACAGTTGATCGCAATGAATGGCTGACTGGCGCGATGAGAATGCTGATGGATGTAACGTGCCAGCACTTCCTTGCCGGTCCCGGACTCACCGGAGATCAACACCGTGGAGTCACTGCGTGCCACCCGCGCAGCCAGTTCTAGCAATTGCGCACTGGCGGGCTCGAATGCCACGGGCCCTTCACTCTCGGTCACGCCCAGATTGCCCAGTGCGTGCCGCGCCACCAGGTCGAGCAAGGCTTTGGGCTCGAATGGCTTGACCAGATAATCCGCCGCGCCCTGACGCATGGCGTCGACTGCGCGTTCGACCGCACCGTGAGCGGTCATCAGTAATACAGGCAGTTGCGGCTGACGAGCCCGCAGCAATCCAAGCAGTTGATGACCATCCATGCCCGGCATGTTGACGTCGCTGAGCACCAGGTTAAATGCCTCGGCGCCGACCGCAGCCAGCGCCTCTTCCGCCGAACCGACCGCTGTGTAATCGTGACCGGCAAGGAGCAGCGTATCGGCCAATGCTTCCCGTAGCGCGCGGTCATCCTCGACCAGTAAAACCTTGATGGCCATGTCCTTCACTTCGCTCCCTGAGCGCTGGGTTGTTCAGCAGAAAAAAGCGGCAAGATCACCTGCGCGCAGGTGCCGCGACCCGGCCGCGAGCGCAATTGCAATTCTCCCTGATGGGCACGGGCGACTGCCTTGACCACGGTCAGGCCCAGGCCGGTGCCGGTGGTTTTAGTGGTGAAAAACGGTTCACCCAAACGCGCCAGTACCTTCGTGTCGATACCGCTGCCGCTGTCGCTGATGCACAAGCGCAGGTTGTTGCCGCGGGTATACAGGTGAACCTTTAAACGAACGTCGCCGGCGCTGGCCTGGATGGCATTCTCGATCAGGTTGAGGATCGCCCCGACCAAGGTGTCGCGATTACACAGCAACTCACCGGCGTGACTGTCACACTGCCAGCGAATCGGCAAGTCCTGAACGTGGGTCAGCGCTGCCGCTTGCAGCGACTGCATCAGCATCTTGGGGCTCACGCGATCGGTCAGCGGCAGCTCGCCGCGGGCGAACACCAGCATGTCGCGAACCTGGTGTTCGAGTTCATGCAGACGCTCTTTCAGGCGCCCGGCAAAACGTTGCTGGGTCTCGACCGGCAACTGCTGCTCAGTCAAATGACTGGCGTAGAGCAACGCAGCGGACAACGGCGTGCGAATCTGATGAGCCAACGAGGCAACCATACGCCCCAGAGACGACAGGCGTTCGTGGCGAGCCAGTTGATCTTGCAGATGACGGGTTTCAGTCAGGTCGTTGAGCAGCACCAACTGACCGGGCTCGGCGTCCAACGAACGCGTGGCGATCGACAGACGTCGACCGTCCTTGAGAGAGATTTCGTGGCCGTCGTCTTCGCGCGGTGCAAAGCATCGCGCAATCACATGACGCCACAGCTCGCCTTCGAGGGGCAGCCCGAGCAGTTCACTCGCGGCGGGATTTGCTTCGCGCACGATGCCTTGGGCGTCGATGACGATGACACCGCCGGGCAACAGATCGAGGAGATTTTGCAGGCGATTAGCCAGACGTTCTTTTTCCGCCAGCTCCTGCATGCGCTGAGCACTGACCACCGCCAGCTCGCCCTTGAGCTCGGTGACCCGGGCTTCGAGCATGCTGTAGGAATCGGTCAATTGGCTCGACATCTGGCTGAACAGCGCAAATGCCTGCTCAAGGCCAAGCCGGCTTGCCTGCTCTACGGACGACGGTTGCCCCGAAGCATCAAGGGCAGGAGACATCTGGGCGGCTTGGGGCATCGGGCTCTCTCGCGTGGTTGACCGTCAGTTAAACGGAACGTTGCGAGGGATGTAGCAATACCCGTGCCTAAAAAAAACCACCTATAAATGAAGGAGTTGAAAAACAGGCGTCAATCATCCGCCTGTTCATCACCGTCACGACGACTCATGCCGTACTTGCGCATCTTCTCCACCAGCGTGGTACGACGAATACGCAGTCGTTCTGCCGCCCTCGCCACGATGCCATTAGCATCATCCAACGCCTGCTGGATCAGCCCTTGTTCCAGACCACCGAGGTAGTCCTTCAAGTCCAGGCCTTCCGGTGGCAGCAGGGCATTGGCGGTGAAGTCCGGGGTATGACCGTTAATGGCCACCCGCTCTTCAAGATCGCTGCGCAGGCTGTCGACCAGTTGCTCGTCTTCGTCATCGACGTAGCGGAATTTCTTCGGCAACTCGACCACGCCGATCACCCCGTACGGGTGCATGATCGCCATGCGCTCCACCAGATTGGCAAGCTCGCGAACGTTGCCCGGCCAGCCATGACGGCACAGCGACATGATCGCCGCCGAATTGAAACGGATCGAACCGCGCTTCTCGTGCTCCATGCGCGAGATCAACTCGTTCATCAGCAGCGGAATGTCTTCGACGCGTTCGCGCAATGGTGCCATCTCGATCGGGAACACGTTCAAGCGATAGTAGAGGTCTTCGCGGAAAGTGCCGATCTCGATCATGCTTTCGAGATTCTTGTGGGTCGCCGCAATGATCCGCACATCGACGCTTTGGGTCTTGTTGCTGCCCACGCGCTCGAAGGTGCGTTCCTGCAAGACGCGCAGCAGCTTGACCTGCATCGGCAACGGCATGTCGCCGATTTCGTCGAGGAACAGTGTACCGCCGTTGGCCAGCTCGAAACGCCCGGCACGACTGGTGATCGCTCCGGTGAAGGCACCCTTCTCATGGCCGAACAATTCGCTTTCGAGCAACTCGGCCGGAATAGCACCGCAGTTGACCGGCACGAACGGCGCATCACGCCGCTTGGAGTGGTAGTGCAGGTTGCGCGCGACCACTTCCTTGCCGGTCCCGGACTCGCCGAGGATCAGCACGCTGGCATCAGTATCGGCCACTTGCTGCATCATCTGACGGACGTGTTGAATCGCCCGGCTGGTGCCGACGAGGCTACGGAAAAGATTGGGTTCACGGTGACGACCGCGCTCACGCGCCTGGTCATACATCTCGCGATAGACCTGCGCACGGTGCAACGAGTCGAGCAATTTGCTGTAGCTGGGTGGCATTTCGAGCGTCGAAAGCACTCGACGACGCTGGTCTTCCGGCAAGTCAATGGAAGAATTATCGCCCATTAACAAAACTGGAAGGAACTCATCCCAGGTTGAGAGTGTCTTTAACAGGCCCAAAAGTGCACCAGGAGCATTTACCGTCCCGATGAGGACACAGATTACTTCACGACTTGATGACAAAGAGCCGACAGCCTGCTGCCAGTCATGGCTGCCACAGGGTAAATTTTCTTCGCCGAGAAAATTTAAAATCACCGCCAAATCGCGGCGGCGGACGCTATCGTCATCAATCAGCAGAATTTTGGTTTCACGCCACATGCAATAGCAACTTCCCTAGTCAACTCAATGCCCAAAATGAGGGGCAAGCTAGACGCTTGCAGACACGTTATGCCTGTAGACGCCTGAAATCTGGAACCAGCCACTAGTTAAGTCAAAAAACCGTGCACAGTCAAATTTATGGCGCACTATGTTTGGATTAACTGAGGGTTAACTACCCAAACAGATGGTAAACCTTTGCCGCGCTCTGCGCTTGGTGGATCTGCGACATCTCGTCGACTATCGCCTGGCGCTCCCCCGTCGCCGCCTCCAGAAGCTGTTTATACACCCCCAGCAACTCCTCAAGGTTGTCGCGCAACGCGGCCTCGTCCACCGAAGCTTCACTCAAGACGTCTTCCATGCAGGAACGGCAAGCCAGGTCCAATTCACCAATGGCCTCCCAGTTGCGCTCGGCCAATGCACCGACGAGGGCATCGCGGGTTTGTTCGATTCGCTGCAAGACAAGACTCATGGTGATCTCCTTAAAACTGCGGACCCGGCGCGGCAATGGCATCCCAACCGTCTTTGACCGTGCGAAGCAGGTCAGCGACTTCGTCGAGAATTTTTGGATCGGTCTTGAGATTGGCTTCAGCCAGGCGCTTCATCATGTAGGTGTAGAGATTATCCAGCTCAGTCACCGAGTCGGCCTGATTTTCCAGATCCAGACCTTCACGCAAACCACCGATGATGCCGATGGCCTTACCGATCAGAACACCTTTATTCGGAATATCCTTACGCTCCATCGCGCCTTTGGCCTGGGCGATACGATCCAGGCCGCCTTCCATCAGCATCTGCACCAAACGATGCGGGCTGGCTTCGGAAGTTTGCGCCTGAGCGCCAATCTTCTGGTATTGGCGAAGGGCTAACATTGGATTCATGTTGTACCTCATCAGAAATCTGTGGTTCGTATAACCAGTGTATCGACGACGCGTCAAAAAACTTTAGATTCAAAAACAAAAAGCCCGGAGCGTGTGAACGCTGCCGGGCTTTTGGCACTGTAAAGGTTACGAGTTCTTCTGTTGCGCGGTCATCGCTTCAAACATCGACGTGATGTTGCTGGCTGTCGCCTTCAACTTGCCGACCAGGGTGTCCATGTCGTTGTACTTTTTGGTCAGTACCGCGGTCAGGGTCTCGATTCGGCGATCCAGGGCTGCCTGGTCATTGCTCAGCTTTTTCTTGGTTGAATCGAGGCTCTTGGCACGCGCATCCAGGATCGAGTCGACTGCTTTGCCATTGACGGTTTTACCTTCGGTGTAAGGCTTGATCGCATTGTTCATACGCTCAATCAGACCGTTGGTACCGGTGAACAGTGTCTGAACCTCACCGCCCAGCTTCTTGTCGTTCATTGCAGTGTTGAACTTGGTGCTGTCGAAATCCAGTGCGCCGGTCTTCTGGTTAGTGGTGATACCCAACTGGGAAAGCACGGTCAGCTTGTCGCCGGCACCGGTCTGGGACAGTGGGCCCCGCAAGGAATCCAGAATCGAACGTGGCAGCGGATCACCGGTCAGCGCCGCGGAAACGGTCAGCTTGCCATCGTCATCCAGGGACGGCTTGGTCAACGAAGTCACAGCGTTGGCGACGGCGTTGTACGCATCGACGAACTTCTGGATCGACGCCTTCAGACCATCATTGTTGGACGCCACGGTGACGGTCGACTTGCCCGTGGTGAGCAAACTCAGGCTCAACCCGGAGATCGTCTTGTCGATGGTGTTGGACTTGCTGGTCATCGCCAGACCGTCGACGCTAAACACCGCGTCCTGGGCCGGAGCACCAATAGCCCCCGAAGAAGTGGCAGTCGGCGGGGTGGCCATCGGGGCGGTCCCATCAATTTCCAGACCGGCAATACCGCTGGCAGAAATGTCGGAACCCGCGCCAGTCGTCGTGGAGCCCAGCACCAGGCGCGAGCCGAAGCTGTCGGTCACAATGTTGGCGCTCAAGCCACTGGATTGGTATTGGCTGTTGATCGAATCACGCACCGATTGCAGCGTGGCGCCTGCGCCCACAGTTACCGGATAGCTTTTGCCATTTTGCGTGATGGTCAGCGTGCCAGCAGGGATCGCACTGGTTGTACCACCGGCAAACGCAGCAGAGGCGACTTTCGAGGAGGTGGCCAGTGCGGTGACGTCGACCACGTAATTACCGGCGACAGCCGTGTTGCTGGACGTAGCGGTCAACACTTTTACATCGGACGACGTCGCGGCGAAACCCGTGAACTGAGGGGTTGTCGTACTACCCAGATCGGTAAGCGCTTTCTGAAACGTAGCCAACAGCGACTTCAAGGTACCAATCCCGGAAATACTCGCCGAGTTAGTGGCGGTTCCACGATCGATCTGACCTTGCTTGGCCGCTTTGTCAGCGTTTACCAAGGCTTTGACGATAGCACCAGTATCAAGGCCGGAACCTAAACCTGTGCCCGGTAGAATTGGACTTGCCATGTGGAACTCCCTTCAGTGTGTCGCCGGCCTTTTGACCACTACAACGCCCAAAAGAACATAGCAACAAAATTCGTGCCAGTTGTCAGGCCTTAGCGCTGAACAACAAGCTGCTTGCATCATTCAAACTATTGGCCAGTTTCAGGACTTCTTCGTTGGGGATCTGACGGATCACCTCACCGGATTCGCTGGCAATGACTTTGACGACCACTTTGCCCGATGGCTCATCGATCGAGAATTCCAGGTTGCGCTTGACCGACTGAACGAATTTTTCAATTTCCTGAACAGCCATCTTCAGTTTGTCCTGCTCGGTCTGTTCGCTCTTCTCTTTTTCCTTCACGACAGCTACTGGAGCAACTACCGCTCGAGGCTTCTCCGCCGGCTTGTCGGCAACAGTCGTCGCCTGCTTGGCCGCAGGATAAGACAAGTTCAGCTTGACGCTCATATCCATGTCCATCACCTCTTAAAGTAAAAAGCGAGAGAGCGCGACAAACGCACTCCCCCGCCAAAACGCATCAGCTATTACTGAAGCAGTTTCAGTACAGCGGATGGCAGTTGGTTGGCCTGAGCCAGAACTGCGGTGGAAGCTTGTTGCAGAGTTTGTTGCTTGGTCAGCTGTGCAGTTTCAGCAGCGAAGTCGGTATCTTGTACGCGACCCAGTGCAGCACTGGCGTTTTCGTTGATGTTCTGCAGGTTGGAGATGGTGCTGGACAGACGGTTTTGTGCAGCACCGAGGTCAGCACGGCTGGAGTTGATCTTGGCCAGAGCGGCGTCGATTTTGGTCAGCGCGTTGTTCATCGAAGCTTCGGCGGTTGCCGAGTTGTTACCAGTGATCTGAACGGTAGCCGAGTCAACCGACAGGGTAGCTGCGTCGAAGCCGCTGTCCAGGGTCAGAGTGATCTGGTTGGTAGCGCCGGTGTTGGAACCAACCTGGAAGGTCATGGTGCCAGCGGTGCCGTCGATCAGGTTCTTGCCGTTCAGGTTGGTCGACTTGGCGATACGAGTCAGCTCGTCCGACATCGAAGCGAATTCTTTGTTCAGAGCAGCACGGTCAGCAGTACCGTTCGAGTCGTTTCGCGATTGAACAGCCAGTTCACGCATACGCTGCAGAATGTTGGTCGATTCTTGCATCGCGCCTTCAGCGGTCTGAGCGATCGAGATACCGTCGTTGGCGTTTTTGATAGCCATGGTCTGACCGCGGATCTGCGAAGTCATACGGGTAGCGATTTGCAGGCCGGCAGCGTCGTCTTTAGCGCTGTTGATTTTCAGGCCGGAAGACAGGCGAGTCATCGACGTCGACAGAGCGTCGGAAGCGCGGTTCAGGTTTTTCTGAACGTTCAACGATGTGACGTTGGTGTTTACTGTTAAAGCCATGACGAATTCCTCGTTGGTTGGGTACTGCGGCTTCCGGCCCTGGCAACCGCCGGGTATGGCCTAGAGAACCTTCGTAATAGTTATCGTCGGGATTGGAACTTGCTTTAGGGGATTTTGAAAAATATTTGCCATCACGTTGCCACCCTCCGCAAATCAAGGGCTTGGCTGTGTTCAAGCAGCGAAAAAATGACGTCAGGGAAATGCCGGTGACAGACTGGCGAGGACTCGCCTGCACCGGCAGAAGGGAAATTGTTTAAATGGACAGACTGTCGCGCAGCAACTGGACCAGTTCGTATTCCAGATAGTCCGCCAGCGCCAGCCAATTTTGCGCCTCCTGGCATTCGAGCATCTGGCCGAGCAACAGCACCCACTGCTGCTGAACAACCTGCGGCGTCAGATCAAAGGACGGTTGCACCGCAACGATCAGCTCGATCATCGCCAGCCCGGCTTCTACATCACGTCCCAAACGGAACAATGCCGCGCATTGCTCAGAGTCGACGACAAAGGATTCAAGCCCGCTCATGACACCCACTCCGGATGAAAAGCCGTACCGGCAATCATCGCGCCTGCCCGGCTGCTGTTATAGAAGCGCACCTGAGGATGCCCTGCGATAAAGCGCTCCAGCTCACACAGGTAACTGCGAAAATTGAGCTGGGTCTTGATGCGTTGACCGTTACCATCGAGCACCCAATGCTTGGCGGCGCCCAGTTGCGGTCCCAGATCGCCATCGTTCCAGCCCGCATGGGTCTTGTCATTGGGAAAGGCAAAGTCGGCACCGAACAAGGTGATCTGTGCTGCGCCCATCTTCACCGCAAGGTCTACCGCGGGATGAATCACGCTACCGCCGACATACAGTTCGCCTTTGGGCTGTTGCCGACGCATCTGCTGGTAAATCGGGCTGGCGGAGTAACTGGCATAGCGCGGTCCCTGCCAGGCTTCAAGCACTAGGGGATCGACCATGGGCATATACGCCAGGATGATATCGGTCGTGCCTTCATAGGGTAGATGCCGTGCCGAGATGCGCTGGTCGATGCTGACCACCACATCAGGTCGGATCCCGTGATCGATCAGTGGTCGGTAAGCCGTATCGACACAGATGAACAACGGCCGTTCGGCCTGATTACGAATCGCGAGCAAGGTCTCGAAATGCTGCTCAAGGCTCGGGCCCGTGGCAATGACGAACACCTCCTGCCCTTTGCGCCAGCCGAATAACTCGGCCACATCTCGATCACCCTGCACCAGTTCCAGACTCGCCTGCAAGCGTTCGACGATGTCCGGAGCCTGAGGGTCGAACTCGCGATTATTGAACGCCAGGTGGGTTTCGCTGATCAGGCGATCGCGGATCTTGGCATTGAAGTCATCGGCCAGCACCAGCTCGGACGGCAAGGCAAAGAACGGCAGCTGAATTTCTGCCAGATCACCGGCATATAACAATTCAACTCGCGGATCGCTGAGCCACTGCTGCTGATCGAGCAATTGCAGCACCAAGGCAAACACCGCACCGTTGAGGATGTGCACATACAAACGCTCGAGCCCGGCGCGCTGTAGCAACTTCATCTGCAGATCGCCAAGACCAGTGCCGTAGACATGCACCACCGGACTGTCGATGGGCAGGCTGTCGGCCTGAAGCCTGGCCTCGCGGGTGCGGTCATGGCGACTGGTCAGCTGGATACCGTTGATGCTCAACGTCGAGCCCAGGCCTTCGACCAGATCGGCCTGCAACAGGCTCGCGTCTTCAACCAGCAAGCGCGCAGACAGCAGCGGCCAGCGGCGCTGTATGACCTCGGCGTTGCGCTCAAAGAACTCGCTCATGGAGCCTCGCTTTTCATTCGGGCAAAAAAATAGCGTTCAAGGTTACACCTTGAACGCTTTTTTTGTGCCTGGCTTTTAGAAGCTCAAGGACGATAGATGATCGCCGACCCCCAGGACAAACCAACACCGAAACCGCTGAGCGCCACGCGCTTCCACTTGGAATCGAGCACGTGTTTTTCCAGCAGCAACGGAATGCTCGACGACACGGTATTACCGGTTTCGACCATGTCCTTGATGAACTTCTCAGGCTCGCCCTCGAAGCGTCGCGCCACCGCGTCGACAATCGCCGCGCTGCCCTGGTGAATGCAGAAGGCATCGATATCGTCAGCCGTCAGGCCCGAGTCGCCGAGCAGCTCATGCAAATGCGCGGGCACTTTGAGCAGCGCGAAGTTGAAGACCTGACGACCGTTCATGAAGAACACCCCGTCGGAAACCTTCAGGTGCGGCGCGCCGGAACCGTCGGTGCCGAACTTGGCCTTGCCCAGCTGCCACGGGGCATCTTCGCCCATCCAGGTAGCGGTGGCGGCATCGCCGAAGAGCATGGTGGTGTTGCGGTCTTCCGGATCGACGATCTTCGAGTACGGATCAGCGGTCACCAGCAAGCCATTCTTCAGGCCCGCGGCTTCCATGAAGCCCTTGATGGCGTAGATGCCGTAGACGTAACCCGAGCAGCCCAGGGAAATATCGAACGCTGCCACGGTCGTCGGCAGGCCCAGTTTGTCCTGAACAATGGCAGCAGTGTGCGGCAGACCTTCTTCGTCACCGTTCTGGGTGACGACGATCAACACGTCGATGGCTTCACGCTTCAAATCGGGATTGTTGGCGAACAGCGCGTTGACTGCTTCGACACACAGGTCCGAAGTTTCTTGCCCCGCATCTTTGCGCGGCAGGAAGGCCGAACCGATTTTACCCAGGATGAATTCTTCATCCTTTTCGAATTTTGCACCTTGTGCGTAATTGTCCACGCCGGCTACAGGAACGTAGCTCGCAATGCTCTTTATGCCAATCATTACGGCTTCCCAATAATAAACAGCCCAATACCACCGCTCGCAAGGAATCGAGGGGCGCCGACAAACAACGAATAAACGTCGCCCTCAAGGGGGTGACAGCGGGAAGAATAAAAGGCCATCACTGGGCTAAAAACAGTCCAGGCGCCATCTCCCCTTTTCATACAATACAGTGAAGATGCGCGTTATGACTCGCAGGTCACGCTATTTTGCCGAATCAGCCGCACAAGCGGTTATTCAACCAACGACCAATCCAGCGGTGTTCCGCGCTTGATGGGCTGGCGCGCACGGCGGCCCAGAAGGGTTTCAGCGTGTTTGGGGGCCAGCCCCAGGCCAGGCCGGATGGCCCGCAGATTGGCAACGGTGAAAGGCTCACCGGCGGCCATGTCCCGAGTGACGTATAGCGAACGTCGGTATACCAGAGATTTGCGCTCGGCCTCGGTCACGCCGTAATGCACCTGTCCCATGGCCTGCCAGGCGCGTTCGGTCTCTACCACCAGGCTGGCGAGTTCAGCCGGTTCCAGGGAGAAGCTGGCGTCCACGCCACCGGCGGCACGGTCGAGGGTGAAGTGTTTTTCCACCACCGTCGCCCCCAGCGCTACCGCGGCGACGGACACTCCAACGCCCATCGAATGATCGGATAAACCGACTTCACAGCCAAACAACTCCCGCAGATGAGGGATGGTGCGCACGTTGCTATTGGCGGGCGTCGCCGGGTACGTGCTGGTGCACTTGAGCAACACCAGGTCCTTGCAACCGGCCTCACGGGCGGCGCGCACGGTTTCGTCGAGTTCGGCGATGCTGGCCATGCCAGTGGAGATGATCAGCGGCTTGCCGGTGGCAGCGACCCGCCGGATCAACGGCAGGTCGGTGTTCTCGAAACTGGCGATCTTGTAGGCCGGCACGTCCAGGCTTTCGAGGAAGTCCACCGCGCTGTCATCGAACGGTGTGGAGAACGCCAGCATGCCCAATTCCTTGGCCCGGGCGAAAATCGGCGCGTGCCATTCCCACGGCGTATGGGCCTTCTCGTACAGCGCGTACAGCGAAGAACCGGCCCACAGGCTGTTGGGGTCCTTGATGAAGAACTCGCCTTCAGACAGATCCAGGGTCATGGTCTCGGCGGTATAGGTTTGCAGCTTCAAGGCATGCGCGCCGGCCTTGGCCGCGGCTTCGACGATGTGCAGCGCCACGTCCAGCGACTGGTTATGGTTGCCGCTCATCTCGGCAATGATGAACGGCGGCGCATCGGCACCGATGGTGCGGTTGCCGATCTTGAAACTGGTCATGGGTGATCCTTTAAAACGCGTGTGAATACACAAGCACTCTGAGTGAAACCTGCCTCGCGGAAAACTTTCAGCGACGCTGAATTGGCCGGCAGCACCTGAGCGGTGATGGCTTCCAGTCGCGGCCAATGAGCGGTGACGAAGGCTTCGCCCCGCGCCAGCAGCGCCCTGCCCCAGCCCAGGCCAAATCGGCCTTCGAACAGATAAATCGAGACTTCGGCGCGAGCATCGTCGAGGTCGTAACGCAGCACACCGACCGGGCCATCATCCGCTTCGGCGATCAACAGCAACCGCCGCGGATTGCTCAGGCTCGCGGCCAGCCAGGTCTGATGCCGTTGCCAGTCAATGACGTGCGTGTCAAGCGACCAGCGCCGAACCGCTTCGGCATTGCGCCCATCGAACAACAATTGCGCATCATCCTGAGTGGCCTGACGAACCTGCAACACCGCCCCCGCCAGCGCTGCCGCCACCCGCTGCGCCCCACGGCCATCGACCAACTGCCGCGAACGTTCAGCCAGACTCTGACGAATCCCCTGATTGCCCACGACAAAACCGATGGTCTGATGCAACTGCTCGACGCTGACCCGGTCGCGATTGCCCAGGAACACATGAGCACCCGAGGTCGCCATCACCTCGCCGTTGGCCTGCTGATTATTCGAAACCGCAATGCAGATCGTCGGCAGCCCCATGGCCGCCCGCTCCCAGCTGGTACCGCCACCGGCACCGATGAACAGGTCAGCCTCGGTCATCAACTGGTAGAAATCGCTGACAAAACGGTGCAGGCGCCAGTTAGGACGATAATCCACCAGACTCTGCATCTGCTCCCAGGCCGGGTTGTCGGCACCTGCCACGAAATCAACTTCCAGCTCATGGAAGTCCGCCAATGCCAGCATCGCGTGATGGGTCTGCATGGCCGCGTCGAAGCCGCCGAAGTTCACCAGCACGCGCCTGGCTCGAGGTTTGATCTCGATCGCCGGGCAACAGAACTCATCGCGCAGCAAGGCAAACCGTGGGCCGAGTAAAGTCTGGCAATCGGGCGTCAGCAGTGAGGCATAAGCCTCTGGCGTGCCCGACAGATTTTGATTGAGCAGCAGATCGACGCTGTATTGCCGAGTGGCCAAATCGTCTACCGCCGCAATTCGTGGAGCCCAGCGGCGCGCGGCAGTCTGCCAATGGTGATCGAGACCGTAGTGGTCAGCGATGATCCAGTCGAAAGCCGGATGACTTTCCAATACTTGCCCCAGCGCTGCAATGTCTGCCTGCCAGGGCAGCATCGACTCGATGGCCTGCTGTGGGTCTTCATCGGGGTAGCGCTCCGGCAGCGCGAAGGTCTCGAAACCCTCGGCCCGCAGACTGTCCAGTCGATGCCCGGGCAACAGACGACAGGCGAAGGCAACGTGCGCGCCCTGCTTGCGCAATACCCTGGCCAGGGTCAGGCAACGGGCGACGTGGCCACTGCCAATGGTCGGCGACGCGTCGGCGCGGATCAGCACTCTCATTGCAGCTCACCTCCCGCCTTCAAGGCGATGTAGAGGTATTCGGCGCGTTTCCAGTCTTCGAGGGTGTCGATGTCCTGCACCAGATGCCGCGGCAGAATCACCGGCAGGCTCGCCGGCGAGAACAGCACATCGCCACGCAACCAGGCTTCGCTACGCCCCCAATAGAACTGGCCGGCATCCTGAAAAGCTTCGGGCAAGTCCTGGGAACGGGTCTCGCGAAACTCCGGGTAGAGCGAGGTCAAGGCGCCCTGCTCGTCGAGGGTCAAGGCCCGTTGTACCGGGAAGCCAAAACCGGCGACTGAAAACGCGAAAGACTTGTCCGGATGCTGCACCAGCAACTCATGCCCCTGACGCAGATAACGCGCCTGTAACAGTGGCGCCGTCGCGTAGACGCAGCACGCATAGTCGAACGGCGGCAATTGCTGCAAGGCATGTACGATCACCGCTGCAGTCCCGGTGAAATCGTCGGCCAGCGCCGCGGGCCGCATGAATGGCACTTGAGCCCCATAGGCCCGTGCGACCTCGGCGATTTCTTCATCGTCGGTGCTGACGATCACCTGGTCGAACAGGTTCGACGCCAGCGCCGTGCGAATCGAACGGACGATCATCGGCACGCCGTCGAACGGCTTGAGGTTCTTGCGCGGGATTCGCTTGCTGCCACCACGGGCCGGAATGATCGCAACACAACTCAAGAGTCTCTACTCCTCAAGGATCAGTCGTCGCAATTGCTCGACCACATAGTCCTGTTGTTCATCGCTTAGCAGAGGAAACAGCGGCAGGCTGATGGCCTCGGCGTAATAACGTTCGGCCAGGGGGAAATCCCCCTCGGCAAAACCCAGGTCGCGATAGTACGGCTGCAAGTGCAGCGGAATATAGTGCAGGTTCACACCCACCCCTGCCGCTCGCAAGCCTTCGAACACCTGCCGATGGCTGAGGTTGATCCGTTCCGTCTGCAAGCGCACCACGTACAGATGCCACGCCGACTCGGCCTCGGGCTGCGCGCTGGGCAAGGTCAGCGGCAAGTACGCCAGCAACCGCTCATAACGCGCCGCCAGTTCACGCCGACGTTCGATGAAACCATCGAGCTTGTTCAACTGTGACAGACCAAGAGCCGCTTGCAGGTCGGTGATCCGGTAATTGAAGCCCAGCTCCACTTGCTGGTAATACCAGGGGCCGTGACTGGGTTCGGTCATCTGCGCAGGGTCACGGGTCATGCCGTGACTGCGCAGGCGCTGCAAGCGCTCGGCCAGCTCCGGACGATTGGTCAGAACCATGCCGCCTTCGGCGCTGGTGATGATCTTCACCGGGTGGAAACTGAACACCGTCATCGCCGCGAAATCGCCGCACCCTACCGGACGCCCGGCATAAGACGCCCCAACCGCGTGGGAAGCATCCTCGATCACGGTGAAACCATAGCGCTCGGCCAATTCAGCGATCATGCGCATATCGCAGCTCTGCCCGGAGAACGCCACCGCCACCAGCACTTTCGGCAGCATGCCGTCGCGCTCGGCGATCTCAAGCTTCGACGCCAAAGTGCAGGCGTCGAGGTTCCAGGTCAGCGGGTCGATGTCGACAAAATCGACCTCGGCGCCGCAGTAGCGACCGCAATTGGCCGAGGCCAAAAAGGTGTTCGGCGTGGTCCACAAGCGATCGCCCGGCCCGAGGCCGGCGGCGAGGCAGGCAATGTGCAACGCCGCCGTGGCATTGCACACCGCCACCGCGAAATCGGCTTGGCAACGCTCGGCCATGGCCTGTTCGAAACGCTCGATGGTCGGCCCCTGCGTCAGCCAGTCGGACTGCAACACGGCAACCACCGCGTCGATGTCTGCCTGATCGAGACTTTGCCGACCGTAGGGAATCATGCCGACAGCTCCGCGTGCAGATCAGCGATCTGGCCGACCGACAGGAAGTGCGGGTTGGTGTCGGAGCGGTACTCGAAATCTTCGCTCACCGGCCGGCCCTGCTCGCCCAGTTTGTCGACGGCAAAATCCACGTCGACGCTGGTGAAGCGAATCGACGGCTGAATGGTGTAGTGATCATCGAACTCCAGGGTCATGCGCGCGTCGTCCAGCGGCACCATCAGTTCATGGAGCTTTTCCCCCGGACGGATGCCGACGTTTTTGTGCGGCAAATGTCCAGCCATGCCCTGCGCCAGATCGACGATGCGAATCGACGGGATCTTCGGCACAAACACTTCACCGCCGTGCATGCGGGCAAAGCTGTCGAGCACAAACGTCACACCGTGATCGAGAGTTATCCAGAAACGCGTCATGCGCTCATCGGTGATCGGCAGCTCTTTGGCGCCCTCGGCAATCAGCTTGCTGAAGAACGGCACCACCGAACCCCGCGAGCCAGCCACGTTGCCGTAGCGCACCACGGAAAAGCGAGTCTGCTGTTCGCCTGCAATGTTGTTGGCGGCCACGAACAGTTTGTCCGACAGCAGCTTGGTCGCGCCGTACAGGTTGATCGGGCTGGCCGCCTTGTCGGTAGACAGTGCGACGACTTTTTTCACGCCGTTGTCGATGGCAGCGGCGATGATGTTTTCCGCGCCGTTGACGTTGGTACGAATGCATTCGGTGGGGTTGTATTCCGCAGCCGGCACTTGCTTCAGGGCCGCGGCATGCACCACGTAATCGATACCGCGCATGGCCTGACGCAAACGCTCGGCGTCGCGCACATCACCGATGAAGTAACGCATGCACGGCGCGTTGAACGTCTGCTGCATCTCGTACTGCTTGAGCTCATCGCGGGAGAACACCACCACCCGCTTGGGCTGGTACTGCTCCAGCAAGCGGCGGATGAAGTTGCGCCCGAACGAGCCGGTGCCACCAGAGATGAAAATCGATTTACCGTTGAACATGCCTTGAGTCCTTTTACCTGTCAGCCAGGCTTATGCGAGCAACTGCGCCCAGTTCACGCTGGTCGGTTCGCCGAGAGTAAAGCCCTTGCCGGTCAAGGCCAGGTTCTGGTTGTAGGCCGAGTCGTGTTCGAATCGGGCCTGCCACTTGTCGCGCAAAGCGGCGCGTGCTTGAGGCGCATCGGGCAGCAGGCCCGGGTGCAGTAATTGTGCTTGTGGCGTCCAGACTGTCAGGTAACCGGCATCGGCGACTTTCAGGCACAGGTCGATATCGCCAAAAGCTTCGTCGAAATGTTCCTCGTCCAGACCGCCCACCGCTTCGAACACGTCTTTGCGAACCATCAGACAGGCACCGGATATTGCCGAATAGTTCTGCTCGACCTGATGGCCGTTCATGTAGCCCTTGGCGTCTTTACGTTCATCGACAAAGACCGAGCCGATCTCGCCATTCAAACCCAGGACCAGACCGGCCTGGGTGGTGACGCCACGAATGTCCATCAGTTTGGCGCCAACGATGCCGACTTCCGGACGCTGGGCCTGGTTGAGCATGGCGTCGAGCCAATTGACATTGACCACTTCGGATTCCGCCGACAGCAGCACCAGGTAGTTCCCCTTGGCCTCGGCACAGGCAAAGTTGTTCAGCGCCGAGGCACTCAGGCGCTGATCGCTGCGCACTACGCGAAGTCGATCGCCCTTGCCTTCAAGGCTGCTCAGCCAGGTCGCCAGTTCTTCGGATTGGCTGTGATTGTCGGCAATCAGCACTTCGTGACGTTGATAACGGGTGCGCTGCAGCACGCTGACCAGCGCTCGTTGCAGCGACTCAAGGTTGTCCTGGCTCTGGAGGATAATCGATACCAGCGGCCGCTCAGCGTGTTGATAGTCGATCTGGTAAGTCAGCGGCAGCGTCGAGCTGACCTGAGCGCGATACCCACGCGCAGTCAGAGAACGGGTCAGCACCTGACGCTCCTGAACGCTGACTTCCTCTACCGGGGCATTGCAAATCAGCAGCGGCTCGGCCAGATGCGCCAGGCCCGCCAGCCCGCCATCCTCGATCAGACGCAGCAACAGATCGAATTCCAGCGCCTGACTGTACTCGGCCGAGAAACCGCGTGCCTGAGCCAACACATCACGCTGGATCAACCAGTGGCGCGCCATCAGCGACGGCACGCTTTGCAGCAGGTCGAGATTGACCCCGGGGCGGAACACATCCGCCAGAGCACCGTTGGCCTGACGCTGAAGCTCGTCCATCGCCACTGCACGGACACCCTCGGCACCGGCCAGCTCCAGGCTGGCGCGCAGCAAACCGCTGGCAGTGAACTGATCACCGGCCTCGGCCAGCAACAGCCAATCGGCGGTGGACTGAGCGACGATCTGGTTGATGCGCTCCACATAATTGGTCGCGGTGACTTTGACAAAGTGCACGGTGTCGCGCACGGATGTCGTCGCCGGTAAATCACCGGTAGTGAACACCACCACGTTGAACGCTTTGCAGTGACCACCGACCAAGCTGTCGAAGGTCGCCTGCAACTTGACCATGTCGGCATCCAGATCCAGCAACAGAATGCCGAACTGAGGACCGCCATTATGCTTGGCCAACTGTGCAGCGATTGCCTTGAGCTGCGCGGCATCCGGGTTGCGCGCTTCGAGCCAGCTCAGCAAGCGGCCGGACGGCATGTTCTCGAACAGTCGGCGGTCTTGCTGACCCGGTAAAGCGTTCAGTCGCTCAGCCCAGGCTTGCAGCTTGAGGCCTTCTTCCGGCTCGTCACTGTCTTTCAATGACTCCGCCAGGCGCTTGACCACCGTGCGGTTGAACACGTTCAGGCTCAAGGCCTCCCACAACCGGCTACGCACGGTGCGGTCAGTGTCGTTGGGGTGAACGCGCATCAACTCATGCTGCTTGAGCAGGATGCCTTCCAGCTCCTGAAGTTGCAGGCGACCGGCAGGCATGGCGTGCAGCAGGAATTCGAACTCGGTCAGCAGATCGAACACCGGTTTGTTGTAGAACGGCATTTCGACGAATTGCTCGGGGCCGAATGAACGAATCGGCTCTTCCCCCGCCTCGCGCCAGGCCGAGCGAATAATCATGGTGCCTTTGAGCGAGCGGCCTTCGACCAGGCAATCGGCCATGGCGGCAAAACTGTCCAGGGCAATTTGTTTGACCCGGGCCGGATCCTTGTTGTCGCTGAGTGGCGTCGGGATCGAGGCCAGGAATTGGGCAAACTGCTCGCGTTCGGCAACGCTTTTGGCGTCTTTGAAAGTCAGCACCGTCAACACGTTGGTGTTGTGGTCCGAAGCGCCATAGTTCATTTCCCGCACGGCGAACGGAATCGGCAGGATCCGCGCCTTCGCGCAGGCCAACAAGTAGAAGGTGTGGCCGATTTCCTGCCATTCGAAACTGGTGCCCGCTGGCAGAAGGCTGTACCACTGTTGCAGCAAGTCGGTACGGGTGACCGCATAGAACGGCGGCAGGAAATTATCCATGAACCGCACCACACGGTCTTCGGCCTGCTCCGAGTTGTAATCCTCATGAACCTTGCGGTCGCGACGGAAGTAGTTCACTTCCGTGGCACGGGTCAGGTACATGATCCCGTAGCCATGGCACAAGCCGTAGTCGGGATTGGCTTCGAGAAACTCCACCGACTCGGTCAGTGCGCGGTGCAGCAGGAAGTCGTCATCGGCGGCAAACACCATGTAGGGCGTGGTGACCTGATTGACACCGTAGGTGAGTTTTTCCTGCAGTCCCTTGTAGGTGTATTGCGGCAAGTGGCGATAGTCGACCGACGGGAAGTCCCGGACCATGTTCTCGTCACCCTCAGCGGACGAGTCCAGAACCAGAATCGTGCAGGGATAGCTGCTGTAGTACTGCAAGGTGCGCCGCAGGAACGCGTTCCGGTTGTGGGAAATCACCACTACCGTAAACCGCTCGTTCAGCGGTGCAACGTTGTTTTGAGCACTGTTTTGAACCTGCATCTTTCTATCCCCACAACCGGCCAATCGCCAAGAACCTGAAACCACTTTTGATTAACGAACGCGACGCAGATAGCCGTCCGGCGCTACGGTGATCAGCAGCTTGTTTTGCAGTTGCTGGTCAATTTCGAAGTCCTTGTTCTCTTCCAGGTACTTCCATACCGCAGTCTTCGGGTTGTCGCCCGGGCCCCATGGACGATCCGGAAAGAAGTCGGCCGGCATGTCTTCAACCACGGTGTCCATCACCACGCAGTAGCTGTCCACCGAAACCAACGGCGCATACAGACGCAGCTCTTCGAGCACGTGGTCGTGGGTGTGGTTGGAGTCCAGCACCAGGATGACTTTCTTGCCTTCGGCGGCAGCGCGCACTTGTGCGGCGATCGCAGGATCGATGCTCGAGCCTTCGATCATCGAAATGCGCTTGCTCATCGGGTGGCTTTCGATGGCTTCGCGGTTGTGCGCACGGATGTCCAGGTCGATGCCCAGCACTTCACCGTGGCCTTGCAGCTCCAGCAACGATGCGTAGTAGATGATCGAACCGCCGTGGGCAATGCCGCACTCGATGACCAGATCCGGTTTGACCTGCCAGATGATCTCTTGCATCGCCATCATGTCTTGCGGCAGCTGGATGATCGGACGGCCCATCCACGAGAAGTGATAGCTGTATTTGTGCTTGGCCGATTCGTTGAAGAAGTCACGGGCCAGGCCGGTGAGTTTCTGGTCGTCACCTTGGCGGGCGATTTCTGCCTGGCATTCAGCTTCGAAGGCCTTGTTGATGCTGTTGTCGGTCATTTCAAATTCTCATTGGTCACTGGAACGAAGCGCTGTCGACGGCGTGGTAGACATAGCGCCCACCAGTCATCCGCTTGATTTCTTCGAGGTAATTGGAGTTCATCACAAACAGGTTGGCGCCTTCGGGCAAGGCATCCATGGCCTCTTGGGGCGAGGACACCCGCACGCCGCTCAGGGGCAGATAACGGCCCTGTTTGGCCGGGTTGATATCCACCACGCGATCCACCGCCACACCCGCTCGTTGCAGGAACAGCGAATAAATCACGCCTTTGGACGACGCGCCCCAGATCGCCGAACCTTGCTCGGGCGCGGCCTGGATGATCTGCACGGCGCGGTCGAGGCTGGCGGTGAAACCTTCGGGCAGCGTCAGGCGCGGCACCGGTTGTTCCGGGGTCAGGCGCAACGTGGACAGGTCGGCGACGATGTACAGATACTGGCCACCGAACAGGTGACCGGCCTCATGCACCGTGCCGAACATCCGGCGCAGGTCATCGAGGCGGAAATAATTGACGTGTTCGTAGAACAGGTCGAACCAGGCACGGTGTTCGAGAATCCAGTCGAAACACGGCACTTCGACGTAGATCTGCCCGCCCTGATTGGCCTCGGCCATCTCGGCGAGAAAACTCATCGGGTTCTGGATATGCTCCAGTACATGCCGAAGCACGATGGCGTCCGCCGACAGACCCAGGCCGCGAGTGAACGGCGCCTTGATCACATCGCCGTTGTCGCCTTCGTAGGCCGGATCGATACCGGTGATCGAGTAACCCAGGCCTTTGAGCAGCTCTAAAAAATACCCCTTGCCGCAGCCGACTTCGATCAGCTCTTGCCCCTTGAAGTGGCGAGCAATGATTCCTTCGACATCGTTCAGGTGCTTCTGGAACTGGCCGGAATGCGCCTGCTCGTTCTGATAGTCAGCGTCGTAGCTGAGTTTGTCGCCGTCGAAGGCCTGATTGAAGATCAGCCCGCTCGCCTCGTCCTGCACCAACAGCATGTCGGCGCTGGCCGAAGCCCTGGCCGACTCTGGGTCGGCAAAGGTACGGTTCTGCAACACCGGCAGGTCGGCGACCCGATACAACTCATGCCTCATGCTCTGCTCCCAGTAGCTGTTGCAAGCGGTCCGCCACGCCCCAGAACGCCATCGGTTCATGGGTCGGGTAAGGGTAATGGCCCAGGTTCAAAGTGATCGATGCGCCGCGTTCACGCAGACGTTGTTCGACCAGCGCTCTGACCGATATCGGCTGGCCGCTGCAGCAATTGATCACGCCATCAAATTCGCGCTGTTGCAGGATCGCGGCGAGGTAACCGGCGGCTGTGTCGATCGCCAGGTAATCGCGCAATTGCTCGCCGGCCGACATGTTGAAGCTGGCGTCGCCGGCCTCGATTGCCCGGTCCAGCGCAGCCAATAAACTGTTAGGGTTCTGCCCTTCCCCGTGCAGGTAAAACAGCCGCGCCCATTGCAGGGTGAACGGTTGAACCTGCTGCAGATTTTCGAGGAACAGCCGTAGCGTGTTTTTCGCCAACCCGTAAGGGTTACTCGGCCGCGCCTCGGTCTGCTCGCTGAGCGGTCCGCTTTGCAGGCCATATTCAAAACAGGTGCCCGTCACCAACACCTGCGACACGTCCGCCTCGACCGCCCCCTTGATAAACCGGTAATCGGCCATAAGGTTGTGTTCGAAGTGAAACAGCGCCTGATAGTTCGGCAACCCTGGCCAGGCGAGATGCGCCAAGGCATCGACGCCATCGGTGAGTGCAGCGAAGTCCAGGTCGGCGGCATGAATATCCGCTGCCACGAATTCCACGGCGTTGATCCACGGCAGTTGCGCGGCGGTCTCGACGTTACGCGCCACGGCCCGCACCTCGCAGCCACGGGCGAGCAAGGCCGCGACAAGATGTCGGCCGACGAACCCGGTGGCACCGGTCACCAGCACTTTCACAGTACGGTCAACTCAGGCACGGCGATCACGAAACGGCCGTCCCACTGCCGTACCTGCGCCAGTTGCTGACTGACTTCGTGCAACAGATTCCATGGCAGCACCAGGATGTAATCGGGTTTCTCCAGATCGATCTGTGCCGGCGAAACGATCGGAATGCGACTGCCCGGCAAGTACTTGCCCTGTTTGTGCGGGTTGGCGTCGGCCACCCAGGCCAGCAGGTCCGGTTTGACCCCGGCGTAGTTGAGCAAGGTGTTGCCCTTGGCCGCCGCGCCATAACCGACCACGCGCTTGCCGTCGGCCTTGGCCTGCAGCAGGAAACGCAGCAGTTCGTGCTTGATACGTTCAGCCGCTGGCGCCAGGGTTGCGTAGTACTCGGTGGTTTTCACACCCGCATCAAGCTCAGCCTGCAACTGCTCGCGCACCGTCGATTGCACGGTGCGGCGTTCGCCGTCCTTGCGCTGCACGAACACCCGCAACGACCCGCCATGAGTCGTCAACTGGCTGACATCGAACACCTCCAGCCCATTGCGCTCGCACAGAATCTGCACGGCGGTCAGGGACAGATAGGAATAGTGCTCGTGATACAGCGTGTCGAACTGCTGCCCCGCCATCAGCGTCAGCAGTTGCGGAAACTCGAACGTCGCCACGCCTGTCGGCTTGAGCAAGGTGGCGAAACCACCGAGGAAATCATTGATATCCGGCACATGCGCCAACACGTTGTTGGCGGCCATCAGGTCAGCGGCCCAGCCTTCGCTGTTAAGCTGCGCAGCGGTATCGCGACCGAAGAACAATTCGCGAATCTGCAGGCCTTTTTCCCGCGCCGCCTGCGCGGTGCTGCGGGTCGGTTCGACGCCCAGACAAGGGATGCCGCGCCCCGCCACGTACTGCAACAGGTAACCATCATTGGCGGCGATTTCCACCACGCGGCTGTCGGCGGTCAGGCCGAAGCGTTCGACCATCTCGGCGACATAGCGCTCGGCGTGGGCCAGCCAGGTGCTGGAGAACGAACTGAAATACGCATACTCGGCATCAAACAGACTGTCGGCGCGGGTGTAATCCTCGGTCTGCACCAGCCAGCACTGCTGACACACCGCGACCTTCAGCGGCACCCATTGCTCGGCTTGTTCCAGGCGATCCGCATGCACGTAGGCATTGGACGGCGGCGAGGTGCCGAGATCGATCAGCGGCAGGCTCAGCGGTGCAGCGCAACCACGGCAATTCATAGACGCACTCCAGCGAAGTGTTCATCGAGCAAGGGATGGCTGGAATCCCTGGCCGACAGATTATTGACAGGCAACGGCCAGGCGATGGCCAACCGTGGATCGTTCACGCTCAAACCACCCTCATGCGCAGGCGCGTAATCGTTGCTGTGCAGGTAGAGCAATTCGGCGTCGTCGGTGAGGGTCTGGAAACCATGGGCGAACCCGGCCGGGATCAGCAGGCTGCGGCCGTCCCCGGCCTTCAGGTGCTCGGCGTGCCAGTGCAGGAAGGTCTCGGAGTCGGGCCGCAAGTCCACCGCGACATCCCAGACCTCGCCGCGCAGGCAGGTAATCAACTTGGCTTCCGGCGCATTGGAATTTTGATAATGCAGGCCGCGCACACTGCCCCGCTCGCGAGTGCAGGAATGATTGATCTGGCGGATATGAAACGTCTGGCCGAAGGCGCTCAGGCTGCCTTCGCAAAACAGCCGAGCGAAGTGCCCGCGATCATCTTCGACGCGTTTGTGTTGCACGCTGAACAGACCGGCCAGCGGCAAGGCTTTCAACAGAAATTCGCTCACAGCGCGCCTCGGTACAGGTTCAACTGGTTCAGGGTGACTTCACGCATGTCATCGCCGTTCTGCCATGCCAGGTGCCAATCGAGGGTCTGGGTCAGGCACTGCTGCAACGACCAGCGCGGTTGCCAGGCCAACAGTTGACGGGCGCGGCTGCTGTCCAGACGCAGCAGACCGGCTTCATGCAAATCACTCGGTTCGATGCGTAAGCCGCGCGCTTGCGGCCAGCGGCTGGCGAGCAACTCGACCACTTCACCGACGCTGCACATGTCCGCTTCGCTCGGGCCAAAGTTCCACGCACCGGCAAACGCCGGGCCTTGCTCGTAGAGGCCGGCGGCCAATTGCAGGTAGCCGGCCAATGGTTCCAATGCGTGCTGCCATGGGCGCACGGCTTGCGGGTAGCGCAGGGTCACCGGCTCATCCGCCGACCAGGCTTTGAGTACATCGGGAATCAGGCGCTCAGGCGCAAAGTCGCCACCGCCCAACACGTTGCCGGCACGCGCGGTGGCCAACGCCAGGCCGTGCTCGGCGTACTTGTCGGCCGGGAAAAACGATGCGGCGTAAGACTGCGCCAACAATTCGCAGCAAGCCTTGCTGCTGCTGTAAGGATCATGACCGCCAAGGGCTTCGTCCTCGCGGTACGGCCACAGCCATTCCTTGTTGGCGTAGACCTTGTCAGTGGTCACCAGCACGCAGGCGTGCACGCCGCCGACCTGGCGGATCGCTTCAAGCAGATTGAGCGTGCCCATGACGTTGCTGGAATAGGTGCCGAGCGGATCGCGATAGCCTTCGCGCACCAGCGGTTGGGCCGCCAGGTGCAGAACGATTTGCGGCTGGGTTTCGGCGATCAACTCCAGTAAGGCACCGAGATCACGCAGGTCACCGCGCTGATCATTGATGCCCTCGTGCACGCGGGCCAGTTCGAACAGGCTCGGCTCGGTGGACGGATCAAGCGAAAACCCGCTGACCTCGGCACCGAGGCTTTGCAGCCACAACGTCAACCAGCTGCCTTTGAAGCCGGTGTGGCCGGTCAGCAGAACACGTTTGCCGCGCCAGAATTGCGGACTCAGTCCCATTGCTTCCATGGGGCCTCCCCGCTCTGCCACAGCGCTTCGAGGTGGTTCTTGTCGCGCAGGGTGTCCATCGGATGCCAGAAACCTTCGTGTTCGAAGGCCTTCAACTGTTCATCCTGGGCCAGACGCGCCAAGGGCTCGGCTTCCCAAGTGGTTTCGTCACCGCCGATGTATGACAACACTTTGGGCGAAAGCACAAAGAACCCGCCATTGATCCAGCCACCGTCGCCACGGGGCTTTTCGGTGAAACCAAGCACCTGATCGCCGTGACGCTCCAGGGCACCGTAACGGCCCGGCGGTTGTACGGCGGTGACGGTCGCCAGGTGACCGTGGGCGCTGTGGTAGTCCACCAGTTGACGGATATTGATATCGGAGACGCCGTCGCCGTAGGTGAAGCAGAACGCCTCTTCGTCCTTGAGGTAACGGCCGGCGCGCAACAAGCGGCCACCGGTCATGGTTTCCTCGCCGGTGTCGATGAGGGTGACGCTCCACGGCTCGCTGTAGTTCTGATGCACGTCCATGCGGTTGTTGCGCATGTCGAAGGTGACGTCGGAGGTGTGCAGGAAGTAATTGGCGAAGAAGTCCTTGATCGCATAGCCCTTGTAGCCAAGGCAGATCACGAAATCATGAATCCCATGGGCAGAGTACTGTTTCATGATGTGCCAAAGAATTGGCTTGCCACCGATCTCGATCATCGGCTTGGGCTTGAGGTGCGACTCTTCGCTGATGCGCGTACCGAGACCACCCGCCAGAATTACTGCCTTCATCGCTGTCCTCTTGCTCTTCGCGCGGCGCGGCAGCCCCCCGCAAGGGTCGGCGAGCCGTCATGCACATCATTTACCCGCAGCCATTGGGCCGGTCATCCCCTCAGGGGTGAAGGTTTTATGGCGATATACGGGCGACTTGCAGGAAGTGAGCCAATTGCGCAGGACAAAAAAATCGCAGCCTTCGCCAGTCAACACATTCCTGTGAAGCTGTCGAAGGCTGCGATTTTTGATACTTGGAAGGTAATAGCAGAATCAGTCCGGCAACCAGCCCCATAACCAGTGATTGAGGTTGTCGCCACGCAACATGAAATCGCGATGCACCGCTTCACGCAATTCATCGCCCATGCGGTAGCTGGCATCCGGGTCAGCCAGGTGCATGCGGATCGCCTGCAGCCATTCGTCCGTGCTGTTGCTATAGACCTTGGTACACGGCAAGTGGCCACGGTAGGCCTCGGTGTCGGTGCAGATCACCGGGTACCCGCAGGCGCCGTATTCCAGCAGGCGCAGGTTGCTTTTGCAGTCGTTGAAGATATGGAATTCCAGCGGTGCCAGCGCCAGGTCAAGGTTCAGGCTGGCCAGTTTGAATGGGTAGCTCTGCAAACCGATGGTGGAGTGAAACTCGTGAACATACGGACGCAAGGCGTCAGGGCACATGCCGAAGAACACCCACTCGACTTCGTCCGCCAGTTCGCGCACAACCTCGGCAATGATCTCCAGGTCACCGGTGTGGCTGGTGCCGCCCCCCCAGCCGACTCGCGGCTTGCCGGAGGTGCGACGGTGACTGGTCAGTGTCGCCCATGGGTCCGGCGATAGCATGTTCGGCACCACGCGGATCTCGCTGTGCATACTCGACAAGGCATCGGCCAGTGGCTGAGTGGTGACCACTACGCGATCGCACAGGCCAATGCCTTCGCGCAACAGCTGCTCGGTATTGACCGGTTTGTTGCGGGCGTGGGTGTTTTTCTTCGGCGCACTGACGATGTAGTCGTCGAGTTCGAAAATTCGTAGCGCGCTGGAATACTTTTTCATCCGCAGAATGTCACCCGCGGCGCCTTCGCTGTAACGCCCTTGCAGAATGATCGTGTCGGGTGACAGACGCTCGATCTCCACGGTCGACGGCGACTCATAGGCCACCCGCGCGATCACCCGACCGGCTGCTTCGAGTTCGGCCAGCGGCGCGGTTACCCGGTAATGGCCAACGGCGGTGCTGTTAACCGGCAGACCGAGAATCAACGGCAAGGCACGGGTACAAAACGGGTTCCAGTTATTGCGCAGTGACGGCTCCAGACTGAAGCTGGAAATCCCAAGGCTCAGCGCCGGGCTGTAGGCCGGATCCTTGGCGATCTTCGGCAGCCATTTGCGATAAAAGTCCTCCTGTTCACGCTCGCGCAGCGCCAGTGTCGAAGGCTGTGCCGGCGACACATCTTGCGGCACCCATACCACGCTGGCGTAAGGCGTCCAGACCACCAGGTAGCCATCCTTGGTCGCCCGCAAACACAAATCGACGTCGCTGAGGCCTTGGGTGAAGGTCACCTCATCGAACTGCTCGAGTTCATCGAACACTTGCTTGCGCACCATCAGGCAGTGACTGCTCACCGCACTCCAGTTCTGGGTCACGTGCAAACGCTGCATGTAGCCGCGAGAACCGGCCGCTTCGCCATAAAATGGCGAACCGACGGGTCCGGCAAGACCAAGAATCAACCCGGCACTGACGATCGAGCCCTCAGGGCTGAGGATGCGGGCACCGACCACACCCACTTCGGGGCGCTGGGCGTGATTGAGCAATTCGTCCAGCCAGTCGCTGTCGCAGATTACCGTCTGCGCACTGAGCAGTAGCAAGTACTCGCCATGCGCCAGGCTCGCGGCAAAGTTACGGATCGCCGCGTCGTTGGCGTCACCGGCGTAACGCAAGACTCGCAGCATTGCGGCGCCCAGTTGCGCCATCGCTTCCAGCCAGTCGAGCATCGCCGGGTCGTCCGTGCCACTGTCGACGATCAGGATTTCGTATTGGCTATAAGCCGTGCGCTCGATCAGGCCTTCGATGCATCGCTGCAACGCGTATAGCGAATCGCCGGTCTGGATGATGATCGACACCAGCGGTCGCACCCCATGAAGGTAGTCGATGCGGTTGATCAGCGGCAACGCTTCCTGCCGGATCGCGTGCGCCACGCCAATACGATCCAGGTGTGCGCTGACCATGCCGGCGTTGCTCTCGATCACTTCGGGCAATGACAGCCAGGCGGCGAAAGACTGAGTCGACTCTACCTGGATTTCGGCGATGTGCTCGATGGTTTGCGGCCCGGCCTCTTCCACCAGACGCCATAACAAATCGTGCGGTGCCAGCTCACCGTGAGCCGGATCGAAACCGCCCAGCGCCATGAAGCGCTGCCGCTCGAAGGCCAGGGTTCGACCGACGTAGGGATAGGCGCGCATCAGGTCGAGGTTGAAATCGGGTTTGAACACCGGATCGATCGACTCGCCATCGATCAGCGCGCCTTCGTCACTGTAAGCACAGAGAATGCCCGCCGAACCGGCAATGCGTTCGGCCAGGATCAGCAGAGCCGACTCGCGCAAGGT
Organism: Pseudomonas sp. PDM09; assembly: GCF_014852305.1. Lineage (NCBI taxonomy): Bacteria > Pseudomonadati > Pseudomonadota > Gammaproteobacteria > Pseudomonadales > Pseudomonadaceae > Pseudomonas > Pseudomonas sp. PDM09. The sequence goes on along the minus strand of NZ_JACVBI010000010.1, from coordinate 121,079 downwards.
GTCGCCAGCGTGCAGCAGATAAAACCAGTGAGCACCTTCCAGTTGCGGTACCACGGCGTTGAGCTGTTGCGCCCAATCCGCCTGGAACGGCAACTGCACCACGCGATCGTCGGTCGCACACAAGGCATCGGACAACACCAGCACTGCCTGAGGCGCGTACAGTTGCTGGCTAATACTCTGCAACGTCGTCTTGAGCCCCGCACCGTCAGCTGTGCTGTCGATCACGATAGGCACGATCTGCGGACGGTACGCCCAACTGTCGAGACGTTGCGGCATGAGCCGTTGCTCGACATCGGAGAACCTGCGGATCGTCAGCCATTCGCGATAGAAATCGGCGTAGCTTTCGCTCTCCCCGCCCACCCGGCCATTCACCACCGTGTTGCGATTGCCCAGAATGCGCACCACACACAGCTCTTCCCAGGCGTGGGGCTGGTCGGTGATTTTAGTCAGCTCGATGTAGCGCACCCAACCCGATGCCGGTGCCGATTCACCGCTGCGCGCCGCGAGCATCTGCGAAAGCCAGTTCCACTCCACGGCTGCGGCCTTGACCATTTCAGGGGTTTTGCTCAGGCGCTCCGGATACAGACGTTCAGTGCTCAACACAGTGCTCAGCGACACCAGATTGCCGCGACGCATCAAGCACACGAACAAGGCGAAATCGAGCATGGCGACGAAACCGGCACCTTCCTGAATCAGCGCCGGCAACAGCTCCAGTACATCGGTGCGGCGCATCAGGGTCGAACTGAAATTGCCGAGGAAATTCTTTGGCGTGCCTTCAAAGATCGCCAGCATGTCATCGCCCTTGAGCAAGGCGTCGTTCGGTGAGAACCGGCAGTTATCGACCCGTGGCGGCAAGATGAAATTGCCGGCGTCGCTGAGCATCCGCAGGGCAAACACCACATTCACGTCCGCGTGGTCGATCAACACCTGCGCCTGCAAGGCAATGCTCGGTGAAAACAGACGGTCGTCGTCACACAGCACTTTGATGAACTCGCCCCGGGCTTGCTCGACGCAACGCAATACGTTCTTCTGCAAACCCAGACGCTGCTGATTGCGCAAGTAACGAATCGGGTGAGCCGGCTCGACGAAGGTCTCGACAATGTCGCGGATTTCGTCGCTGGACGAATCGTCGCAGATGACGATCTCGACGTGCTCGTAGGTCTGGGCGAGCGCACTTTCCAATGCCTGGCTGAAGAAGCGCGGGTTGAAGGCTGGGATGACGATGCTGACGAGGGGGCGTTGATTCACGGCGGAAACTCTCGAGCGGCGGGCCTCTACCCTTTCAGGCAGAGGCCCCGGAACCGCTTAAAAAAAGACGGTTGGCTGCTCGGCAGGCGCAGGCTCAGACCTTGTTGAACAGGCCCAACTGAGCAATCTTGCTGAAGGCCAGTTGCGAGGCTTGCAACATGGTTTGTTGCAGGGTCAGACGGGTCATCACTTGCGCCGGATCGGAATCGCGGATCGATGATTGGGTCTGGGCATTGGCCAGCTTCAAGCTCTGGTTGGTATCGCTCTGGGTATCCAGGGCAGCACCGCGACCACCGACCGAGCTCAAGGCACTGGACAGCTGATCGGTGCCGCTGGCCAGGTTGGCAATACCGGAAGCCAATGACGCTTGCAGCTTCTGAGTAGCGATCGGATCACCGTTGGTTGGCGTATTCAGCGCGGTTTTCAACTGGCTCACGGTGTCCAGGATGTTCTGGGTTTCGTGAGTGTTGACCGCGATGCTGAACTGATCGTTGGCAGCCGGCGTACCGCTCAACGTGAAACTCACACCCGATGCAGTGGCGACGCTGCCGGCCATGGTTCCGCTAGACACAGGCTTACTGCTGGCCGTCAAAGGCGCCGCATACAGGTCGAAGGCGGTGGCGCTGGTGAACTTGAGGATCGCCGAACCGGTAGGGAAACTGGCGTGGTAATCCGCCGGGTTGGTGATGCTGCTGGTGGTGACCTGCGCCGCCGAAGGGTTGCCCGGGCTGCCGGTTGCGCTGAAGGTGTCCGGCTTGGCCGCCAGGGTAAACGTGTGGCCAGGCAGCACGGTCGCCGCCGTGTCGCCGGCGCTCAGGTTGATGTTCAGGGTCAGCTCGACGCCACGGAAAGTGACGGCCTGGCCGGTCTTGCTGGCAGGATCGAACGCGCCGCCCTGACTGGCTTCGGCAGTCACGTCATTGCCGCCCGAGTCAGTGATTTTCAGCTGGGTGCCGCTGACGAAGTCCACGGTATACGGCTCGCCGCTGCGGAATTTGGCGTTGTAGGTGACGTTCGACGACACTTGGCCGTTGGACAGGGTCACGCGGCCGTCATCCACGACCGGCGCGGTCCGGGTGACCTCGCTACGGCTGGTGTTGATCGCTTGCTGGAATGCATCCCAACCGGTGCTGTTGGTGGCCATCGACATGGTGTCGCCGATCGCCAGGTCAAGCGTTACCTGGTCACCGTTGTAGCTGTAGGTGCCATCGTTGTTACGTGTGAACGGCACGGTATCGCCCTTGGAACCGGCGAAGATGTATTTACCGTTCTCGTCTTTGCTGTTCATCAGGCTGAGCAGCTGCTCTTCGATCTGCCCCAGCTCCGATGCGTTAGCCTGGCGGTCGGCATCGGTATAACCGGCGTTGCCTGCGCCCACGGCCAATTCCTTGGCGCGTTGCAGCACGTTATTGATGCTGGTCATCACTGCTTCCGTGGTGCCCAGGGTTGCCTTGATGGTGGTGGTATTGGCTTCGTACTGATCAAGCATCGAAGCCTGCTGACCCAGTTGCAGCAAACGCGAAGCGCCGACCGGATCATCCGCCGCGGTATTCACACGAACCAGGCTGCTGGCCTCTTCGCTGCTCTTGACCACGTTGGCGAAGTTCTTCTGATAGTTGGCGGCAGAGGACTCGTAAAACTGGGCGGTAGAAATGCGCATGGGCTACGACTCCTTAAAGACTGTTGATCAGTGTGCTGAAGATTTCCTGCGCAGCCTTGATGATCTGCGAAGACGCGGTGTAGTACTGCTGATACTTGACCAGGTTGCCGGTTTCCTCATCGAGGTCGACCCCGGACAAGGAATCGCGAGCGCCCTTGGCGTTGGCCAGGATCGCTTCGGTGGCAGCGCTGTCGAGCTTGCCTTGGGCGGCTTTGGCGCCTACGCCCTCAACCAGTTTGCCGTAGGCGTCGGTCAGGGAAATGCCTTTGCTCGCCGAACCGGTATCCACGGTCTGCCTGGTCTGCAAGCCGGCCAGCGCGGTACCGTTGCGGTTGTCCAGCGTACCCGGTTGGCTGAGCGAGACGTTGATCGCAGAGCCTTGACCTGGCGAACCGGCCACGGTCATGTCAAACGACACAGTGCGCTGCACAACTGGCGGTCCCGGGTCATTGATCGCGGCGCCGCTGGCGTCGACCAGTGGAATGGTCAGGCTCAGCGTATTGTTCTGGCCCGGCACAATGGTGCCGCTGCTGAGCGGGTTACCTTTGGCATCAAGCATTTGATAAGTCTGGGTCGTACCACCCGCCGCGCCGAACACAATCTTGACCGGAGTCGACGTCTTCAGACCGTTCTGGATCGTGGTGGTGGTCGCCGTGTCGTAGATATCGAACTTCGTGGTCAGGGTTGGTTGACCGCTGGCCGGAATCGTCAATGTGCCGCTGCCGCCCGGCGCGATGGCGGCGCCCAAGGGTGCCGCGATGGCCAGGCGCTTGGAGTCGGTCATCTCGGTCTTGATGGTGGTCGCCGCGTTGCGGGTCGGGGTGATCTTGAAGGTGTCGCCGGCGGCTGCGGTGCCACCGGTGAGCTTCATCGAGAAACCATCGATCACTGGCGGCGGCGTGGTCAGCGTGCTGAATGCGCCCATGGCGGTGCCTTCAGGCAGGCGCTGCACGGTGTAGTTCGTAGCGCTGGTGAAGGTGACCTTGTAATCGTTGATGGTCAGCTTGCCGCTGTCCTCGATGCTCACCTCGAAGTTGCCTGAGCCGGCGCTGTTGCCGACCGTGGCGACGCTGCGCTGAGCCATTTGCGCGGCACTGTTGATGCTGTTGAACAGGTTCGAACCGAAGTCACCGTTCTTGTCGATGCCCTGGGCCTGGATGGAGTTCATCTGATCGGCGACGACCAGTGCCACACGCCCCAGCTCGTTCATGGCCGGGTCCAGCACGGTGCTGCGATAGCGCAGCAAGCCGCCCATTTCGCCACCGGTCATCACCGAAGTGATGTCGATGGTGCTCGAACCACGATTGAGCTGAATGGCCGAGCGCGAAGGGTCGTCTTTGCTCGGCACCACTTCCAGTTTGCTGGCGGTGCTGCCCATGACCAGCGGCTGACCGCTGCCCAGGTAAATGTCGAGGTTACCGTCACGCTCCATCACCTGCGCACCGGTGAAAGTGGACAATTGACGTACGGTCTCGTTGCGCGCATCGAGCAAGTCGTTGGGCTGGCCGCCGGCTTTGGAAACTTCGGAAATCTTCTGGTTCAGCTGGGCCACGGTGGCGGCCAGCTTGTTGATCTGATCGGCCATGTCCGCCAGGTTGCCGTTGACGTTGGCGTTCTGCTGCGTCAACTGGCTGGAGATCGAGTTGAACCGGTTGCTCAGGGCTTGCGCATCGCTAAGCAGCAGTTGGCGGGAAGCATCGTCGCCCGGCTTGGCGTTGACGTTCTGTACCGAGGCGAAGAACTTGGTCAAGGCACCATTGAGGCCGGTGCCGCTGTCCGAGAGCAACTTATCGAGCGGGCTGATCTGCCCGGCGTAGGCAGCCGAGTCGCTGTTAAGCGAAGTGGTGGTCTGCAGTTGCGCATCCAGGTAGCTGTTGTACACCCGACGCACATCGGCCAGGGTCGTACCGGTGCCGATGTAGACATTGCCGAACTGATTCGAAGCCTTGGTGCCCTGCACGGTTTGCTGGCGTGAGTACCCGGCGGTGTCGGCGTTGGCAATGTTATTGCCGGTAGTCATCAGCGCGGATTGGCCAGCGGCCAGACCCGACATCCCGATATTGAGCAAACTCATGGTTCAGACCTTATGCCTTATGCCTATAAAGGCGTAGTGGAAGCGCCCGCCGCAGCGTAGTTTTGGTAACTCGTCATCTGCTTGGCTATCTGCGAAATCTTGCTTGCGTAATCCGGGTCGGTTGCATACCCGGCTTTTTGCAACTCGCGTACAAACTGTTCTGGGTTATCGGCCGACTTCAGCACATCTTGATAGCGATTATTGCTTTGCAGCAGCGTCACAAGGTCATGGAAGCTGTCTTTGTAAGAGGCGTAGGAACGGAACTCGGCCGTCTCCTTGACCATCTCGCCATTTCTGAATTCGCTGGTGATCGCCCGCGCCGAATCGCCCTTCCAGTTACTGCTGGCCTTGATGCCGAACAGGTTGTGGCTGCTGCTGCCATCCTGGGCACGCATGACCGATTTGCCCCAACCGGTTTCCAGGGCAGCCTGAGCCACCAGGTAACGTGGATCGACACCGATACGGTCGGCAGCTTCTTTGGCCATCGGCAGCATGGTGTTGACGAATTCGTCGGCGGAACTGAAGGCTTTCTTCGCCGGCGCCAAGGGTATTTGAGCCATGGCACGACCATAAATCTGCAGGCGCCCGCTGGCCGCTGTATCCGTTTGCGCAGCCAGCCAATCGCCGTTGTACAGAGGGCCGGAACCGGTCCTGGTGCTCTGCGGCATCTGGATAGTGTTCTGCGCCGTTGTGGCCGTTGTTGCAGCGGTCGATGCCGACGGCACCAGCCCGGCGAGCAAACGATCAGCCAGTTTCGGCGGCAGCGCCAGACGCCGCTGATTGATCAGCGCCATGTCGTTGCGATGAGCGCCCTCGCCCGCGCTTGTCGGCGTCTTCACCGAGCGCGAAGCCCACAACGGACGCTCACCATTGAGACGCGACAGCGGCCCGTTGGTGGCGCCCGTACCGGCGGCAATCGGTGTTTCCACGGCGGCTTTCGCGGCAGCTTGCTTGGCGGCAGACGCTGCCGCAGCCTCACCCGGCGCCATCGGTTTGTTCTTCGACATCTGACGCATCAGCACATCCGCCAGGCCAATACCGCCGCCTTCGCGGGACAGGGAAACGGCCAACTGCTGGTCGTACATTTCCTGGTATTGCTTGGCTGCCGGCGTGTTGAGCGGGTTGTCCTGGCCCAGCGCTTCGGTGGCCGAACGCATGGACTTGAGCATTTCACCCAGAAACAGCGATTCGAATTCCTGCGCCACTTTGCGCATGTTCGCATCGCTGTTCTTGTCGCCGACCTTGAGCTGATTCAGGCGGTTCAGGTCCGAGTAGGAACCCGAATCGCTGCTGCTGACCAGACCGCTTTTGCGCATATCCATGGTCGCCGTCCTCAGATCACAATCAGATCGGCTTGCAACGCGCCGGCCTGCTTCAGCGCTTCGAGGATCGCCATCAAGTCACCCGGTGCCGCGCCGACCTGGTTCACCGCACGGACGATTTCGTCGAGGGTGGTGCCCGGGCCGAATTTGAACATCGGCTTGGCTTCTTGCTGAGCGTTGACTCGCGAGCGCGGCACAACCGCCGTCTGCCCGTTGGACAGAGGGCCGGGCTGGCTGACAATCGGATCTTCGGTGATGGTTACGGTCAGGCTGCCGTGGGTCACGGCGGCCGGGGAAACCTTGACGTTCTGGCCGATCACGATGGTGCCGGTGCGCGAGTTGATGATGACTTTCGCCACCGCCTGACCCGGGTCGACTTCGAGGTTTTCGAGGATCGACAAATAGTCGACCCGCTGGCTCGGATCGAGTGGCGCAGTCACGCGGATCGAACCACCGTCGATGGCCTGAGCGACGCCAGGGCCAAGCATGTTGTTGATCTTGTCGACGATGCGCTTGGCGGTCGTGAAGTCCGAACGGTTGAGGTTCAGGGTCAGGCTGTTGCCCTGATTGAAACCGCTTGGCACGGCACGCTCGACCGACGCACCGCCAGGGATGCGACCGGCCGACGGAACGTTGACGGTGATCTTCGAACCGTCACGTCCTTCGGCATCGAAACCGCCCACCACCAGGTTGCCCTGAGCGACGGCGTAGACGTTGCCGTCGATACCTTTGAGCGGCGTCAGCAACAACGTACCGCCACGCAGGCTCTTGGAGTTACCGATGGACGCAACGGTGATATCTATCTGTTGACCCGGCTTGGCGAACGCCGGCAGATCAGCACTGATCGACACCGCCGCGACGTTCTTCAATTGCACGTTGCCCGAACCTGCCGGCACCTTGATGCCGAACTGCGAAAGCATGTTGTTGAAGGTCTGCAGGGTGAACGGGGTCTGGGTCGTCTGATCGCCGGTGCCGTTAAGCCCGACCACCAGGCCGTAGCCGATCAATTGGTTGGAACGCACACCGGAAATACTGGCGATGTCCTTCAGCCGCTCGGCTTGGGCGTCGAAGGCTGCGGACATCAGGAGCGCAGCCACCATCAGGTGTTTGAAGTTCAACATGCTCACCAGAGAAGCCACCTAGAAAGGGAACAGCGGGCTGAGGAAGAAACGGTCGAACCAGCCTGGCTGACTCGCATCGGCAAACGCACCGGTGCCCGAATAGGTGATGCGTGCATCGGCGACGCGGGTCGACGACACGGTGTTGTCGGTGGCGATGTCATCGGCGCGAACGAGGCCGGCAATCCGCACCAGCTCATCACCGGTGTTCAGGGTCAGCCACTTCTCGCCGCGCACGGCGATGATGCCGTTGGGCAACACGTCGGCGACGGTCACGGTGATCGAACCGGTCAGGCTGTTGCTCTGGCCGGACTTGCTGTCGCCCTTGGTGGCGCGGTCACCTTCATAACCGACGTCCAGGCTCAGGCTACCGCTGCCCACTGGATCACTGGTGCTCAGGCCGCCCCCGAAAAACGAGCTCAGACCGATGTCGGTCTTGCTGTTCTTGTCGATCTGCGAGTTGGCGTTCTTGCTCGCCTGGGTGCGCTCGTTCAGGGTGATGGTGATGATGTCACCGACCCGGAACGCCTTGCGATCGCTGTACAGGTTCTGTTCGAAACCGGCCTGGTAGATCGAGCCATTATTGGCGGCAGCCGGCAGCGGCGTGCGCGGCAACACCGGGGCGTAGTAAGGGTCATTGGGCTTGGGCGGCGGGGCAACGCAGCCCGCGAGCACGACGACCCCACTCAGTGCCAGAACAGATACAAAGCGATTCATGACCCTACCTCACGGTATTGCAGGCGACCTCATGGCCGCCTCATAGACTTGATTACAGATTCTGCGTTACGAACGAGAGCATCTGGTCGGCGGTGGAGATCACCTTGGAGTTCATCTCGTAGGCGCGCTGAGTGGTGATCATGTTGACCATCTCTTCAACGGTGCTGACGTTGGACGTCTCCAGGGTGTTCTGCAGCGTGGTGCCGAAACCGGCGAGGCCCGGGGTGCCGACTTGCGGCGCGCCACTGGCAGCAGTTTCCAGGAACAGGTTGTTACCCACCGCTTGCAGACCGGCCGGGTTGATGAAGTCGGCGGTTTGCAGGTTGCCGATCACCTGGGAGGCCGGGTTGCCGGCAACGGTGATGGACACGGTGCCGTCTCGGCCGACGGTGAAGGTCTGGGCGTCGTTCGGAATGACAATGGCCGGCTCCAGGGCGAAACCGCTGGCGTTGACGATCTGGCCGTTGGAATCCAGGTGGAACGTACCGTCACGGGTGTAGGACGTGGTGCCGTCCGGCTGCAGGATCTGGAAGAAGCCGCGACCGTCGATGGCCATGTCCAACGGTTGCTCGGTGGTTTGCAGGCTGCCGGCGGTGAAGTTTTTCTGGGTGCCGACGATGCGCACACCGGTACCCACTTGCAGACCCGACGGCAATTCGCTGTCCTGGGTCGACTGGGCGCCTGGCTGGCGTTTGATCTGATACAGCAAGTCCTGGAACTCGGCGCGGTCACGTTTGAAACCCGTGGTCGATACGTTCGCCAGGTTGTTGGAAATGGTGGTGAGGTTGGTGTCCTGGGCGGACAGACCTGTTTTGGCAACCCATAGAGCCGGAAGCATTCGATTCTCCTCGTGCGCCTGTTTTACGGCGCGACGTTCTGATAATTAGCTGATCTGCAAGACCCGAGCCATGGCCTGGTCATCGTCTTTGGCGGTGTTCATCATCTTGATGTGCAGCTCGAACTGCTTGGCCAGCGCCAGCACCGAAGTCATTTCTTCCACGGCATTGACGTTGCTCGACTCAAGGAACCCGGACACCAGTTTGACGTTGGCGTCGGCCTGCGCCGGCTTGCCGTCCTTGGTGTGGATCGAACCGTCCAGGCCTTTGGTCATGTTCTTGAAGTCCGGGTTGACCAGTTTGATACGGTCGACTTCGGCCATCACGCGAGGGCCTTCACCCATCGCACGGATGCTGATGGTGCCGTCTTCGCCGACTTCGATTTGCTGCTCAGGCGGCACGGCAATCGGCCCGCCATTGCCTACCACCGGCATACCGTTGCCGGCACGCAGCACGCCCAGGGCGTCAACGTTCAAGCTGCCGGTGCGCACGTAGCTTTCACCGCCATCGGGGTTCTGCACGGCGATCCAGCCGTTGCCCTGCACCGCGACATCGAGGTCGCGACCGGTCTCTACCAGCGAACCAGGGGAGAAGTCGGTGGCCGGACGTTCGCTCATGGCAAACGCACGCGCCGGAAAGCTGTCACCAAACACCGGCATCGAACGAGCCTGTTCCAGGTCCTTCTGAAAACCGTTGGTAGAGATGTTCGCCAGGTTGTTGGCATGAGCCTTCTGCGCCAGTGCATTCTGGCTGGCGCCGGTCATTGCCACATAAAGGTACTTGTCCACACTCTTTCCTCTGCATGCCGGACGTTTGCCGCCCACCGCTGTACTGCTGAGCCATAAGCAATTTGCAGACCAACTTTTTTCTGGCGGCGCAGGGCCCGGCAAACAAAGGACTTGAGGGATTCAGAGGGGATTGGGGGAATGTATCGAAGACGAAAAACCGGCGGTGTTATGCCGGTAGGTGGCAACGGTTGACCTTGAGGTTGACTGGACTACCGCCTTCGCGAGCAAGCCCGCTCCCACATTTAATTTGTGTTCGACTCGATCAAATGTGGGAGCGGGCTTGCTCGCGAAGGGTCCATCACAGGCAAAAATAGCTATCGGCTAAGACTCAGTCTTGCCGACCTCATACTCACGCAACTTATTGGCAATGGTGGTATGCGACACCCCCAACCGCTTGCCCAGTTGCCGACTGCTCGGATGCTCGGAATACAAACGCTCCAGCACCGCTTTCTCAAAGCGCCCGACAATCTCGTCCAAGCCACCCTCAAGCGAAAAATCGCCAAGCGGCTGACGCACGCCGTAGTCCGGCAGGCGAATATGCTCGGCTTTGACGGTGCCGCCGTCGCACAGGGAAACGGCCTGGAACAGTACGTTTTCCAACTGCCGCACGTTACCCGGCCAATGATAATGACTGAGCCGTTCCATGGCCGCTGGCGCCAGTTTCGGCAACGGACAACCGATCTGCCGACTGGCCTGATCGAGGAAGTGCTCCACCAGCGGCGCCAGTCCGTCGAGGCATTCGCGTAGCGGCGGGATGTGCAGCGAGAGCACGTTCAAACGGTGGTACAAATCCTGGCGAAACTCACCGCGAGCGCACAGCTCGGACAAGTCCACTTGCGTTGCGCAGATCACCCGCACATCCAGATAAACCTCTTCATCGCTGCCGACACGACGGAAGCAACCGTCCTGCAAGAAGCGTAGTAATTTCACCTGCAAGCGCGGGCTCATTTCGCCGACGCCGTCGAGGAACAACGTACCGCCCGCCGTCAACTCCAACAGCCCAAGCTTGCCTTCGGCCCGCGCCCCTTCGAAGGCGCCGGGGCCGTAGCCGAACAATTCGGTCTCGGCCATGGACTCCGGCAGACCGGCGCAGTTGAGCGCCATCAATGGTGACTGCCCACGTGGGCTCGCCAGGTGACAGGCCCGCGCCAACAACTCTTTGCCGGTGCCGGTTTCGCCTTCTATCAATAGCGGCGCATCCAGTGGCGCCATGCGTCGTGCCTCGCGCACCACCGCCGCCATCACTTTCGAGCTCTGGAAAATGCTGTCGAAGCCACGCAATTCCTGCTTGCGCACGTTATAAATGCGCTCGCCCACCCGATCCGCCCGGTGCAACGTCAACACCGCACCGGCCATGGCCTCGCTTTCGTCATGCTCCGATTGCAGCGGCGCGATGTCGGCGAGAAACACATCGCCCTTGACCTTGACCCGCAAGCCGTTGATCCGTGACTTGTTGGCGCGCACCAGTTCCGGCAAATCGAAATCCTCGGCGTACCGCGACAGCGGTATCCCCGGCACCTCGTCCACCCGCACCCCGAGCAACTGCGCCGCTGCACGGTTGGCCGCGACGATGGAGCCGCCCATGTCGATCGACAGCACCGGAAACTCCAGGGCGCCGAGCAAGGCATTGAGTTCCATGTGCCGACGCTCACTGGGCATCAGCCCTACGCGTTTGACGCCAAATACCCCGCCAATCGCCTCAAACTTCGGACGCAACGCCTGAAACTGAATGTTGATCAGGTTCGGGCAGTGCAGGTAGATCGCATTGCCGTGCTCACCGCCCACTTCGCCGCGAGCGACGTTGATCCCGTACTCGACCAGCAGGTTGAGAATGTCGCGCAGGATACCGATGCGGTTCTGGCAGTGAACTTTGATACGCATATAAAGGCCCACAAAACGGTGAGTGAGGTTGATGCCGAGCGCACAACCTGTGGGAGCGGGCTTGCTCGCGAAAGCGTCGGACCATCCAGCATTGATGTATCAGACCGACCGCCTTCGCGAGCAAGCCCGCTCCCACAGGGTACTTGGCAGACCGACGTATTTTTCTGCCGAGGCACTCAAATAGTCGTCAAGATTATGTGACACCCGTGCGCCATTTCAAACCCGCAAATATCAATACTTGCGCCATAGCCACCAATCCGTAACAAATACTTTACGAAAAGCCGGGGTTTTTCCAACTCTCACCGCGGATCACCTGCTGCAACACCGCACGCCTTGGGGTATTTCTAGGTCTATAGCTGTACACACAACAAGAACGTATCCCCTAGCAGGAGAGCAGCATGAAGCAGACGCAATACGTGGCTCGTGAGCCCGATGCGCAAGGTTTTATCGACTACCCCGCCGAAGAACACGCGGTGTGGAACACGCTGATCACTCGCCAACTGAAAGTGGTCGAGGGCCGTGCGTGCCAGGAATACCTGGACGGTATCGAAAAACTCGGTCTGCCCCACGACCGCATTCCGCAACTCGGTGAAATCAACAAGGTCCTCGGTGAAACCACCGGTTGGCAGGTTGCCCGAGTCCCCGCACTGATTCCCTTCCAGACCTTTTTCGAATTGCTGGCGAACAAGCAGTTCCCGGTGGCGACGTTTATTCGTACCCGCGAAGAGCTGGATTACCTGCAAGAACCGGACATTTTCCACGAGATCTTTGGCCACTGTCCGCTGCTGACCAATCCCTGGTTCGCCGAATTCACCCACACCTACGGCAAACTTGGCCTACAGGCTTCCAAGGAAGAACGCGTGTATCTGGCGCGCCTGTACTGGATGACCATCGAGTTCGGCCTGGTCGACACGCCACAAGGCCTGCGCATCTATGGCGGCGGCATTCTGTCCTCGCCGAAAGAAACCGTTTACTGCTTGTCGAACGAGCCTGAGCATCAGGCCTTCGACCCGCTTGAATGCATGCGCACGCCGTACCGCATCGACATTCTGCAACCGCTGTACTTTGTCCTGCCGAACCTCAAGCGCCTGTTCGATCTGGCCCACGAAGACATCATGGGCATGGTCAAGCAAGGTATGCAGCTGGGGTTGCGCGCGCCGAAATTTCCGCCAAAAGCCGCGTGACCCGCGTCTTTTGGCATCAAGTGAGTCTGTTACGGATCGCCGCTTTGCTTTAGCGTGGTCCCACTGACGACCGTTTTTCAAAACACTCGATTTCAGGAACACATCATGTCCACATTAAACCAAGCCCATTGCGAAGCCTGCCGCGCCGACGCCCCTCAGGTCAGCGACGAAGAATTGCCGATCCTGATCAAGCAGATCCCTGACTGGAACATCGAAGTCCGCGACAGCGTGATGCAGCTGGAAAAAGTATTCCTGTTCAAGAACTTCAAACACGCGCTGGCGTTCACTAACGCCGTCGGTGAAATCTCCGAGGCCGAAGGTCACCACCCGGGCCTGCTGACCGAGTGGGGCAAAGTCACCGTCACCTGGTGGAGCCACTCCATCAAAGGCCTGCACCGCAACGACTTCATCATGGCCGCGCGCACTGACGAAGTGGCGAAGAACGCCGAGGGCCGCAAATAATGCATTTCGACGCCATCGGCCGAGTGCCCGGCGACCCGATTCTCGGCCTGATGGAGGCCTATGCGCTGGACCCTAATCCGCGCAAATTCGACCTTGGCGTGGGTGTCTACAAAGACGCCCAGGGCCAAACGCCAATCCCCGAAGCAGTGAAGCTCGCCGAGCAACACCTGGTGGATCGTCAATCCACCAAAACCTACATCGGCGGCCACGGCAATGTAGCGTTCGGCAAAGTCATCAACGAGTTGGTGCTTGGTGCGGATTCGGCGTTGATCGCCGAACAACGGGCCGGCGTCACTCAGACGCCGGGCGGTACTGGCGCGTTGCGTTTGAGCGCCGACTTCATCGCCCAATGCCTGCCGGGCCGTGGCGTGTGGTTGAGCAACCCGACCTGGCCGATCCACGAAACCATTTTCGCGGCGGCCGGGGTCAAGGTCAGTCATTACCCATACGTGGGCAGCGATAACCGTCTCGATGTGGAAGCAATGCTGGCGGTGCTCAATCAAGCACCCAAGGGCGATGTGGTGCTGCTGCATGCCTGCTGCCACAACCCGACCGGTTTCGATTTGTCCCATGACGATTGGCGTCGGGTGCTGGACGTGGTGCGCAGTCGCGATTTGCTACCTCTGATCGACTTCGCTTATCAGGGTTTCGGTGACGGCCTGGAGCAGGATGCCTGGTCGACGCGGCTGTTCGCCGCCGAGTTGCCGGAAGTGCTGATCACCAGTTCCTGTTCGAAAAACTTCGGCCTGTACCGCGACCGCACCGGCGCATTGATTGTCTGCGCGAAAACCGCCGACAAGCTGGTGGATATCCGCAGCCAACTGGCCAACATCGCCCGCAACCTGTGGTCGACGCCGCCGGATCATGGCGCCGCCGTGGTCGCGACCATCCTCGGTGATCCAGAGCTGAAAAGCCGCTGGGCCGACGAAGTGGAAGCCATGCGTTTGCGTATCGCCCAGTTGCGCAGCGGTCTGGTCGAAGCACTTGAACCCCATGGCTTGCGTGAGCGATTTGCGCACATCGGCGTGCAACGCGGGATGTTTTCCTACACCGGTTTGTCGCCGGAGCAGGTTAAGCAACTGCGCGAGCATCACAGTGTGTACATGGTGAGCTCGGGCCGGGCTAATGTGGCGGGGATTGATGCAACTCGCCTGGATCTGCTGGCCGAAGCTATCGCCGACGTCTGCAAATAAATATCAGACACTACACATCCCCTGTGGGAGCGGGCTTGCTCGCGAAAGCGGTGTGCCAGGCAACGATGATGTTGAATGACACTCCGCTTTCGCGAGCAAGCCCGCTCCCACATTTGAATGGGGTCGCCCTCTCTTGCTGACCTGTCTAGACAATCCCATCCGTCGCAACAAATGGATATAAAAGTCTATTTGTCATTTCTCCTGCTGTATCCTGCGCAGGCTTTTTTAAAAGCGCGGATCTACCAGATCTATCAACAGACTTAGCGAGGAGCGCGACATGCACGAGATCCCTAATCTCCCCTTCCCAAGCCTGCACGAAACTGAGCAGACAACCACGCAACAAGCCGGCGCCCAACAGCCCGAGATGAAAGAAGCACCTGAACGCCGCCAGGCCGACAGCGAAGACTGATACACCTGCAATGCCAGACCGTGTGGAAAGCGCTAACATGCGCTTTCCACACCGCCTGAACCGCGAGCCCGCACCATGAGCGATGATTTCACTGAAGCCCAGGCCAGCGTCCTGATCGGCACCGCCGAGAAGATGATCAAGATCTGGAACCGCCTTTCCCCCGAGAAACAAGCCGCGTTGCTGGCCCGCTTCGGCAGCGAAGAAAACGCCCTGGCCGCTCTGGTCACGACGCAACTGGTTGCCCCCGCCAAAACCTGACTCACCCCGCCTGGCAAATAGTTTTACTTTTTCACGCCCCGCGACCGTCCACGCCGCTATCATAAGCAGCCTATCTATCCTGCTGCCCCGTGGACCTTTACCCATGTCAGAAACCCAGCGCCCCATGGCGGTCACGCTGCAAGTCGTTTCCATCGTCCTGTTCACGTTCATCGGTTACCTGAATATCGGCATTCCCCTGGCTGTATTGCCGGGCTACGTCCACAGCGACCTCGGTTTCGGCGCCGTGATCGCCGGGCTGGTGATCAGCGTGCAATACCTGGCCACCCTGCTCAGCCGCCCTTACGCCGGACGCATCATCGACAACAAGGGCAGCAAACTGGCGGTGATGTACGGCCTCGCCGGCTGTGGTTTGAGCGGTGTGTTCATGTTGATTTCGGCCTGGACGCAAAGCCTGCCGACGTTAAGCCTGATCAGCCTGTTGATCGGCCGACTGGTGCTCGGCAGCGCAGAAAGCCTGGTGGGTTCCGGGTCGATCGGCTGGGGCATCGGCCGGGTCGGCGCAGCGAACACCGCCAAGGTCATCTCCTGGAACGGCATCGCCAGTTACGGCGCGCTGGCGGTCGGCGCGCCGCTGGGGGTGTTACTGGTGAGTCAACTGGGTTTATGGAGCATGGGCGTGAGCATCGTGCTGTTGGCCGTTCTGGGTCTGGCGCTGGCCTGGCCAAAAACCGCTGCACCAATCGTTGTCGGCGAACGTCTGCCGTTCATGCATGTGCTGGGGCGGGTGTTTCCTCACGGTTGCGGTCTGGCCTTGGGTTCCATCGGCTTTGGCACCATCGCTACATTCATCACCCTGTATTACGCCACTCAGCACTGGTCCAACGCGGTGCTGTGCCTGAGCCTGTTCGGCGCCAGTTTTATCGGTGCGCGATTGTTGTTCGGTAACCTGATCAATCGCCTCGGCGGCTTTCGCGTGGCGATTGCCTGCTTGTCGGTGGAAACCCTCGGACTGTTGCTGCTGTGGTTGGCACCCGATGCCCATTGGGCACTGGCCGGGGCGGCGCTGAGTGGTTTCGGTTTTTCACTGGTGTTCCCGGCCTTGGGCGTGGAAGCGGTCAACCTGGTGCCCGCCTCCAGCCGTGGCGCGGCAGTCGGGGCGTATTCGTTGTTCATCGATTTGTCGCTGGGGATCACCGGACCGCTGGCGGGTGCGATTGCGGCTGGATTCGGGTTTGCCTCGATCTTCCTGTTTGCCGCGTTGGCCGCTTTGAGTGGATTGATGCTGAGCGTCTACTTGTACCGGCAGACACCAAAGTATCGTGAAGAAAGAGAAGCGCGTTAAAAGACGACCTTTCCGCGCCCAGCCTTGATGCTGCCGCGCTTGGTCTTGGATTCGAGCCGACGCTTTTTCGAACCGAGTGTCGGTTTGGTCGGACGGCGCTTCTTCTCGACCTTGGTGGCGCTGAGGATCAACTCGGTCAACCGCTCCAGCGCATCGGCGCGATTGGCTTCCTGCGTGCGGTATTGCTGGGCCTTGATGATCAACACGCCGTCGCTGGTGATGCGACTGTCGCGCAGCGCCAGCAGCCGCTCCTTGTAGAACTCGGGCAAGGACGAGGCCGGAATGTCGAAGCGCAGGTGCACGGCGCTCGAGACCTTGTTGACGTTCTGCCCACCGGCGCCTTGCGCACGAATGGCCGTCAACTCGATCTCGGCATCCGGCAGATGCACGTTGTTGGAAATCACCAGCATTGAAAAAATTCCGGTATCAGGGCGTTCAGGATACCGCGAATGATGGATTGACCGGGCCGACCCTTTCGCGGACATGTATGGAATGTTCGCCGTACGCAGGACCAAATGTGGGAGCGGGCTTGCTCGCGAAAGCGGTGTGTCAGGCAATATTGATGTCGACTGATACTCCGCTTTCGCGAGCAAGCCCGCTCCCACAAGGGGTCCGTGCAAGTCCAAAGTTTTTTGCATCGCCCACAAAAAACCCGGCACATGGCCGGGTTTGTTGTTTCTGCGCTTTGCACTTACTTGGCTGCGGAACCTGCAGCCTGCAACGCATTTTGCGCACTACGCTTGTTCTTGATGCCGTAGCAGATCCACATGAACGCGACCCACACTGGAATCGCATACACCGAGATCTGGATGCCCGGGATCAGCAGCATCACGCCAAGGATGAACACCACGAACGCCAGGCAAACATAGTTGCCGTACGGGTACCACAGGGCCTTGAACAGCGGCGTCTGTTTGGTCTTGTCCATGTGCTGACGGAACTTGAAGTGCGAGAAGCTGATCATCGCCCAGTTGATCACCAGGGTGGCCACCACCAACGACATCAACAGTTCCAGCGCATGTTGCGGAACCAGGTAGTTCAGCAGCACGGCGACCAGGGTCACGGCAGCCGACGCCAGAATCGAACGCACCGGCACGCCACGCTTGTCGATCTTCGACAAGGCCTTTGGTGCATCGCCCTGCTCGGCCATGCCCAGCAGCATGCGGCTGTTGCAGTAGGTGCCGCTGTTGTACACCGACAGCGCCGCGGTCAGGACCACGAAGTTGAGGATGTGCGCGGCGGTGTTGCTGCCGAGCATCGAGAACACTTGCACGAACGGGCTACCGCTGTAGGCATCGCCGGACGCGTTCAGCGTCGTCAGCAGGCTGTCCCAAGGCGTCAGCGACAACAGAACCACCAATGCACCGATGTAAAAAATCAGGATCCGGTAGATCACCTGGTTGATCGCTTTCGGGATCACGGTTTTCGGTTTGTCGGCTTCGGCTGCGGTGAAACCGAGCATTTCCAGGCCGCCGAAGGAGAACATGATGATCGCCATGGCCATCACCAGACCGCTGACGCCGTTCGGGAAGAATCCGCCGTGTTCCCACAGGTTGGTTACGGAGGCTTGTGGGCCGCCGTTGCCGCTGACCAGCAGGTAACTGCCGAGCGCAATCATGCCGACGATGGCCACGACCTTGATGATCGCAAACCAGAACTCCGCCTCACCGAAGACTTTGACGTTGGCCAGGTTGATCAGGTTGATCAATACAAAGAACCCGGCTGCCGATACCCAGGTCGGGATATCCGGCGCCCAGTAGTGGATGTATTTGCCGACCGCGGTCAGCTCGGACATGCCCACCAGGATGTACAGAATCCAGCAGTTCCAGCCCGACAGGAAGCCGGCAAAACCGCCCCAGTATTTGTGCGCGAAGTGGCTGAACGAACCGGCGACCGGCTCTTCGACGATCATTTCGCCTAGTTGGCGCATGATCATGAAAGCGATGAAGCCGCAGATGGCGTAGCCGAGGATCATCGACGGGCCAGCGGATTTGAGCACGCCGGCCGAGCCGAGGAACAACCCGGTACCGATCGCGCCACCGAGGGCGATCAGTTGAATATGGCGATTTTTCAGGCCGCGTTTCAGCTCGCCTGAATGCGAGTTTTGTCCACTCATGAAAAGGGTCTCACGCAAGGTTTGATGATGTTCAGTAGACGTTGCTGCTCGGTTGCGATTTCAAGCAGCGCCGATCAAACCCCAGCGCAGGCACCAGGAGTTCAGCGTTTTTACGACAGTCATGCGTCACCTGTTTGTTTTTATCTGTGACGAAATCGAACCCGACACGCTCGTGACGCGGCGGAGTGAACAAGGCGGATAGCCTTGAGGTTTGCGCTGTTGCGCAGAGGGTCACAGTTAAAACGCGGCGCATTGTACACCTGTAACCCCCTGCTGCCAGACACCGCTGGATCAGCGCGTCGGTTGCCGGGATTGCCTGTGTCCGCCTCGAGAGTCTCGGGCGACTGCAAAAATTGAGTCAGACCTTTGCAGGTCATCGATAAGGGCAGCGGAAAAATCGCCCTTGGGGGAGAGATGGAGATGAGTCACGGCGTACATTGCGCCTCCTTCTTGTTATGCACCTGCACGACAGGCATGGGGGGCATCTCACCCTTCATACGCTGCTGAAACAAGCGCGCCAGAGCCCTTGCAGACTACAAACTCGCCGGCTGACGGCAGGTTTTCCTTACAGACCTTTCCCTTGCGGCATTCCACGGGGTTTGAGAGCCCTTTTCGTAAGGTTTTATTGACAAGGCGTAACGTAAATTTTCCAAATCAGATCCAGAAGCCCACTGACTGTAAATTGACGATAGGAAGCTTCCTAAGGAAATTTTCGGCTTAGTTTTCTGTTTTTTATTAAGAAAATTGGCTTTCGAAAAATGGAACAAATAGTTCAAATGAAAATTGTTTAATTATTTTTTTGCATTCCAAAACCCTGTGAACTAGGTTTTCAGCGACTTGCCGAACTGCATCGCCCGGCACGTTGACGCGCTCTTCAACGAGTGAAAAGCACGCCGCTGTTCTTACCGAAGCTGTTCTTACCAAAGAAGTCATCTAGGAGATTCACCATGCAAGCACTGGACAAAAACCTGGACACTGAACTGCAACTGGACGATTGGTTTGAAGCACCGACCCACGAAGCTGCCGTCGAAATGATGCAAGCCGACGCGGTTGTTCCGTTCGGCACGGCGATGTGGCCTCTGTAAGACATCCCGGCAGGCACGATCCGGCCGGTCGTGCCTGCCACTTTCTCGGTTTGTCAGGGAGGACTACATGGATAAGCAACGCGCCATCTCGCATTTCCTTTACTACCTCGAACATCACCCTGCCGTTGCCGGTATCAATCCGGCGAAAGTCTTGCTCGGCCATACCGCTGATTACGAGGCGCACACCTGCGCCATCGCCGAACAGGCCGGTAACAGCCCACGGTTCAGCTTCAGCGCGATGCGTCTGGACCTCGAACCCACCGAGTTGCTGGCCCAGGCAATTACCGACAGCGATCTGTACATTTTTTTCTACGACTCTTCCACCCTGCCCAACCCGCGTCCCGACGGCCCGGAGTTTGTCCGTGCACTGCAAGACGTGATGGCGCAGAACTGGAAGAAGTCATTGCTGTTCAAGGATTACGGCGATTACTTCTACGACACCTTCAGTGTCACCCCGCAGCGAATTGCCGGGTTGAATAGCCACTTGATCCAGCGCATGTCCCACGCCACCACCCTGAGCTTCAAAGATGATCACGGGTCGTGGTTCGAAACACCCTTGAGCAGTATCAAGAAGTGGACCGACATCAACGGTATCGGCAACTTCGACCTGGCGCCCGGCGAGATCGCTACTCATAGCGAGGCCATTAATGGGCGGGTGAAGTTTATGGGGACTTTCCTCAGTACGATTCCGTTTGCCCGCAAGTACGGCGTATTGGCGTCACCGCTGGAGTTGTGGATCGAGAACTCTACTATCAGCAAAATCGCCACCGATGTGCCGGGGCTGGAACATGACTTCAACAAGTACCTGGACGCCAATCCGTCCAATCGGCGAATCGAGGAACTGGGGATCGGCACCAACGAAGGCGTGAAAGATTTGTATGCGCGCAATGCCGGGTTCGAGGAGCGCCATTGCGGTTTGCACCTGGGTCTGGGTGGAGGTGCCAAGGGTAGCCATCATTTGGATCTGATCTTCTCCAGTGGCGTGTTGGCCCTGGATGATGACCCACTGTTTGATCGGCGGTTTGTGTTTTAAGCGAGATTAAGGGTGTTCGGACCGACGCCTTCGCGGGCAAGCCTCGCTCCTACAGGTACAGCAGTGTCCTTGTAGGAGCGAGGCTTGCCCGCGAAGAGGCCCTCACAAACACCACAAAACTAAAGACAGCCCAAAAAAAAACGCCATCCCGAGGGATGGCGTTTTTCATGCAGCGCTCACCGATTACTCAGGCTTGCGACGACCGAAGCCCGGGCGCTGGCCGGAACCGGCTGGTGCACCGCGGCGTTTGCCCGATGGCGCGTCACGGTCGACCAGGACGATGCCTGGGCGTTTCTTCGGCGCCGGCTTGGCCGGGCGCTTGGTGTCGGCCGGGCGGTCTGCCACGGGCGTACCACGACCGGCAGGCGCACCGCGATCGCTGCGACCACCGGACGGCGCGCCACGGCCTTCGCCACGCTCAGTGCGACCGTTGGCCGGACGTGGCGTGCGTGGACTGCGCTCGCCGTCCTGACGTGGTGCTGGCTTGCGGGCCGGGCGTTCGCCTTCGATCTGTGGCTCGCGGGATTCGCGCGGGCTGGCGGCGGTCGAACCCGCAGCTGGACGCAGGGTACGCACGCGTTCGGTCTTGCCCACCGGACGGGACGATTTGCGCTGCATACGCTCAAGCTTGTCTTTGCTCTTGGCGTTCATTTGCGGCATCGCCACCGGGGTCAGGCCGACTTCAGCACTGAGAATGTCGACTTCGTACTGGCTCATTTCGCGCCAGCGGCCCATCGGCAGGTCGGAGTTGAGGAACACCGGACCGAAACGCACGCGCTTCAGGCGGCTGACCACCAGGCCCTGGGATTCCCACAGACGACGGACTTCGCGGTTACGACCTTCCATCACCACGCAGTGGTACCAGTGGTTGAAACCTTCGCCACCCGGAGCCTGTTTGATGTCGGTGAACTTGGCCGGGCCGTCTTCGAGCACCACGCCTGCCTTCAGGCGTTCAATCATCTCGTCGTCGACTTCGCCACGTACACGTACCGCGTATTCACGGTCCATTTCGTAGGAGGGGTGCATCAGGCGGTTGGCCAATTCCCCGTCGGTGGTGAACATCAGCAAACCGGTGGTGTTGATGTCCAGACGACCGATGTTGATCCAGCGACCTTCTTTGGGGCGCGGCATCTTGTCGAACACGGTCGGACGACCTTCAGGGTCGTTACGGGTGCAGATTTCACCATCGGGTTTGTTGTACATGATCACGCGGCGTACCGACTCGGCGGCTTCTTCGCGCTTGATCACCCGGCCATCGATGGTGATGGCGTCATGCAGGTCGACGCGCTGGCCGAGGGTGGCGTCTTTGCCATTGACCTTGATGCGGCCGTGGCTGATCCAGGCTTCTACGTCACGGCGCGAGCCGACGCCGATACGGGCGAGGACTTTCTGCAGCTTTTCGCCTGCTGGGCCGATTTCCTGGTCGTCTTTCTGGTCGTTGATACTCATCTGGGCACCTCCCGGTGTGGTCTGTTCAGGCTTGTGCCTGAAGATGTGAAAGCTGGTCGTTTGACGAAGAGATCGCCAAAGGGTCGCGAATCATACGCTCATGGAGACGTTCGCGCATCAGAGACTAGCTGATGAATGAAGAGTTACCCGGATTTCCGCCGACTGGTGGCCGCCGAGTTTGAATTCGATACAGATCCAATGTGGGAGCGGGCTTGCTCGCGAAGGCGTTGTGTCAGGCAGCATCGATATTGAATGTGCCGCCCCCTTCGCGAGCAAGCCCGCTCCCACATTGGGTTCGTGTCAGTCTTCGAGTAGGCGGCGTTCGTTTTCGATCGCTTCGGCGAGGGCCTTGGCTTCGGCTTCTTCGTCGGTCAATTCGGGCTCGGGTTTCGGCTGTTCGAGCGCGGCGACAGCGGCCAGGAGCTTTTCGCGAGCCTCGGCGACACCAAGAATGTCGTCTTCCTGCTCTGGTTCGACTTCGGCGTCAGCCTCGACCTGAGGTCCAACTTCGGTTTCAGGCTCGGGTTGAACCGACTCCCCTTCCGTCTCGGTCATCGCCCCATCGCGCAACAAATCGTCGAAGTCGGTCTTGAGCCCCTCTTCCATGGTGTCCAGTTCCAGCAACAGAGTGTGGAAACTGGTTTCTTCCTTGGGTTCTTCCGGCTCGGCGCTGGCATCAGCCAATTCCTGCAGGCTGGCAGGCACGGGCGCGTCGTCAAAATCGAGCACAGGATCGGGTTCAAGTTCGCGCAGTTCAGCCAGCGGCGGCAGGTCGTCGAGATTCTTCAGGTTGAAGTGATCGAGAAACGCCTTGGTGGTGGCGAACATCGCCGGTTTGCCGGGTACGTCGCGGTAACCGACGATGCGGATCCACTCACGCTCCAGCAGGGTTTTCACGATGTGGCTGTTGACGGCCACGCCGCGCACGTCTTCGATCTCGCCCCGGGTGATCGGCTGGCGATACGCGATCAGGGCCATGGTTTCGAGCATGGCGCGGGAATAGCGTTGCGGCCGCTCTTCCCACAAACGTCCGACCCACGGCGCGAACTTTTCGCGGATCTGCAGGCGATACCCGGAGGCGACTTCCTTCAACTCGAAAGCACGGCCATCGCAGGATTTGGCCAGAATCGTCAGCGCTTTCTTGAACACAGGGGGCTCGGGCCGCTCGCCTTCTTCGAAGAGTTCGAACAGGCGTTCAAGCGATTGCGGTTTTCCCGAGGCCAACAGAAAGGCTTCAAGCAGTGGCGCCAGCTCGCGGGGTTCAGTCAGGTTCATGATTCAACTCGTTATTCGGCTCGGGCCCGGACATGGATCGCCGCGAACGGCTCATTCTGCACCAGCTCGACCAAGGATTCCTTGACCAGTTCGAGGATCGCCATAAAGGTCACCACCACCCCCAGGCGCCCTTCTTCAGCGGTGAACAGCTCGACAAAAGGCACAAAACCGCCGCCCTTGAGCCGTTCCAGTACATCGCTCATGCGCTCGCGGGTGGACAGCGCTTCACGGCTGATCTGGTGGCTTTCGAACATGTCGCCACGGCGCAAGACCTCGGCCATGGACATCAGCAACTCTCCCAGACTCACATCCGGCAACAGCTTGCGCGCCCGGGCTTCAGGGGCGTCGAGCTTGGGCACCACCACGTCGCGGCCGACGCGACTCAAGCCATCGATGCCTTCGGCTGCAGCCTTGAAGCGCTCGTATTCCTGCAAGCGGCGAATCAGCTCGGCGCGAGGATCGTCCTCTTCGTCTTCGATCGTCTCGGCACGGGGTAACAGCATCCGCGATTTGATCTCGGCGAGCATCGCGGCCATCACCAGGTACTCGGCGGCCAGCTCCAGGCGCACCGACTGCATCAACTCGACATAGCCCATGTACTGCCGGGTGATTTCCGCCACCGGGATGTCGAGGATGTTGATGTTCTGTTTGCGGATCAGGTACAGCAGCAAGTCGAGCGGGCCTTCGAAGGCCTCAAGAAAGACTTCGAGCGCATCCGGCGGGATGTACAGGTCCAGCGGCATTTCCATGACCGCCTGGCCATAGACCATGGCGAAAGGCAGTTCTTGCTGGGCGCCGGCCTGGCTGTCGACGGGTTCTACTGCAGACATCTAGGCCTCGGCCATGAAAGGCGCAGGGTCGCCGCAACCGACACGGATGATTTCCGGTTCGCCGTCGGCGAGGCTGATCACGGTGGACGCCTTGATCCCGCCGAAACCGCCGTCGATGATCAGGTCGACCTGATGCTCAAGCAACTGGCGCATTTCGTAAGGATCGCTCAACGGGTCGGTGTCGCCTGGCATGATCAGGGTCACGCTCATCAGCGGCTCGCCGAGTTCTTCCAGCAATGCCAGGGCAATCGGATGGCTTGGCACACGCAGGCCGATGGTGCGTTTTTTCGGGTGCAACAACAGCCGCGGGACTTCGCGGGTGGCGTTGAGAATGAAGGTGTAAGGGCCAGGCAAGTGAGCCTTGAGCACACGGAAGGTGCCGGTGTCGATCTTGGCAAACAGCCCCAACTGCGACAGGTCGCTGCAAATCAGCGCGAAGTTGTGCTTATCATCCAGCTGACGCAGCCGACGCACACGCTCCACGGCGTTTTTGTCGCCGATCTGGCAACCAATGGCGTAGGAAGAGTCTGTGGGATAAATCACCACCCCGCCGTTGCGGATGATCTCGACAGCCTGTTTGATCAGGCGCGCTTGCGGGTTTTCCGGATGAATCTGGAAAAATTGACTCACATTCTCTACCTGTTCAGACGACGGCAATAATTGGGTCATGTTTGAATCGACACCACAGTGGTGGCAGATCCTCCGGAACCGGGCGGTATTCACCGATCTCGGACCAGCCTCCAGGGCCATGAAAATCACTGCCGGCGCTGACCAGCAGACCAAACTCGCGGGCTAGAATCGCCAAACTGCCCACCTGCTCGGCGGGTTGATGGCCATTGACCACTTCTATCGCGTGGCCCCCTGCTTGAATATAGTCGGCAATCAGGCGACGACGCTTGCTGCGAGTGAAATCGTAGTGCCAGGGATGCGCCAGGCTGACCCAGGCGCCCGCGGCGCGCAGGGTTGCAACGGTGTCTTCCAGGGTCGGCCAGTGTTGTTTGACGTCGCCCAGTTTGCCGGCGCCCAGCCATTTGCGGAACGCTTCGGCGCGATCCTTGACGAAACCTTCACGCACCATCCAGTCGGCGAAGTGCGGACGGGCCGGCGCGTTGCCGCTGTCGCCCAGCTCCTGTTGAATGGCCCGAGCGCCGTCGAGCGCCCCCGGCATGCCCTTCAACGCCAACTTGCGGCTTATTTCTTCGGACCGTAACCAGCGGCCATCGTGCAATGTTGCGATGGCCTCGACCAACGGCGGCGCATTGACGTCGAAACCGTAGCCCAGCACATGGATGGTTGCCCCGCCCCAGGTGCAGGACAATTCGACGCCATTGACCAGTTGCATCCCCAGCGCCGTTGCGGCGCTACGGGCCTCGTCGAGGCCTTCAAGGGTGTCGTGATCGGTCAAGGCCAGGACTCGCACGCCTTTCTCGAACGCACGCGCAACCAGTACCGCAGGCGCGAGGGCGCCGTCGGAAGCCGTGCTATGGCAGTGCAAATCAACATTCACAGGACTGTGTAACCTCAAATCAGCTGACGCTATCGCGCGTCAATATGTTTGTTATTATGCCGCCACATCCTGCTTCTGGCTGCCACTGTGAAACAATTCATCGACTTCATCCCGCTTCTGCTGTTTTTCATCGTCTTCAAAATCGATCCACGGGTCGTCGATATCGGCGGTTATCAACTGTCTGTCGGTGGTATTTACAGCGCCACCGCCGTGCTGATCATCAGCTCCCTGGTGGTCTACGGCACGCTGTTCATCAAGCAGCGCAAGCTGGAGAAGAGCCAGTGGCTGACCCTCATCGCCTGCCTGGTCTTCGGTAGCCTGACCCTGGCGTTCCACAGCGAGACCTTCCTGAAATGGAAAGCCCCGGTGGTCAACTGGCTGTTCGCCCTCGGGTTCATCGGCAGCCACTTCATCGGTGACCAACTGCTGATCAAACGCATCATGGGCCACGCACTGACCCTGCCGGAGCCGGTCTGGACCCGTCTGAACATCGCCTGGATCGGGTTTTTCCTGTTTTGCGGTGCCGCCAACCTGTTTGTTGCGTTCACCTTCCAGAGCTACTGGGTCGACTTCAAAGTCTTCGGCAGCCTGGGCATGACGTTGCTGTTCCTGGTCGCCCAGGGCATTTACCTGTCCCGCCACCTGCACGACGCTGATACCACCACGCCAAAAACCGAGGACTGACATGCTTTACGCAATCATTGCCACAGACGTCGCCAACTCCCTGCAAGCCCGCCTGGCCGCACGGCCTGCGCACCTTGAGCGCCTGCAAGTGCTTAAAGGCGAAGGTCGTATCGTACTGGCCGGCCCGCACCCGGCCGTCGACAGCAATGATCCGGGCGCGGCGGGTTTCACCGGCAGCCTGATCGTCGCTGAATTCGATTCGCTGAGCGCCGCACAGGCCTGGGCCGATGCCGACCCGTACATTGCCGCAGGCGTCTACGCCAACGTTTTGGTCAAGCCGTTCAAGCAAGTCCTGCCGTAAAGTCCTTCAGCGCGATGAACCTTGTCGGTTCATCGCGCGTTCAATCGCTCATTATTCTCGTTTACCGGCCGACAACCTGCCCAATACTCGTATTGGAATCAGGAGTTGCGATGCGCAAAGGTCCGTTGTGTCTGATGTTGGTGACGTTGTCGATCATGGCGCCCGCCCATGGTGAAGAAAGCGCCAATGGCGGTAGTTCAACGCCGCTGTCCTTGAGCGCCGGCAGCCAGATCACCGAGTTGCAGCAGCGCTTGAAGGTAAGCGAACAGCAACGAGAAGAACTGAACAAACAACTGCAAAATACCGATAGCGAACGCGAAAGCGCTCAGTTGAGCCGGTTGCGCCAGGAGAATCAGCGCCTCAAGCTGCAACTCAAGGAGGCTCAGGCCAGCAGCCCGCTGCCACGCCTGCTGACAGATCAGCAGCAATGGTTCGTGATTGGGGGCGCAGTAGCGCTATTGGCCCTTCTCTGCGGTATCTTCGCCAGTGGTGCAACCAGAAAACGTCGGCAATGGCTAAATTGAGTGAGTCATGAGCGAGCTGTTATTAATTGATGATGACCAGGAGCTGTGTGAGCTCCTGAGTAGTTGGCTGAGCCAGGAAGGCTTTCAGGTCCGCGCCTGCCACGATGGCCAGAGCGCGCGCCGTGCGTTGGCTGAAACGTCCCCGGCGGCCGTGGTGCTGGACGTGATGCTGCCGGACGGCAGTGGCCTGGAACTGCTCAAGCAACTGCGCAACGACCATCCGGATTTGCCAGTGCTGATGCTTTCGGCCCGTGGTGAACCGCTGGATCGCATTCTCGGCCTGGAACTCGGTGCCGATGATTACCTGGCCAAACCGTGCGACCCACGAGAGCTGACAGCCCGCCTGCGCGCAGTGTTGCGCCGCAGTCATCCGACGGCAGTTTCCAGCCAGCTCGAATTGGGTGACTTGTGCTTCAGCCCGGTGCGTGGCGTGGTCAGCATCGATGAACAGGAGTTCACCCTCACCGTCTCCGAAAGCCGCCTGCTCGAAGCCCTGCTCAAGCAGCCCGGCGAACCGCTGGATAAACAGGAGCTGGCGCAAATCGCCCTCGGTCGCAAACTGACCCTGTACGACCGCAGCCTGGACATGCACGTGAGCAACCTGCGCAAAAAAATCGGCCCACACCCCGACGGTCGCCCACGCATCGTGGCCCTGCGCAGTCGCGGTTACTACTACAGCCTCTGAATCTGACGCGCCTTTGTAGCAGCTGTCGAGCCCCAGCGAGGCTGCGTTCGGCTCTGTAGTAGCTGTCGAGCCTGCGAGGCTGCGTTCGGCTGCGCAGCAGTCGTGATCCGCTTGACGCGGTGTATCTGAAAGAACATGCAAACAGGTTTTACGACTGCTGCGCAGCCGAACGCAGCCTCGCTGGGGCTCGACAGCTGCTACGAAGGCCATGTTTCGTCAGAGAGAAATCGGCGAAGTGTTGGAATTGTCAGGAAGGTAGAAAATCGTCTTTACCCAAGCTTTACGCTCCGCTGACCGCCGCTGACCTTGATCTGCGTAATCTGCACACATCCGGAACGTACCGGGAACGAGACAAGGAGATACACCATGCGCAAGACTCTTATCGCTCTGATGTTTGCTGCCGCCCTGCCGACCGTTGCCATGGCCATGCCTGAAGGCGCAGGTCCCATGGGTGACCACATGGACGGCTCACGCCACGGCGGTCAGATGCACGGCATGCACGGTAAAGGCCCTTACAGCCAACTGGACCTGAGCCGCGAACAGCGCGATCAAATCCGCAAGATCATGGGCGAGCAGATGCATGAGCGTCAGCAACTGGTCGACAAGTACCTGGAAAAACTCTCGCCAGCCGATCAGAAAGCCCTGAAAGACGAGATGGCGGCCAAGCACAAGAAAGCCGAAGCCGACGTTCGCGCACTGCTGAAACCGGATCAACAGAAGCAATTCGACGAGATCCAGAAGAAAAAGGCTGAGCGTCGCGCCGAATGGGCCGAGTTCAAGGCCTGGAAAGCGCAGCAAGCGCAAAAAGCGCAATAATGCGCTAACCCCGGACCCGACGACTAAACCCCCGTTGGGTCTGATACCACTCAGTCTAATGTGGGAGCGGGCTTGCTCGCGAAGGCGGTGTGTCAGGTAAAGCATTTGCTGACTGACACACCGCCTTCGCGAGCAAGCCCGCTCCCACATGGATTTGCGCTAGTTGAGGATTTTCTGTGCGCTCATTGTTCTGGCGTATTCTGGCCAGCTTCTGGCTGGCCATCGCTCTGGTTGCAGGGCTTTCCATTCTGCTCGGGCACATGCTCAACCAGGACGCGTGGATTCTCAGTCGCCACCCTGGCCTCAACACCTTGGCCGAACAGTGGACGCAAACCTACGAAAGCCAGGGCGAAGAAGCCGCCCAAGACATTCTGGAGCAGCGCAAGCGTCAATATCACATCAACGTTCAAGTACTCAACGAGGCAGGTGACCCGGTGGTACGCGGCACCTTTCCACGGCGAGCGGCGGCCTTCGAGGCACGGCAGAACCATGAAGATCGACGCCTGCCATGGCGGCGTCTGACCGATGAATACACCAGCGCCAAGACAGGCGACACCTATCTGCTGATCTATCGCGTCCCGCACCCGGAACTGGACGCCTGGCACCGCGAAAGCCTGCTCTGGCCGTTGAGTGCACTGGGCATCGCACTGGTGGTGTTGACTCTGTTCAGCTTGCTGGTGACCTTTTCCATCACGCGACCACTGAGCCGTTTACGAAGCGCCGTGCATGACCTGGGGCAGACAACGTATCAACAAAACAGCCTGGCGAAACTGGCCAACCGCCGCGATGAATTCGGTGTGCTGGCCAACGACTTCAATCGCATGGGCGCACGCCTGCAAAGCCTGATCGGCAGCCAGCGACAATTACTGCGGGACGTGTCTCACGAATTACGCTCACCCTTGGCCCGACTGCGCATTGCCTTGGCACTGGCCGAGCGGGCCAACCCTGAGGAGCGGGAAAAACTCTGGCCACGCCTGACCCGTGAATGCGATCGACTGGAAGCGTTGATCAGCGAAATCCTGGTACTGGCGCGCGTCGATGCCGACAACGCCAGTGCTGAAGAGGTCGATCTCAATGCGCTGCTCACTACCCTGCAAAAAGATGCGCAGTTGGGTTCGCCCGAACAGAACGTGCACCTTGAGGTCGAGCCACAACTGAACCTCAAAGGCTGGCCGACCATGATCGAGCGTGCCGTGGACAACCTGCTACGCAATGCCCAGCGCTTTAACCCGGTCGGGCAACCGATTGAAATGCAGGCGTCTCGCCAGGGCGACAGGATTGTCGTCAGCGTGCGCGATCACGGTCCCGGCGTAGAAACCGAGCATTTGAATCTGTTGGCCGAACCCTTCTATCGGGCACCGGGGCAGACAGCGGCCGGGCATGGCCTCGGGCTGGCCATTGCGCGTCGTGCGGCGGAGCGCCATGGCGGCAGTCTGGTGCTGGCCAATCATCCGGAGGGCGGATTTGTTGCCAGTCTGGAATTGCCGTTGGTGCCGGGGGCTTTGGTGCAGCCATAAGTGCAGTGGTGATGCAAAAAGATCGCAGCCTCGTTTCACTCGACAGCTCCTACACAGCTCCTACAGATGTACATATATCCCTGTAGGAGCTGTCGAGTGAAACGAGGCTGCGATCTTTTGATCTTCAGGCCTTACCGGGCCAGGCGCTGACAAACTCGGCCAGATCGACCTTCTCCGCCACCCGCGGCTCTTTCTGCGGCGTGCCCAGGTAAAGAAACGCAATCACCTCTTCCCCTTCCGCCAATCCCAAACCTTTGGCCACATGCGCCGAATAAGCCAGCTCACCGGTGCGCCACACCGCGCCAATGCCTTGCGCATAGGCCGCCAGCAAAATCCCGTGAGCTGCACAACCGGCCGCCAACAGTTGCTCGGACTTGGGATACTTGGCGTGCTCCTGCAAACGCGCAATCACCACAATCACCAGCGGCGCACGCAGCGGGCCGTTGCGCGCCTTGTCTAGCAAGGCTTCGGACACATCACGGTCTTGCAGCTTCGCCGCCTCGGCCAACAACTCACCCATTTGCTCGCGCGCTGCGCCTTCGACTGTCAGAAAACGCCAAGGCTGCAAGTGGCCATGGTCTGGTGCGCGCATCGCGGCGGCAAACAGCACTTCGCGCTGCTCGGCAGTGGGTGCCGGATCAAGCAGTCGTGGGACGGAAACACGGTTGAGCAAAGCGTCGAGAGCCTGCATCGGCCACCTCCTGTAGAAAATGTTTGGCTATTCTAGCGTCAACTGTCGCGACGGCGTCGGTTTACATGCCCTGCCCCGCAGGTAGAATGGCGCCCTTCTTACTATCAGCCCGAGCGGATTTCATGGCGTTGCCGACCTTACGGATCATTGGTTTCATCATCGGCATCTTCCTGATCACGCTGGCCATCGCCATGGTTATACCCATGGCCACCCTGGTGATCTTCGAACGCACCAGCGACCTGCCGTCGTTCCTTTGGGCCAGCATGATTACCTTTGTCGCAGGCCTGGCCCTGGTGATACCCGGGCGCCCCGAGCACATCCATCTGCGTCCGCGAGACATGTACCTGCTGACCGTCAGTAGCTGGCTGGTGGTGTGCATATTCGCCGCCCTGCCGTTCCTGCTGACCCAGAAAATCAGCTACACCGACTCGTTCTTCGAAAGCATGTCCGGCATCACCGCCACCGGAGCGACGGTACTCACGGGCCTGGACAACATGTCTCCCGGTATCCTGATGTGGCGTTCATTACTGCACTGGATTGGTGGCATTGGTTTTATCGGCATGGCGGTAGCGATTCTGCCACTGCTGCGCATCGGTGGCATGCGGCTGTTTCAGACCGAGTCGTCGGACCGTTCCGAAAAAGTCATGCCCCGTTCGCACATGGTGGCGCGTTTGATCGTTGCGGCCTACGTCGGCATCACCATTTTCGGCAGCCTGGCGTTCTGGTGGGCCGGGATGAACCTGTTCGACGCCATCAACCATGCGATGTCAGCGATTTCCACCGGTGGTTTCTCGACCTCCGACCAGTCTTTGGCCAAGTGGCCGGAGCCTGCTGTGCATTGGGTCGCGATCGTCATCATGATTCTCGGTGCCCTGCCGTTCACCCTGTATGTCGCCACGTTACGCGGTAACCGTCGGGCACTGATCAAGGATGAACAGGTTCAAGGGCTGCTCGGTATGTTGCTGGTGACTTGGCTGGTACTCGGCACCTGGTACTGGTGGACTACCCAGCTGCATTGGCTGGAAGCCTTGCGGCATGTGGCGCTGAACGTGACATCGGTGGTGACCACCACCGGTTTTGCACTGGGGGACTACAGCCTCTGGGGCAACTTCTCACTGATGCTGTTCTTTTATCTGGGGTTTGTTGGCGGCTGCTCGGGTTCGACCGCTGGCGGGATCAAGATTTTCCGCTTCCAGGTTGCCTACATTCTGCTCAAGGCCAACCTTAACCAGTTGATTCACCCGCGCGCGGTGATCAAGCAGAAATACAACGGCCACCGTCTCGACGAAGAGATCGTGCGCTCGATCCTGACCTTTTCGTTCTTCTTCGCCATCACCATTTGCGTTATCGCACTGCTGCTGTCGCTACTGGGCGTGGACTGGATGACAGCGCTGACCGGCGCGGCCGCCACGGTGTCTGGCGTAGGCCCGGGGCTTGGCGAAACGATCGGCCCGGCGGGTAACTTCGCCAGCCTGCCGGATGCCGCGAAGTGGATTCTCTCGTTCGGCATGCTGCTGGGCCGGCTGGAGATCATTACGGTGTTTGTCCTGTGTATCCCGGCGTTCTGGCGTCACTGATCCGCATGGGCGCTTCCATCAGCCGCGTCCGGTATTCGCCGGGGGTGGAATCGAACCAGCGTCGGAAGGCGCGGAAGAAGTTGCTCGGATCGGCAAACCCCAGCAGGTAGGCAATTTCCAGCAGGGTCATGTTCGGTTGCGCCAGGTATTGCTCGGCCAGTTCACGTCGGGTGTCATCCAGCAAGGTCTGAAAACTCGTGCCTTCTTCCTGCAAGCGACGCTGCAAGGTGCGTTGCGACAAGTGCAGCGTCTGGGCCACCGTATCACGCTTGGGTTCACCCTGAGGCAGCAGACGGCATAACACCTGCCGTGCCTTGTGGGTCACGCGGCTCTCGGAAAACCGCACCAGGTACTCGCCGGCAAACCGGTCGTGCAGCCGCGCCATGGCCTCGTTGGCGGTGGGCAGCGGTGCCTCCATGTCGGCGCGCTCGAAGATCAAGGCGTCATAAGGCGCGTTGAACATCAACGGGGCATGAAAGGCTTGTTTATAAGGTTCAAGATCAACAGGGTTAGCGCCTTGCAGCAAGACCTTGCGCGGCTGCAGCGTACGACCGGTCAGCCAGCCGCAAAGTGCCAGGGCGCAGGCCATTGATGCTTCGGCACTCTGTCGGGTCGGCGGCAGGTGGTCGCCATGCACCGTCAGAATCAGCGCATACCCCTCATCCAGCAATCGGAAACTCAGGTCGGCACTTTCGGCGATGATTCGCTGATAACGCACCAGACGTTGAAAGCCTTCAGCCAGGGTCTGGCTGGACATCAACGCATAACCGGCAACATGGAAGGACGCCGGTCGCACCACCTTGCCCATGTTCAGTCCGATCGCCGGGTTGCCGGACAGCTCGACCGCGCGCTGCCAGAGCCGCGTCATGGAGTCTTGCGGGAAGCGCGCATCCGGGTCATCCAGTGCCGCATAGTCGAGCCCTAGCTGCTTGAACAGAACCCGGCAATCCAGGCCGTCCATTTCCAGTGCTTTGACAATCCCCATCGCCCAGCTTGCAGAAGTCGTTCGTTCGCTCATGGCGTTTACTACGTAATGGCCGCATGCCACGACCCAATACCCAAGGATACTAAAGTGGCGCCTATTGTCACTGGCTGATACCAATGATCACTCTAGACTTAAATAAGCTACCCGCAGAGCAACTTGTCGCGTGCACAGCCACCACAGAGATCGCAGTCGTGGAAAACATCAAGCGCTTCAATAGCTTCGCTGAGTTTTACCCGTATTACCTCAGCGAACATCGCAACAGCACCTGTCGACGATTGCACTTTGTCGGCACCTCTCTGGTTATCTTCATTCTGGCGCTGACCATCGGCAACAGCGCCTGGTGGATGTTGCTGGCCCTGCCGCTGGCCGGTTATAGCTTCGCCTGGGTCGGGCATTTCTTCTTCGAGAAGAATCGCCCTGCCACCTTCCAGCATCCTCTTTACAGCCTGCTCGGCGATTTCGTCATGTACCGCGACATGATTCTGGGTCGAGTGCCGTTCTAGGGGGCGTTCTCAATTAGTTTCCCCTCCGCGCCGGAACTAATTGAGAATGCCCCCTAGGCTCCATGGGCCACAAAAGCGTCTTGTGTAGCCAATGCAGCGTTGGATCCAAGTCCTACACTCAACACATCCCTTTCGATCAGAACAAGAGGATAGCCGATGAATGCCCATGCCCGTTTTACCCATATGCAGGACGGCACGCAGGAAGACTGGGCGATCATCGCCGCAGATTTCAGCGCCTATGCCCGGCAATTGCCCAAACGGATCGTGGCGCACCTGAAGTTACTGGAGGGGGATTTCGGCGGTTTCCCGGTGGATCGTCTGACCCACTCCCTGCAAACCGCCAGCCGCGCCTGGCGCGATGGTCGCGACGAAGAATACGTGGTCTGCGCCCTGCTCCATGACATCGGCGACACGCTGGGCTCCTACAATCACCCGGACATCGCCGCGGCGATCCTCAAGCCGTTCGTCAGCGCCGAGAACCTGTGGATGGTGGAGAAGCATGGGATTTTCCAGGGTTATTACTTTTTTCATCACCTGGGCATGGATCGGCATTTGCGCGAGCAATTCAGCGGTCATCCGCAGTACCAGGCGACCATCGAATTTTGCGCCCGGTACGATGCGGCGGCGTTTGATCCGGCGTACGACACGCTGCCGCTGAGCTTCTTCGAACCGATGATGGAGCGGCTGTTTGCACAGCCGAAGAATTCGATCTACAAGGCGGCGATGGAAGAGCATTCGCCGGCCTAAGATCAAAAGATCGCAGCCTTCGACAGCTCCTACAAGGAAACGCGATCCCCTGTAGGAGCTGCCGAAGGCTGCGATCTTTTGATTTTGCTTTGTCTTCTATACCGGCTCCGCGACCTTCACCGCCTTCAACTCGGCCTCCCGTGCCTGGGCATCGGCCAACCGATACAGCTCGATCGAGCCATCCCAATGCTCGATCAGTGCCGTGCACGACTCCACCCAATCCCCGCAATTGAGGTAATCCACCCCGCCAACCTTGCGAATCTCGGCATGGTGAATGTGCCCGCACACCACGCCGTGCAACTCGCGTTTGACGCATTCGTGGGCGATGGCTTCTTCAAAATCACTGATGAAGCTGACGGCTGTCTTGACCTTGTGCTTGAGGTACGCCGACAACGACCAGTAGCCGTAGCCATAACGGGCACGCCAATGGTTGAGCCAGCGGTTGAGCGTCAGGGTGAATTCGTAGGCCGAATCGCCGAGAAACGCCAACCAGCGGTGGTAGCGGGTGATCACGTCGAACTGGTCGCCGTGAATCACCAGCAGATGACGGCCATCGGCGGTCACATGCACGGCTTCGTCCACTAACTGGATGTTGCCCAAAATCAGCTTCGAATAACGGCGCAGGAATTCGTCATGGTTGCCGGTGACGTAGATCACTTCTGTGCCGCGCTTGCTCATGGTCAGCAGGCGACGAATCACATTGGTATGCGCTTGCGGCCAATACATGCCGCTGCGCAGTTTCCAGCCGTCGATGATGTCGCCGACCAGGTAGATCTTGTCGGTGTGGTAGCCCTTGAGAAATTGCGACAGGTGTTCGGCCTGGCAGTCCCGGGTGCCCAAATGCACATCGGAAATCCACAAGGTCCGCACACGTTGCTTACGGCTGGGTTTGGCGAGCTCGGCGCTGGTCATGGGCAACCCTCAGGACAAGTTTTGGCAAGCTTGCGCCGGTCGAGTGAATTGCCCATGACAGTGGCAAGTCAGTCTTGTGACAGCGCGAGTCGGGCCGCACCCGGTGTAGACTGGCGACCTGCACAGGAGACCTGCGATGAGACCGATCCTCACGCTACGCCAGTACACCCACGACCTGATCGTCCACAGCCACGACCACGCGCAACTGGTGTTCGGGCTGTCGGGCGCACTGGACTTCGAGGTCGAAGGGCGTGGTAGTCAGGTGGTGCAGCAGAGTTTCGTGGTGGTGCCGTCGGGCGCGCATCATGCCTGCGACAGCGCCCATGGCAGTCGTTGCCTGGTACTGGATGTGCCGAGCGACCAGTGGGTTTCGCAGTCCCTTGGCGATCACGCCGAAGCCAGTCGCCGCTTGCTCGACAATGCCGGGCGCCTGTCGCTGGACGCCGGGCAAAGCCAACTGGTGAGTTGGCTGGCAGGCAGTCAGATCAAAGATCCGCTGATTGCGCAGCAAGGCGCGGTGCTGTTGCTGGCCAGCCTGAACAACGCCAAACCTGACAGGGCAGGCGGTCGGCGTCTGCCTTATGCAGCGCTGAATGCGCACATCGATCAATACGCGGCCTATCCACTGCAAGTCGCCGATCTGGCGCGCATTGCCGGCCTGTCCAGTGCCCGGTTGCATGCGCGGTTCGTGGCGGAATGCGGGCAAACGCCGATGGACTACATTCGCAGTCGTCGGCTGCACATTGCCGTGGGCCTGTTGCGCGATTCGGCGTTGCCCATTGGCGAAATCGCCTGTCGGGTTGGTTACAGCTCGCAGAGTGCGTTCGCCGCGGCAATGCTGCGTGAGTTCGGAGCCTCGCCCGGTAAATTGCGCCGCGAGGCTGGCGACAAATGACGCGAGTCTGGCGACAGACATAACCAAGCGCTGCGCGATTAAATGTAGCAGCTGGCGAAGCCTGCGTTCGAGCGCGAAGCGGTCGCAATCGGAACAATGTGGTTTGCCTGGCACTGCGCATGCGCTGGTTTTACGACCGCTTCGCGCTCGAACGCAGGCTTCGCCAGCTGCTACAGAAGACCGCGGTATCTGAGAGGATGTCGTCGGCTTCGCTCACTACTTTCATCAAGGATTGCAATGACTCCCCGTACCGCCCTTGGCGCTCTGCATATCGGTGCACTGATGTTCGGCCTGACCGGCGTATTCGGCAAACTCGCCGCCGCTTCGCCGGCCATCATCGTGTTCGGCCGTGCCGCGTTTGCTGTCCTCGCCCTGGCGTTTTTCGCACGGTTCGCAAGCGGTACCCGTTGGCAGAAACTCGACGCCGTGGACCTGCGTCGCCTGCTGCTCAGTGGCTTACTGCTGACCGGGCACTGGGTGAGTTTCTTTATCGCGGTGAAGGTCGCCGGGGTGGCAATCGCGACCCTGGGGTTTGCCAGTTTCCCGGCGTTTACCGTGATCCTGGAAGGGCTGATCTTCCGCGAGCGCATCCGCGCCAACGAAATCCTGCTGGTGGTGCTGGTCAGCATCGGATTGGTGCTGGTCACGCCGGATTTTGATCTGGCCAGCGGCGCCACCACTGGCCTGCTGTGGGCGGTGGCTTCCGGCTTGTTGTTCGCCCTGCTGTCCCTGACCAACCGCGCCAGTTCTGGACGCATTCCGCCAGTGCAGGCTGCTCTGTGTCAGAACGTAGTGGTAGCGATCTGCCTGCTGCCGGTGGCGGCGCCCCAATTGAGCGAAGTGAGCGCCATCGACTGGCTGTGGATCGGCCTGCTCGGGGTGTTCTGTACCGGCGTCGCCCACAGCCTGTTCGTCGCCAGCCTGGCGGTGATCAAAGCCCGTACCGCGTCAGTGGTGTTTGCTCTGGAGCCGGTTTACGGCATCACCCTGGCCTGGTTGTTGTTCGATGAAAATCCGACCCTGCGCATGTTGATTGGCGGCGCGCTGATCATCGTGGCCATCGTGGCTTCCAGCCGGTTGTCCGGCAGTTCTAGCAAGAACGCCGCGGCGGTAGAAGCCGCGTCTCACTGAGGGCGGTCGTTGTGACCCAGGTCGCGGTCCGGATCGATCTGATCACGGACCCGCTGCTTGAGCACCTTGGCCTCGGGAAAACCACCGTCGGCCTTGCGCTCCCAGAGCTGCACATCGTCACAGAAAATGTGAAAAACTCCGCCAGTGCCGGGCACCAGAGACACTTTGCCCAGGTCATCGCCGAAGGTACTGAGCAGTTCCTGGGCCAGCCAGGCAGCGCGCAACAGCCATTGGCATTGCGTGCAATAGGTGATGACGATTTCCGGTTTACGTGCGGTCATGATTGGCAAAGTTCCTGAGCCTGGGGGCGTCGCCATGATAAACCGCATAACCGAAAAGATCGCAGCCTCGTTGCACTCGACAGCTCCTACAGGGATATGTGTACATCTGTAGGGAGCTGTCGAGTGCAACGAGGCTGCGATCTTTCAGCGAATACCGGCCAACAGCGTCCGGGCCGTTTCCTTGAGCGGTTCGTCACCTTCCTTGAGTAACTCGTTAAGCAGCTCGATGGCGCTGTCCAGATCGCCGTCGTCGATGCAGGTCTGGGCCTGTTCGAGTTTACCCGCGTTGCTCGGCCCGGCCGGTTCAAGACCCATCAACTCAGCACTCAGCGGCTCAAGCTCCAGCGGCTGGCCGGGGTCGCTGAACTCGTTGAGAAAGGTCTCGTCCAGCGATTGAGCGTCTGGTTCGGCGATCCATTCAAGCTCGGGCTCGTCCAGCGTCGGCTCCTCGGGCATTTCGAAAACATCGGGCAACACGTGCAGGTTCGAGGTGAACCCGGGCTCGTCTGCCTGCGCTGGTTCATTCGACGGTTTGGCGCTGGATGATGAGTTTTCGAAGGGGCTGATCAGGTCCCAGTTCGAATCCATCGACAGGTCATCGAGGTTCAACTGGAATTCATCGCTCGGTGCCGCTTCAGGGATTGCAGGGGTGGGAGGAACCACTGCCACGGCGGCGATCACCGGTGCGGCGCTGATCAGTTTCGGATGGCGGGCGCGGATGTCCTGAAGCTGCTGTGCATCGAACCCGGCGTCTCGCAGGCTGCTTTCCTGCGCATCATAAGCTTGCACGTCGCCCTGTTTACCAAGGACCTCCAACAGCTGCACGGCCAGATCGGTGCGCTGGGGTTCCCTGGCCAACGCGTCTCGCAACAAACCGGCCGCCTCGGACAAACGGCCATACGCCAGATAGATACCCACCCCTTCCAGCACGTCGCCTACGGGAGTCTCTTCGGCCGATCCAGCTAGCGGTTGCGGCCGCGACGTCGGCCTGATCGGTTCTTCCGTGCGGAGGGGCACCGGTTCATGACGCAACGGCTGCACAGGTAACGGCTCGGCCTGGACCTGAGCCTGAGCTTGCTGTCGTTGGCGGCGAATGTAGACGGCGAGCGATAGCAACGCCACCAGTGCCAGCAACCCGATGATCAGCAGCCACGGAGTCGGTTCAGATTCCTCTCCTACAACGGGCGCAGGTGCCGTCACCTGGGGCACGACCGGCTCTACCGGTGCCTGTTTGACTTCCGCCAATTGGGTTTGCAGCTCGATCACCTGCTTTCTCTGCCCGGCGATCTGCTCGTCCTGAGCCTGAAGCTTGGCATTGAGTTCATCGATGGTCTTTTGCAACTGTTGGTTCTGCAGCACGCTGGCGGCCAGCTGTTCGGCAATAGCATCATTCCCAGGCACGGCAGCTGGTTTATCGATATCAGGCTTGGGCGTCGCCGCCTTCGCAGCAGGTGGCGGTGCAACAGCCGGTTCGACGGACGGGAATGCGGAAGACTGAGGGCGCGGCGCGGGGTCGTCGTTGACGGGAACAATTCCTGGTGACCCCGGAGGATCGATCAGCACTGTGTACTCACGCAGCAAACGCCCGTTGGGCTGATTGAGCTGCACCAGAAAATTCAGGAAGGGTTCATTGACCGGCTTGCTGGAGGTTACCCGGATCAGGCTGCGGTTGCCCCGCAGGATCGGTGTGAACTTCAGGTCGTTGAGGAAGAACACCCGCTCAACACCGGCGCGGCTGAACTCGTCCGCCGTCGCCAGGCTGACCGATAGCTCGCCCTCCGCCAGGCCGCCAGCGTCCACCAAAGCAATGTCGGCATTGAACGGCTGATTCAACGCCGAATGCTGGGTGATCTCACCCAACCCGAGCGCAGGGGCCAATGCCGAGTAAGTGACAGCACCACCGACCAGCAGCAGCCTGGTGCAACACCGCAATACAACGTGCCAACTCTCGAGCATGAGCATCCCTTAGATAACCTGAACCAACCTGTACGTATTCGCACATCCGGTACGAACACGATATTACCTAGTAGTTCTTTATAGTCTGCCCAACGGGGTATCTCAAAAGTCCGGCGCGTGGTTATGCCTCAAGATTTTTCCAGGTTACCCAGGATGTGCCCGTGGACGCGCATGCAGACTTTCAAATCCGCCTCATCAACGCCTTCGAACAGTTCGTGGCGCAATTGAGTGGCAATGGTTTCAATTTGTTCGATCAAGGGCCGGGCCGGGGCACAAAGGACGATTTTTTTTGCCCGACGGTCTTCCAGCACGGATTGGCGTTGCACCAGGCCCTGACTTTCCAGGCTGTCGAGCAGTCGGGCCAGAGTGGGCCCTTCGACGCCGACGCTTTGCGCCAGTTCGCGTTGGGTGGGGGCAGTCTCGAAACGTGCCAAATGCAGCAGCACCAGCCAGCGCGCCTGGGACAGACCCAGGCCAGCCAATCGGCGGTCCAGTTCGGCACGCCAGCCCCGAGACATCTGGGCCAGTTGCATGCCAAAGCGGTGTTGATCGGTTAACGGCATAAAACACTCATGGTTAGACTGAAAATAGAGAAAAGCTAATTATTAGTCAGCTAAGCATGACCTTTGGCTATAGGCAAGGCTTGCTCCTGTACTGAATCGTTACATCTATGCCGCAGGTCATTCAGACTTCGAATTCCGACTGCAGGGCGGCACGAACGCAATACAAAACGCCTTCCGGAACTCTTCCCGCGAACAGCGCGGCAATCTCTGATACCGATGGCAACTCGCCCTCGCCGTCGAGGAAAGCGTCCTGAACTTCGCCCATCAACTCTTCAGGCAGGTCCAGCGCCTGTTCCAGTGACAGCTGCTGCTTGCCGATGGCCTCGGCAAGCATTGTGTAAACGTTCTTTTCCGAGCATTGCAGCTGACCGGCGATCTGCAGCGGAGTCATGCCGGCCCGGG
Organism: Pseudomonas sp. PDM09; assembly: GCF_014852305.1. Classification (NCBI taxonomy): domain Bacteria; kingdom Pseudomonadati; phylum Pseudomonadota; class Gammaproteobacteria; order Pseudomonadales; family Pseudomonadaceae; genus Pseudomonas; species Pseudomonas sp. PDM09. The sequence continues at coordinate 80,164 of NZ_JACVBI010000010.1, read as the reverse complement.
CCAGCGTGATCAACTCGTGACGCACATCGGCCACCACTTTCGGCGCCTCGACCTGGCCGCCGAGCACTTCGAGGAAGGCCTCGCCGTAACGTTCCAGTTTGCGCGCACCGACACCGCTGACCGTGGCCATTTGCGCCAGCGAAGTTGGCTGGCTGCGGAGCATTTCCAGCAGCGTCGAGTCGGGGAAGATGACGTACGGCGGCACGCCATGCTCTTCGGCCAGTTTGCGACGCAGGGCACGCAAGGCTTCCCACTGTTCGCGTTCTTCACCGCGAACCAGTTGGCTGGCCTGGCTCTTGCTGCTTTTGGCGGTGGTTTGCGGCTTGAGGTCGCGGCGCAGTTCCAGGGTCACTTCGCCCTTGAGCAATGGCCGGCAGGTATCGCTCAGGCGCAGGCCGCCGTAGCCTTCGAGGTCGATGTCCGCCAGACCACGGGCAACAAGTTGTCGGAACAAGGAGCGCCATTCGCTCTCCCCCATCGCTTTGCCTACGCCGTATACCGACAAATGCTGATGACCGAAGCTGCGGACCTTTTCGTTGTCCTTGCCCAGTAGCACGTCGACCAGATGACCGACGCCATAACGCTGACCGGTGCGGTAGATCGCCGACAGCGCCTGACGGGCCGGCTCGGTGGCGTCCCAGGTCTGCACGCCGTCGACGCAGTTGTCGCAGTGGCCGCAGGGCTCGGGCATGTCTTCGTCGAAGTACGCGAGCAGGGTCTGGCGGCGGCAGCGGGTTTCTTCGCAGAGCGAGAGCATGGCGTCGAGCTTATGCTGCTCCAGACGCTTGTGGCGCTCGTCGCCTTCGGAGTTTTGCAGCATCTGCTTGAGCATCACCACGTCTTGCAGGCCGTACGCCATCCAGGCATCCGCCGGCAGGCCGTCACGACCGCCGCGACCGGTTTCCTGGTAATAGGCCTCAAGGGACTTCGGCAAATCCAGGTGCGCGACAAAACGCACGTTGGGCTTGTCGATGCCCATGCCGAACGCCACGGTGGCGACCATGATCAGCCCTTCCTCGTTGAGGAAGCGCTTCTGGTGATGGGCCCGCATGTCGTTGGCCAGGCCGGCATGGTATGGCAACGCCGGAAAACCTTGCTCGCTGAGGAACACCGCTACTTCATCAACCTTCTTGCGCGACAGGCAGTAAACAATGCCGGCGTCGCTGCGCCGCTCGGCGAGGAACGCCAGCAACTGCTTGCGCGGCTGTTCCTTGGGCACGATGCGATAAAAAATATTGGGGCGGTCGAAACTCGAGAGGAAACGCTCGGCATCCTGCAAATGCAGGCGATCGACGATTTCTTCCCGGGTGCGCTTGTCGGCGGTCGCGGTCAGGGCAATGCGCGGAACGTTGGGGAACAATTCCGCCAATTGGCCAAGTTGCAGGTATTCCCGACGGAAATCGTGACCCCATTGGGACACGCAGTGCGCTTCATCGATGGCGAACAGGGCGATTTCAAGGCTTTGCAGGAAGGCCAGCATGCGTGGCTGAACCAGGCGCTCGGGCGCCAGGTAGAGCATTTTCACCTCACCGCGCTTGATCCGCGCCGCCAGATCACGCTGTTGCTCAGCGCTCAGCGTGGAGTTCAATGCCGCCGCGGCGACACCCAGCTCTTCGAGGGTCGCGACCTGATCGTCCATCAGCGCAATCAGCGGCGATACCACCACCGCCAGGCCTTCGCGCAGCAGCGCCGGCACCTGGAAGCACAAGGACTTGCCGCCCCCGGTAGGCATCAGCACCAGGGCATCGCCGCCACTGGCCACGCGCTCAATGATTGCACCCTGACGGCCACGGAAACTGTCGTAGCCGAAGATGTCCTTGAGGACGCGTTGAGCCTGTTCGAGCATAAAAACTCCAAAAATCACCGAAACATCCCTGCAAGGCTGGTTCAGAATCATGAAAGCTGCACCGACAAATCGTAAGTGCGCATTGCATGACGCTGCATATCTCAGCCGTGACGCCAGCAGGGCATCACAAAACGCGCGAGTATACCCGAGCCCTCCCCTGCAAAGGGCGCCGCTGATAAGACACATGAAAGCCAATGCAATACAGACCTTGTGGGAGCGGGCTTGCTCGCGAAAGCAGTGTGTCAGTCGACATTAATGCCGCCTGACACACCGCTTTCGCGAGCAAGCCCGCTCCCACAGGGTTTTCTATTGCCCCCAACCACAGATTCCATCACAAGGGTTCAAATACACCGCGCGGCTGGCCCAAGCGCTCAAGAAGGCCTAGAATTCCCGCATCGTATATTCCCCAAGGTAGCCCTTTAATGTCCTTCGCTGAGCAACTAACCCGCCTGCAAGTCTTCCTCGACGCCGACGAGCTGCATGACGAGGCGCTGGACTACGTGGCCGCCCACGGCTACCTCACCGCGCTGTCGATCTGTTCCGAGAGCGTTCCCGACCGTGAATGGATCGACGCGCTCTTCGCCGAAGAGCCGCATTACGCCGACGACACCGAGCGTGAAGTGATCGAATCCACCCTGCTGCTGCTCAAGGCGCACATCGCCCGCCAACTGGCGTCCGATGAAGAGTTCGAGCTGCCATGCGAGCTCGATCTGGGCGACGACCCGGACGATTCCGACCTGCGCGGCTGGTGCATCGGCTTCATGGAAGGCGTGTTCCTGCGCGAAGCGGCCTGGTTCGAAACCGCCGAAGACGAAGTCAGCGAAATGCTGCTGCCGATCATGGTCGGTTCGGGTCTGTTCGACGAACAGCCTGAGTTCTCCGACATCGCCGCCGACGCCAACCTGATGGACGACATGATCGTGCAGATCCCGGAAGCCCTGACCGCGCTGTACCTGCTGTGCAACGCGCCAGACGAAAAACCGGCGATTCTCAAGCCACGTCACCACTAAGGTTTTGCCTATGGACAACCCCATAGGCAACCGCCCCCTGATGTTGCGCTACGTGCTGCTGGCCATCGGCTGGCTGAGCGTAGCGCTGGGGGTGATCGGGATTTTCCTGCCGGTGCTGCCCACCACACCGTTCCTGTTGCTGGCGGCCGCCTGTTTCGCCCGCAGCTCGCCGCGTTTCTATCAGTGGCTGGTGGAACATCCACGGCTTGGGCCGTGGGTCCGCGACTACCTGAGCGGCAATGGCATTCCCCTCAAGGGCAAGGTCTACGCCATCGGTTTGATGTGGGCGAGCATCCTGCTTTCCTGCTACCTGGTGCCCCTGCCTTGGGCGCGCGGGTTCATGCTGACCAGTGCAGTGCTGGTGACGGTTTATATCCTCAAGCAGAAAACCCTGCATAAACCCTGATCCCATCTTGATCATTCCCACGGTCCCCGTGGGAATGCCGCCCGGGACGCTCCGCGTCCCCTTCGCCGGTGTGACGCAGAGCGTCACAGGATGCATTCCCACGCAGAGCGTGGGAACAATCATCCGCCGACGTCCATTCGTCCGACGACCTGCCCTTCCTCGCTGAAAACACCGCCTAGACTTCAGACATCTGCACCCGAGCAGCCAGATATGTCCCGCAGTCCGCGTAGCCCAGGATGGTCAACGCTCCGACTTCGGTTCGGCGGATGGCTGCTGCTGATGAGTTTTCTGCTGGTCGGGTTGGGCAGTGCCTGGGCCGACCGTGATTTTGCGCAGATTCTGCAAACGGCTGAAAAACGCTACGGCCCCCTTGGCCCGGCTCGGGGGCGGATCGAGGCCTGGAGTCAATTGCTGCAAAGCGAACTGAACCAGCCTGAGCGCGAACAACTGAACGCGGTTAATCGCTTCTTCAATCAACAACTGAATTTTCAGGATGACATGCGCATTTGGCGTCAGACTGATTACTGGGCCACGCCGGTGGAATCCTTGATCAAAGCCGCTGGTGACTGTGAAGACTACGCCCTGGCGAAATATTTCAGCCTGCGTCACCTCGGAATTCCCAGCGAGAAACTGCGCATCACCTACGTCAAGGCCCTGAACCAGAATCAGGCGCACATGGTGTTGACCTTCTATAGCAGCCCCACAGCCGATCCGCTGGTGCTGGATAACCTGATCGGCGAGATCCGCCCCGCGTCCCAACGCAAAGACCTGCTGCCGGTATATGCCTTCAACGCCGAAGGCCTGTACTTGCCGGGAGCCCATGGCGGCAAACGCAGCAGCGACTCGAAAAAACTGTCGCGCTGGCAAGACGTGCTGCAAAAGATGCAAATCGAAGGGTTCGCCGTGGGCGAAGGCTAGCCGCTACAGCAAGGAGCGTTTTATGTCACTGCGCAAACAGTTGTTCCTGGCCATTTGCCTGTTCTTGCTGGTGGCTTTCAGCGGCAGTTTTTTTGTCAGCCTGGAGAGCTCCCGTGAGCAGGTGCTTAGCCAGTTACGCTCCCATGCCCAGGACGCCGCCACGGCGCTGGGCCTGTCATTGACGGCACAGATCGACGACCCGGCGATGATCGAATTGATGGTCAGCTCGATTTTCGACAGTGGTTATTTCAGCAGCATCCGGGTCATCGACATCGAAAATGAACAGGTGCTGGTGGAACGCAGCGCCCCCGCACAAATAGAAGGCGTTCCGCAGTGGTTTGTGAGCGTGGTCAATCTGCGCCCGCAAGGTGGTGACGCACTGATCACCCGTGGCTGGCAGCAGGCGGCGCGAGTCGAAGTGTTGAGCAATCCGCAATTCGCCTTGGCCAAACTCTGGGACAGCACCCTCGGCAGCCTGATCTGGCTACTGATTTGCGGACTGCTCAGCGCCGTGTTCGGTGGCTGGTTGTTGCGCCGGCAACTGCGCCCACTCGACAACATGGTCAAACAGGCAGAAGCCATCAGCAAACGCGAATTCCGCAGTTTGCCGAAGCTGCCGCGCACGCCGGAACTCAAACGCGTAATGCTGGCCATGAATCAGATGGTCGAAAAGCTCAAGGCGCTGTTCGCCGAGGAGGCCGCGCGCAGTGAAAATCTGCGAGCCGAATCTTATCAGGACGCCCTGACAGGCCTGGCGAACCGGCGCTTGCTGGATGAACAGTTGGCCGACCAATTACTGGTTTCCGAGCAAAGCCGCGACGGTCATTTGCTGATGCTGCGGATCAATGACCTGATCGGCCTCAACCAACGCTTGGGCGGCCAGCGCACCGATGCCCTGATCAGTGCCGTCGGCGAATTGCTCAAGCGCCTGACGCAACCGCCGGAGCGTCGAACCTGGCTCGCGGCACGCAATCGCGGCGGCGAATTCAGCTTGTTGACCCCTGGCCTGGACAGCAAGGATGCTGCACGCGTTGCCAGCGAAATCAGCGCTACCCTGGAAAACCTGCGTCTTACCGGCGCCAGCGACTGTATGCCGGTGGCGCACCTGGGGGTGGTCGCCTTTCACCCCGGCGAACCAACGAGTGAGGTGCTGCTACGCCTCGATCAGGCGCTGACCCAGGCCCGGCAACATCCCGAGCGCCCCTGGGTATACCAGGCCTACGCCGATACCGCGCCGAACCATTCCCAACACGATTGGCGCAGCTGGATCGACGAGGCACTGACCGAGGGCAAGATGCAGTTGTATTTCCAACCGGTGGTGCAGTGCGCCGACACCAGCCAGGTGCTGCACCACAAAGTCCTCGCTCGCCTGCTCGATCCGCAGGGCGAGGCGATTGCCGCCGGGCATTTCCTGCCGTGGATCGAACGCCTTGGCTGGTCGGCGCGATTCGATCTGGCGATGCTCGAAACAACCCTCGAATACCTGGCCGCCAACCGTTGGCCCCTTGCGCTGAGTCTGTCCGGCAGTACCCTGCGCGATCAGGCGCAGCTGCAACATATCCTCGACCTGCTCGAATCACTGCCAGAACTCGCGCCGCTGCTGATCCTGGAAATCGACGAACGCCAACTGCCGCCGCCCGAAGAATTGCAACGCCTGAGCCACAGCCTGCTCAACACCGGTTACCGCATCGGGTTGCAGCATTTCGGCGGCAGCTTCAGCCAGATCGGCAACCTGACGCAACTGGGGCTTGCTTACCTGAAAATCGACGGAGCCTACATACGGGGTATCGATGAACAGACTGACAAGCGCCTGTTCATCGAGGCGATTTTCCGGGCGACCAACAGCATTGATTTGCCGTTGATTGCCGAGATGGTGGAAACGCAGGGCGAATTGGAGGTCATTCGGGAGCTGGGTTTGTTTGGGGTGATGGGAAGATTGATTGGACCGCCGGAGCCGATGTGAGGCAGCCGCGAGCAGGCTCGCACAGGTCAGGGCCGGCGATCCTCAACCCGAACCTGACTCTTGCTCCAATCGGTCAGCAGACTGTAAGCCACGGCCAGCAATGTCGGGCCGATGAACAAGCCGATAAATCCAAACGCGATCAACCCGCCAAACACCCCGAGCAGCACAATCACCAATGGCAAATTCCCGCCCCGGCTGATCAGGTACGGCTTAAGTACGTTGTCGACCCCGCTGATAATGAACGTCCCCCAACAGCCAAGGAACACCGCCATCCCGTACTCCCCTTTCCAGGCCAACCACGCCGTGGCTGGAATCCACACCAACGGCGGCCCCATCGGAATCAGGCTGAGCAGGAAGGTCACGATCCCCAGCACCAACGCCCCGGGAACACCGGCAATCAGGAAGCCGATCAACGCCAGAACAGCCTGAGCCGCCGCGGTGCCGATCACCCCATTGACCACCCGCTGCACGGTACCCGCCACCAGTTCGATGTAATAGCTGGCACGGTCACCGATCAGCCGCTCCAGCAGCCCATGAACAAACACCGCCAACCGTGGCCCGTCGCGGTAGAAAAAGAACACGAACACAATACTCAGCGTCAGCTCGAGAATCCCGCCGCCAATCTGCGCACTGCGCGCCAGCAACCAGTTACCGACCTGCCCCAGATAAGGCTTGATCGCCAGCATCATCGCCGCGCCTTGCTGATCGATGCTGTTCCAGATACCCACCAACCGCTCGCCGACCAAGGGAATACCGCCCAGCCAGGTCGGCGCCTCAGGCAGGCCATCGACCTGTATATCCTTGATGAGCGCCGTGGCATCGCGCACATGATCCGCCAGATTGAATCCCAGCCACACCAGCGGCACCGCCACCAGCACCATCCAGCCGAGTGTCAGTAGCAGCGCCGCCAGGGATTCACGGCCATTGAGCCAACGGGTCAACAAACGCATCAGCGGCCAACTGGCAAACGCCAGCACCGCGCCCCAGAACAGCGCCGACCAGAACGGCGCCATCACCCAAAAGCTCGCGCCAAACAGCACCAGGAGCAGAATTTGCACCAACAGCCGATCGTTATTGGGCATGTATGATCCTGAAAAAAGTCAGACGAAAAAGTCATTCAGCAAAGAGTAGGCGAACGCGCAGAACGCGCTCGCCCAATGAAGCTTATCGCAACAGCTCGAAGTGCAGACCAGAGCCTTCGACGTTGCCGGTTTCCATCCGTGCCGCCCGTACGCCCTGGCCGATCAGCGCCTGACGCCAGGTTTCGGCATTGGGCCCCGAAACATTAACGCGCAGTGTGGTGTCCAGGTTCAGGCCTCGGGAAATCAGACGCAGCCAGGTTTCGTCCGGGTCGCCGCCGAGTTTGGGGAAATCGAGTTTTCCAGTGCTTTTTAGCTGTCGCAGCAAGGTCGCGGAAGTGGGCACCAAATCGCCCAATGGTGCAGCAGCGTCGAACTGCTCGACGTGCAGATAGGCTTTGCGATTGCCGCGAGTGATGCTGTAAAGCGCCACCAATGTGTTGTCTTGAGGGGCTGCCAGACGCAGCAGTAGATAAGCCTGCTGATTATCGGCGCCATACAGCTTGGCGTTGCCGAAGACTTCATTGGCCCACAGACTGCTTTCGCCACAATCCCGGGCCTGGCACCAGAACAGCAACTCGGCGCCCTGTTTCTGCAAGGCTTCGCGAGCGGTGGTGAAGGCATCGGTCGAGGAATGCTCCGGTGGCAACTCGTAAGTCACCGAGGTGGTTTGACCCCGGGCGGTGACTTGGCCGTCAAAGCGCAGCTGGCCACTGATCTTGCGGATCGAACCCAGCGGGTAGATCCGCTCAAGCTCGACAGCCGGGCGATAGTCGACGATCTGCGCATCGGCCATACGCGGCACGATCGGCAAGTCCTGACTGCCAGGGATATCAGCGGCAAATAGCAGAGGACTGAAACAACACAGCGCCAGAAGACTGAGAGAACGCATGGATAGACTCATCGAATCAGCATGGCCTGGGCGCCCTTGATGACACTGTCGTCATCGATGCGCTCGGGCACCAGTAGACCGCGTTGTACCGCAGGGCGTGCGTCCATGGTCGCCATCCAGCGCTGCAAGGCTGACAAGCCATCCACCGCGACACCGGACCATTCATGGCCACGTACCCACGGAAAAGTCGCGATGTCGGCAATGCTGTATTCGCCCGCCAGGAACTCTACGGCTTGCAAACGCGTGTCCAGCACCTCATACAAGCGCCGGGTTTCATGTTGATAGCGGTCGATGGCGCCCTGGAGCTTTTCCGGAAAATAGCGGAAAAACACATTGGCCTGGCCCTGCATCGGGCCGATTCCGCCCATCTGGAACATGAGCCACTGCAGCACCACCGAGCGCCCTTTCGGGTCCTGGGGCAGCAGTTTGCCGGTCATCTCGGCGAGGTAAATCAGGATCGCACCGGATTCGAACACGGCGAAATCGCCATTGGCGCGGTCGACAATCGCCGGAATCCGCCCATTGGGATTGATCTTGAGAAAGTCCGGGGACTTCTGTTCCTTTTTGTCGAAACTCAAGGCATGCACCGTGTAGGGCAGGCCGAGTTCCTCGAGCACGATAGAGACCTTGTGGCCATTCGGGGTCGCAGCGGTGTACAGATCTATCATGGTTGTCTCCCATTTCAACCCGCCCAGCCTCGACAGTTGCCCGACGCAAGTCAAGGAATGGCGAAGAACCGATTGAAACAGTCTGCGACAAGGTCTGCACCGGATTCGTCATTCAGGTGCAAATGATGCCCGCCAGGCAACTGTTCCCGGCTAAAGGGTAGACGCTCCAGCAACTCTGGATGTTTGGCGAGCATTCCGTCAGCTGCAACCACCAGGTGTGCGGGACAACCGACGCGCTGGACGAAGGCCATCGCCTGTTCCGTGGTCAGACGTAGCGGCGATGGCAGGGTCAGGCGGTTGTCGGTGCGCCAGGTATAACCGCCGGGCACCGGCATCAAGCCGCGCTGGGCCAGCAGTTCGGCGGCTTCGCGACTGACCGCCACCAAGCCTTTCATTCGTGCTTCGATGGCGCGGTCGAGGGTGTTGTAGACCGGTTTGCGTTTTTCCCGCAGATCCAGCTGCGCTTGCAGGGCCATGCCCATGCGCTCGGCGGCGTTTTCGCCTTTGTCTGTAGGAGGAATGACGCCATCGATCAAGGCCAGATGCGTGACCCGCTCCGGCAACGACCCGGCCAGCACCAGCGAGACGATCGCCCCCAGGGAATGCCCCAGCAGCGCAAAACGTTTCCACCCCAACTGCTCGGCCACTTGCAGCACATCGTGGACGTAGTCCCACAGCGCGTAACCGGCGCCGTTCGGTCGATGCCCCGAGTGACCATGCCCGGCCATGTCCAGCGCAATGATGCGCAAGCCTTTGAGCTTGGGCGCCAGCCGGGCAAAGCTGTTGGCGTTGTCCAGCCAGCCGTGCAAGGCGATCACCGGCAAGCCGTCCTCGGGACCGAACAAGTGCGCCGCCAACTCGATATGCGGCAGGCTCAGGCGAACTTCTTCGACGACGCTGTTCATGCGCAATCCTGTTGGCGGCGACCGTCCCAGCGACTGAACAGATTCTTCAGCAGCGTGGCCGTGTCTTGTGGACGTTCGAGGGGAAACATATGGCCGCCGGGCATGGTCAAGGATTCGCCCAGGGGCATGCGCCCGACGGAACGGGCGTGATGTCGCATCACCACGCGGCTCTTGTGCCCGCGAACCACCGCCAGCGGCACTTTCACCTGCCGTGCACGGCCGGGGCTGGTGTGGGGCACGCCGCGGTAGATGCTGATTTCCGTGGCCGGGTCGAAACGCAGGCGCAGCTTGCCGCCGACAGTGTGCAAACCATGTTGAAGATAGGCCTCGAAGCATTCCGGATCGAAGCCACGAAACAGGGTTTTACCGGCGAAATACAGGCGGGCTGCGTCCAGATCGGCGAACTCTTCCCGTCGTCCCAATGTGCGGCCGGCCGGGGTGAGGTGATCGATGAAACCGAAGCGCTTGGCGGCGCGGATTACCCATTGATCGGCGCGGGTCAGCACCGGCGAATCGAGCATCACCACGCCGCGATACAGCTCGGGGCAACGCAACGCGGCGTGCAAATGCAGGACGCCGCCGAAGGAATGGCCGACGCCCCAGACCGGTTCCGGTTGCTGCTTGAGGTGATAAATCAGTTCGTCCACCAGATTGTTCCAGTTGTCGTCCGCGGGAAAACGCGGGTCATGGGCGTGCTGCTCCAGATGCGTCACCTGATACTCGGGCGCCAGCGCCGCGAACAACTTGCCGTAGGTCCCCGAAGGAAAGCCATTGGCGTGGGCGAAAAATATCTGTTGCGACATACCTGCAAATCCATGAGCGAGAACGGGGGTTGATTGTCCGTAAGACCGTGTCCTACAGCAATGACCGTAACTGACAGGAATGATGACAGGCCGGTCATGGCTATGGCGCAAGGATGACTCTGATCCTTGGTAGCAGCTGGCGAAGCCTGCGTTCGGCTGCGAAGCAGTCGCAAAACCATTCACCGCAGTGTTTCAGGAACATCAAGGTGGCAGGATTGACGACTGCTGCGCAGCCGAACGCAGGCTTCGCCAGCTGCTACACCGAGCGTGCCGAAACTCAACGCGCCGGTGGATTTTCACCCAGCGGCACCACCGCCATGGTCAGCCGCGACACGCAACTGGCCTTCCCTTCATCGCTGGTAAGGCGAATATCCCAGACATGCGTCGTGCGACCGATGTGAATCGCCTTGGCCACCGCCGTCACTCGCCCACTGCGCAGGCCGCGCAAATGGTTGGCGTTGATTTCCAGACCCACGCAGTAAAACTTGCTGGCGTCGATGCACAGGTAACTGGCCATCGAGCCGACGGTTTCGGCCAACACCACCGAGGCGCCGCCGTGCAGCAAACCAAAGGGCTGATGCGTGCGATGGTCGATAACCATACTGGCAGTCAGGGACTCGTCATCGAAGGCTTCAAAGCGAATATCCAGCACTTCGCTGATGGTATTTTTTCCGATTGCGTTCAACTGCTCGACGTTGGGAATGGTGCGCCACAGACTCATCGTTACGTTCCTTTGCTGGAGTTGTTCGTGGCTCAATCCTGCCATAGCACCGCCTCACTACGCTCGCTCCATTCTTCAAAGCGCGCACCGTAAGCCGCTTCGATCATGTTGCGCTTGATCTTCAGGGTCGGTGTCAGGAAGCCGTTTTCCACCGCCCAACTGTCCTTGACCACCACCAATCGACGCAAACGCTCATGCCTGTCGAGGACGCCGTTGACCTCCTCCAGCAGTTTTTCCAGGCTTGAATGCAAGCCCGCCCGGGCCGATCCCTTCGCGTCCTGCTGACCGACCGCCGACAACACGCACAACCCCAGCGGTGCGCTCAGCCCATCGCCAACCACACACACCTGTTCGATCCGCGCATGCACCGCCAGGCGATTTTCAATCGGTGCGGGGGCGACGTATTTGCCTTTGCTGGTTTTGAAAATTTCCTTCAGGCGCCCGGTCAGGCGCAGGTTGCCTTCGGCGTCTTCCTCGCCCTTGTCGCCGGTGCGCAGGAAACCGTCCTCGGTGATGGCTTCGGCGGTTTTCCCAGGTTCCTTGAAATAGCCGAGCATGGTCGCGCCGCTGCGCACCAGAACTTCACCAGACGGTTCGATGCGCACTTCGACCTCCGGGCATGGCTTGCCGATCCAGCCGGGTTTGTTCTGACCCGGCTGGCCGATGTGGGAATAACCGCAGCTTTCGGTCATGCCGTACACCTCAAGCACATCCAGCCCCAGTTTTCGGTACCAGAGCAGCAAGGTCTGCGGCACTGGCGCCGCGCCGGACAAGGCGATGCGCAAGGCGTCCAGCCCCAGCCCGGCAAGGACTTTGTACCCTACCCGTTTGCCAATGAAGGGCAAGCCGAGCAGGAAGTCGAGGCGTTTAGCCGGGATTTTGCTGTAGACCCCCATCTGGAATTTGGTCCAGATTCGCGGCACGCCGAACAGCGCAGTCGGCCGGGCACGTTTTAGATCAGTGAGAAAGGTATCGAGGCTCTCGGCAAAAAATACCGTTTGCCCGGTATAAATCGACGCCAACTCGACAAACATCCGTTCGGCGACATGGCACAGCGGCAGGTAGGACAGCAGGCGATCCGACTCATTCAAGCCAAACAACTGCGTGCCGCGAGTGGTGGCAAAGCCCAAGTTGCCGAAACTGTGCATCACACCTTTGGGCTGGCCCGTGGTGCCGGAGGTGTAAATGATGGTCGCCAGCTGATCGGCGACAGGTTTTGGGTCGTCCTGAATCGGCGAACTGCGCTGCAGATCGGCCCAGCTGAAATCGAAGGGGCCGGCCGGGCACAGCGGCAGGCTGATGGTTGGCAGATCGGACCTGACCCCGGCGGACATGCCCGGCCAGTCATCCAGCTTGCCAATAAATGCCAGCGCAGCTTCGGAATGATCGAGCACCTGGGCCACGGAATCGGCGGTCAGATTGGGATACAGCGGCACCGAGACATGCCCGGCCATCCAGATCGCCAGATCGGCGATGATCCAGTGGGCGCAGTTTTTCGAGATCAGCGCGATGTGGCTGCCTTGCGGCAATTCGCGAGCCCGCAGCCAGTGGGCGGCACAGCGCGCCTGATGGCCGACGTCGGCCCAGGTCAGCGTCTCGACCTGACCGCCCCCCGTCGGCTGCACCAGAAAGCGTTGGCGGGGATGTCGGGCTTCACGCTCGTAGAAGGCGTCCAATGGCAAACGGGAAGCAGCAGACATGCGACTTGCTCCTTTATTTTTTGTCTGGAGCAAGCGTAGTCAACCAAGCAAGTGCTTGGTTGACTATTTCACACAAAAACCAAGAACAAATACGGAACGCCACCGCCCCTGTAGGAGCGAGGCTTGCCCGCGAAGGGGCCTTCGAAAACGCTAAAAGCTTCGCGGGCAAGCCTCGCTCCTACAAAAGCAGAAGCAAAGGCCACAGCTAGAACAGAAGCAAATTACGGGTGCTTGATGCCGTTAAGCTTCATCGACCCGATCAGCAGTTCATTGTTCTCAAGCTCAGCCAGGCCGGCGGTGCTGACTTTTTCCGGTGGATGGCCGGCGCCGTGCTGCAGATAGCTCAGCAAGTTGCCCACCAGCGGATTGTGACTGACCAACAGGACTTCACTCACCGATACGAGCTGCTCCGCCACCTTGTCCGGATCGGTATCCGGGGTCAGCCAGTCGACGGTGCGAATCTCCGGCGCGAAATTGAGCGCCGCACGCACAATTTCTGCCGTCTCCTGCGCTCGCTGATAAGGACTGGCATAAATGGCGGTGAGTGGCTTGCCCATCAAATAGGCGGCAGCACGTAACACCTCTTCACGGCCATGGGCGGTCAATTTCCGCTCGGAGTCGGGGCGAGTACCGTGAGGTTCGGCTTCACCATGACGCAATACCCAGAGTTTCATAGCTTCGGTTCCTCATCTCGGGCCGGGTGCGGTGCCGGCGCCACAACGTGCGGGGCTTCACCTTCCGGTGTACGCGGCGTCGGCCAGTCGGCGAACGGCCAGGGCTTCTGGTCGCTGTGAAAGCTGCCGAAACGACCGATCTGCGCCAGAAACTGGCTCAGACTGTCGCCGAAATTCATCAAGCTGGCGCTCGGTGCGCCATAAATCAAACGATAGATCAGCTGCACAAACACCACCGCACCGAGGATCAATTGCGCCACTTGCCAGACCAGCACATAGACAATCATCCACAGCACCCGCAACAGGATGGATTCGTACTTGGCTTCTACCTTCGGATCATTCATGTTTCGCTCCCTGCCCTGTAGATGGGGTATTTAGTTGAAACCGCTGGTGGAGATAAAATCGACGTCGGTTTTAGGCTCGGCACGCATCAGTAGACCGATGACCTGCTCCAGCGTGCGCCCTTCGAAGAGGATGGCATGCAATCCGGCGACCAGCGGCATATACACGCCGGCTTCCTGCGCCTTGGCCTTGAGTACCTTCAGGGTGTTCACGCCTTCGGCGACTTCGCCAAGACGCGTCACCGCATCCTCAAGGCTCAACCCCTGACCGAGGGCAAACCCGACCTGATAGTTCCGGCTTTTGGGCGACGAGCACGTCACGATCAAGTCGCCCACGCCCGCCAGCCCAAGGAACGTCATCGGGTTGGCACCCTGATTCACCGCGAAGCGGGTCATTTCCGCCAATGCCCGGGTGATCAGCATGCTCTTGGTGTTTTCACCCATGCCCAACGCCACCGCCATGCCGGCGATGATCGCGTAAACGTTTTTCAACGCCCCGCCCAGCTCCACGCCATAGCGGTCGGCGCTGGCGTACACACGAAAGGTCTTGCCGTGCAGCGCTTCCTGGACCCGTTGGCAAAGCGCTTCGTCTTCGCTGGCGACCACCGTGGCGGTCAGCGCGTGTTCGGCGATTTCACGGGCCAGATTCGGGCCCGACAGCACGCCGATGCGCGCTTGCGGGGCGATTTCTTCAAGGATCTCGCTCATCAGCTTGAACGTATGGGCTTCGATGCCTTTGGTCAGGCTCACCAGCAGTTTGCCGCTCAAACGTTCGGCGTGAGGGACCAGCACCGAGCGCAGCGCGCTGGACGGCAGCGCGACGAAGCACAGGTCGCAGGCCTCCAGGGTGGCTTGCAGGTCTGTGACCGCTTCCACTGCCGGAAGAATCTTGATGCCTTTGAGGTAACGCGGGTTCTCACGATTGACCCGAATGGCCTCGGCCTGTTCGGGGTCGCGCATCCACAGCCGGACCTGATGCCCATTCTCGGCCAGCAGATTAGCCACGGCGGTACCAAAACTTCCGCCTCCCAGGACCGCAATTGGGCGCTGTTCAGTCATATGCAATCCGTTAATCCATACCAGTGGCGATGCCGGCATTATACGGAGCGGCCCGGTCGCGGCCAGCCCCAGCATCAATTACCGACACTTGTAGGAAGAAGACCAAGAAAACCGAGGAAAATGCCCATAACGTGACTGGAAAAGTCTTTGCGCTCGGTTAACATGCGCGCCAACTAACCGCTATCAAGGCCGTGCCGTGTCTTTTGGCTTTCCCCGTGCTCGTTCGCCGCTGGTATTGGCGCTGATCTTCAGCTCGCCATTGCTGGCCGACGATCTGTTCCTCGACAATGATCCGCTGCCGCAAGTGCTGACCGCGACGCGCCTGAAGCAATCGCCTGCGGCCGTGCCGGGAAGCATGACGGTGATCGACAGTGAACTGATCAATGCCAGCGGCGCGCGGGATATCAGCGAGCTTCTGCGGCTGGTGCCGGGGATGATGGTCGGCAATATCAGCGGCAATCAGGCGGCGGTGAACTATCACGGCACCAATGCCAGCGAAGCGCGGCGCATGCAGGTGTTGATCGACGGCCGCTCGGTGTACCGCGCCGGCCTGGCCACGGTGGACTGGAGTGATATTCCGGTGGCCATGGAAGACATCGAGCGCATCGAGGTTTTCCGTGGCCCGAACACCGTCAGCTACGGCGCCAACGCGCTGATGGCGGTGGTCAATATCATCACCCGTAAACCGGCCGACAGCCACGGCACGCGGCTGAAAGTCACCCGTGGCCAGCGCGGTATCAATGATTTCTACGCCAGCCAGGGCATGGGTTGGGACAGCGGCGACTTGCGTCTGTCGTTGTCCGGCCAACAAGATGACGGCTTCGACTCGGATCGCACCGGCGCCGATTACCGCGACAGCCGTCGCTTGAACCGCTTCAGCCTCGCCGTCAGCCAGACGCTCAATGACAACCAGAGCATCGACTGGCAACTGAATGCCAAGGACGGGACCAACCAGCGGCCCTATACCTACCGTCCGGTGTTCTCAGGGATTACCGCCGCGGGGAACAATTCCGACGTCATCGCCAAGGATTATGCTGGCTCGCTGCGCTGGAATCTGGACATCAATCCCGATCACAGCCTTTATATTCAAGGCTCCGCGCAACACTGGGACCGCCAGCAAACCTGGCGTGCCTGTGATGCCGAGGTCTCGTTCAGCCCGGAACTGACCCAACTTTGGCAGCTCAATCCCAATTACACCGAACGTCTGGCGCGCAACATGAACCGCTACGCCGGTTCGGGCGCGCCGGCGGGTACGGCGGCTGAACAAGCGCTGGCCAATCAGGTTCTGACGCAATGGCGAAACGGCGCCAGTAAAACGCTGTGCGGCGACATTGACCAGAGTGCCCGGGAATCGCGCTACGACCTCGAACTGCAAGACACGCTCAGCCTGTCCGACAGTCTGCGGCTGGTCAGCGGCATGAACTATCGTTACGACCGGGCCAACTCCGAGACCTACTTCAATGGCACGCTCGACGACACCACCTGGCGGGCGTTCGGCCAACTCGAGTGGCGCGCCACCGAACACTGGTTGTTGCAGGGCGGGGCGATGTACGAAGACACGCACTTGACCGGCAACTCGCTGACCCCGCGGGTGGCGGTCAATTACCTGATCAACCCGCGCCACGGCTTGCGCGCGGTGTATTCGGAAGCCATCCGTTCGCCGGACATGTTCGAGAACAACGTCAACTGGAGCTACCAGGTCACCAACCTGAAGCCCAGTGCCTACGGCCAGTCCAGCGCCCGTTATTTCGTCAAGACCCGTGGCCCGGGCGACCTCGAACAGGAACGCATGCGCTCCCGGGAATTGGGTTACAACGGCTACTTCGCAGAGTGGGGGCTGGCGGTCGATGTAAAGCTGTTCTACGACGAAATCACCGGCATGATCAGTGAACCGCTACGCAACAACCAGTACATCGCCAGTAACTCGAACAGCTCGCGCTTCTCCGGGACTGAAACCCAACTGGATTGGCGCGTCAGCAGCGCCGATCGTCTGCGCCTGACCTATGCCTACGTCGATGCCGAGGCCAGCAACCCGCTGGATGCACAACAGACTGCGCGCAACAGCGGCTCCGCCGGTTGGCTTCGCAACTGGGGCCTGGGCTGGAACAGCGCGCTCTTCTACTATGGTGCCGACGCCCTCAATGGCTATCGCTTCGAACGGGTCGACACCCGCATCGCCAAACGCATCGGTTTGGGCAAAGCCAATCTGGAGCTGGCCGGGGTCCTCCAGCAACGCCTCGACAATCAGCCCACCACCTTCGTCGACAACAACTACGACGATCGCCGAGTGCTCTACTTCAGCGCGGAGCTGGAGTTCTAAGATGCAACATCGCCCGCCACCGAAGACGCCAACCCTTGGCCGCCTGCTGGCGGGGTTGTGCCTGGTGTTTATCGGGCTGCTGTGCCATCTGCCGGCACGGGCCGCCGACATTCTGCTGACTGGCGCCGAGGACAATCCCGGCGTGCAGTCTTTCGTTCAAGCCCTCAGCGAGTTGCGCCCCACCGACAATGTGCGCTTCCAGCCTGTCGCCAGCCTGCCGGCGCCAGGCCAATTGCCCGTCGGCACCCGCCTGGTTCTACTCGACTTGCCCAGCCTCGACTGGCGCTTGCAAGACGCCCAAGGCCCGGCGACGCTGGTGTTGCGCATCAGTCGTTTGCAAGCCCATCAACGCTTGGGCAATGACCTGCCATCGCACCTGAGCCTGCTCTGGAGCGATCCGCCGCTGGAGCGACAGTTGCGCCTGACCCGACTGCTTCTGCCTGAGGCCCGCCGGGTCGGTGTGCTTTTCGACAGCCACAGCGAATTCCTTTTGAAAGAACTGCGTCAGGCTGCCCTGCCCCTGGGCCTTGAAGTGGTCACCGAGCGTTGGGATAACACCCATGACAGCCGCCCCTTACAGGCCCTGCTGAAAAACAGTGACGTGCTGTTGGGCCTGGACGACCCTGATCTGTACAACCCGAAAACCGTGAAAAACTTGCTGCTCAGCAGCTATGCCCGGCAACTGGCGTTGATCGGTCCCAACGCAGCCTTTGTCAGGGCCGGTAGCCTGGCCAGTACTTACAGCGACCAGAACGATTGGCTGAAGATTCTCGACGAACTGCTCGACCGCCCCTCGAGCACCTGGCCACGCGCACTTTATCCGCAACACTTCAAGGTCTTAAGCAACCCGCAAGTGGCTCGTTCACTGAGTATTGAACCGATGAATGAAGCCTCTGTCGCAACACAGCTGGCCGAAGGAGAACGCCGCCCATGACCTTCCGTCGCGGTTGGGACATCAATACCCGCACTCAGATCATCAGCCTCGGCCCGGCACTGTTGCTGACCTTGCTGCTGATCAGTTTTTTTACCTTCGTGCGAATCCAGGACCTGCGCCAGGAACTCAATCACACCGGTCAGCTGATCGCCAATCAACTGGCGCCGGCCACCGAATACGGGGTGATTTCAGGCAACAACGAGGTGCTCGAAAGTTTGCTCAAGGCCACCCTGGCCACGCCCAACGTACGCTTTCTGGAAGTACAGGACAGCGCCAACCGGATTCTGGTGTATGTCGAGCAACCGTCGGAAGCGCACAACCGCTCGCATCAAGTCGAAGTGTTCCAGGCGCCCGTGCGCCTGCAACGCATCGCGCTCAACAATGACTTTTTCCAGAACAGTCGTACCGTTGCCAGTGCACCGGGCGAGGATTATCTGGGCCGGGTGATCGTCGGCCTGTCCAATGACGCGTTCAACCAGCGCCAGCAGGAAATCCTCTTCAAGGCCGGGATCCTGGCCTTGTTCGCTCTGCTGTTTACATTTCTGCTGGCTCGGCGCCTGGCCAGCAGCCTGTCTCAACCGATCCACGACATCGGCAATGCGGTCAAGGCGATCCAGGAAGGCGACTACAAAACGCCCCTGCCGATTGTCGACGACACCGAACTGGGCGCCCTGTCGCAACACATCAACAACCTTGCCCAGGGTCTTGAGCAAGCCAGTCGCGAACAGCATCAGGCGATGGCGCAATTGATCCAGACCCGCGAAGAAGCGGAAAAGGCCAACAACGCCAAATCCGATTTCCTGGCGATGATGAGTCACGAGTTGCGCACGCCGATGAATGGCGTGCTGGGCATGCTGCAACTGCTGGAAACCACCGAGATGACCGAGGAGCAGATCGAGTACGCGGCGCTGGCCTCGGAATCCACCGAACACCTGCTCAAAGTGATCAATGACATTCTCGATTTCTCGCGCATCGAGCGCTCGGAACTGGAACTGGAACATATTCCGTTCAACCTCGCAGACCTGATCAGCAGCTGCGCCCAGTCGTTCCAGCACAGCGCGGTGCAACGCGGCCTGGACATGCAACTGCGCATCCCCGAGGACATGCGCGCCCTTCAGGTTCAGGGCGATCCAACGCGAATCCGGCAGATTCTGGTCAATCTGGTCGGCAACGCGCTGAAGTTCACCGAACGGGGCCGCGTCACGATCGAACCGCAGTGGCAGTCCCTGGATCATGAACTGCTGTGGTTCACCTGCACCGTACGCGACAGCGGAATCGGCATTGCGCCCGCTAGCCTGGAGTTGATGTTCAACGCGTTCCAGCAGGCCGACAGTTCTATTTCAAGACGTTACGGCGGAACCGGGCTGGGGTTGCCGATTGCTCGCACCCTGGCTGAGCGGATGGGTGGCACCTTGCGCGCGCAGAGCGAAGAAGGCATTGGCTCGGCGTTCACCCTGGAAATCCCTTTGGCGCTGTATAAGCAGCCACTACCGGTGCTGACCCCGCGAGGGCATACCGGCGATGACCACGGCGAAGGTCGCAATGTGCTGCTGGTGGAGGACAACCCGGTCAACCGCACCGTTGTCGAAGCAATGTTGCGCAGTCTGGGCTTTACTGTCAGCGTCGTCACCGACGGTGCACAAGCAGTACGCAGTGCCGAGAATCTGACTTTCGAAGCGATTCTGATGGACTGCCGATTGCCGGTCATCGACGGCTACGAGGCCACCCGACAGATTCGTCGATTGCCCGGCTGTGCTGACGTGCCGATCATCGCCCTGACGGCCAATGCCTTGCAGGGCGACCGCGAAGCCTGTTTATCAGCGGGAATGAACGATTACCTGGCCAAGCCCTTCAAACGCACTGATCTGCAGCAAATTCTGCAGCGATGGGTGCAGTAGAACAGGCCATTCGGCTATCTGCGACTGGCGTGAACGACGAAAGTGCGGCAGTCTTAGGCACCCGAACAGGCCCGAAAAGGGGCTTGAATAATAATTTCAGTGCACAAGTGTACATTCATGTCCTTGGTGCTGTGACTTTCACCACAACGCAATAGTCTATGAGTAGGCTGCTGACTCGAGGCATGAACGCTTCGATCGGCCGGGAAGATTCGCCCCACCCTGCCGCATGGACTATTGAGGAGCTCGCATGACCAAACAAAACGCCTTTACTCGGGAAGACCTGCTGCGCTGCAGTCGTGGTGAGCTGTTCGGCCCAGGTAACGCGCAACTGCCCGCCCCGAACATGCTGATGGTCGATCGAATCACCTTGATCAGCGAAGAAGGTGGCAAGTACGGCAAAGGTGAATTGGTCGCCGAGCTGGATATCACTCCGGACCTGTGGTTTTTCGCCTGCCACTTCGAAGGTGATCCGGTGATGCCGGGCTGCCTGGGTCTCGACGCCATGTGGCAACTGGTCGGCTTCTTCCTCGGCTGGCAAGGTCTGCCGGGCCGCGGTCGCGCCCTGGGTTCCGGCGAAGTGAAATTCTTTGGCCAGGTACTGCCGACCGCCAAGAAAGTCACCTATAACATCCATATCAAACGTGTCCTGAAGGGCAAGCTGAACATGGCTATCGCCGATGGTTCGGTGACCGTTGACGGCCGCGAAATCTACACCGCCGAAGGCCTTCGGGTCGGCGTTTTCACCTCCACTGACAACTTCTAAGGGTTATTCGCATGCGCCGCGTCGTTATCACTGGTCTGGGCATCGTTTCGTGCCTGGGCAATGACAAAGAGACCGTCTCCGCTAACCTGCGTGCAAGCCGCCCTGGCATCCGGTTCAACCCGGAATATGCTGAAATGGGTCTGCGTAGCCAGGTTTCCGGCTCCATTGACCTTCCCCTCGAAGAGCTGATCGATCGCAAGATCTATCGCTTCGTCGGCCATGCGGCGGCTTACGCCTACCTGGCCATGAAAGATGCCATCGCAGACTCCGGCCTGACCGAAGAGCAGGTTTCCAACGTGCGTACCGGCCTGATCGCCGGTTCCGGTGGCGCGTCGACCTTGAACCAGATGGAAGCGCTGGACATCCTGCGCGAGAAAGGCGTCAAACGCGTAGGCCCGTACCGCGTCACGCGGACCATGGGCAGCACCGTTTCGGCTTGCCTGGCGACGCCGTTCAAGATCAAGGGTGTGAATTACTCGATCTCCTCCGCGTGCGCCACCAGTGCTCACTGCATCGGTAACGCTGTGGAGCAGATCCAGTTGGGCAAGCAGGACATCGTGTTCGCCGGCGGCGGTGAAGAAGAACACTGGAGCCAGTCGTTCCTGTTCGACGCCATGGGCGCATTGTCCAGCCAGTACAACGAGACCCCGGAAAAAGCTTCCCGTGCCTACGACGCCAAGCGTGACGGTTTCGTCATCGCCGGCGGTGGCGGCATGGTCGTGGTCGAAGAGCTGGAACACGCTCTGGCCCGCGGCGCGAAGATCTACGCGGAAATCGTTGGCTACGGCGCGACCTCCGACGGCTACGACATGGTCGCCCCAAGCGGCGAAGGCGCCATCCGCTGCATGCAGATGGCCATGGCCACCGTCGACACCCCGATCGACTACCTGAATACCCACGGCACCTCGACTCCGGTCGGCGACGTCATGGAAATGAAAGGTGTGCGTGAAGTGTTCGGCGACAAGGCTCCAGCCATCAGCTCCACCAAGAGCTTGTCGGGTCACTCCCTGGGCGCCGCCGGCGTTCACGAAGCGATCTACTGCCTGCTGATGATGGAAGGCAACTTCATGGCGGGTTCCGCCAACATCGACGAACTGGACCCGGAAGTGGCAGACATGCCAATCCTGACCAAGACTCGCGAAGACGCCACCATCAACACCGTGATGAGCAACAGCTTCGGCTTCGGTGGCACCAACGCCACGCTGGTACTGAAGCGCTGGGCCGGTAAGTAATACCTCCCCCGCTACGCTGCACACAAAAACGCCCCGACTGGTTCGGGGCGTTTTTGTGTGCCTTGAAAATGACCTCACCGTCGCTCCCTTGTAGCAGCTGGCGTGTCGACCGCGGTTTTTTTGCCTCTTGAACATGAAACATTTGTCATGAAACTCAATGGCCTGCGACTGAATGTCGCGTATTTCGCGGGCTGCAGGACTTTTGCCGATTCTGCAAGAATGGGTTGCCTAACTCTGCCGTTTACTTAGCCAGCTAACAAAACATATAACGGAGGCCTGCACACGCCTTGCTGCAGATAACAGAGATTGGAGCTAGCAGATGACTGTAAAAGTAACTGAACGCGACGATTCACATATGTCCCATGAAGGCATCGCCGCCGGTA
This sequence comes from Pseudomonas sp. PDM09, assembly GCF_014852305.1. Classification (NCBI taxonomy): domain Bacteria; kingdom Pseudomonadati; phylum Pseudomonadota; class Gammaproteobacteria; order Pseudomonadales; family Pseudomonadaceae; genus Pseudomonas; species Pseudomonas sp. PDM09. Next base: position 57,649 of record NZ_JACVBI010000010.1, on the reverse strand, counting down.
TCCGCATCTGGGATGTACATCAACAAGACCTGTTGGTCGGGATGTTTCACTCCGAGACCGAAGCCCATAAATACAAGGCCGAACTTGAAACACAGGAGCAGCAGCGCGAAGCGCGTTCTGCATAATGACCGCATTGAAAACGACAAACCCCGCCATGAGCGGGGTTTGTCGTTGTTGCAGTCTCTAACGGCTTACCACATCAGATCGTCAGGAATCTGATAGGCCGCGTACGGATCGTCTTCGGCGCTGACTTCTTCTGTCTTCACATTCAGCTGCACGATGCGCTGTGGATCGCGCTCCTGAATCTTCAGGGCCGCTTCACGAGGGATCACTTCGTAACCGCCAGCGTGATGCACGATCGCCAGCGAACCGCTGCTGAGCTTGTTGCGCATCAGCGTGTTGACGGAGATACGCTTGACCTTCTTGTCGTCGACGAAGTTGTAGTAGTCCTCGGTGGTCAGCTTGGGCAGGCGCGAGACTTCGATCAATTGCTTGACCTGGGCGGCGCGGGCCTTCGCTTCGGCCTTCTCCTGCTGCTGACGGTTCAGTTCCTGGTCGCGCTTGACCTTCTCGGCCATGGCTTCCTGAGCGGCACGCTGCTGGGAGTCATCGAGTTCAATCTGACCTTTGTGGGCCAGACGTTGCTGCTTCTGCTTCTCTTTGCCGACCTGTTTGGCCTGCTTTTGGTTGACCAGCCCTGCTTTGAGCAACTGGTCGCGAAGGGAAAGGCTCATGGTGCTTATTTCTCACTTAGGCAACTGCTCAACCGCAGCTGGGCAAATTCTTTTCCTGACGTTTGGCTTCGCCCCACAAGGCGTCCAACTCTTCGAGGGTGCAATCTTCTATGGGACGGTGGGTGTCGCGCAATGCCTGTTCGATAAATCGGAAGCGTCTTTCAAACTTTGAGTTCGCGCTGCGCAGTGCGGTTTCCGGATCGACCTTGAGGTGTCGCGCCAGATTGACCACGGAAAACAGCAGGTCGCCGACTTCATTGGCAATCGCCGTCGAGTCATTGTCGGCCATGGCTTCGAGCACTTCATCGAGCTCTTCGCGAACCTTGTCGAGTACCGGCAAGGCGTCCGGCCAGTCGAAACCGACCTGCCCTGCGCGCTTCTGCAGTTTTGCCGAACGGGACAGCGCCGGCAACGCAGCAGGCACGTCGTCGAGCAAGGACAACTGCTGCGGCGCCGAAGACTTCTCGGCGCGCTCTTCAGCCTTGATCTCTTCCCAGCGTTGCTTGACCTGCTCTTCATTCAGACGCGGGATGTCCAGCGGCGCATACAGATCACCGGTGGGGAACACGTGAGGATGACGGCGGATCAGTTTGCGCGTGATGCTGTCGACCACGCCATCGAACTCGAAACGCCCTTCTTCCCGGGCCAGCTGGCTGTAATAAACCACCTGGAACAACAAATCGCCCAACTCACCCTGTAAATGATCGAAGTCCCCGCGCTCGATCGCATCGGCGACTTCGTAGGCTTCTTCCAGGGTGTGGGGGACGATGGTCGCGTAGGTTTGCTTGATGTCCCACGGGCAGCCGTATTGCGGGTCGCGCAGACGGTTCATCAGGTGCAGCAGGTCTTCAAGGCTGTACATCAATCATGTCTCATCACAAAAACCTGTGGGAGCGAGCCTGCTCGCGATAGCGGACTTGCAGGCAACACAGATGTTGACTGAAATACCGCCATCGCGAGCAGGCTCGCTCCCACATTGGTCATCTTCACGGTGTGCGGTTACGGCGGGTTTCGATGATGTTCGGTAACTGGGAAATCCGCCCCAGCAACCGCCCCAGCGCATCCAGCCCCGGAATCTCGATGGTCAGGGACATCAACGCCGTGTTGTCCTCTTTGTTCGAACGGGTGTTGACCGCCAGCACATTGATCCGCTCATTGAGCAGCACCTGCGACACATCACGCAGCAGACCGGAACGGTCGTAGGCGCGAATGATGATGTCCACCGGATAGGTGAGCACCGGCACCGGGCCCCAGCTGACCTGGATGATCCGCTCCGGCTCACGCCCGGCCAGTTGCAGCACCGAGGCGCAGTCCTGACGGTGAATGCTCACGCCACGGCCCTGGGTGATGTAACCGACGATCGCATCCCCCGGCAGCGGCTGGCAGCAGCCGGCCATTTGGGTCATCAGGTTGCCGACGCCCTGGATCTGAATGTCACCACGCTTGCCCGGTTTGTAGCCGGTGGCTTTGCGCGGGATCAGTTCCAGCTGTTCGTTGCCGCGTTCCGGCTCGACCAGTTGCTGCGCCAGATTCACCAATTGCGCCAGGCGCAAATCGCCTGCGCCCAATGCAGCGAACATATCCTCGGCGGTCTTCATGTTGGCCTTCTCGGCCAGCTTGTCGAAGTCCACCTGCGGCAGGCCGAGGCGATTGAGTTCGCGCTCGAGCAAGGTTTTACCGGCCGCGACGTTCTGATCGCGGGCCTGCAATTTGAACCAGTGAACGATCTTCGCCCGCGCCCGCGAGGTGGTGATGTAGCCCAGGTTCGGGTTCAGCCAGTCGCGGCTCGGCGTGCCGTGCTTACTGGTAATGATCTCGACCTGTTCACCGGTTTGCAGGCTGTAGTTGAGCGGTACGATCCGCCCGTTGATCTTGGCGCCGCGGCAGTTGTGACCGATTTCGGTGTGTACGCGGTAGGCGAAGTCCAGCGGTGTCGCGCCCTTCGGCAAGTCGATGGCGTGACCGTCCGGGGTGAAGATATAGACCCGGTCCGGCTCGATATCGACCCGCAGTTGTTCGGCAAGGCCACCAATATCGCCCAGCTCTTCGTGCCACTCGAGCACCTGACGCAGCCAGGAGATTTTCTCTTCATAGTGGTTCGAGCCGGACTTGACGTCGGTGCCCTTGTACTTCCAGTGCGCGCACACGCCCAGCTCGGCTTCTTCGTGCATGGCATGGGTGCGGATCTGCACTTCCAGCACTTTGCCTTCAGGGCCGATCACCGCGGTGTGCAGCGAGCGGTAGCCGTTCTCTTTCGGGTTGGCGATGTAGTCGTCGAACTCTTTCGGGATATGCCGCCACAGGGTGTGGACGATGCCGAGCGCGGTGTAGCAGTCGCGCATTTCCGGCACCAGCACGCGAACCGCGCGCACGTCGTAGATCTGGCTGAACTCCAGACCCTTGCGCTGCATTTTGCGCCAGATCGAATAGATATGTTTGGCCCGACCGCTGATGTCCGCATCGACGCCAGTGGCCTGCAACTCTTCTTTGAGTTGGGTCATCACGTCGGCGATAAAGCGCTCGCGATCCAGCCGTCGCTCGTGGAGCAACTTGGCGATCTGCTTGTACTGGTCAGGCTCAAGATAGCGGAAGGACAAGTCCTCCAGCTCCCACTTGATGTGACCGATACCGAGGCGGTGGGCGAGCGGCGCGTAAATGTCGAACACTTCACGGGCTACGCGGTTGCGCTTCTCGTCGTCGGCGGTTTTCACCGCGCGGATCGCGCAGGTGCGTTCAGCCAGTTTGATCAGCGCGACGCGCACGTCGTCGACCATGGCCACGAGCATTTTGCGCAGGTTTTCGACCTGGCCTTGAGTGCCCAGCACCATGGATTGACGGGGGCTCAGGCTGGCGCTGATCGCCGCCATGCGCAACACGCCGTCGATGAGTTTGGCGACCACCGGACCGAAGCGTTGGCTGACCGCCGGCAACTGGATCTGGCCTTCGCGCACGCCGCGGTAAAGCACGGCTGCGACCAACGAATCCTGGTCGAGTTTGAGGTCGGCGAGAATCTCGGCGATCTCAAGGCCCGTGCGGAAACTCGAGGTCCCTTCGGACCACAGATTCTTCGCCGCATTGGCTTGTTGTTCGGCCTCGCGAGCGAACTCGCAGGCTTCCTTCAAGGCTTCGCGATCCAGTGCCAGATCGACACTGACCGCATGATCGAGCCAAGCCTCGAGGTTGATACTGCCGTCAGTATTGATCGGCTGGTGTGCTCTCACCTGTACCATCTTGCTTTACCTTCCCTACGACGCAGATTCAATGCGTCAAATCGCTGACCTTCGCTGCCCGTGTGCACTCGCGGGGCTAAGACGAATGCGCTTTGCACGAGCGGGTCAGTCGGACCAGACGAGCCGTCCTAGCTCGCTTCAAATAACGCCATGGCCTCGACATGTGCCGTCTGAGGAAACATATCGAGAATCCCGGCACGTTTTAACCGGTAGCCCTGCTTGATCAATTCGACTGTGTCGCGCGCCAGCGTTGCAGGGTTACACGACACATACACCAATCGTTTGGCGCCCAAAGACGCCAGCTTGCGCACCACCTCAAAAGCACCGTCGCGAGGTGGGTCCAAGAGTACCGCACAAAAGCCTTCATCGGCCCATTCGGCATCGGCCAAAGGCTGGGATAAATCGGCCTGAAAAAACTTCGCGTTATGCAGATTATTGCTGACAGCATTCGCGGCGGCACGCTCGACCATCGCCTGCACCCCCTCCACCGCCACCACTTCGCGAACGGTTTTGGCCAGCGGTAAAGCAAAGTTGCCCAACCCACAAAACAGGTCCAGAACCCGCTCATCAGATTTCGGTGCCAACCACGCCAACGCCTGGGCCACCATCGCTTCGTTGACCCCGGCGTTGACCTGAATGAAATCTCCCGGCCGATACGCCAGGTTCAAGTCCCACTGCTCAAGGCGATAGCCCAGCGACTGATCGGCCTCGACCGGTTGCGGCTCGCCGTCGCCATGCAGCCACAACTGGGCTTCATGGAACGCGCAGAAGTCCTTGAGGATGGTCATGTCGGATTCGGACAACGGCGCCATGTGCCGCAGCAATACCGCCAATGACGAACCGCTGAACAACTCCACATGCCCCAACGCCTGAGGTTTGCTCAAGCGCCGCAGCATCTCCGGCAAGCGGGTCATGATCGATTGCAAGGGCTGTACCAGCACCGGGCATTCGTTGATGGCGACGATGTCCTGACTGCCGGCAGCACGGAAGCCGACTTCGAGTTTTTTCGCTTTCATGTCCCAACGCACCGCCACTCGGGCGCGACGACGGTAGCCGAATTCCGGACCGCTCAACGGCGCTGCCCACTCTTCAGGTTCGACACCGGCAACCCGCGACAATTGCTCGGCGAGCATGCGCTGTTTCAGGGCGAGCTGTTCGTTGTGGGGCAAATGCTGCACGCTGCAACCGCCGCAGCGAGCGGCATGAGCGCACGGTGCCGGGCGGCGCAATTCACTGGCCTGGAACACGCGCTCGGTGCGCGCCTCGACCACTTTGCCGTGGGCACCCAAGACCCGCGCCTCGACGTCTTCACCGGCCAATGCGCCGATGACGAACCACGTGCGACCTTCGAAAAACGCGATACCGCGACCGTCATTGGCCAGGCGCTCGATGGTCAAGCGCTGCTTTTTGCCGGTCGGGACTTGCGGGGCCTTGCTGCCGCCTGTGGGCTGGAAGCGCAGGCCTCTCTCTTGCCTGGCCATCAGTTGGGCGCGTCGAAAATGCCGGTCGACAAGTAACGGTCGCCACGGTCACAGATGATCGCGACGATCACCGCGTTTTCAACTTCTTTGGACAGGCGCAGCATCGCCGCCACGGCACCGCCCGAAGACACACCGCAAAAGATGCCTTCTTCGCGTGCCAGACGACGGGTCACGTCTTCGGCTTCGCTTTGCGCCATGTCGACGATCCGGTCCACGCGCTCGGCCTGGTAGATCTTCGGCAGGTATTCCTGCGGCCAGCGACGGATGCCCGGAATCGCCGAACCTTCCATCGGTTGCAGCCCGATGATCTGCACGTTGTCGTTCTGCTCTTTCAAGTAGCGCGAAACGCCCATGATGGTGCCGGTGGTGCCCATCGAGCTGACGAAATGAGTGATGGTGCCTTCGGTCTGACGCCAGATTTCCGGACCGGTGGTGGTGTAGTGCGCCTCGGGGTTGTCACCGTTGGCGAACTGATCCAGCACCTTGCCACGACCTTCGGCTTCCATTCGCTGGGCGAGGTCGCGAGCGCCTTCCATGCCTTCTTCCTGGCTGACCAGAATAAGCTCGGCGCCATAAGCCGTCATGGCGGCTTTACGCTCGGCGCTGGAGTTGTCCGGCATGATCAGGATCATCTTGTAACCCTTGATCGCCGCAGCCATGGCCAAGGCAATCCCGGTGTTGCCCGAGGTTGCTTCGATCAGCGTATCGCCGGCGTGGATCTGCCCGCGCAATTCGGCACGGGTGATCATCGACAGCGCCGGACGGTCCTTGACCGAACCCGCCGGATTATTCCCTTCGAGCTTGAGCAAAAGGGTATTGCTGGTGGCGCCAGGCAGGCGCTGCAAACGGACCAGCGGAGTGTTGCCGACGCAATCGGCGATAGTTGGGTACTGCAAGGTCATGGCGTATTCGCAATCCAGACTGCGGGGGCGCCTATCATACCGGCAAACGTGCGCAGGCCATATCACGCAAAGTAAGGGGCTTATGGCGAATGGGAATAAGAGGAAGATTACCCGCTCTTCTCCTGCTCAAAATCCAGCGCATAAAACTCATGCAATTTAGCCTGCAACAACTGCTTGTCCGGCAGGCGAGTCTGGTATTCGGCAATTAACGCTGGCGACAGGCTACGGTTAAGGGCGTACTCGACCACCTCGTCATCCTTGCTGGCACAAAGCAACACACCAATGGCAGGATTTTCGTGGGGTTTGCGCTCATTGCGATCCAGCGCTTCCAGATAGAAATCCAGCTTGCCCAAATACTCCGGCTCAAACCGACCGACCTTGAGCTCAATGGCTACCAGACAGTTGAGCCCACGATGGAAGAACAGCAGATCCAGGGCGAAATCACGCCCACCGACTTGCAGCGGGTATTGGGAGCCGACAAAGCAGAAGTCACGACCCAGTTCGATCAGAAATTCCTTGAGACGCGCCAGCAGCCCCTTATGCAGATCGGTTTCGGCATGGCCGCCGGGCAGGTCGAGAAACTCGACCATGTAGGCATCGCGGAAAATCTCAAGCGCCGCAGGGTGAGTATGTCTTAGCACTGCGGAGGTTTTTGCCGGTTGGGTCACGCTACGCTCGAACAGTGCAGTTTTGAACTGACGCTCCAACTCGCGCTTCGACCACTTCTCCTGAACCGCCATTCGTAGATAAAACTCCCGCTCTTCCGGGAGTTTGCCCTGACTGAAGATGACCAGATTATGGGTCCAGGGTATTTGTCTCACCAGCGGTGAGACTTTCTCGTCACCCCGGTAAGTCTCGTAGAACTGACGCATGCGGAACAGATTGGGGCGAGTAAAACCACGTAACCCTGGTTGAGTCTGGGCCAGATGCTCAGCCAGTTGGCTGACCACAGAATCGCCCCATTCGGCCTTTTCCAGCTTGCGACTGATATAGGCACCCACCTGCCAATACAGCTCAATCAGCTGGGTATTCACCGCCTGCATGGCTTGCTGTTTGGCATCTTGAATCAACGCAAGCACTTCATTGAAACGGTCGTCGGTTGCGGGGACGCTGAATGCATTCATGCCAAACTCCTTGAGGACGAGGAAAAACGCGAGTCTATTCCGTCGAATCAGGCATAAGGTGTCGGCAATACCCTTTAGGAAAGGTCGTACAAATAAACGGGAACGCTCCGGCAAAAGCTGAACGACGGTGGCTGGAAGAGCCGCATCGCGAGCAGGCTCGCTCCCACAGGAGTCGAGGTTGATCACACAATGTGTGGCAGACACACATCAACTGTGGGAGCGGGCTTGCCCGCGATGGCGTCATCACTAACACCGTCATCATCCGCCAATAACCGCATATTCAACCGCAACCCTGCCCCGCTGTTTTCCGCCCATAGATGCCCCCCCTGCCGCAGCACCGCATTCCTCGCAATGCTCAACCCCAACCCAAATCCACCATCCCCCGGCCGCGAACCATCAAGCCGGATGAACGGCGAGAAGATCCGTTCAAGATCCTCGTCCGCCACTCCACCGCCCTCGTCCTCCAGCCACAGGTGCCAGAAGTCGCCATCGCGCCGACCAGCGAGCGTCACGACACCTCCCGCAGGTGAATGACGAATGGCGTTGCGCAGTATGTTTTCCAGCGCTTGGGCCAGGGTATTGAGATGGCCGCGCACCCAGCAGGATGCATCTACCGCGCAGTGCAACTGACTCGCCGGCCAGCCACTTTCATAGCAGGCGTTTTCCGTGAGCATTTCCCACAAGGCCTGGACCTGGATCGCTTCATCGAGCAACGGCGCGCGCTCGGTGTCGAGCCAGGCGAGTTGCAGGGCGTCCTCGACCAGACGTTGCATGCCGTCGACTTCCCGGCCAATGCGTTCGCGCAATTGCCCCAGGTCTTGCTCGCTTTCGCTGGCCACCCGCAGCCGGCTCAGTGGCGTACGCAATTCGTGGGACAGGTCGCGCAGCAATTGTTGTTGCAGAGCCACCGTGCTTTGCAGGCGCTCGGCCATGTGATCGAAGGCCCTGCCCAGTTCACCCAATTCATCCGAGCGGTTGGTGGTGCGGCTCGATAAACGCACAGTCAGTTGGTCGGCGCGCCAGGCGTTGGCCTGCTCGCGCAGGCTGTTCAGCGGGACGACCAGCAATCGATACAGCCCCACGCACAGCAGCAGCGTGAACAGCCCGGGAATCACCCCATTGGTGATCACCCGCCAAAACACCCGGTAGCGTCCTGGCATAAAACGCTGAGGCAACTCGATCACCAGGCTGCCGGCAGACGGGTCATTGGGAAACGGGATCTTCAGCCACGGCCGGCCCTGGTGGCGCCGACTCACCGGCCAATCCAGACCGCGCAAAAAGGTCAGGCGCTGGATTTCCTGATGGGTCAGCGGGTAGTTGCTCAGGGATTGCAAGTCGCCACCGATGACACCGACCCAAGTCGACTCGCGCTCGCCGACACGCGGCAACCAGGCATCAATGCCTGCGCTCTGCTGTTCGTTCCACGCCCGCTCCGCCTCGGCGGCGTAGCGCGTCAGGCTGCCCCGGGCCTCGTCGGACAGGAACAGGTTTTTCTTTTCCATGTAGCGGCCCCAGGACCAGCTCAACCAGATCATCAGCAGACAGAACGCTACCAACAGGCAAGCCAGTTTCCAGAACAGTGAATGCTTGCCCGGCACGTCAGACCATTTCATCGGCCGCACTCAATACATACCCCTTGCCCCAGACAGTACGCACTTCACGCTCGGTGTAACCGATGGCCTTGAGCTTGCGGCGAATCTGGCTGATGTGCATGTCGAGGCTGCGGTCATGGGGCGCATAACCGCGCTGCAGTACCTGCTGATAAAGGAACGCCTTGCTCAGTACTTCATCACCGTTGCGATTCAATGTATCCAGCAACCGATATTCGCTGCGAGTCAGGCCGGCCGCGTGTTCGCCCAAAAAGACCTCGCACCGTTCATCGTCGAAATGCAGGTTGTCCATCGCAGGGGCAATCGATGCCGGCGCTGGCCGCCGATCGAGCGCCACCCGCCGCAGGATCGCCTCGATGCGTACCCGCAGCTCGGCCATGCTGAAAGGTTTGGGCAGGTAATCGTCGGCACCGAGGCGAAAGCCACTGATGCGATCCGCCTCCGCCCCCAGCGCCGACATCAGCACCACTGGCGTGGAGTGACTCTGGCGCAGTTGGGTCAGCACCGCCAGGCCATCCAGCCCCGGCAACAGAATATCCATCAACACCACATCGAAGGCTTGCCGGCGCGCAATGGCCAACCCTTCCTGGCCGTTCTGACACCAGGTCACCTGAAATCCACAGCGCCCCAGATGCTCATGGACATAAGCACCGAGCACCAGATCGTCTTCGATGGAGAGGACGCGGGGGGGAACAACGGAGATGGGAGTCATGAGTATCTGCAAATAATTCTCAGTTGCCGATTATTCAAGATCGCCTCGCCAGGGGCAACCCATGGTTTGCTCCCCAAGACCAAAGCGCGGAACTGGCCGACGAATGACGACATCAATTTTACGAAGATTGCCCGCATGCAAATCGCTACACTGCGCAGGTGGCGCGTGCCGGACGCATGTGCAGGTCAATAAACAGCTGGATGCGGGAGAGATGCGTGCTCAAGAAACTGGGAATTAAAGGCCGCGTGCTGTTGCTGACCCTGTTACCGACCACCCTGATGGCGCTGGTTCTGGGCGGCTATTTCACCTGGATGCAGCAATCGGACCTGCAATCGCAACTCATGCAGCGCGGCGAAATGATTGCCGAACAGCTGGCACCGCTGGTGGCCCCGGCCATGGGTCGCAAAGACAACGACCTGCTGGAACGCATCGCCACCCAGTTCCTGGAACAAACCGACGTGCGCGCGGTGACTTTCCTCGCCCCCGACCGCACTCAGCTGGCCCATGCCGGCCCGACCATGCTCAATTCGGCGCCTTTGGGCAACGGTTCACAGCTGCTGCGCCGCAGTGGCAATGACGCCACGCGTTACCTGCTGCCAGTGTTCGGCAAGCACCGCAACCTGGCCGGCGACCTTATCCCCGATGAAGCCGACCGTCTGCTGGGCTGGGTCGAACTCGAGCTGTCGCACAGTGGCATGTTGCTGCGCGGTTACCGCAGTCTGTTCGCCAGCCTGCTGCTGATCGGCGGTGGCCTGGTCGGTGCGGCGCTGTTGGCGTTGCGCATGGGCCGGACCATCAACCGGCCATTGAGCCAGATTAAACAAGCCGTGGCACAGCTCAAGGACGGTCACCTGGAAACCCGCCTGCCGCCCCTCGGCAGCCAGGAGCTGGATGAACTGGCGTCCGGCATCAACCGAATGGCCGGAACCCTGCAGAACGCTCAGGAAGAATTGCAAAACAGCGTCGACCAAGCTACCGAAGACGTGCGTCAGAACCTGGAAACCATCGAGATCCAGAACATCGAGCTGGACCTTGCGCGCAAGGAAGCCCTGGAGGCGAGCCGGATCAAGTCCGAGTTCCTGGCCAACATGAGCCATGAAATCCGCACGCCGCTCAACGGCATTCTCGGCTTCACCCATTTGCTGCAAAAAAGTGAATTGACCCCGCGCCAGCTCGATTACCTGGGCACCATCGAAAAATCCGCGGACAGCCTGCTGGGGATCATCAACGAGATTCTCGACTTCTCGAAAATCGAGGCCGGCAAACTGGTGCTCGACCATATTCCGTTCAACCTGCGCGACCTGCTGCAAGACACCTTGAACATCCTTGCCCCGGCTGCCCACGCCAAAGAGCTTGAGCTGGTGAGCCTGGTTTATCGCGATACGCCATTGTCGCTGGTGGGCGATCCGCTGCGACTCAAGCAGATCCTCACCAACCTTGTGAGCAACGCGATCAAGTTCACCCGCGAAGGCACCATCGTCGCCCGGGCCATGCTCGAAGAAGAGTATGAAGACAGCGTGCAACTGCGCATCAGCATTCAGGACACCGGCATTGGTCTGTCGAACCAGGACGTGCGCGCCTTGTTCCAGGCCTTCAGCCAGGCCGATAACTCGCTGTCCCGACAACCTGGCGGCACCGGCCTGGGACTGGTGATTTCCAAACGCCTGATTGAACAAATGGGCGGCGAGATCGGCGTCGACAGCACACCGGGCGAAGGCTCGGAATTCTGGATCAGCCTGAGCTTGCCCAAAGCCCGCGACGACGCCGAGGACCTGCCCGGCCCACCCTTGCTCGGACAGCGGGTGGCGGTGTTGGAAAACCATGAGCTGGCACGTCAGGCCTTGCAGCATCAACTGGAAGACTGCGGCCTGGCAGTCACGCCGTTCAACACCCTCGAAAGCCTGGCCAATGGCGTGACCGGTGCCCATCAGACCGATCAGGCCATCGGCCTGGCGGTGCTCGGTATCACCAGCAACGACATGCCGCCAGAGCGCCTCAACCAGCATATCTGGGACCTCGAACACTTGGGCTGCAGAGTGTTGGTGTTGTGCCCGACCACCGAACTGACGCTGTTCCACCTCTCGGTGCCCAACCCCCACAGCCAGCTGCAGTCCAAACCGGCCTGCACGCGCAAACTGCGTCGGGCCCTGTCCGATATGGTCAACCCTCGCCAGCAGCGCAGCGACCCCGGCGAGCCGCTTTCGAGTCGCGCACCGAAGGTCCTTTGTGTCGATGACAACCCGGCCAATCTGCTGCTGGTGCAAACCCTGCTCGAAGACATGGGCGCCAAAGTGCTCGCGGTGGAAAGCGGTTACGCCGCGGTCAAGGCCGTACAGAACGAGACCTTTGACCTGGTGCTGATGGACGTCCAGATGCCCGGCATGGATGGTCGCCAAAGCACCGAAGCCATTCGTCAGTGGGAAAGCGAACGGCATTGCACACCACTGCCGATCGTCGCCCTCACCGCCCACGCGATGGCCAACGAAAAACGCGCATTGCTGCAAAGCGGCATGGATGACTACCTGACCAAACCCATCAGCGAACGGCAACTGGCGCAGGTGGTGTTGAAATGGACCGGCCTGGCGTTGCGCAATCTGGGACCGGAGCGCTCCAGCGAAAGCAACAACGATAATGACTTGCAGGTGCTTGATCACGACGAAGGCCTACGCTTGGCGGCGGGCAAGGCCGATCTGGCGGCGGACATGCTGGCAATGCTGCTGGCCTCCCTGGAGGCCGACCGCGAGGCCATCCGCGTCGCTCGTGAAGCCAATGACCAGAACGCGCTGATTGAGCGAGTCCATCGCCTGCATGGGGCGACCCGTTACTGCGGCGTCCCGCAATTGCGCGCCGCCTGCCAGCGCAGTGAAACCCTGCTCAAGCAACAGGACCCGAAAGCCCCCGGCGCGCTGGAAGAACTCGAACGAGCCATCAATCGCCTGGCGGCCCATGCGCGTATCAATGCCTGATGCAGCGCAATAACACGGAGTGCCTGGAAGGCTAAGCTCAAATACATTCTGTGTAGCAGCTGCCGAAGGCTGCGTCCGGCGGCGAAGCCGTCGTTAAATCAGGCACCGCAATCGTTCAGGTAAACCGCGGATGCAGGTTTTACGACGGCTTCGCCGCCGAACGCAGGCTTCGCCAGCTGCTACAGGATTTGAGACTTCCAGGAGGACAGCATGCGCACGCTTCTTTTCAGCAGCCAGACCTACGACCGCGACAGTTTTCTGAGCGCAGACCTGCCCGCCGGCATCGAGCTGTATTTCCAGCCAGCACGACTGAGCCTCGACACGGCGGCGCTGGCGGAGCATCACGAAGTGGTTTGTGCCTTCATCAATGATGACCTCAGTGCTCCGGTACTCGAACGCCTGGCCGCGGGTGGCACACACCTGATCGCCCTGCGCTCGGCCGGTTACAACCATGTCGATCTGGCGGTAGCGAAGCGCCTGGGGTTGGCGATTGTGCGGGTTCCGGCCTACTCGCCTCACGCGGTGGCCGAACACGCGGTGGCGCTGATTCTGGCGCTCAACCGCCGACTGAACCGTGCCTACAACCGTACCCGCGAGGGCGATTTCAGCTTGCACGGGCTGACCGGTTTCGACCTCGTGGGCAAAACCGTCGGCGTAGTCGGCACCGGGCAGATCGGCGCGACCTTCGCGAAAATCATGAACGGCTTCGGCTGCCGGTTGCTGGCCTGTGATCCTTACCCGAACCCGCAGGTCGAAGCGCTCGGCGCGCGCTACCTCAGCTTGCCGCAACTGCTGGCCGAGTCGCAGATCATCAGCCTGCATTGCCCGCTCAACGAACAAAGCAAACACTTGATCAACAGTGAATCACTGGCGCACATGCAGCCCGGCGCGATGTTGATCAATACCGGGCGTGGCGGTCTGGTGGACACCCCGGCGCTGATCGACGCGTTGAAGGACGGCCAATTGGGCTATCTGGGGCTGGATGTTTATGAAGAGGAGGCGCAGCTGTTCTTCGAGGATCGCTCCGACTTGCCGCTGCAGGACGATGTGCTGGCGCGTCTACTGACCTTTCCGAATGTAATCATCACCGCGCACCAAGCCTTCCTCACGCGCGAAGCCCTGGGCGCGATTGCCGCAACCACCCTGCAGAACATCGCGGCCTGGGCGGCCGGTTCGCCACAGAATCAGGTCGAGAGCTGATCGGTCAGGATTTGGACAAAAGGATCATCAGTTTCAGCCAGAGTTCCACCGGCCGCGGCCCGTCGGGTGCCGGTGCCGGGATCTCGACCTGATGCAAAAGCGGCATTGTGCCATGACTCGGTAGGTCATTTGAACCAGATCGAAGGTTACATGCCCGCGCCATGCTGCGTTCATGCCCGTGCTAGCATATCGCGCATATTTGGAGGACCCATGGTCGAACACGATTTTCGCTATAGCCTGATGAACCCGCAACACACCCTCACCGAATGCCGCGCCCTTGTGCCGGGGCGTTATCAAGTCACCGGCAACGGCGGCTCGATTCGTAATAACGACGTGTTGGTAGTGACCCTTAAAGGCAGCAAGGACTTGTCCATGCGCCTGACCGTCGAAACGGTTCGCCACTTGATCAACCCGCCGGGCCAATGGGTCGCGGTGGCCAGTGGTCCGGTGTTCGGCGAATTGGCGATCCACACCTGGAAGGTCAACTGCGACAGCTGCGCCAAAGAGCTGAGCTTTGAATTCGCGGTCGACGCCAAGCTGGGCAACAAGGCGGAAAAACCGGCGGCCACTGCACGGATTGCCGAGCTGGGCTGGGCCACCGTTGCCGACAAGCACCTGTGCAAGAAGTGCCAGGAGCCTGCGTGATGAAACGCCTTGCTCTGACCGCCATGGCCGGCGCCAGCCTGTTGGGCTGCGCCGCCGAGCCGGTGCAATTGCAACACAACCGCAGCTACATTCTGGAATGGATCGGCGAGCGTCCGCTGATGGACTACAGCCATCTGACCATCACCCTCGATGAAGATGGTCGGGCCTATGGCAATGGCGGCTGCAACCACTGGTTCGCGCCGTATACCCTGCAAGGCGACAAGCTGAGCTTCGGCAAGATCGGCAGCACCCGCAAAATGTGTGCGCCAGCGTTGATGGAGCAGGAAAAACGCTTCCTGCAGGCGCTGGAAAACGTCCAGCGCTGGGACGTTTCACCGATCGACCAGATGCGCTTCTGGCCGGCGCAAGGCAAACCGTTGCGTTGGTGGCTTGAAGAGGGTTGATCCTCTCGCTCCGATCGTTCCCACGCAGGGCGTGGGAACGATCAGTGAATTGCTTTTCGTAGGAGCCAGGCTTGCCGGCGAAGGCGCTCCAAAGTACGCCTTCGCCGGCAAGCCTGGCTCCTACAGATCAATTTTTAGCCTGCAACGCCTCAAGCTTCGCCATCACCCCCGCCGCCGTCTGCTCGCCCATCAACTGTTCCCGCACCTTGCCCTTGTCATCAATGATGTAAGTCACCGGCAACGCTTCACTGCGCGGTAATTCGAAAAGGTCGGCCGGGTCCTGGGCCAGCACGGTGAAGGCGATCCCCAGTTTCTCGCTGGCACTTTTCAGCTCTTCGCCCTGCACATTGTCGAAGTTGACCCCGAACACACCGATCTTCTTGCCCTTGAGCTGTTCGGCCAGCACGTTCAACTCGGGAATCTCGGTACGGCACGGGCCACACCATTCGGCCCAGTAATTGAGCACCAGCCATTGTTTATCCAGACGTTCGGCGGCGACTTTATGGCCATTTTGGTCGGTGCCATAGTCGTTGCCGCAGCCCCCCAACAATAACGCCCCCATGATCGCCAATGCCGCTGCCAGTCGCCTTGTCATGTCTCGATCCTTGTCAAAAATGGAATGCACCTGCGACCCATCGCCTCCCAAGGTTCTGGATTACGCGCCGCCCAGTTAGAATAGCCGCCACCTTACGCAAGATGCGACCCGCACATGACCGATCTGACGCTTTATCACAACCCGCGCTGCTCGAAATCCCGCGGTGCGCTCGAACTGCTTGAAGCCCGTGGCCTGGCCCCGACCGTGGTCCGCTACCTGGAAACCCCGCTGGACGCCGCGCAAATCCAGAGCCTGCTGAGCAAGCTTGGTATCAGCGCCCGGCAATTGCTGCGCACCGGCGAGGACGAGTACAAAACCCTCAACCTGGCCGACAGCACCCTCGGCGAGGCGCAATTGATCGCTGCCATCGCCGCGCACCCGAAACTCATGGAGCGGCCGATTCTCGAAGTCGGCGACAAAGCCATCATCGGCCGTCCGCCGGAGAATGTGCTGGAGTTGCTGCCGTGAGTGCCCCGTACATTCTGGTGCTGTATTACAGCCGCAGTGGCTCGACCAATGAAATGGCCCGGCAGATTGCCCGTGGTGTCGAGCAGTCCGGTATGGAAGCGCGCCTGCGCACCGTGCCGGCGATCTCCACCGAATGCGAAGCCGTGTCGCCGGACATTCCCGATGAAGGCGCGCTGTACGCCAGCCTCGACGACCTGAAAAACTGCGCCGGCCTGGCCCTCGGCAGCCCGACCCGGTTCGGCAACATGGCCGCACCCTTGAAGTACTTTCTCGATGGCACCAGCAATCTGTGGCTGACCGGCGCCCTGGTAGGCAAACCGGCCGGGGTCTTCACCTCCACCGCGAGCCTGCATGGCGGCCAGGAAACTACGCTGCTGTCGATGATGTTGCCGTTGCTGCACCACGGCATGCTGATCACCGGCCTGCCTTACAGCGAGTCGGCGCTGCTGGAAACCCGCGGTGGCGGCACGCCTTATGGCGCCAGCCATCACGCCGGGGCCGATGGCAAAAGCGGTTTGAATGAACACGAAGTTGCGCTGTGCCGCGCCTTGGGCCTGCGGTTGGCGAAGACTGCGCAAAAGTTGGTGAGCTGAAATGGCCAAAAAGCCGAAGATTCTGCCTTCCATTGAATGGCTCGAACCGCGAGTACGGGCGATGCGCGTCATCAGCCTGCTGTGCTTTTTCGGTCTGGTGGGACTGCTCTGCGCCTACTACCTGATATTCGCCGACCTGCATGGCGCGCGGCCGTGGGTGATTCTGCTGATCGAACTGGTGCCGCTGCTGTTGCTGGCGCCGGGGATGATCGTTGGCAGCGCCCGCGGGCATTCGTGGATGTGTTTTGTGGTGAACCTGTATTTCATGAAGGGCGCATTGGCCGCGTACGACCCGAACCGCCAGCTGTTCGGTTTACTGGAAATGGGCGCGAGCCTGGCGGTGTTCTGCTCGGCAATGTTGTATGTGCGGTGGCGATTTCAGTTGAACCGCAAGTTGGCGGGTGAAGGCGAGACCAGCGTCGCCTGAACTGACGCCTTCGCGGGCAAGCCTCGCTCCTACAAGGGCACCACCATTCCCCGTAGGAGCGAGGCTTGCCCGCGAAGGCCGCGACTCGGTCTCAATGATTCACTGTGTAAGCCAGCATCATCGAAATCTGGCTCATCGGCCGCCCTCCGCTCTCTTCGTGCCACTGGTTGAACGCATTTTGCACCGTGGCCATGTCCCGCAGGCTGGTTGGCACCTTGTCGACAATCTTCTGCGCACTCAGCGCTGCCACCACGTCATAGCTCGGCACGAACGTGTCCTTGCCGACCATGCGCAAGAATCGCGGTGCCGATAACCCGCCCAACTGATGCCCGTGTTTTTTCAGGTAGGTCCACAAGCCGACAATATCGGTCACCGGCCATTCGGCGATCAACGCGCCAAAACTGCCCTTCTCATGGGCCACGTCCAGAATGAACTGTGCATTGCGCGGCACGCTCTTGAGCTTGCCCAGGTGGCGGATGATCCGCGCGTCCTGCATCAGGCGTTCCAGGTGTTCGGCGCTCATCAGCACGACTTTTTCCGGGTCGAACTTGAAGAACACCTCTTCGAACGCCGGCCACTTGGCGTCCACCAGGCTGTGCTTGAGCCCGGCGCGGAATACCCGCAGCGCCATGGTCGAGAGGTAGCGGTCGTCGCTGATCTTGCGCAATTGCGCCGGGGTCTTGGGAACGGGCAGATGGGCTTCCAGTTCAGCCGCCGAACCGAAGCGGTTCAGACAGTATTCGTGCAGCCACTTGTAGTCGCGCATGCCCTTTCCTGATGAGTAAGTGAATAGACTCATGTGGGAGCCAGCCTGCTGGCGATAGCGGAGGGTCAGTCAACAATGATGTGTCTGACCCACCGCTATCGCCAGCAGGCTGGCTCCCACAGTGATTGTGTTTAGAGGTTTACAACGTTGACGAAGCGCGAAGCGGCGGTTTCGTCAATCTTGAGGTTGGTGAAATCGAACAGGTTGCGATCCGCCAGTTGCGACGGGATCACGTTCTGCAAGCTGCGGAAAATGCTTTCGGTACGGCCCGGGGTCTTGCGTTCCCACTCCTGCAGCATTTCTTTAACCACCTGGCGTTGCAGGTTTTCCTGGGAGCCGCAGAGGTTGCACGGGATGATCGGGAATTGTTTGAAGTCCGAGTAAGCCTGAATGTCTTTTTCGTTGCAGTAGGCCAGCGGCCGGATCACCACGTTGCGTCCGTCATCGGCGCGCAGCTTCGGCGGCATGGCCTTGAGCGAGCCGTTGAAGAACATGTTCAGGAAAAATGTCTCGACGATGTCGTCGCGGTGGTGACCGAGGGCCATTTTGGTCGCGCCGATTTCATCGGCAAAGGTGTAGAGCGTGCCGCGACGCAGGCGCGAGCACAGCGAGCAGGTGGTCTTTCCCTCAGGAATAAGCTCCTTGACCACCGAATAGGTGTCTTTCTCGACGATGTGGTACTCGATGCCCAGTTCTTTGAGGTAAGCCGGCAGCACGTGCTCGGGAAAGCCTGGCTGCTTCTGGTCCATGTTCACGGCCACGATATCGAACTTGATCGGGGCGACCTTCTGCAAATGCATCAGCACGTCGAGCATGGTGTAGCTGTCTTTGCCACCGGACAGGCAGACCATGACCTTGTCGCCGTCTTCAATCATGTTGAAATCGGCGACAGCCTCACCCGCCTGGCGGCGAAGGCGCTTTTGCAGTTTGTTCTGGTTGACCGTAAGAGTGCCCATGACGCGAAATCCGTGAGGTGTGACGAAAGGCCGGCATTTTACGCAAAAACCCTTTCGGGGCGAAGCCTGCGCTTTAGATGACTTGAGCATACCCCTGTGGCGAGGGAGCTTGCTCCCGCTCGGCTGCACAGCAGTCGCAAAACCTGCCGACACGGTTTACCTGACACAACATCAGGGCCGCTTCGCGCCCCAGCGGGAGCAAGCTCCCTCGCCACAGGTTTCATTCGGCACAGACCTGACGGCGATTAACAAGATTGTTTACAGCGCGATTTGCTCTAAGCCTCTCGCACTATTGCCAGTAACTCCTTTCTATACTGCGGCATAAGGTCGCACACGTATTCAGACCTGTACTTACCTGGCCACTTTGGCCCGTAAGCGCTCCGCTGGGGGGCGATGGCAACAACAAGAGGAGTGACTGGCATGATCCATCACGTAGTGGGGCTCTTCACCCACCCTGACCAGGAATGGAAAGAAATCCGTGGCGACCAGGAGGAAAGCATCAGCCACATGTA
Organism: Pseudomonas sp. PDM09; assembly: GCF_014852305.1. Taxonomy (NCBI): domain Bacteria; kingdom Pseudomonadati; phylum Pseudomonadota; class Gammaproteobacteria; order Pseudomonadales; family Pseudomonadaceae; genus Pseudomonas; species Pseudomonas sp. PDM09. The sequence goes on along the minus strand of NZ_JACVBI010000010.1, from coordinate 38,324 downwards.
CCTCACGCACACCCTGATTCTGGCGGCGATCCCTGCCGTGTCGGCGTTTATCGGCACCACGCAGGTCGGCTGGGTCATTGGTAATCGGGCGCCGGTGATGCTGACCACGGAAAGCGCGCTGTGGATGACCATCATGTCGTACCTGGCGATGCTCGGCGGTGTCGCGGTGATGGGCGCGTTCATCCACTGGATGGCTCGCACCTATGACGCCAACCCGAGCCTGGCACGCTGTGTCGCGTTCGCCACCTACACCGCGACTCCACTGTTCATCGGCGGTCTGGCGGCGTTGTACCCACACATGTGGCTTGGGATGATCGTCGGCACCGCGGCCATCTGCTACACGGTGTACCTGTTGTATGTGGGGCTACCCACTTTCATGAACATTCCATCAGACGAGGGATTCCTGTTTTCAAGCTCGGTGCTCGCCGTAGGACTGGTGGTGCTGGTGGCGATCATGGCGTTCACGGTGATTGTCTGGGGACTTGGCGTGGGGCCGGTCTATACGAATTAGCAACGCACCAACAAAAAACAAGATCTGCCAACACAGGCCGCCGCAAGGCGGCCTTCTACTCTCTAAGAAAGAGCAGGAGGTACCACCATTCAGCGCCTCGGCGATTCGCAAGTCCCGAAGGTTGCGGCATACTCGACGCCTCTGGAGATCCATCAAGCATGCCCGAGCAACTCAATACCCGCGTCGAAGACTGTTTTCAACAAGCCGAATCCTTTTTCAAACGACCTTTCAAACGCCCCGTGGTGAGCCTCAAGCTGCGCGGACAAAAAGCCGGTGTCGCGCATTTGCACGAGAACCTGCTGCGTTTCAATCCGCAGCTGTACCGGGAAAACACCGAAGACTTCCTCAAGCAGACGGTGGCGCATGAAGTCGCGCACCTGATCGCCCATCAACTGTTTGGCGACCGCATCCAGCCTCATGGCGAAGAGTGGCAACTGATCATGCGCGGTGTGTACGAACTGCCGCCCAACCGCTGCCACACCTACGACGTCAAACGCCGTAGCGTGACCCGCTACATCTACAAATGCCCGTGCCCCGACAGCGACTTCCCGTTTTCGGCGCAGCGACATGGTTTGGTGAGACAGGGGCGGCGGTATTTGTGCAGGCGCTGCCGCAGCACCTTGGAGTTTAGTGGCGAGATGCGGGTCGAGTAGCAGGATTTTTGGTGTTTGGGCCGGCCTCTTCGCGAGCAAGCCCGCTCCCACACTGGGCCTGTGTCGCGCCGAAGATCAAATGTGGGAGCGGGCTTGCTCGCGAAGGCGTCCTTACAATCACTACACAACCACCCTGGCACGCCGCAATTCCTCGATCCGCTCAACACTGAACCCCAACTCCCCCAACACCTGATCGGTATGCGCTCCCAGCGTCGCGCCAATATGCCGAGGCTCAGGCAAGCCGTCCGAAAACTTCAACGGGCAAGCCATCTGCGCCTGAGTCGAACCATCGCCCCTTGGCACTTCCGTCACCAATTCCCGCGCTTTCAACTGCGGATGCCGCACCGCTTCGCCCAGGCTTAATACCGGCTCGACGCACGCATCGACCCCGGCGAACAGCTCACACAACTGGGCAAAGTCATATTTTTCGAATTCAACTTTCAGCGCCTCCTTGAGCGCCTGTTGCCGGGCCGGTTCGGGTGACAGCCCCTGAGCTGCCAGTTCTGGCCGGCCCAGGGCCGTGCAGAGTTGCTGCATGAACGCCGGCTCCAGACTGCCCACCGACAACCAGCGTCCATCGCGTGAACGGTAGTAATCGTAGAAGCTGCCGCCATTGAGCATCTGCTCTTCCCTGCCCGGCTCCACGCCACAGGCCAGGTACCCGGCACCGGCCATGGCATTCAGGCTGAAGGCGCAGTCGGTCATGCTCACATCCAGATACTGCCCCTGCCCGGTCTGCTGTCGCGCGATCACCGCCGCCAGCAGGCCGATCACCCCATGCAACGAGCCACCCGCGACATCCGCCACCTGCATGCCCAACGGCACCGGGCCGCTGTCGGCGCGACCGGTGTAGCTCGAAAGCCCCGCCAACGCCAGGTAGTTGATGTCGTGGCCGGCGCGATCCTTGTAGGGGCCGGTCTGGCCATAACCGGTGATCGACACATAAATCAGCTTCGGGTTGATCGCCTTCAAGACTTCATACCCCAACCCGAGCCGGTCCATCACGCCGGGACGAAACTGCTCCAGCACGATGTCGTGGTCCTGCAGCAATTGTTTGATCACCTCCAGCGCCTCGGGCTGCTTGAGGTCCAGCGCCAGGCTGCGCTTGTTGCGATTGAGGTAGGCGTGGCTGGCCGAGACGCCTTGATCATGCGGCGGCAGCACCCGCAGCAGGTCCATGCGGGTCGGCGATTCGATGCGCAGCACCTCGGCGCCCATGTCTGCCAGTAGCAACGAGGCGAACGGCCCCGGCAGCAGTGTCGAGAAATCCAGAACCTTGAGTGATGCCAGTGGACCGAGCATAAGTGTTCTCCAGTGCAATCCCCCAAGCCTAGGCAGCCGAGGACATTGCAGCAATCACCTTATGTGCCAGTGGCGGTGACTGTTGTGCTCAAATCGCAGGTAAGAAAAAACCCGCCGAAGCGGGTTTTTCATGCAGCCAGAGTACTTACTTGATGCTGGCTGGGGTTGGGCCTTCAGCCACGCCCAGGTCGTCTACTTCACGCTCGTCGGAGATACCGCGACCGCCGGAAGCCAGCTCGACTTGCAGCTTGTCTTCGTCCAGCTCTTTCACCCACTTGGCGACCACGAGGGTGGCCACGGCGTTACCCACAAGGTTGGTCAGCGCACGGGCTTCGGACATGAAGCGGTCGATACCGAGGATCAGCGCCAGGCCGGCCACCGGCAGAGTACCCACGGCCGACAGAGTGGCCGCCAGCACGATGAAGCCACTACCAGTCACACCCGCCGCACCTTTGGAGGACAACAGCAGCACCAGCAGCAAGGTGATCTGGTGAGTCAGGTCCATTGGGGTGTCAGTCGCCTGAGCGATGAACACAGCCGCCATGGTCAGGTAGATCGACGTACCGTCGAGGTTGAACGAGTAGCCAGTCGGGATCACCAGACCCACAACCGATTTCTGCGCACCCAGGCGTTCCATCTTGATCAGCATGCGTGGCAGCGCGGATTCCGAAGAGGAAGTGCCCAGCACGATCAGCAGTTCTTCACGGATGTAGCGAATCAGTTTCAGCACACTGAAGCCGTGCGCGCGGCAGATGGCGCCCAACACCACGACGACGAATACGATGCAGGTAATGTAGAAGCAGATCATCAACTGACCCAACTGCACCAACGAACCGACACCGTAGGCACCGATGGTGAAAGCCATTGCACCGAACGCGCCGACTGGAGCGAGCTTCATGATCATGTTGATGATGTTGAACATCACGTGAGCAAAGCGATCGATGAAGTCCAGCACCGGTTTGCCGTAGGCACCCAGGCGATGCAGGGCGAAACCGAAGATCACCGAGAACATCAGCACTTGCAGGATGTCGCCGTTGGCGAAGGCGCCGACGATGGTGTTCGGGATCACGTTGAGGACGAAAGCAATGATGCTCTGGTCTTTACCGGCCGAGATGAAGCCAGCGATTTTGCTGGTGTCCAGGGTCGTCACGTCGATGTGCATGCCGGCGCCCGGTTGCACGACATTGACCACGACCAGACCGATCAGCAAGGCAATGGTGGAGACGATTTCGAAGTACAGCAGCGCATAGCCGCCGGTCTTGCCGACCGATTTCATGTTCTGCATGCCGGCGATACCACTGACGACGGTACAGAAGATGATTGGCGCGATGACCATTTTGATCAGTTTGATGAACCCGTCACCCAGCGGCTTGAGGGCTACACCAGTCTGCGGGTAGAAGTGACCGAGCAGGATGCCAATAGCGATGGCAACGATCACCTGGAAGTACAGGGATTTATACAGTGGCTGACGAGTCGTCATTGCAAAGTTCCTCAAGAGTGCCTCAGTAACAACATCCATCTGTTGCCCCTGACACCTCAATTGCGAACCCTCCTGCACTGGAGGGATTTGTTTTGTCGAGCTGCACGCCGGCAGACCTCTGCGGCTTGTATCGCAAGCGCCGTGCCACCTTCGAAAAAAACCCCGCCAGCCTTGTGACATCAAGGGTTACAGGTTTTTTGGGTCACTAACCCGTCACAACGATGTGGCGGATTTCCGCCCATCAGCCAAACCTCGTCCTGCAATTTGGCGGATATCCGCCTTGTTCATTCTCGACAGGCACCGCTACCATCCATTGCTCAGTGGACGGACCTGCCCCCTATGCGCGAACGCACCATCGCCAGCCATTTCGCCCGCGCCGCCCTCGGTGGTGCGCGTCGGCGTGGCTACGACTATTCGAGTCTGTTGCAGCAACTGGGGATCAGCCCCGAGCTGCTCGAGGAGCCGCGCGCCCGAATCGCGCCCGAGCAGTTCGCTCGATTGATCCAGGGGCTGTGGCTGGCCCTGGACGACGAATACCTGGGCTTCGGGCAGGCCCCGAGCAAACCCGGCAGCTTCGCGATGATGTGCCATGCGGTGATCCACTGCCGCACGCTGGAGAAAGCGCTCAATCGCGGTTTATTGTTTTACAGCCTGTTCCCCGGCGCGCCGCGTCTGACGCTGAGCCACGAAGGCGACAGGGTTCGCCTGAGCCTGGACGATTCGTCGCTGTGGGACCCGGACCACTTCCTCAGCGAAAGCCTGTTGGTGATCTGGCATCGGTTCGGCAGTTGGCTGATCGGCCAGCGCATTCGCCTGGAGCAGGCCACGTTCAGCTACCCGAGGCCCGAACACGGGGCCGAATACGACTTGCTGTTTTCCTGCCCGCTGAGCTTTTCCACCGTAAAGAGCACGACGGCGCAAAGCAGTCTGCTGTTTCACAGTCGCTACCTGAACATGCCGCTGTTGCAGGACGAACGAACCCTCAAGCACTTTCTCGAGCGCTCCCCCGCCGACCTGCTATCGCGCCCCGACGAAGGCGACAGCCTGAGCAGCCAGTTGCGGCGCTTGCTCAGCCGCGACAGCGCGCGCTGGCCAGACCTGGAAGCCGTGGCCGCGCACCTGCACATCAGCCCGCAAACCTTGCGGCGGCATTTGCGCGAAGAAGGCACGAGTTTTCAGGAATTGAAGGACCAGTTGCGGCGGGACATTGCGATTTATCACCTGGGGCGCGCGGATCTGTCGTTGCAACAGATAGCCGAGCAGTTGGGGTTTTCCGAGCCGTCGGCGTTTCACCGGGCGTTCAAGAAGTGGACCGGCCTTACGCCTGGGGCTTATCGAGCTCAGGAGAATTGAGTTCTAGCGCTGTCTTTTGGGTGTATTCACTGGCCTCTTCGCGAGCAAGCCCGCTCCCACAGGGGATCTGCTGCGAACACATCATTTGTGAACGCCAGCAATCCAATGTGGGAGCGGGCTTGCTCGCGAAGAGGCCCGAAAAAACACCACAGAACTTTGCAGACAGCCATGCTGTTGTGGCGAGGGAGCTTGCTCCCGCTGGGCTGCGAAGCGGCCCCAAATCCGGCAGTCACGGTTTTTCAGATGCACCGCACGCTCAGGTTTTGCGACTGCTGCGCAGCCGAGCGGGAGCAAGCTCCCTCGCCACAGGTTCTTCGCTAGCCTCGCGGATCGAGGTTATCCAGCACCCGATTCACGGCCAGCTCCCCGAGCATGACCACGGATTGAATCCCCAACATCATGTTGCGATGTGGCATGTCCATCAACCCGGCGAACTCACTGAGCATCATGCTCGCTGACGCCAGGGATTCGCAGGCGTTGACCAGCAGGGTTTCGTTATCGACCTCGGCGCCGACATGGTAAATGGTGCTGGGTTTGCGCTTGGTGTCTTTGGGGATGTCCGGTTTTAGGTAGTAATCGAGGGCGCGGTCGGCGGCTTCGTTGAGTTTTTTCGAATCGAGGGATTCGTAGGGGGATGTCGGATCGGTTTCCGGTGGGTTGGGTGTAGGTTTGAACATGGCGAAACTCCGTGGTTGATTGAGCCGCCACGACCTATCGCTAAACAAGTAAAGGTGGCGGCTGTACGCAGGTTAGCGATCCGGGTCACAGAAACCCCGGGTAGACCTCGAAGGTCTCCCACGCACAGCCACCATTACGCGAATTGCAGGCACTAAAAACTGCAATCAGAACTTGGGCGCTTTTGCGTCTGTGTATGGGGTCGGATCGCTAAACCCGATCGCTGATTCGTCAGCGACCCGCAAACGATAGAACCCACGCCCCAGGCGCACAAGCCGGCGGATTCTGGCGTAGTCGTAGGCAGCGGCGCAAGGATGTGTAGCCTGGGAGAGTATCTGGAAGTGTCGTTTAAACAGTGCTTGTTTATCAGTCTGACACCGAGACTTGTGGTGGCTGTACCGGCCTCTTCGCGAGCAAGCCCGCTCCCACAGTTGATTTGTGTCGGACACAAATAATGTGTTCACAGACGATCCAATGTGGGAGCGGGCTTGCTCGCGAAGGGGCCCGAGAGAACAACCCTCCAACTTCCAGTCACACCACCGGAAAATGAATCCGGAACGCCGCCCCGCCCATTGGCGAATCCCCCAGCGTCAGCTTGGCGCTGTAGCTTTCGATGATGTCCTTGACCACCGCCAACCCGATCCCCTGCCCCGGATGCTGACGATCCAGCCGTTCGCCCCGCTGCAGAATCCGCGCACGCTGGTCCGGTGGCACGCCCGGCCCGTCATCTTCGACGCACAACTCAATCCCGCTGAGGGTTTCGCGCACACTGATACGCACTTCGCCGAGGCACAGGCGATAGGCGTTTTCCAGCAGGTTGCCCATCATTTCCAGCAACGCGCCCTGCTCGATCGGCACGTAACACTGCTCCGGCAGATCGAAAGCGACCCGCACCTGTTTGTCGCGGTAGACCTTGTCCAGGGTGTCGCAGAGGCTTTGCAACACCGGGCGCAGGCGCACTTGGTGGCGCACCAGACCGCTTTTGCGCAGGCTCGCACGTTGCAGTTGATAGCCGATCTGCTGGCTCATGCGTTCGATCTGGGTTTGCAGCACCCAAGCCTGCTCGCGCTCTTGCGGCTTTTGCGCCATGTCTTCGCTGACCCCTTGCAACACCGTCAGCGGGGTTTTCAGGCTGTGAGCCAGGTCGTCGAGGGAATCGCGATAACGGCTGCGCTGTTCGCGTTCGCTGTGCAACAAGCGGTTGAGCGAGCCGGTCAGGCGCAGCAATTCACGCGGGTGTTGTTCGCTGAGGCTTTCCCGGGTGCCGCTTTCGATCTGGTCCAGCTCCTGGCTCAGCCGGCGCAACGCCTGCAAGCCCCAGGTCAGGCCGATCCACAGCAAGGCGAGCAACACCAGCAAGGCTGCGCCAAAGCCCAGATAAAGGTTTTCCCGCAGGCCTTCGAGGGTGATTTCGTATTCGCGCACCGGTTGCAGGGCAACGATGCTGAACGCCGCGCTCTGGCCGCCCAGCAGCTTGACCTCGACGTCATAGACGAAGAACTCTTCACCATTGGCTTCGAGAATCCTTGCGAACTCATTACCGCGTCCGTCGTAACGCGGTTTGTAGTTGATCTTCTCTTCCTGGGTAGCTTTCGAGCGCCAGACCATATGACCTTCGCGGTCATAGATGTAGCCGAGCAAACGGCTGTCGGTGAGGTTGAAGCGTTCGTCGGGTAGCTGCGTCGGCATCTGTAGGGTGTTGTTTTCCACCCGCGCGGCGGAGATCAGCGTGGTGACGTCCGACGCCAGGCGCTGCTCGATGGAATCCTGCAACGCCAGGCTGAACGCGCCCTGCATCGCCGGCAGCAACGCCAGCATGAACAACACCGCCAGGACCGTGGCGGCGAGCATCAACCGGACGCGAAGGGAACGAATCAAGTGCAGCGCTCATTGAACAGGTAGCCAAGGCCACGCACGGTATCGATCGGCTTGAAGCCGGCCGGGCCTTCGAGTTTGCGGCGCAAGCGGCCGACCAGCACTTCGATCACATTCGGATCGCGCTCGCCGTCATCCGGATAGAGCTGCTCCATCAAGCGGTCCTTGGCCACCACTTGCTGGTGATGGCGCATCAGGTACTCGAGGATCCGGTACTCGTAGGCGGTCAGCGCCAGCGGTTGTTCGTCGAGGGAGGCCTGCTTGCGGTTGAGATCGAGCAGCAAGGGGCCAGCGACGATGGTCGACTGGGTGAAACCGCTGGAGCGGCGCAGCAAGGCATTGAGCCGGGCCTCCAGCTCTTCGAACTGGAAGGGCTTGACCACGTAATCGTCGGCACCGGCGGCGAGGCCTTCGACCTTGTCCTGCCAGTTGCCGCGCGCGGTGAGGATCAGGATCGGAAACGTCTTGCCCCGGGAGCGCAATTGACGAATCAGGTCGAGCCCGCCCATGCCCGGCAGACCGAGGTCGATCACCGCCAGGTCATGGTTGAACTGCTCGGCCTGGTACAACGCTTCCTCGGCGTTGGCCACGGACTCGACCACGTGGCCGCTATCCGTCAGGCGGGTTTGCAGGTGATGGCGCAATAGCGCTTCATCTTCGACGACCAGCAATTTCATAACGCTCTCCTGGGCAAATCAACATCTCCAAAGACATAACGCCGCGGAACATGTGGGAGCAGGCTTGCTCGCGAAGGCGGTGTGTCAGGCGACATCAATGTTGACTGTGCCACCGTCTTCGCGAGCAAGCCCGCTCCCACAGGGATTTCGCTTAACCACTGGCTTCGGCGCCTACCCTCATAAAACGCTTTTTAGAAAGCGTAGTTGGCGGACAGGTAGGTCTGGGCGCTGCTGGTCAAGTCCAGCGAACCCTGTTTGCTGCCGCCGCGCTCGCTCATCTCGGTGCTGGCGTTGCTGCGCAGGTAACGGTAACCCAGCTCGACCGAGGTGTTTTGCGAAACTTGCTGCAATACACCGACCTGGCCGCCAACGGCGTAACCGATGTCGCTATCGCGGCTGAAGCCTGGCGAATCCTGGGTCAGCTTGGTCAAACCGGCGGTGGCACCGCCGAACAGTTTGGTGCTGCCGCCCACCGGGTAGAACAGATCGTAACTGCCCAGCAGATTTTCCTGACGCAGTTTAATGCCATTGTGCGAGCCCGATACGTTGTCGTAAGTGGCGTAGTAGCGACCCTTGCTGTCTTGCTGGCCCAGACGCACGCCCCAGGTGTTGTCCTTGCCGATCACACCGTCGGCGTTCGGGTGGTTGAGGTTGTCGTTCAGGGCGCTGGATTTTTTTACCTTGTCGCTGGTCTGGCCAAAGGTCAGGCCGGCGAAATTGGTGGTATCGGCGTGGGCCGCGACACTGGCGCCCATCACGGTGAAAGCCAGAAGCAGTTTTTTAAAAGTAGTCATTGGGGAGTTTCCTCATGCGCTATGTGCTTTTTGGGTACGGGGCAAGGTTACTGACCCCTCCCTGTACTGCCCCTGAACGCACTCTGAACCTGAGCTGAATCAAATCGACTACGCTGTTCTCACGATTCCTAATATGGAGATTTGATCATGCGTGTGTTCCTCGCCCTCGTGGTACTGGCTCTGAGCGGGGTCAGCCAGGCCGCCATCCAGACCCAGGAAATTCCCTACCAGAGTGCCGACGGCACCAAGCTGATCGGCTATTACGCCTACGACGACGCCATCAAAGGCCCGCGCCCGGGCGTGGTGGTGGTGCATGAGTGGTGGGGCCTCAACGACTACGCCAAGCGCCGCGCCCGTGATCTGGCCGGTCTGGGCTACAGCGCGCTGGCGATCGACATGTTTGGCGACGGCAAGAACACCGAACACGCCAAGGACGCCATGGCCTTCATGCAAGCGGCATTGAAAGACAGTGCAGCAGCCAGTGCGCGGTTTGAGGCCGGGCTCGACTTGCTGAAGAAACAGCCGCAAACCGATCCGAATAAACTGGCGGCCATCGGCTATTGCTTCGGCGGTAAGGTGGTGCTGGATGCGGCGCGTCAAGGCGTGCCGCTGGCGGGCGTGGTGAGTTTCCACGGCGCGCTGGTGACCAATACGCCAGCGACGCCTGGCAGTGTGAAGGCGAAAATCCTGGTGGAGCATGGCGCGCTGGACAGCATGGTCACGGCGGAAAACGTGGCGGCGTTCAAGACGGAAATGGACAAGGCCAAAGCCGACTACACGTTCGTCACCCTCGAAGGCGCCAAGCATGGGTTCAGCAATCCCGAGGCGGATCGTCTGAGCCATGGCGACCATGGCGGGCCGGACATTGGTTACAGCAAGACCGCGGATGAGAAGTCCTGGGCGGACATGCAGGCGTTTTTCAAGAAGATATTTGGCTGACACGATGATCGTTCCCACGGTCCCCGTGGGAATGCCGCCCGGGACGCTCCGCGTCCCTTCGACGGTGTGACGCAGAGCGTGGGAACGATCAAGCTCTCAGCTACTACCCAGCCCCAAGGCAACCCGGCAAAATGCCCGTCATGAATCCCGTCCCCGCCCTACCCGCCTGCTGCACCCCACCCGACGCCCATTGGCCGCTGCCGTTTGTGCTGCCCGATACGGTCCTGTTGGGTACCCACTTCGATACCAAACAACTGGCCAGTGATGATTTCCAGCGCAGCGCCATCGAGCCGCCCGCGAGCATCCAGCGTTCGGTGGCCAAGCGCCAGGCCGAGTTTCTCGCCGGGCGAGTCTGCGCTCGGGCGGCGTTGCAACAACTGGAAGGGCTGAGTTTCATCCCGGCCATCGGCGAAGACCGCGCACCGGTATGGCCGGCGCACATCACCGGCTCGATCACCCACAGCACCGGCCGGGCCGCGGCGATTGTCGCGAACAAGGCGCACTGGCGTGGTCTGGGGATGGACCTGGAAAACCTGCTCGACGCTGAACGCGCCGAACGCCTGGCCGGGGAAATCCTAACGGGGCCTGAGTTGCAGCGCATGGCTGCCGGGGCTGCCGATCAATTGGCAATGCTGGTGACGTTGACGTTTTCGGTGAAGGAGAGCCTGTTCAAGGCGCTCTACCCGATTGTCCAGAAGCGCTTCTATTTCGAACACGCCGAGGTGCTGGAGTGGAGCGCGGGCGGTGAAGTGCGGTTGCGGTTGCTGACTGACCTGTCCGGTGAATGGCGTAGCGGCACTGAGCTGGATGCGCAATTTGCAGTGATGGATGGGCAGTTGTTGAGTCTGGTCAGTATCAAGGCCTGAGGTTTTGTAGCGCCTGTCAGGGCCTCTTCGCGGGCAAGCCTCGCTCCTACGGGAGTTGTGTGAATCCTGTAGGAGCGAGGCTTGCCCGCGAAGGCGATTGTCCAGACAACAAAAATCTCACCGCCGCTCCTGATTCCTCGGCCAGCTCAAACTGAAACAGGCCCCGCCCAGGCTTTTGCTCTTGCCGATCAATGCTCGCCCGTCATGCCAATGGATGATTCGCCGCACAATCGATAACCCCAACCCATGCCCGCCCGAAGCGCGGGTGCGGCTGTCATCGAGGCGCAGGAACGGCGTGAAGATTTTCTCCCAGGCCGTTTCCGGCACGCCCGGCCCGTCATCCTCGACATCGACCCGACAGCGCTGCTGTCCGACCTGATAACTGACGGTCACCCGTGAATGGGCGTGGCGCATGGCGTTGCTCACCAGGTTCTGCAACGCCCGGTGCAGGTAGCGTGGCTCGGCCTCGACCCAGGCGTCGTCGCAATCGGCGGCCGACAGGCACAAACCGCGCTGCACCGTGATCTCGGCGCGCAACGGCGCCAGTTCTTCGATCACCTGATTGACCAACGCATCCAGATCGATCCGCTGAAAATTCAGCGCCGGCGAACCCTGCTCCAGCCGCGCATAGGTGAGCATCTCGTCGACCAGCCGATCAAGGTCCTCGATGTCGTGATCCATGCCCTCGCGGTATTTTTCCAGCGCCTCAGGCGTGGTGGCCGAGCCGATCATCTCCAGGCCAAAACGCAAGCGCGCCACCGGCGTGCGCAGTTCATGGGACACGGCACGCACCAGCTCTCGCTGAATCGCCAACAATTGCTGCAAGTGCTCGGCCATGCCGTTGAACGCCGAGGCCAGGCGCCCCACCGAGTCCGCGCCGCGTGCCGGTACGCGGGTTTCCAGGCTGCCCTTGGCGATGCGCGTGGCAGCGGCTTCCAGCCCGCGCAAACGGCGCTCCAGCTGACGCACCAATAGATAGACAATCAAACCAATCAGGCTCAGGCCGAGGGCCGCGATCAGCACCAGCCACTCGGGCGGATAAGGATTCATCTGATACAGCGGGCCGATTTCCAGTACCCACGGCGTACCGACCATGCCGGCAAACACCCGGATGGAATCGCCGCCCTTGCCCAGCGCCATCACCGTGTCGCCTTCGGATACGCGGCGGCTCTGATCTTCGTCCATGTCGGCCTGATCGATCGTGACCAGCCGCAGATCAAAGCCGAAACCCTTCTCTTCCTTTAACTGCGCCAGACGCTTGGGCTGCTCGGCCACCGGGTAGCGCACCAGCTCATCGGCCAGCAGGTAAATGGTCGCTCGCGCCAGTTGCTCGCTGATTTGCTGGACTTCCCCGGTGAGCACCAGTTGTTCCTTGTCGCTGACCAAGCGGTAAACCTTTGCCGCGTGCGGGCCGGTCTGCTCCACCAGTGCCTGACCGCGCAGCACGCGGGTGCGCTGGGTCAGGTCGAGATCGGTCTGGGGGAATGTCTTCAGCGCCAACGGAATCCCGAGCAAGCGCTCCCACACCAGCAAGGCCCGGTGACGCTCGGTTTCGTTCATCGGTTGCAGGTTATCGGCCATCAACGAAAACGTGCCGTGGGCCAGACGCTCGCGGTATTGCTCGCTGCGCACCTGGTTAAGCAGGTGCAAGGCCAGCACGCCGAGCACGGCCACCAGAATCAGCGCCGCGCACATACCGCCATAAATGCGCAGGAAGATCGAGTTCACAGCGACAAGTCTGCGCAGGCTTCGGGAACGAACAGATAGCCTTTGCTGCGGATGGTTTTGATCAGCCGCGGATGCTCCGGGTCATCGCCGATCTTCGGGCGGATGCGCGAAATCCGCACGTCAATGGAACGGTCCTGGCCGTCATAACCGATCCCGCGCAGCGCGGTGAATATTTCCTCGCGAGACAGAATACGCCCCGCGTTGGCCACCAGCAGCCAGAGCAAATCGAACTCGGCGCTGGTCAACTCGATGCCTTTGTCATGCAGCCAGGCCTCGCGCAACGCGTTGTCCACCACCAACGGGCCGAACTGCAGACGCCGCTGTATTTCCGGGGCTGCTTCAGGCGCTTCGCTACGCCGCAACAAGGCCTGGATGCGCGCCAGCAGCAGGCGTGGGCGAACCGGTTTGCAGACGTAGTCATCAGCGCCGAGGTCGAGGCCGAGGATTTGATCGGTGTCATCGGTGCGTGCGGTGAGCATCAGAATCGGGCCGTCATACTTGTCGCGAACCTTGCGGCAAATGCTCAGGCCATCTTCGCCAGGGAGCATCAGGTCGAGGATTACCAGGTCCGGCTTCTCCTTGATGATGCGTGCTGCGGCAAGGGCGCCGTTGCCCTCGATCGAGACGCGCAGGCCATTGGCTTCGAGGTAGTCGCGAGTCAGTTCGGCCAGACGCTGGTCGTCCTCGACAATCAATACCTGCCAGACTTCTTGCTCCACGGTGACCTCTGCTTGCCAACATCACTTTAAAAGGAAGGATCCGCCCGTCTTTTTGTAATGATAGGGGAGGATAAGAATGCATCTGCATTGGCCGATTGTATAAACGGCGCACGTCTGGAACACAAGCGGGTAAATGCGTTCGGACACAGCGGTTTTTTGTGATAGGGTTCGCGCCCTTAAAAATCCGAATGACTGTTTTCAATCGTTGAAAATCAGTGAAAAACGGTCCGCTCCAGCTAGGTCGCGGCCTACACGCTCGTTCCACCTTTCACACACAATTTACGCACAGGTTTATCCACAGGTAGTACGTTGCAACACCCTCCAAAACGCATTATCTTGTACCTCGGCGCCAAAAAAACCCTACATGTAGGGTTTTAGCTTAAAAGCCCAACCACATTTCAGACCAGAAACTCAAGCGCTTTATTGCCTGTTTATGGTTGAACCAAGCACGATTTTACAAGCCCAAACCGCACGTGCGGATGGCACCGTTTTTTCAGGCCAGAACAGCCAGAACGGTACGGGTGTTGCAGTCAAAACTGGCACCCCTGAAAGGAATCCGGCTTCGAGCCCTGGCTCGCGGCCAAGACTTCGGCAAGGAAGCGGCATCATTAGCCTTTTCCTACTGTCCCGAAGTTGTTATGCCCGACGCCACGTCGGTTGTAGTGCTTCAGGACAGAACGGTGGGCACCGTGATGGTGCCCAAACAAACATAGAGAATGTGGAGACAACCCCCCATGCAAACCGACACAACTCGCGAGAACCCGCAGGGCACCTTGCCGCAGGCCGCCGATTCGAATTCGGATCTGTCCGCCACCGCGCCTGGCCAGCTGCGCGTGATCAAGCGAAACGGGACTGTCGTTCCTTACACCGATGACAAAATCACCGTCGCCATCACCAAAGCGTTTCTTGCAGTTGAAGGCGGCACCGCTGCCGCTTCGTCGCGCATCCACGACACCGTTGCCCGCCTGACCGAACAAGTCACCGCCACCTTCAAGCGTCGCATGCCATCGGGCGGCACCATCCACATCGAAGAAATCCAGGACCAGGTCGAACTGGCCCTGATGCGTGCCGGCGAGCAGAAAGTTGCCCGCGACTACGTGATCTACCGCGACGCCCGTTCCAAGGAACGCGCTGTACGCGCCCCTGCCGAGGACGCGGTACAGGCTCACCCGTCGATCCGCATCACCCGCGCCGATGGCAGCCTTGCACCTCTGGACATGGGTCGTCTGAACACCATCGTCACTGAAGCGTGCGAAGGTCTGGAAGAAGTCGATGGCGACCTGATCCAGCGCGAAACCCTGAAGAACCTGTACGACGGCGTGGCCCTGACCGACGTCAACACTGCTCTGGTGATGACCGCCCGTACGCTGGTCGAGCGTGAGCCGAACTACTCGTTCGTGACCGCCCGCCTGCTGATGGACACCCTGCGTGCCGAAGGCCTGAACTTCCTGGGCGTCGCCGAGAGCGCGACTCACCACGAAATGGTCGACCTGTACGCCAAGGCGCTGCCTGCATACATCGCCAAAGGTATCGAATTCGAATTGCTGAACCCGGTTCTGGCGACTTTCGACCTGGAAAAACTCGGCAAGGCAATCAACCACGAGCGCGATCAGCAGTTCACGTACCTGGGCCTGCAAACCCTGTACGACCGTTACTTCATCCACAAGGATGGCGTGCGTTTCGAACTGCCACAGATTTTCTTCATGCGCGTGGCCATGGGCCTGGCAATCGAAGAGAAGAACAAAGAAGACCGTGCGATCGAGTTCTACAACCTGTTGTCGTCCTTCGACTACATGTCCTCGACCCCTACCTTGTTCAACGCCGGCACCCTGCGTCCACAGCTGTCGAGCTGCTACCTGACCACCGTGCCGGATGACCTGTCGGGCATCTACCACGCGATCCACGACAACGCCATGTTGTCGAAATTCGCTGGCGGCCTGGGCAATGACTGGACGCCGGTTCGTGCGCTGGGCTCGTACATCAAGGGCACCAACGGCAAATCCCAGGGCGTTGTACCGTTCCTGAAAGTGGTGAACGACACCGCCGTCGCCGTTAACCAGGGTGGCAAGCGCAAAGGCGCTGTGTGTGCCTACCTGGAAACCTGGCACATGGACATCGAAGAGTTCATCGAACTGCGCAAGAACACCGGTGATGACCGTCGTCGTACCCACGACATGAACACCGCCAACTGGATCCCTGACCTGTTCATGAAGCGCGTCTTCGATGACGGCAAGTGGACCCTGTTCTCGCCGTCCGAAGTGCCGGACCTGCACGACCTGACCGGCAAGGCCTTCGAAGAGCGCTACGAGTACTACGAAGCCCTGTCCGAGTACCCAGGCAAGATCAAGCTGTTCAAGACCATCCAGGCCAAAGACCTGTGGCGCAAAATGCTGTCCATGCTGTTTGAAACCGGCCACCCATGGCTGACCTTCAAAGACCCGTGCAACCTGCGCAGCCCGCAGCAGCACGTGGGCGTGGTTCACAGCTCGAACCTGTGCACCGAGATCACCTTGAACACCAACAAGGACGAGATCGCCGTTTGCAACCTGGGCTCGATCAACCTGCCGAACCACATCACCAACGGCAAGCTGGACACCGCCAAGCTGGAACGCACCGTGAACACCGCTGTTCGCATGCTCGATAACGTTATCGACATCAACTACTACTCGGTGCCACAAGCGAAGAACTCCAACTTCAAGCACCGTCCGGTCGGTCTGGGCATCATGGGCTTCCAGGACGCTTTGTACCTGCAGCACATCCCTTATGGTTCCGACGCTGCCGTCGAGTTCGCCGACAAGTCGATGGAAGCGGTCAGCTACTACGCGATCCAGGCGTCCTGCGACCTGGCCGACGAGCGCGGCGCTTACGAGACGTTCCAGGGTTCGCTGTGGTCCAAAGGCATCCTGCCGCTGGATTCGCAACAGATCCTGATCGAACAGCGTGGCCAGAAGTACATCGATGTCGACCTGAACGAATCCCTGGACTGGGCACCGGTTCGCGCCCGTGTGCAGAAAGGCATTCGTAACTCCAACATCATGGCCATCGCACCGACCGCAACCATCGCCAACATCACTGGCGTGTCGCAGTCGATCGAACCGACCTACCAGAACCTCTACGTGAAATCGAACCTGTCGGGCGAATTCACCGTGATCAACCCGTACCTGGTTCGCGACCTGAAGGCTCGCGGTCTGTGGGACTCGGTCATGATCAACGACCTGAAGTACTACGACGGTTCGGTTCAACAGATCGAGCGCATCCCGCAAGAACTCAAAGAGCTCTACGCCACTGCGTTCGAAGTGGACACCAAGTGGATCGTTGACGCGGCCAGCCGTCGTCAGAAGTGGATCGACCAGGCTCAATCGCTGAACCTGTACATCGCCGGCGCTTCGGGCAAGAAGCTGGACGTGACCTACCGCATGGCTTGGTACCGTGGTCTGAAAACCACCTACTACCTCCGTGCCCTGGCCGCAACCAGCACCGAGAAGTCGACCATCAACACCGGTAAGCTGAACGCTGTTTCCAGCGGCGGCAACCACGGCGACGACTCGGTCCTGGCAGCCCCTGCCGGCCCTGCTCCAGTGCCGAAGGCGTGCGCCATCGACGAGCCGGATTGCGAAGCTTGCCAATAAGCTGAGCCGGTGAGCGCTGAAAGGCGCTGACCTCGATAACCCCCGATCAGTCCTCTGGATTGGTCGGGGGTTTTCTTTTGCCTGCTTTAAGTCAAAAGATCGCAGCCTCGCTTCGCTCGACAGCTCCTACAGGGATCGCATGTCAATGTAGGAGCTGTCGAGCGAAGCGAGGCTGCGATCTTTTGATCTTGAACTGTTCTACCATCCACAAAAAAGCCCCTCTTGCGAGGGGCTCTTTGTGAAACGCTATTCGCTCACCAAAATCAGGTCATCTGAATGATGGTCTGCATGATGGTGCTCTGGGTGGAGATGGTCTTGGCGTTTGCCTGGTAGTTGCTCTGGGCCTTGATCAGCTCGACCAATTCGTTGGTCAGGTTGACGTTGGACTCTTCCAGGGAGTTGGACACAACCGAACCCAGCGTGCCGGTCGTCGGCGCATCGACACCCGCCACGCCCGAGGCGAAGGTTTCTTTCCAGCGGGTACCACCGATCGGTTGCAAGCCTTGCTCGTTAGCGAAGCTGGCGACTGCAACCTGGCCGATGGCCTTGGTTTGCTGGTTGCTGAAGTTGGCGGTCATGACGCCGGTGGCGTCGATCGTCAGGCTGGAGATCTGGCCGGTGGCGTAACCATCCTGGAATTGGGCGGTACGAGCGGTTGGCGAGTTGTAAGAGGTGGTCAGCGCCATGTTGAACGCGATACCGCCAGTGGCAGCGACGGAACCGTTCGGACCCCAGGTCACAGGAGTCGTCGCGGCGTTGGTAATGGTACCTGGCACCCAACCGGTCATGGTCAACGTGTTGCCGGTCTTGGTCCAGCCAGCACCCGCCGTCAGCGTATTGATGCTGCCATCGGAGTTGAAAGTGATGTCGGCGGTAATCGCCACTGGTGGCGTGGTAGCAGGGTTGGCCGGGGAACGACCATCCATGTAGGTGTGGACACGCCAGGCGTTGGTACCCGTTTTCACGTAGTACTGATCCATGGTGTGCTCGTTACCCTGGCTATCGTAGACCTTGGTGGAAATGGTCTTGTTATAGCTGTTGGTATCGGTCGGGCTGAACGTGGCCACGGTCGGTAATGTTTCCGCCGAATTCAGGTTCATCGTCTGATCGACTTTGGTGGTCGGGTTTGGCTTGAGGCTCGACGTATCAATCTTCAAGTCAGTCAACACACCGTTGATGATCTTGCCGTTGGCATCAACGCCATAACCCTGCAAACGGTTGCCGTTGTTATCGACCACATAGTTTTCAGCATCAGTCTTGAACGCACCGGCACGGGTGTAGCTCAGGGAGCCGTTGTCGCTGAGGATGAAGAAGCCGTTGCCCTGGATGCCCATATCCAGCACGTTGCCGGTGTTGTTCACGTCGCCCTGGCCGAACTGCTGGGACACGTTGGCCAGACGCACGCCGTTGCCGACGGTCTTGCTGCCGGTACCCAGGCGAGTGGCCGAGTACACGTCTTCGAATTCTGCACGGGAGGATTTGAAACCGGTGGTCGCGACGTTGGCGATGTTGTTGCCGGTTACGTCCAGTTGTTTGTTGGCTGCATAGAGACCGCTAAGGCCGATATTGAAAGACATATTCCACTCCTTGTGCCGTGTTAGTCGGCTCTATATACCAATGGTTTGTACTTTGGACAGGGCAACGCTGCCCATGCCTGCCAGGTTCAGCATCAACTCACCGCCGGTCTGGCTGATGGTCACGCTGTTAACGGTCGCTGGCAGATAAGTAATCAGCGATGTCGCCTTGCTGTCGATGGTGGCCGTTGCGCCGAAGGTGTAAGTACCCGCCGGTGCCACCGCGCCTGCATCGTCCTTGCCGTCCCAGATAAAACTGGCGTTACCGGCACTTTGACTGCCCAACTCGAGCGTACGGATAGTCTTGCCTTCCGAGTTGGTGATCTTGACGGTGGCGGCGGAAACCGAGGTGGGCACCACGACGGTACCGTTAAGGCTCTTGGAAGTGTCGACCATAGTTTTGTCGGTCTGCGCAATGACGGAGCGCCCCACCAGCGAAGAAGCCTGCAAGGCTTGCGAGGAGCTGTAGCTGCTGGCAAGGCCGCTGACCGTATCGTTCAGCGTGGTGATACCTTCCAGGCTACTGAACTGCGCCAACTGTGCCACGAACTCGCTGTTATCCTGAGGATCGAGCGGGTTCTGGTTTTTCAGCTGAGTCACCAACAGTTGCAGGAACGCGTCCTTGCCCAGCGCCTGGCCGCCGGTAGCGGCGGAGGTCAGGCTGTCTTTGTTGGTCGGGGTCTGGACCGAGGAGTTGGCCAGAACATCGCTGATAACGCTCATATGAATCGCCCCTTATCACTGACCGAGGGTCAGGACCTTCTGCATCATGGTTTTGGCGGTGTTCATCATTTCGGCGTTGGTCTGGAACGAACGGCTCGCGGAAATCATGTCGGCCATTTCTTCGACGACGTTGACGTTCGGGTAGTAGACGTAGCCCTTGCCATCGGCAGCCGGATGGTTCGGCTCGTAGCGCGCTTCAAGGTTGCTCTGGTCTTCGACCACGCCCAGCACTTGCACGCCTTGACCGGCAGCGTCCTGGTTCTGGAACAGCGAATCGCTGCCGCCGCTCTGGCCGCCCTGGAACATGGTGGCGAATACCGGGTGGCGGGCACGGTAGGTCTGGTCGATGCTCGACGAGACGGTCTCGGCGTTGGCGATGTTCGAGGCGACGGTGTTCAAGCGAGTGGTCTGGGCACTCATGCCGCTACCGGCAATGTTGAAAACACTGGATAGAGACATGGATTACTCTCCGCGCAGGGCTGACACCAGCCCTTTGAATTTACTGTTGAGCAGGGTGAAGCTGGCCTGGAAGTTGACCGCGTTTTCCGCGTAATTCGACTGTTCCAGCTGGGCGTCCACGGTGTTCTGGTCGATCGACGGTTGCATCGGCGTGCGATACATCAGCGACTCGTCGCCATTGCCCATGCCTTCAGCTTCGATGTGACGGCTGTTGGTCATGTTCAAGGCGAACTTGCCGTTTTTGGTTTTCTCGTTCTGCTCGGCGAGCACTTTCGAGAAGTCCAGATCCCGAGCCTTGTAGTTCGGGGTGTCGGCGTTGGCGATGTTGTTGGCCAGGACTTCGGCACGCTGAGCGCGGAAGCCCAGGGCTTGTTCATGGATACCGAGCGCTTTATCGAAGCTGATGCTCATGTCGGGAAACCTTCGGGTGACCTGATTTTTCGTAACATGGACATAGCAAGCGGCGTGCCAATTCAAAAAAGCCCGTAAACCGGGGCTTTGCGCGCGGTGGCAAGCCGGCAATGCCAGAAAAGCGGCAACCGATTTCCGCCGCCTGCCGCTTTTCTGCCGCTTATCAGGAACTACACCGACCACTGTAGGAGCGAGGCTTGCCCGCGAAAGCGATGTGTCAGTCAGCGATTTTGTGTCTGATACACCGCCTTCGCGGGCAAGCCTCGCTCCTACAGGTAGTGCGGCGAGAATGAGAAATCAGGCACAAAAAAACGGGACCCCCTGAGGACTCCCGTTTTTTTATGCCATCAACGAATCACTTCGCCTGATAAATGATCCCCGGGCTGCACTGGACCATCTGGTAATGGTCCGGCAAACCGTTCAGCGCTTCGGACGCGCCAAGGAACAGATAACCGCCCGGCTTCAGTGTGCTGTGGATGCGCAACAGGATGTCTTTCTTCACCTCGGCGGAGAAGTAGATCAGCACGTTGCGGCAGAACACGATGTCGAACTTGCCCAGGCTCGCATAGCTGTCCAGCAGGTTGAACGAGCGAAATTCCACCCGACTCTTGATCGGCGCCTTGATCGCCCAACGTCCCGGCCCTTTCGGGTCGAAGTAACGCTGAAGGCGCTCGGGCGACAGACCGCGGCCGATGGCCAGGCTGTCGTACTCGCCGGTCTTGCAGTTGGTCAGCATGGTGCCGGACAGGTCAGTGGCAACGATCTGCACGCCCATCTTCAACTGACCCATGTTGACCCGTTCGAACTCATCGATGGACATCGACAGAGAATACGGTTCCTGACCCGACGAACACGCCGCCGACCAGATCCGCAGGCGCTGGCCGGGGCTTGCCTTGATCGCTGCAGGCAAGACCTTGTTCTTCAAGATTTCAAACGGATAGGTGTCACGAAACCACAAGGTTTCGTTGGTGGTCATGGCATCCACCACCATCTCGCGCAAACCACTGCGCGGCTGGGTCTGGATGCGCTGAACCAGCTCACCCAGCGATTTGATGCCCTGCTGTTCCATCAGTTTGTTGAGACGGCTCGAGACCAGGTATTGCTTGTTTTCACCGAGCAAAATGCCACAGGCTTTTTCCAGGAATACCCGGAACTGTTCAAAATCCAAATTACCCGTAGACAAAGATGCCGCCTCTTAAATCGTGTTGACCGCCAGGGACAGAAGGCCCCTAGCTGTTATCTGCTGCTTTGATCCGGTCGACTACCCGGGATGCCAGGTCATCAGGACGGAATTTGGCCAGGAAGTCATCGGCACCGACCTTCTTGACCATCGCCTGATTGAACACACCCGACAACGAAGTGTGCAGGATGATATGCAGCTTTTGCATGCGCGGATCACTGCGGATTTCGGCCGTCAGGGTGTACCCGTCCATCTCCGGCATCTCGATGTCGGAGATCATCATCAGGAACTCTTCTTCCGGCTTCTTGCCCTCATCGACCAGCTTGCGCAGGTAATCCAGCGCTTGCCGGCCGTCGTTCAACGCCACCACTTCGACGCCGACGGTTTGCAGGCAACGGGTCACCTGCTTGCGCGCCACCGATGAGTCATCGACCGTCAGCACGCGCAAGGACAACGCCTTGTGCTGAGTCTCGACATCCACCACGCCCACCGAAATCGCTTCCGGTGTCGGTGACACTTCCGCCAGCACCTTCTCGACGTCGATGATTTCGACCAACTGATTGTCGACCCGAGTCACCGCCGTCAGGTAGTGATCGCGCCCGGTGCCCTTGGGTGGCGGATGAATCTCCTCCCAGTTCATGTTGACGATGCGCTCTACCGATCGAACCAGGAAACCCTGAGTCTTGGTGTTGTACTCCGTGATGATCACGAAGGGATTGCTTTGATCTTTCAGCGCTCCGGAGCCGGTCGCCATCGCCAGATCCAGAATCGGAATGGTCGCCCCCCGAATATTCGCCACACCGCACACGACAGGACTGGACTTGGGCATCAGGGTCAGCTTGGGGCATTGCAGCACCTCACGAACCTTGAACACGTTGATCCCATACAGCTGCTGGCCGTCGAGACGGAACAACAACAGCTCAAGGCGATTCTGCCCCACCAGTTGCGTGCGCTGGTTCACCGAATCCATTACACCAGCCATGCCCAGACTCCTACACCAACGCTAAGTGTGTTGCGACGCACATTCTTCACTAAACGGCACGGCGCTTGCTTTTTAACTCTTATGAACACAGAACCGACATTTTCCCGACGCTTGACATCAACGTATCGCAGATTGCTCTGCGCGATGTCGGCCGTTTGCCTGTTCAACGCTGGCAGCCCTGCCCTTGCTGACGCGGTTACCTTGCCTGACATGCTTATCGGCGTCACTCAGGGCTTTCTTGAATTCACCGTAGAAGACTATCTGGCCACCAGTCAAACGCAAGGACGCTACGAAATCGAGGTCAACCAGCTCGATCCCCGCCTGCGCATGCCTATGTGCGACAAGGAATTGACAGCCACCCTCGAGAGCCCCGCGAGGCCTCTGGGCCGGGTTACGGTCAAGGTTCGCTGCGACGGTGCCTCCCCCTGGACAGTCTTCGTACCCGCTCAAGTACGGCTGTTTCGCGACATCGTGACCACCACTCGTCCGCTCAAGCGCACAGGGATTATCGAACCTCAGGACGTAACCCTTCGCGAACGCGATATCAGCCTGATAAATCAGGGTTTTCTGACTTCCGTCGATCAAGCGATCGGACAAAAACTGACCCGACCAATGGTCGCCGATCAGGTGATTACCCTGGTGCACCTCGAACAGGCGGAAGTCATTCGCAAGGGCGATCAGGTAGTGATTACCGCCCGCAGTGGTACGCTCAGTGTGCGTATGCCGGGTGAAGCGCTGTCCAATGGCGGCATGAGCGAACAGATTCGCGTGAAAAACCTCAACTCCCAGCGGGTCATCAAGGCGCAAGTCACCGCGCCCGGCCAGGTGGAAGTTTCCATGTAAGCGGCCATGTAGTTTGTGAAGAGATGGCGCGCCACTGGGCTGTTGCCTAAACTGTGCCGCATGCAGGACACACGCTGGCGCATGCACGCTCATTGATAAATGGGCCTAAAGTTTTCACAAGAAGAGCCGAAAACATGGCAAGCGTCCAAATATCCAGAGGTTTTTTGTCATGGTCATCGATTTCAGTCGTTTAAACAGCTCCTCGTCACTTGCGGGCAGTACACGTACCAGCGCCGCGAAGGAAACCGCCGAAACCGGCCAATCCGCGCCGCTGACTACCCCGGCCGAGCAGGCCAGTACCACCAAAAGCGGGGAATCGGTACACCTCAGCAATGAGGCTCAACAGTTGCAGAAGGTCACTGACAAGCTGCGCGATCAGCCTGCCGTCGACAACGCCCGCGTGGCCGAGTTGAAAGCAGCGATTGCCGATGGCAGCTATAAAGTCGACAGCAACCGTGTAGCCAGCAAACTGCTCAACTTCGAAGCCCAGCGCTAGGCCACGGCCGCGCCAGGCTTTTGGACGCTTAAAACCCAAGGCCAGCCATGCACGACACTAATTTACTGCAACTGATCATCGACGACTTTGCCCCGGCGCAACACTTGCTGGAGCTGCTGCAAACCGAGTCCCTCGCGCTGCACGGTCGCGACATGCCACTGCTCGAAGAGATTCTGGCGCAGAAACAGGCATTGATCATTTTGCTTGAGCAGCATGGCCGCAAGCGCAGTGAAATCCTCGCCAGCCTCAACCTGCCGACCAATCGCCAGGGCCTGGAGCAACTTGCCAGCCATTCGAGCATTGGCGATCAGTTGCTGGCACAGAGCGATGTGCTGACCGACCTCCTGGCCCAGTGCCAGGCCGCCAACGTTAACAATGGCCAGTCGATTCTGGTGCAGCAGGCCGCCACGGCCAACCAGCTGAAAATCCTCACCGGCGGCGAGCCGCCAGCGCTCTATGATGCCCGCGGTTCAACCTCCAAGCTCGCAAAGCCACGCCCGCTCAGTCAGGCTTGAGCCTTTCAATGAGCACGCTCTATCAAGACGCGAAACATGCTGGCAGAATGCTAGCCAGTAGTCATATTTGTCTGGAGATTGATGCCCCGTGTTCAATGCCTTAAACGCGGAAGATGCTCCGCAGCCACCCAAGGTGCTCACTACGCCCCTGGAAATCTCCGGCAATCTGCGTCAGCTGCAAGACAGCCATGACCCGCTGATCATCACGTTCCATGAGCGCAGCCAGCGCTTCCAGAGTTATCTGGTGGACATCGACCGTGACAGCAACATGATCGCGCTGGACGAAATGATCCCGCGCGATGGCGAACGTTTTCTGCTGGCCGGCGAACCGTTCAAGGTCGAAGGCTTCCACGACGGCGTGCGCATCGCCTGGGAAAGCAATGGCCCGCTGACCATCGACGACTCCGGCGATGGCCGCTGCTACCGTGGCGCGCTGCCCGATGAGGTGGTTTATCACCAGCGCCGCAATGCTTTCCGCGCCGCGTTGAAGCTGGCGCAACTGGTCAACGTCGATCTGGGTGGCGAC
The DNA here is from genome assembly GCF_014852305.1 of Pseudomonas sp. PDM09. Lineage (NCBI taxonomy): Bacteria > Pseudomonadati > Pseudomonadota > Gammaproteobacteria > Pseudomonadales > Pseudomonadaceae > Pseudomonas > Pseudomonas sp. PDM09. Next base: position 13,414 of record NZ_JACVBI010000010.1, on the reverse strand, counting down.
AAACTCAAATCGGCCATCAGCGGCAAACTGCTGGACATCTCCGCCACCGGCTGCAAGTTGCGCTTCGAGGGCGACATCACCGCCAGGCTGCAACTGGGCCAGGTCTACGACCGTTTCGTCGCTGCCCTGCCCTTCGGCAGCATGACGGCACCGGTCGAACTGCGTTACCTGCATTTCGAAGAAAAGATCAACACCACCTTCGCTGGCGTGCGTTTTCACAACATGAGCGGCCTGGTGCAGCGCCAGGTCGAGCGGTTCGTCTATCAGCTTCAGCGCGAAGCGCGGCGTTTCGATAAAGACGACTTCTGATACGCCACGCCCATAAAAAACGGGCAGTCCCTTGCGGTGACTGCCCGTTTTTTTATGCCTTGGTCAAGGCCGCGCTTCGGTAAAACTTTGCTCGCGACCTGTGTCAGGGTCTTCGGGTTCCGAATCTGTTTCAGCTTCGGTTTCCGGCTCGGCATCCGGATTGAAATCAGCCTCCGGGTTGACCGGGTTCTGCATCTGATCCTGCACTACCTGTTCATCGACTCGCGGGTCCAGGCAAGCGACCAATGGCGAGCTCGACATGCTGTCCGGCATGGCCACGTGATGCAGCGGAGCATCGTCCACCTGATGCAGGTTGGTGACCGCTTTGGGGCGAATTCGCCACACCAGCACCAGCGCAAAGAAGCTGAAGAAGGCATAGAGCATCTGACTGCCGAACAGCTTCATCAACACCCCGGCTACCAACGGTCCGATACTCGCGCCGACACCATAAGTCACCAGCAGCATCGCCGTCAGCGACACCCGGCGATCACCCTCGACGTGGTCGTTGGAGAACGCCACCGCCAACGGGTACAGGCAGAACTGCACCAACGAGCAGAGGAACCCGGCAATGAACAGCACCTCCAGCGGCACCTGCTGCATGATTGCCAGCGGCAACGCGGCCAACGCCAGGCTGAACGCGAAACAGCGGATCAACAGCGCCCGGTCATAGCGGTCCGACAGCCAACCCAACGGCCACTGCACCACCAGGCCTGCAAAAATGCAGCTACCCATGAACAGACCGACCTGTTCGGTGGACAGCCCTTGCTGCGAGGCATACAGCGGCGCCAGACCGTAGAACGAACCGACGATCAAACCCGACCCCAACACCGTGCTCAACGACTGCGGCACACGCTTGATGAAGAAGCGTGGTTCCATCGGCGCCGGGTGCAAAGGCGCCGGGTGAATCCGCCGCGTCAGGGCCACCGGTACCAGGCACAGGGCGAAACACAGTGCGACCAGCATCAGCAGTTCCAGGCCCAGGCCCGGGTGCATGACCAGAATCAGCTGACCCAGCACCAGCCCCAGGTACGAAGCGATCATGTAGCCGCTGAACACCACCCCACGCTTATTGGCTTCTGCCTGCTCATTGAGCCAGCTTTCGATCACCATGTACTGGCACATCATGCCCAGGCCGACGATCACCCGCAGGAACAGCCACGCGGGCAACCAGTCCACCAGGCCATGGCCCAGCACTGCCGCGCCGACGATCCCGGCGCAGGCTGAATAAGCTCGAATATGCCCGACCCGGGCAATCAGCCGATGGCCGATCTTGCCGCCCAGCACCAGGCCGAAATAGTTGGCCGCCATCAACGCACCGACCCACAGGCTATCGACTTTATCGGCCGCCAGGCGCAGGGCAAGGTAAGTACTCAACAGGCCCGAGCCGATCAACATCATCAGCGAGGCGAAATAAAGCCCCCGAAAAGATTTCAAGATTTGGCGCATCGGCGTTCCGAGCGGCTCCTTGCAGTGAGTATCGGGCTATCGACAAACGATAGCCCGACGGCGACGGGTCGTCAGGCCTGGGCTGCTAGAACACGCCGTTCCCAGGGAGTAATTTCATCAAAGAAGCTGGTCAACTCCATGGTCTTCGAAGCGATGTAGCCTTCGATGAACTCCTTGCCGAACAGTTCCTTCGCCAATTGGCTACGTTTCAGACGTTCGAGAGCGGCATGCAAGGTACACGGCAACGAAAGATTATCCGGCACAACGAACTCACCCTGGATCGGCTCGCTCGGCTCCAGTTTGTTCTCGATGCCATACAACCCTGACGCCAGGCTCGCGGCGATCGCCAGATACGGATTGGCATCGGCCCCCGGCAAGCGATTTTCGACCCGACGAGCGACCGGTGAACTGGCCGGAATGCGCAGTCCGGCCGCGCGATTGTCGTGGGACCAGCAGGCATTGTTCGGCGATGCGAAAGGATGGCACAGGCGCTGATAGGAGTTCACGTTCGGCGCAAACAGCGCAGTGAAATCCGCCAGACCGGCCTGCTGGCCACCGATGAAATGACGGAAGGTCGCGGTCGGCTCGCCGGCCTTGTCGCTGAACACGTTACGCCCGGTGCCGATCTCGACGATGCTCTGATGAATATGCATCGAACTGCCCGGTGTGTGCGCCAACGGCTTGGCCATGCAGACCACGGTCAGGCCATGCTTGAGCGCCACTTCTTTGAGCAGATGCTTGAACAGTAAAGTCTGGTCGGCCAACAGTAGCGGATCGCCGTGCAGCAGGTTGATCTCGAACTGGCTGACACCCATCTCGTGCATGAAGGTATCGCGCGGCAAGCCCAACGCCGCCATGCATTCGTAGACTTCATTGAAGAACGGCCGCAAGCCGTTATTGGAACTGACGCTGAACGCCGAATGACCGTCCTCGCGACGACCGTCCAGGCCCAGTGGTGGCTGGAAGGGTTGCGTCGGGTCAGGGTTGGGCGCGAAGACGAAGAACTCCAGCTCGGTCGCCACCACCGGCGCCAGACCGAGGGCGGCATATCGAGCGATCACGGCCTTGAGTTGGCCGCGGGTCGACAATGGCGAGCTCTCGCCAGTCAGTTCGTCCGCATCACAAATGGCCAGCGCCCGAGGCTGCGGGCTCCAGGGCAAACGGTGGATCTGCGCGGGATCAGGCACCAGCGCCAGGTCGCCATCATCACTGCCGTAAAAGCGCGCCGGCGGATAACCGCCCATGATGCATTGCAGCAGCACTCCCCGCGCCATCTGCAAACGCCGCCCTTCAAGAAATCCTTCGGCGGTCATCACCTTGCCGCGTGGTACGCCGTTCAGGTCCGGCGTGACACATTCAATCTCATCAATGCCCGTCAATCGCTGCGCGAGTGAACGATGGCCATCGGTTGTCATGACGCAATCCTTGTTGTTGTACGAGCCGCGAACGGCGACCCGTACAAAATAGGCTTCGGCTGTTCGGAATATCAAGCAGCGTCAAACAAAAAGGTGGAGGAACCGCCGAAGGCTGCGATCTTTTGACTTTGCTTTTTAAAGGCAACATCAAAAGATCGCAGCCTTCGGGGATTGTGTCTGTCAGGGGAGATACAGGCTGAACACGCCACCGCCCAACGGGCCGCCATTGCTGATTTCGGTGCGTCCGCCCACGCCGTTGCGCTGATGCAAGGCGGCAATCCGTCCGGCAAAGTACAGGCCCAGGCCGGTGCTGCCACTGCTGTGGTTGATGCCCTGCACGTAATCGGCCTGACGCTCGATCATCTCGGGCGGATAACCCTCACCATCGTCGTTGATGGTCAGCACCAGTTGCCCGGCCTCATCGCTGACGCTGATCAACAAGGCATGGCGGGCGTAACGAATGGCATTGTTGATGCAGTTGGCGAGTACCGAGGCAATCAGTTCCCGGTCGAAGAAACCCAGCGGGCTCAACGGGTCCACTTCATAGCTCGCGATAATGCCGCGGCTGGCGAACACTTCCTGGTGAGCCGCCAGTTGCGCCTCGATGAAATCATCCAGCTCATGGTAGGCCGGCTGCAACGGCATCTGGTTGACACCGAGTTTGTACAGCCCCAGCAATTGCACCAGCATGCCATTGAGGTGGGCGAACTCGAAGTCGATCACGCCCTGCTCCGGGGTGTGTTGCTCGGGATCGGGCAAGCGCGCCAGCCATTGACTGTGCGCCTGCATCAGCATGGCCAGGGAGTTCTTCATGTCATGCACGGTGGAAGCAATCACCGTGGAAAAGTCGAGTGACGGTTCGCTGTCGATCATTCGCCGAACGCCTTGATTTTCAGTTTCTGGTAGCGCGGATAACGCGCGTCGGTATCGGGCATCAGGCCGACGGTTTTCAGGCAGGCCCGGCATTCTTCCAGTTCGGCCGACGGCACGCTGGTGTCAGTGCCGTGCAGCAACGACTGCGCCATGTTCAGGGCAATACTGATGTTCTTCGGCTGCAACGCCAGGGCTTTGCGGAATACATCCCGGGCTTCCACCAGGTTGCCGGTCTTGTACACCCGCACGCCCTGACGGTTAAGGTCGGCGGCTGCGTTACCGGAGTTGAGGATGGTCGGGTCGTCAGTCAGTTTGGCGATGCCTTTCATCACGGTCGGATCGTCGCCGTAGATTTCCGCACAGTTTTTCAGCATCGAAGCGCCGGCACTTGCCTGCCCCAGCATTTGCAGCTGTTTGGCCACCAGCAGCGCCGCTTCGGCGCTCATGAACTGCTCCATGCCATCGAGGCGCATCATCGCCTGCTCGGTGAGCTTCTCGGCGGTTTCGGCATCGTTGAGCAGCAGACTGGTGGCTTTCATCAGACGCGCACGAATCTGCAGGCCGGGGTCGGAAGGGTTCTCCTTCGCCACCGCACTCAGCGTGGTGTTGATTTCGAGGCGGGTCCGGGTGTCCAGGCCTTTCTCACTGCCCTTGCTGATCAAGGCATGGGCCAGGCCGAGGTTGCTTTCCGCATCCTTGAAACGTGACTGCGCCCCTTGGGCCACCGCCTGGCGATAGGCTTTGGAAGCGGTATCGAAATCCTCGTTGGCCATTGCCAGCTTGCCCAGCAACGCTTGCCGGCGCACCGCCAGCGGCGACAGGCGAATAGCCTCTTCCAGAACTCTCTGCGCCCCCTTGGTGTCGCCTTCGGCGACCAGCACATCAGCCATGCCGTCGTAGAGAGCCGGCATCATCGGAAAAACTTTCAGAGCCTTTTCATAAATGCCTTTGGCCTGGCTGACCTGGCCGCGCTTGAACAGCAACTGGCCCAACCCGGCAAATGCCCATGGCAAAGGCCGATCAGCAATGATGCTGTCATAGAGACGCTCCAGCGCTTCGTTCTGGTTCAAATCGCGCAACGCGTCGGCGCGGTAACGCAGGCACAGCGGCGAATACCGAATGTCCTGTTTGCACAGGGCAATGCAGGCATTGAGCACTTCAACCGGTTTGCCCCGGTCAAGGGCTTGCAGGATCGGTTTGAGCAACGTTTTGCGCTGCTCCAGCCGTTCCAGGCGCTGGGCCAGGCCGGAACGGTTGAACGGCTTGGTCAGGTAAGCGTCGGGCTCATGCTCCAGTGCGCTGAGGACCATGGCCTGGCTGGTTTCGGCAGTGACCATGACAAACACGCTTTCATGGCTGATCAGTTTCTCGATCATCAGGTCTTCGAGTACTTGCTGACCGTTCTTCTTGCCGTCGCCCAGATGGAAGTCCTGCAGGATGAAATCGTAAGACTTCTGCGAGCACATGCGCAGCGCCTGTTCACCGGTATCGGCGGTGTCCACGTCCTTGACGCCCAGCTCCCGCAGCATGGACCTGACGGAACTGCGGAAATCCGAGAAATCATCGACGATCAGGAAGCTTTTTTGGTGATACGACAGCATCGAAGATTTCCAGGCAATTTAAGAAGAACAACCTAAAGGCAGTGACACGGATGAACTCAGCGTCGCGGCCGTTTTTCGGGCGCGCAGATGATAGCGGGAGGCCATAGGCTATCAAGCGATTTCGCACAATTCCGTGATCACACGTGCCGGCCGTCAGCGACGAAACTCACACAGCCGATCGGGTTATCGGCCAGTAGTCGCGTTCCCTTGAAGCGACGGGAATGCAATCGTGCGTTGGGTGGTCAAAAACTTATATAACCCCACAAATGCGCGCTAAATAATTGAAGGCCTTATTGAAAAACGGGATTATTCTGAATTGACGCGCGTTTTATACCCGCTTGAACTCAATACGCTTTACATCGCCAGCAAAGGCAAAAGAAATGACCACCAACCCCAAGCACTCGGCCACCGCTCCTGAGCAAAAGGCCCTGAGCCCCAGCACCCTGGACTTTCCGGTGGTGGGTATTGGCGCGTCAGCGGGCGGGCTGCAAGCCATTAAACTGTTCTTCGAGAACATGCCTCACGATAACGGCATGGCGTTTGTGATCATTCTTCACCTGTCGCCCGACCATCAGAGCATCGCAGACAAGATCATCCAGGAATCGACCCAGATGCCGGTTCTGCAGGTCACCGAAACCGTGCCGATCGAAAAAAACCGGGTGTACGTCATCTCACCGGCGCAGCGGCTGACCATGAATGACGGCAACCTTGAGGTCAGTGAAAACGATCCACAGTTGGGACGCCACGCCTCGATCGATCTGTTCTTCCGTGACCTGGCCGAAGTACACCAGGAACGCGCCTTTTGCCTGGTACTTTCCGGCAGCGGTTCCGATGGCGCGGTCGGCTTGTCACGTATCAAGGAACACGGCGGCATCACCATGGCCCAGGTGCCGGAAGATGCCGAGTTCGACGGTATGCCACGAGCGGCCATCGAGACCGGCATGGTTGATCTGGTGTTACCCGTGGTCGAAATGCCGCAAAAGTTGCTGGATCTATGGCACAACTCCCAGGAAATCAGCTTGCCCACTGCCAACGACCCGGAACTGCAAACCATCGCCTCGGTGTCCGAGCGTGATGCAGCGCTCGCCGAACAAATGCTGCATGACGTGCTGATCCAATTGCGCACCGGCACTGGTCATGACTTCAAGCACTATAAACGCGCGACGGTATTACGGCGGATCGAGCGCCGGATGCAGGTCACGGCCCAGCCGGACCTGGTGGCTTACTACCGCTACCTGCAAAGCAATCCCGAAGAAACCAAGGCGCTGCTGGGGGACATGCTGATCGGCGTGACCAACTTCTTCCGCGATCGCGAAGCCTTCGAAGCGCTGGAGCGCGATATCGTGCCGCAACTGGTCAGCGCCGCGGTCTCGGCGCAGCCTGAGAAAGAAGAAATTCGAGTGTGGTCGGCTGGCTGCTCCACCGGCGAAGAAGCCTACAGCCTGGCGATGCTGGTCAACGATCAGCTGCAACTGGAATCCAGCAAGGCCTCGCTGCAAATTTTTGCCACCGATATTGACGAACGCGCCATCAGCATCGGCCGGGCCGGTCTGTACCCTCAAGCGATCGTCACGGATGTGCCGCCGACGCGGCTGCGGCATTACTTTATCAAGGAGGATGACCACTATCGGATTCGCAAGGAAATCCGCGAGAAGGTGCTGTTCGCCAAACACAGCCTGTTATCCGACCCGCCTTTCTCGCAGATCGACCTGATCGTTTTTGCCGCAACCTGCTGATCTATCTGGATCGCGAAGTACAGCGCGAAATCCTTCAGATGTTCCACTTTGCATTGCGCCCTGGCGGCTTCCTGTTCCTGGGGTCTTCAGAAAGCGCAGACGCTTGCCATGATCTGTTCACGCCGGTAGACAAACGCAACCGGATCTTCCGCGCCAAGACCGGCACCGCCAATAGCCGACGCACGCCGACCGTGCCACGCGGCGGCTATGTGCGCAGCAACGTTTCCCGCCAGACACCGCAAAACGCAGTGCCGCGCAAGCTGTCCTTCGCCGACATCCACCAGCGCGCCCTCGAGCGCGCCGCCCCACCGAGCATGATCGTCGACGCCAACGCCGACATCTTGCACATGAGCGAAAGTGCCGGGCGTTTCCTGCGGCATGTGGGCGGTGAGCTGTCACGCAACCTGCTGACGCTGATCCTTCCGGAGCTGCGCCTGGAGATCCGCACCACATTGTTCCAGGTCCAGCAGAGTGGCCTGGCGGTCAAATCCCGCGAGGTGTCGATCAAGCGCGAAGACCGGCGCTACAAGGTCAGCCTGGAGGCGCAGCCTTACAAGGATGAAGAGTCGGACGGCGAGTTCGTCCTGGTGATTTTCGAGGAAGTCGAAGTCGATCCTTCGCAAGTGACGACCACGACTCTGCTGCAAACCGAGAGCCAGGTACTGTCCAACCTGGAGCGTGAACTGCAACGCACCAAGCTGCATTTGCAGGACACCATTGAACAATCGGAAATCTCCAGTGAAGAACTGAAAGCCTCCAACGAAGAAATGCAGGCGATCAACGAAGAATTGCGCTCGGCCACCGAAGAGCTGGAAACCAGCAAGGAAGAGCTGCAATCGATCAACGAAGAGTTGCTGACGGTCAACTACGAGCTGAAAACCAAAGTCGAAGAAACCGACAAGATCAACGACTACCTGACCAACCTGATCGCCTCCACCGACATTGCCACGGTCTTTGTCGACCGCAGCATGCGGATCAAATGGTTCACCCCCCGCGCCACCGACATTTTCAGCATGTTGCCGATGGATACCGGCCGTTCACTGCTCGACATCACCCATCGCCTGCACTACGAAGAGCTGGCGAGTGATGCCGCCCAGGTATTCGAATCATTGAACATGATCGAGCGCGAAGTCAGCAGCACCGACAAGCGCTGGTACATCGCCCTCCAGCTCAACGCCGAACTGCTGAGACGCTTGCCGGTGACCAAGTCTGTGGCGCCTGCCGCCAAAGCCGTCAGCACCATCTGCGATGCCGTCAGCAGCCAGGCACGGATCATCGATGACCTGCTGGACGTTGCCCGTGTCCGTACCGGCAAGCTCAAGCTGAAACCGATCGCCGTGGACCTGGCCAGTGTGCTGCGCGATATCCACACTGTCGTCCTCAATGATCGGCACAGCACCACCGTCGAGTTGCAAGTACCGTCAGAGCCGTTGATGGTGTGCGCCGATCCGACGCGCTTGGAGCAGATCATCTGGAACCTGGTGAACAACGCACTGAAATTCACCCCGCCCAACGGCCACGTGCAATTGATCGCCCAGCAGGCCGCAAACATGGCGCGCCTGGACGTCAAGGATGACGGCATTGGTATCGCGGCCGAGCACCTGGAGCACGTATTCGACCTGTTTGGCCAGGCTGAAACACAACACGCCAACCACCAACGCGAGGGGCTGGGCATCGGTTTGTCACTGGTCCGCCAGTTGACCGAGGCCCAACGGGGTACGGTAGAGGTGAGTTCCCCGGGCGTCGGGGAAGGCTGTACCTTCAGTGTCTACTTGCCACTGGCCAACACCGAAGAAAAAACCCAAACCGAAGCTCAAATCGACGATGTGTCAGGAAGACTGAGCGGCTTGACGATTCTGCTGGTCGACGACTCTGCCGAGGTACTGGAAACCCTGAAAATGCTGCTGGAAATGGAGGACGCCGAAGTCATTGCCTTTGATCGTCCGATGGCCGCTCTGGACGCAGCGAAGAGCACCCGTTTCGATCTGATCATTTCGGATTTGGGCATGCCGGTCATGAACGGCCATGAGCTGATGAATGCATTGCGTCAGTTGCCGCTTGCCAAGGATGTGCCGGCCATTGCCCTGACCGGCTATGGCGCCAGTAGTGACATTCAGAAAGCCCACCAATCGGGTTTCGACCAGCACATTGGAAAACCGGTTTCCTACGATGATCTGATCACAACCATTGAGACCCTGCGGCAACCCCAGCCATGAGGGGGTGTAATCACTCAGCGTAAATAGGTGCGTTGCAGCCAGACGCGCCGGTCAATCGCCTGTCTCAGACGCTCCTTGTGGTCTGCCCAGACCTTGGGATCGACCTTGGGCGCACGCATGAGGTTCAACATGGCCGCTTTGGCGGCCAGATACTCCGACCATGCGTCTTCGCAACTGAGCTTGAAACGCTCATGCTCGCTCATTTCCATGCGCCGCAGCGCCAGTACCGACTCATCAGTGATGACCGGGCTTAGCGTCAACTGCACCCGATGCGGTGCGACGAACCCTTGCGCGTCCGCCACAACATCCCTCGCGCGCTGAGCGCCCCACTTCAACGCCGCGCAGTAAGGCTCATCCCGATCCCTGTCGTGAAACTCCTCACACAGCATGATCCCATGGTCATCATAAATACCTATGAACACCTGGGTGATACCTTCGTGATTCACCCGAGCCCGCACTTCCACCTGCACCCCGTCGCTGAGGACTTCTTCATGGATGTGCAGCGATAACCGATTGTCGGTCCATAACCAGAACTGGGCGCCTCTGTGTCGCATTGCTTGGCTCCTTGAGTGGAGTGAGCAGTAAGGCACAGTAGTGACAGACTTTCCATGTAGGTCGTCGGGTGGTTTTAGCCATGAAAAACCTGCCACAGCAGACGCGGGACCGCTTTTCGTAGGAGCCAGGCTTGTCGGCGAAGGCGTCCTTAAGAGCGCCTTCGCCGGCAAGCCTGGCTCCTACATGTCCGATTTACCCTTAACCGACCTCCATCAGGCTCTGGCAGGGCCTTTTTAACACTGAACGCTGAAATTTCAGGGGCGTCCCAGCACCGATAAAACACAGCCAGCCCATGCTGCATAAGGGTTTCAGATCATTTGAGCCGCACCAGTGTTGAGTGCCTGCGACCCATTCGCCAAAAACAGATCGACATAATATTGACACCAAAACACCCACTTGTCGGAATATTGGCACATGGCACCGTTTCATCCGGTTAACACCTTTACAAAGCCTGAGCCCACAACTAAACACCTATCAAACTGATATCAGGAAAGGCCGTACTCCTGAGTCAGGGTTATCCCAAGACACGGCCTCATTCAGCCATTACTTCAGGAGTCCCTTCCACATGGGAGCTCTCAGATTACTGCGCGCCGTGCGTAATGCAGCCCCAGGTTCGGGCCTACGTTCGCCCAACCGGTCCTGCGATCCGCTCCTCGAGTGCGGCGAGCTTTTCCACCCCCGCAATACCCGCGCGCCTCTGCCGGCAGCGGTTGTCCCGTCAGCTGGCCGACGATGTCCGGCGGCCGCCTCGCACCACTCTTGAACGACCTGAGCGGTGCAAGAACGGGACTTCGTCCTGTTAGCAGTCCTAGCGATTCCAAAAATAAAAAAATGGCATTTTCGGGAGAAAGACATGGCTACCACCACAACGACCAGCGGCGGCACCGTTACTTCGTTTTCCAACACTCCGCAGGCGCAGGACGACATTTTCACTGCCGGAGTTATTGGCACGAGCACCGCGGCCATCACTGAAGACCTGCTGGGAGTCGTGTACCTGGACGTCATGTCCAATGACCTCGGTGGCAACGCGAAGACACTGTGGTCACTCGATAACGCAACCAGTCTTTCTACCGCCACCAAGGTTTATGCTCCGGCCGACCTGCTGGTCCAGGACACGAGCAGAATCGAGGCGACGAGTGCTGACACCAGTTTCAATGGTGCAAAGATCTGGATTACGTCGGATGGCAAAGTCGGCTACGACGCTGCTACGTTATCGACGACTTTCAAGGAACAACTTCAGGCGCTTGCTGCTGGAGGGTCCCTGACGGACAGTTTTACCTATGCGATTCGTCTGGGTAACGGCACGCTCAGTTGGGCTACCGCGCAGGTGCAGTTCGCTGGCATGAATGACAGTGTAACGATGAGCCTCGGCGCACAGGCAAGTACGGTAACCGAAGATGCGACCACAACACCGAGCACCACTGACTCGCTGAGCGCGACAGGCACTATTGCTTTTAGCGATGTAGACCTGAGCGACACGCATACCGCCTCTTTCGTGGCGGCGGGAGGCAATACAACCGCGCTGGGCACCTTCGTCCTTGCCCCCGTGACCGAAGCGGCCAACACCGCCGACGGCTCCGTCAACTGGACTTACACCCTCAATAACGCGGCAGCCCAGTCCCTGGCCCAGGGTCAGACGGCTACCGAAACTTATGTGGTCACCATCAATGATGGGCATGGTTCGTCGACCACGCAGAACGTGACGATCACTATCACCGGCACCAACGACCAGGTGCAGATCACCAGCGGCGTGCAAGCCGGCGATGCCGGGGAAGACAGCGGCGACTACGCAGCCAGCGGCAACATCACCTTCACCGACGTCGACCTGATCGATACCCACAGCGTCACCGTCACGCCGGGCGCTTCCGGCTATCTGGGCAGTTTCACCACTGATCCACTGAGCGACAGCACCGGCACGGCCAGTGGTTCGCTGGGTTGGAACTTCGCGGTGAACAATACCGCCCTGCAGTTCCTCGGCGAAGGCCAGATCGTCACCCAAACCTATAACGTGGCGATTGGCGACGGCGCGATGCAGACCGTGACCATTACTATCACCGGTACTAACGATCGGCCGACGCTGACGATCGCCGACAGCAGCGGCGCAATAAACGAAGGTAATGGCACCGCCACGCTGAGCGACAGCGGTGCCCTGAGTTTTGCCGATGTTGACAATATCGACGTGGTGACTGTGTCGCACACCTCCAACGGCAACATCGCCTGGAGCGGCGGCACGCTCAATGCGGGCGTGGCTTCGGCACTGGTGGCCGGTTTCTCGGTCGATCAGAACAGCTGGGACTACAGCAGCAACCAGAACCTCGACTTCCTCGGTGCGGGTGAAACCATCACCTTCTCGTACACGGTGGTTGCCACCGACAACAGTGGCGCGGCTAATGCTGCTTCGGCGACTCAGACTGTCACCATCACCCTCACTGGCACCAATGACGCACCCGTGCTCAATTTCGCGACAGGCAACGATATCGGCGCCGTGCAAGAAGACACCACACTCAGCGTGAGTGGCCAGTTCAGTTCGGCCGACATCGATCACGATGCCACCGCCAGCTGGAGCATCAATGGCTCGGCTTCGGGCACTTACGGCTCGATCGCTGTCGACAGCACCGGCCAGTGGACGTACACCCTGGCCAATGGCACCGACGGTGTCGCCAGTGCCGTGCAGTCATTGAAGGCTGGCGAAAGTCATAATGAAGTGTTCAGCGTGCAGGTCAGCGATGGCCTCGGCGGTGTCGATACTCAGCTGGTGACCGTCACCGTCAGCGGCACTAACGACGCACCCGTGCTCAGCTTCGTGACCGGCAATGATGCCGGCGCGGTGCAGGAAGACACCACCCTCAACGTCAGCGGCCAGTTCAGTTCGGCCGACATCGATCACGACGCAACCGCCAGCTGGAGCATCAATGGCTCGGCAACCGGAACCTATGGCTCGATCGCCGTCGACAGCACCGGCCAGTGGACGTATACCCTGGCCAATGGCAGCGACGGCATCGCCAGTGCCGTGCAGTCATTGAAGGCGGGCGAAAGTCACGACGAAGTGTTCAGCGTGCAGGTCAGCGATGGCCTCGGCGGTGTCGACACCCAGCTGGTGACTGTCACCGTCAGCGGCACTAACGATGCGCCCGTACTCAGCTTCGTGACCGGCAACGATGCCGGCGCGGTGAAGGAAGACACCACCCTCAGCGTGAGTGGCCAGTTCAGCTCGGCCGACATCGATCACGATGCCACCGCCAGCTGGAGCATCAATGGCTCGG